>NZ_PYTZ01000009.1:0-177474 GCF_003028445.1 Kosakonia sp. H7A | reverse complement strand
CAGTTTTGCAGTTTTGCAGTTTTGTAGTTTTGCAGTTTTGCAGTTTTGCAGTTTTGCAGTTTTGCAGTTTTGCAGTTTTGCAGTTTTGCAGTTTTGCAGTTTTGCAGTTTTGCAGTTTTGCAGTTTTGCAGTTTTGCAGTTTTGCAGTGCATTATATCCATAAACTTCTTAAGGTCAAGTTTAATATTACTTTTGGAACTCTCTACTTTATTACCAACGAATTCGCCCACACATTTCCTTTGCCGTAATATCATGATGCGTCCTTATATTCCGGCGCGGTGAAATACCACGCCTTGCAGAAAACAGATTAAGTGCGGACGCATTGATTCCGGGCAACATTCACTGCGTCTGCGTGTCAAAAATCAGCGTTACCGCCCCTTTCCACGTTGAGCCTGGCGCTTTTACCATCGTTTCCACCGCAGGCCTGCGCACGCGAAAATCAACGTGCGAGCGTCGATAAGTAATAAACCTTCCGGGCACATCAATCTTATAACCACTGGCAGCAGAAGTTATTGACATATAGTAGACATCCGCACCGTTACTTTTATAACCGGGCAACGTCATCGAGACTTCCAGCGGAACGATCTGACCTGTCTGGGTATTTTGCAACCCGCAGTTTTGGTTACCACCATCATGTCCGCACTGCATTTTGACGGAAAACCCTGACGAGGAAGAGAGGGAAAAAGGTACCTCTTTACTCAGTGATGGCGGTATATGCCCGCCATTAATCCAGGGTTCCCAGCCGCCCTGTGCGCCCAGCGAAACATTCTCACTGCCAGGGGCAAATTTTATATACAACTCGTGCTCCACGGTCGCTTTTATGTGGATCCTGATCTCACTCTCAAGGTTCGTATCGGCATGAAAATCGATATCACCGTTATCGCCGAACCTGTAAACAAGGTCACCTTCATATATTCCCTCATATATATTTAAGGGTTCCGGAGTGATAACCAGGCTGGTATATCCCATAACGACGGAGCTGACATTAATTTTGCCCTGAAATACATCCATAAGTTTACCGTAACAGGTTAACTTACTTTCCGGGATCTCAAGTCTGGGGCGAACAAAGCTCTCATCAACCACTGTACTTCGCCCATGACAGCCCCCCTTCGGGTTGGTTACCGACCAAAATGTATCGCTCATATCACCGCTACTGGCATCCAGACGATTAAGCTGTGCACCAAAGTACGCTAAACGAAAAACTGCACTTATGCTCTGACCGGTTGCAGGATCGGTTAAGGTCACTGTTTTCGGAAGACCATCAAAGGTCATAGAGACAGTATTACGTTCCGGATCGGGAGATGAATAATCGTAATATTTTTCTGCCAACACACCGGGAACATTGACACCTTTATAAAGATTCAAACCAGGTTCACATGTCAAGCCGGTGCATATTGTGGTGTCGGTAAATGTATTTTTATTCGGACTATTAATACTTGCTTTAAACTCCACATTTAAAGTCCCGGATGTTGCGTGAACCAGAGTCGAGAATAACAGCCAGAAAAACGCAATACTTTTCCCGTGAATTAATTTTCTAAAATAGCCGCAGTTTCGCAGTTTCGCAGTTTCGCAGTTTCGCAGTTTCGCAGTTTCGCAGTTTCGCAGTTTCGCAGTTTCGCAGTTTCGCAGTTTCGCAGTTTCGCAGTGCATTATACCGATATATTTCACACGGTCAATTTTAATATAACTCTCGAAACATGATTCTTTATTATTACCGAACTCACTCATACATTTCCCTTGCCGTAATATTATTACGTCCTTTTTATTTCGGCGTGGCGAAATACCACGCCGGCTAAGCATAAATTACGTGCTGACGCATTAACGCCGAAAAATGTTCACTGCGTCTGGGTATCAAATATCAGCGTTACCGCGCCTTTCCACGTTGAGCCTGGCGCTTTCACCATCGTTTCTACTCCAGGACGGGAAACGCGGAAATCAAGGTGTGAGCGTCGGTCGGCAATAATGGCACCCGGCGGATCAATCGCTTGCCCATTAACCTCAGTGGTCATGCGCAGATTATTCACATCCGTTCCATTACTTTTAAAACCTGGAAACGTCAGAAAAACATCCAATGGGACGATCTCGTTGGTCTGCACATTTTGCAATGCACAATTCTGATTGCCACCATCCAGCCCTGCTCCGCACTGCATTTTCACCACGAATGGCGTGGAGGAAGTCAGCAAGAAAGACATCTCTTTCTGTAATAATTCCGGCATATGTTTGCCGTTAATCCATTGACTCCAGCCCCCCCGCGCATCAAGCTTGACATTAAGATCATCACTCCCACCGGGAAAGAAAATATTAAATGCGTGCTTCACGGTCGCTTTCAACTTTATTATTAATTCAGTCTCAGAAGTGCTCTGGGCATGCAAATCAATATCCCTACCATTACCGACAACATAAGTTATCTCACCCTCGTAGGTTCCGGCATACACATTTAATGGGTCTGGAAGTTGAAGAGTATAACCAATGCTGACATCACTGATTCTGACAAGCCCTGCAAACGGATAACGATAATTGAGAAATGCAAAGCAATCAGCTTTGCTCTCCGGATATTGCCAGGCAAATGAAGCGGCATCAGAATTAAGAGTGCTTCCACCAAGCTTTTTACAACCATTACCCGGTATACTCATAACATTCATCGCCATCCCCAGACTACCGGAAGAACCATTGAGGCGTGTATAAGTCACACCAACGAGAACAAGGCGAAAATTGACATTAATGCTGCGGTTAGTCATAGGATCTGTCAGCGTTATTATTTTTGGCGCGCCATCAACAGCCATTGAGGGCTGATAATCCATATAATCGCTGGTATTATTACTATCCAACACTCTTTCTGCTGTTAAATTAGGGATAACGACACTAAAGCCACCAAAAGATGCACAATCATTCCAGTAGTTAGCGCAAAACCCTGTGACTGGCGTAGTATTTACAAACTCGTTCAGCTGCGGCTTGCTAATATCTGCGGAAAATTCGGCAGTGATATCCATTGTGATGGCATAAAGTTGTGATGAGAATAAGGCCAAACAGAACATCACAGATTTCACAGCGATCAATTTGCGCATTTTGCTACACACGGGTAGGAAAAGCATATTTATTATCCTGGTTCGAATATCTGTATCCCTTTCACTCTGCTTATTAACCGCATTCCGTTTCATGTTTTTACTTTCCCTGTCTCATCGCTGTATGTTGTTTCTGCATGCGCCGCTTGCGTCAAGCCATCGCACACAAGATTACCGACAAACCACACATCGTCCTGAGTGCTATGGGGCGCATTCGGATCGAGCTTAATTTCGCAGGTCGCGCCGGAACGCTGCTCAACATTCAGCACCGGGATGCTTTTTTGCATTTCGAGGGTGAATAACCCGTCGGACTCGCTCATCGTTCTGCTGGCATGGTTGACGACATTCGCGCCGCCGAGCGCTTCACCTTTGCTGTTGACGAGGCGGCCCATGACCGTGACCGTTTTCATCACCCGAACGTTATAAGCATTCACGCCGCCGCGAATATGCTGGTAAGAGAGGTATTCCGGCTCAATTTTGAGCGCTGGCGCATCCGTACCGGCAAAATCGAGCTGAATGGTTCCCGGCTTCCAGGCATCGACCGGGACAAAATTGCGCCCTGCTGACAATGTTTTTTGCCCGCCGGGATAGAACGCCAGCAACTGCGCGTTTTGATCGTCCGAATCCACATTGACGATCACCCCGCCGCCCTGGTTGTAAGAAGGCAGTTTAGAGATCGCCACCTCGCCCTTACCGAAAGCCACCAGACTGCCGGTATTAATACCACCGGAAAGACGGCTATCCTGCGTGGAGCTTTGCGCCCAGAAGCTGCCCTGCGCCAGCGCGGTATCAAACTGGTTGGAGGCGCTGACGCCTACGCCATGACGATCGCCCGTCAGCGTGGCCAGCGTCGAGCGAATCGGGCTGTTTTCTCCCCACTGCTGATTGACCGACGCCGAGGTATAGAAATCGCGTTCTCCTTGCGTATCAGTACGGCTGCCCAAGCTGATGTTGCCGCTGCGGTTCTCACTGCCCAGCGAGAAGCTGGCGCTCAGGCTAACGCCCCGGTTACGCAGGCTACTGCCGTCGCCATAGGGCCTGTCGAACCCGGCTAAGCGCCAGTTAACCGCCGTTTTGCCGATCATCGTTCGGGTGTTGAAGCCAATATCGACGCCAACGCCGCTGTTGCGGCTGCTGTGGCTGAGACGCCCGGTGATGCTATTAATGCCACTAAAACGCCAGGTGCTTGAAAACGAAGTGGTGTTTTGCTGCGAAGGACGGCTGTCATATTGATACAGCTCGTCGTCCTGCCGATACCAGCTACGGCTGTGGCTCAACGCAACGTTACCCTGCTTGTGAGTCCAGATGGCCTGCGTGTCAAAACCATATCCGGTTACATTGCTGCGCCACACATTGCCATAAAGTTGCAGTGCATCGGCCAGTTGCCAGTCAATGGAACCACCAGCCTGGCGCTCATCGCCGGTTTTTTGTACCGCCATCCCCAGTGTCAGGCGCGGGTAAAGCAGGTAGTTAAGGCTGGCGCCCGCTGCCGGATCACCATTTTGTGAATCCGGATCGCTGTTCCACAAAGTTCGCTGCTGGCCGAAAAAGAGGTTGTAGCGCAGACGCTGGTCGGGGTTGCGCCATGAATAGGGTTTATTGATAGTTTCTGTGGTACGGCTGGTTTCTTTACCGTCTTCCAGTACCCGGATTTCAACTTCATAGATACCCATCGGTAATGACGTGGTATCCAGGACCTGCAAGCCGGGTACCACCGGTTGGGAGTTGATCAGAGAACCGTTGCGATAGATCTCCGCCACGCCTTCCCGGTTTGCCGTGACATAGACCGGATAGAGCGAAGGCGTGCCGCCCTCTTTCATTCGGGTATCGCTACTACCGACCATCACTCCCGCAAGGGTACTGATCCCACCGCCAGGCAGATAAGGCTGGCGTAATAGCCCCTGGCTATCGGGCATAAACAGGCCCGCGCGAAGAAAGTTCTGCTCATATTCACGCTGTGCATATAACGAGGTAATAGCGTGGCGCGACAGCGTATTCTGCCCTTGTGCGCGGCTTTGATCCTGCTGAAACTGGCTGCTCAGCGACCAGTTGCCTATTGCCGCATCCAGCCCGCCGTTCCAGCTCAGTGTCGACTGTTCTTCACTGCCGCTGGCATTAAACTGGTTATTCAAAATGATGCCGGAATCGCCGCCTTCTGGCAGGCTGTACCAGAGATCCTTGCTGGTCATTGCCGCCGGTGTCAGCAAGGCAAGGCTTGCATCGCTTAAACTGTATTCCACCGCCATCAGCCCATCCGGGCAGTCGCGGGTACACTCCCCCAGCGGAACCAGCGTTGAAAACGCCTGTAACCATCGCTGGCGATCTTCTTCTGTATATTCGCTGTCGCTGACATCGGTAAACTGAACAATGCGGGCCTGATTATCTTCCGTCAGTACTATCATCGCATCACCCAGCTTTTTACCATTCAGCGTTACTTTGGCGGACAACGGGGAATTGAAGAAATGCGCTTTAAAATCTTCAGGCATAAGTGCAGTCTGGCTCATTAAAGACTCTGTACGTGCATTGGCTGCACCACTCCCGACACAGAGCAACAGCGAACCCATAATAAGGCGAAAGTGAGACATATTTTTTTCACAATAAAAAGCAGCGATACAGCCGAAGAAAGGAGGAGAGTCAGACTCTCCTCAATGCAATGACTTTACGTCGATAGCGAAAATTAAGGGGTCGTACCGTCGGTATCGAAGATCATCGTGACGGCCCCAATATAATTACCACCGGCCGGACGTGACGAAAGCGTGCCCTGCTGGCTCACTTCGACGGTTGCCGTTTTTTCCGTTGCCGCTTCAGAATCGTTGTAAAGCTCGACGGCAGTGGTGGAATTCGTCGTCAGTGTTTTACCGGCAATTCTGACGTCCAGGTTAATAACATCAGTGCCATTCGCTGTAGTCAGTGCCGGCTGGCTGCTTAAATAAGCTTTAATATTGCCGCCGGTATTTTTCATTTGCAGCTGCTGAGAGAAAGGATTAAGCGACTGGCCGCCTTCATTCCAGCTCATTTTCTGCGTTTGCGCATCCCAGCCATTTACTGGCGTGATATAGAAATCATTGTCCGGAATCGTGGCTTCAACATTAAAGTCAATTGTCGGTGAAGCTGCGCTGGCACCAAATGTTGCCGCCAGCAGAGCTGCGAGTACTAATTTATTTGTCGATTTCATCTTTATCTCCATTAAATAATGTCATTAGCGACGTAGTTACGAGGAGCTCCCCGTTGAAAGATTTTTTTTCTGACTCCCTTCAGTCAGACTGTAGAGCCAGACTTTATTTTCCTCAGCCGTCCGTTCAAGTTTACTTCCCGGACGTAGCTGGACATTAACAGGTGAACCGCAGTTTTTTAGACTTCTGTCACAGCTCTTAATACCGCTGATAACAACCGAGGTATTGCCATTATTAGAAACAGAAAGTTTGTTATTACTGCTCGCCACCAGAGTATTAAATTTTGTCGCCTCTGGTTGAACAGTAACTATCGTACCAAAGCCCGTTAAAACGGTAACACCGGCATTGATTTGGTCCTGATATGCCTGCATATCCTTATTATCTAGACCAAATCCCTCAGTCTGGTCTGGCACTACCGGAATATAACGTACCCGGTAATATCTTTCTTTATCGCGCGAACCGGTAAACACCAGCCGATTTGTTTGCATACCGTTGGCCGGAATAATTAAACGCGGCGGTGATGAAATGATACCGGTGCCTTTCCCGCTGATTAGCGCATTTTCATCAAGAGGATGTTCAGTGGGTTTGCCGCTGTTTTTATCATAAATAATTTCGCTGACGCTGACCCGGACAAATGCTGTTGCATCGCCAGTATTATATATCCGCTTTGCCAGCGTATTTTTCTGCGCAGAAATATACTCATTTAACGCACCAACATTAATAGCTGGCCCCGCCAGACTGGTATTCACTAGCCCAACGTAAAGCATGGCAAATAAAGCCACACTACCGCTCATGGAAGAAATTTGCATTAGTGTCATCCAGGAAATAATCAATTACACAAAACAGAGGGTGCTTATTACTTATTAAAGTTTAATTTACCGACATACGATAGTCACATAAAAAAGGCTTAAAAAAACTTAATTAAGAGCTTAACGTTTTATTTTCAGAAAGATAAAAAACCATGAGCATAAATATTCCACTCATGGAAAATAAGACTAAAACAAAATCAACCAACCCCTAAAGTAAATAATCTTAAATCGCTTTCAGCGACACCTGCCAAAGATTAATTGAAATATGATAATTCTTAGCTCAACAGGCTTTTAAATATAATTAAAGGAGCACAATAATTTTCTATGTTATTAACGAAAACTGTTACTTGAGAATTGCAAAAATGGACCAGGATAATTCACGTTTTTATTCTGTCGGTGTGGTTACAGATTAAGAGTGCGCTATTTCAGCGTGCGCGATAGCCACAACTGATTGCCGCGTACAAGCGGATGCCTGTCGTTGCTGGCGCTATAAACGAAAAAACCCCGACGGCTGGAGAGCAGCGTCGGGGTACATTTCACGGCGGCTGGCATTAAGCCAGAACGGAATTACTGCTGGCTTTCGCGTTCAGCAATAAAGCCCAGTGCTTTATTGATTCGCGCAATGCTGCGGGCCTGGCCAATAGCGTGAACAGTAACGTCCAGCGCCGGAGACTGACCCGCGCCGGTAACGGCAACACGCAGCGGCATACCCACTTTGCCCATCCCGACTTCCAGTTCGTCGGCGGTAGCCTGAATGGCGTGGTGCACATTTTCGGCGCTCCAGTCGGTAATCGCTGCGAGTTTATCGCGCACCACTTCCAGCGGCTGGCGAGCCACCGGACGCAGGTGTTTTTTCGCGGCATCGGCATCGAATTCGTCAAACTCTTCATAGAAGTAGCGGCAGCTTGCGGCCATCTCTTTCAGCGTCTTGCAACGTTCGCCCAGCAGTTTCACCAGCTCGAACAACTGCGGGCCGGTACGCGTGTCGATTTTTTCCTGCTCAATATGCCATTGCAGGTGTGTCGCCACATACTGCGGATCCAGCGCATTAATGTAGTGGTGGTTCAGCCACAGCAGTTTATCGGTGTTGAAAGCACTTGCTGATTTGCTCACCGCGCCAAGTGAGAAAAGTTTGATCATCTCTTCGCGGGTGAAGATCTCCTGATCGCCACTCGACCAGCCCAGACGCACCAGATAGTTCAGCAGCGCTTCCGGCAGATAGCCATCATCGCGGTATTGCATCACGCTAACCGCGCCGTGGCGTTTAGAGAGTTTTTTACCGTCGTCGCCGTTGATCATGGAAACGTGCGCGTAGACCGGAACCGGCGCATTCAGCGCTTTCAGGATGTTGATCTGACGCGGCGTGTTGTTGATATGGTCTTCGCCACGAATGACATGCGTGATTTCCATATCCCAGTCATCAACGACAACGCAGAAGTTGTAGGTCGGAGAACCATCAGTACGGCGAATGATCAGATCGTCAAGTTCGAGGTTGCTGAACTCGATCGGACCACGGATCTGATCGTCAAACACCACGGAGCCATCCTGCGGGTTGGCGAAGCGCACAACGCAAGGTTCGTCAGCGGCATGATGCGAATGATCGTGGCGGCAGCGCCCGTCATAGCGTGGTTTTTCACCGTTCGCCATCTGCGTTTCGCGCAGTTGCTCCAGACGCTCTTTCGAGCAATAGCATTTATATGCAGTGCCCGCTTTGAGCATTTCATCAATCACCGCGTTGTAGCGATCAAAGCGTTTAGTCTGGAAATACGGGCCTTCATCCCATTCAAGGTTCAGCCAGTTCATGCCATCCATAATGGCTTCGATTGCTTCCGGCGTGGAGCGCTCAAGATCGGTGTCTTCAATACGCAGCACAAACTCACCGCCGTGGTTACGGGCAAACAGCCAGGAGTAGAGAGCAGTACGCGCGCCGCCAACGTGCAGATAGCCAGTGGGGCTTGGCGCGAAGCGAGTTTTGATTTTCATGAATTGGCCTTACGTTTATTAAAGATGCCGACCGTCGGCAATAGCTTAAAAAAGAGTGGGCGATATTCTATCACTGTGGGCTGATTCCTCAATGTTGTTGCCTCATTGAGCGGTGTATCGCGCTATTTTGTTTAGAAATCATGCTCTCGCGACGTATTACTCAGCGGTTTGTTTAATTTTACGACGAACGAACAATTTATTTAGAAAATGCGTTGACTCATTTTCAACTCTCCCTATAATGCGACTCCACACAGCGGGGGTGATTAGCTCAGCTGGGAGAGCACCTCCCTTACAAGGAGGGGGTCGGCGGTTCGATCCCGTCATCACCCACCACGATTTTCGTGGTTCCCGCAGTGTAGATAAGAATGAGAAGTGGGTGATTAGCTCAGCTGGGAGAGCACCTCCCTTACAAGGAGGGGGTCGGCGGTTCGATCCCGTCATCACCCACCACTTTCTCGCCAGCGAATTCTTATCAGTGAAGTACCGAAGTGGGTGATTAGCTCAGCTGGGAGAGCACCTCCCTTACAAGGAGGGGGTCGGCGGTTCGATCCCGTCATCACCCACCACTTCGGGTCGTTAGCTCAGTTGGTAGAGCAGTTGACTTTTAATCAATTGGTCGCAGGTTCGAATCCTGCACGACCCACCAATGTAAAAAAGCGCCCTAAAGGCGCTTTTTTGCTTTCTGCCGATCCTGAAGATTCGAACCTGCGGCAGGTTCGAGTCGAACGCAGTGAGACAACGGAGCCGTTTGCGGCGACGGCCCGAAGGGCGAGCGAAGCGAGTCATCCTGCACGACCCACCAATGTAAAAATGGCGCTGGCGGCGCTTTTTTGCTTTCTGCCGATCCTGAAGATTCGACAAAATTGTCGGGAACAATTTTGAACAACGCGCAGCGTTGGCCCGAAGGGCGAGTCTCAGGATGAGACGAGTATACCTGCGGCAGGTTCGGGTCGAACGTAGTGAGACAACGGAGCCGCTTGCGGCGACGGCCCGAAGGGCGAGCGAAGCGAGTCATCCTGCACGACCCACCAATGTAAAAATGGCGCTGGCGGCGCTTTTTTGCTTTCTGCAGTTCCCAAAGATTCACACTTTTACCCAATGGCGGCGAATGCCTTTTCCAGCCTGCAAAACTGCAAACCCTAAAATTTCCTTTAAAGCAGCAGTAAAAACTCACCTGACAGCAATCAAAAAACATCAAAACTGTTTTCTTTTCAATAAGTAAACCTGAGAACTTTTATTCATAATTTATCCTTAATGTCCGGATACGATGCTTACTTTGCGAACAACAGTGAACGCCGTTCAAGTCCTAACTGATTACGCCGATAACCCTATTTTAAGGCGAAAAGGAGAGCTCAATGTCCACCATTACAACATCAACTCCATCGATACAAAGTAGTAGCAAGGGTAGTAGCGCAGGCAGTTCGTCGACCAGTAATGATATATCTTCGCAAATCAGCCGTATTACTCAGCAGATTGCTAAGCTGACGGACGAATTGAAAAATATTTCCAGCGGTAGCGGCACGACAGAACAGAAAAAAAAGCAACAAGAGTTGATTCAGCAGCAAATCCAACAGTTGCAGGCACAGCTAGCTCAGCTTCAGCGCAAACAAGCGCAGGAAGCTGAACAGAAGCAAGCTCAGCAGCAGAGCAAAGCGGAAGGCGTGAATAACCCTTCTGACGAGCATTCGATTGATATTTACGTCTGAGTAAATAACGGATCGTTCTCACGGGCCCGGTTTAAACACCGGGCCTGTTCTTTTACCACTTCCCACAGCGCCTGCGCCGCCCCCGACAACGAACGGTTCTTCCGTCGCACCAGCATAATTTTCCGTTGCATCCCCGGCACCAGCCGTTTCACCGCAAGCTGGCTTCCCTGCGGCAATGGCAATGCCAGCGCCGGTAAGATGCTGATACCAATCCCCGCTTCCACCATTGGAAACAGCGTCGCCGGATGACCAATCTCCTGGACAATCGCAGTTTGCAGGGAAAAATGCTGTAACGCCGCGTCAATTAACGGTCGACTTCCTGAAGCATAATCCTGTACCACCAGACGTGCGCCATCAAGCGCGGACCAGGGAACTGCCGCAAGCTGCGCCCACGGATGGTCGTTGCGGCAGAGCAGAAAAAAGGGCTCTTCCAGGATCTCTTCACTTTGAAAATCGCTCACCGGACCGGGATCGATCACAATGCCAAAATCCACTTCCCCCTGACGAATGCTCTCCAGTACCCACTGTTGCGGCCTGTCATGCAGCACAAAATCGATCTCCGGATAGCGCTGGTTACTGCTGGCGATGCACTGCGGGATCAGGTGCGCGGAAATGGTCTGGCTGGCGGCCACACGTACGGTACCGGTTAATTGCTGGCCGACGCGCCCGGCTTCGCGTAGCGTGCTGCTAAGCTCATCTAACAAGCGCTCCAGCCGCAAAGCCAGTTGCTGGCCCGCTTCGGTCAGCACTACTTCACGGGTAGTGCGATCGAGAAGACGCACGCCGGTTTGCAACTCCAGCTCTTTCACACTGTGGCTGACGGCAGACTGGCTCAGGCCAATGATGTCCCCTGCCCGGCTAAAACTTTTGGCCTGCGCGACGGTGACAAAAACGCGTAACTGACGTAATGAGTAATTCATCTGATTAATTCATGAATGGATGCAATAAATCAATTTTATTTCTCAAAGGAGAAAAAGCACAATAGCGGCATCGACTTTCAGGAGTGCACATGAAACTTTTTCGAATTCTTGACCCTTTTACCCTCACGCTGGTGTGTACCGTTCTGCTGGCCTCTTTCTTCCCTGCGCGCGGCGGGTTTGTTCCTTTCTTTGAAGGGCTAACAACCGCCGCTATTGCGCTGCTGTTTTTTATGCATGGCGCGAAACTGTCACGCGAAGCGATCATTGCGGGCGGTAGCCACTGGCGTTTGCATCTGTGGGTGATGTGCAGCACCTTTGTGCTTTTCCCGGCACTCGGCGTGCTGTTTGTCTGGTGGTCGCCAGTAAATGTCAGCCAGGAGTTGTATACCGGCTTCCTCTATCTGTGCATTTTGCCCGCCACAGTGCAGTCGGCGATTGCCTTTACCTCACTGGCGGGCGGTAACGTTGCTGCCGCCGTGTGTTCTGCATCGGCCTCCAGCTTGTTGGGGATCTTCCTCTCGCCGTTGCTGGTCGGCTTGCTGATGAATCTGCACGGCGCCGGGGGCAGCCTCGAACAAGTGGGCAAGATCATGCTGCAATTGCTGCTGCCGTTTGTGCTTGGTCACCTGTCACGTCCGTGGACCGGCGCATTTGTGGCAAAACATAAAAAATGGATTTCAAAAACCGACCAGACTTCGATCCTGCTGGTGGTTTACTCCGCGTTCAGCGAAGCGGTGGTGAACGGTATCTGGCATAAGGTGGGCGTCGGTTCACTGCTGTTTATCGTGGCTGCAAGCCTCGTACTGCTGGCGATTGTCATCATGGTGAACATTGTGGTGGCGCGGAAGTGCGGCTTTAACAAAGCGGATGAAATTACCATTGTGTTCTGCGGTTCGAAGAAGAGTCTCGCCAACGGTATCCCGATGGCGAACATTCTCTTCCCGACTTCAGTGATTGGCATGATGGTGCTGCCGCTGATGATCTTCCACCAGATCCAGCTGATGGTTTGCGCCGTGCTGGCCCGCCGCTACAAACGTCAGGCGGAGCAGCAGCAGGCACAGGAAGCGGCAAAAGCCTAGCCGCGCTTCAGGGGCTGCACCAGATGGCTCAGCCCCTCGGTTTTGATAAGCAGGGTAATCTGCATCAACTCGCCCAGTCGCCCGGCAGGAAACTCATCTTTCCGGGCGAACCACAGCAAATACTCTTCCGGCAAATCAATCAGCCGTCGCCCTTGGTATTTACCAAAGGGCATTACGGTGTTGGCGATGTCGACGAGCTGTTCTTTTTCCATTTATTCCCCCAGCAGCCGGATCATCTCCGCTTCATCAATCACAGCGATCCCCAGTTCCTGCGCTTTTGCCAGTTTTGAACCTGCCGCTTCCCCGGCGATCACCAGATCGGTTTTTTTCGACACGCTACCGGCCACTTTGGCACCCAGTGCCGTCAGACGAGCTTTGGCCTCATCGCGAGAGAGCTGGCTAAGGCTACCGGTCAGCACCACCGTTTTACCGGCAAACGGGCTGTCGATCTCTTCAGCATTGACCACTAACGGCGCAGGCCAGTGAATACCCACTTCGCCAACCAATTGCGCGATGACTTCGCGGTTACTCTCTTCATTGAAGAAGTTGTTCACGTGCTTCGCGACCACAACGCCGACATCGGGTACTTTTTGTAGCTCATCCACCGATGCCGCCATCAGCGCATCCAGCGTACCAAAATACGCCGCCAGCCCAGCCGCCGTGGCCTCACCGACTTCGCGGATCCCCAGCGCATAAAGGAAGCGGGCAAACGTCGTCTCTTTGGCGTTTTCCAGCGCAGTAATGATGTTTTGCGCCGATTTTGGCCCCATGCGATCCAAGCCGGTCAGCTTGCCCGCCGTCAGACGGAATAGATCCGCAGGTGTCTGGACATACTCTTTCTCTACCAGTTGGTCGATGATTTTATCGCCCATGCCGTCCACGTCCATCGCGCGGCGGGAGACAAAATGTTTAAGCGCTTCTTTGCGCTGGGCGCCGCAAATTAAGCCGCCGGTACAGCGGGCGACGGCTTCGCCTTCAACACGCTCCACATCGGAACCACATACCGGGCAATGTTGCGGGAAAATCACTTCGCGCGTCTCTTCCGGGCGCTCGGCGAGCACCACGTTGACCACCTGCGGGATCACATCACCGGCGCGCCGAATCACCACTTTATCGCCAATACGCAACCCCAGCCGATCGATTTCATCAGCATTGTGCAGCGTGGCATTACTCACCAATACGCCTGCAACGTGTACCGGCTCCAGCCTTGCAACCGGCGTGATAGCCCCGGTGCGGCCAACCTGAAATTCGACGTCGCGCACGAAAGTCATCTGCTCCTGCGCCGGGAATTTGAACGCCACCGCCCAGCGCGGCGCGCGCGCGACAAAACCCAGTTGCTCCTGCAACTCCAGCGAATCAACTTTAATCACCACGCCGTCAATGTCGAAGCCCAGCGTCGGACGATCGTTTTCCACCTGACGATAGAACGCCAGCACCGCTTCCGGCGAATCACAAAGACGTATGCGCTCACTCACCGGCAAACCCCAGGCCTTGAACTGCTGCAAACGCCCCATATGGCTACGCGGTAGCTCGCCGCCTTCGAGGATGCCGACACCGTAACAGAAGAAAGTGAGCGGGCGTTTAGCCGTAATACGCGGATCAAGCTGGCGTAACGACCCCGCTGCTGCGTTGCGCGGGTTGGCGAACACTTTTGCGCCGGTACGACGCGCCTCTTCGTTGATCTTATCAAAACCCGACTGCGGCAAAAAGACTTCCCCGCGCACTTCAAGGCGGGCGGGAATATTGTCGCCGTGCAGTTTCAGTGGGATAGCGCGGATAGTGCGCACGTTGCTGGTAATGTCTTCACCGGTTGTCCCGTCGCCACGCGTTGCCGCGCGGATCAGCACGCCATTCTCATAGAGAATACTCACCGCCAGACCATCGAGTTTTAACTCGCAGCAGTAGGTCAGCGCATCGGTGCTTTTCAACCGATCCTGTACGCGTTTGTTAAAGGCAAGGAAGCTCTCCTCGTCGAACACGTTATCCAGTGACAGCATTGGCACTTCGTGGCGTACCTGGCTGAAGGCAGTCAGCGGCGCCGCGCCTACACGCTGAGTGGGCGAATCGGGCGTAATCAGCTCCGGGTGTTGCGCTTCAAGCTCGCGCAATTCACGCATCAGGCGATCGTACTCGGCGTCCGGAACTTCCGGCGCGTCCATAACGTGGTACAGATATTCATGATGGCGAAGCGTCGTTCGCAGCTCTGTTAGTTGTTGTTCAATCGATTCCATGTCGCACCATCAATGATAAAAAACCCCCGACAGGCGGGGGTTCTGGAGTGGAATATTCGTGGTCAATCCATTACGCGTTGGCGTCTTTAACCTCGCGAATACGATCCTGGTATTCACGCAATTTCTGCGGCGTCATCATCCGGCGCTGATCGTCAAGCACCACACCGCCCACTTCGTCGGCAATATGTTGCGCGGATTGCAGCATCAGTTTGAAGTTTTGCAGTTCATCACCGTAGGACGGCACCTGCATAAAGATCGTGACGCCAGGCGTGGTCAGCTCGCCCATCGTTTCAACATCAAACGTTCCCGGGTTAACCATGTTGGCCAGGCTGAAGAGCGCCGGGCCGCTGCCGTCCGGGCTGAGATGGCGATGGAAAATACTCATATCGCCAAATTTAAACCCGGCCTGCAAAATACTGTTCAGCAACACTTCGCCGTTGAGCGTGCTGCCATGATGTGCAGCGACGTTCATGATAATGACGGTTTCTTTGCGCTGCGGTTTTTCCTGCGGCGTTTCGATAACCGGTTCCGGCTCTTGCTGCGGCGCAGGTTGATGAGCCTGCGGCTGTGGCTGATGATGGGGCTGCTGCGGCGCTTGATACTGCGGTGCGTGCTGCTGCGGAGCTACTGGCTGCGCGGTTGGGCGAACAGGCTGTTGCTCAAACGCCGGTGCCTGCACTTGCGGACGCTCTGGCTGATGCGGCTGATTCCTGGATTGCGGCGCATGGTGCGGTGGCTCTTCGGGTTGAACCGGTGCAGACGGACGCGGCTGCGCCGACGCGTAAGGCGGCTGATATTGATGTTGCGGAGACTGACGCGGCGCATCCTGCTCGTTACCCGATCCTGGCGCGTGATTCACTTTGTGAACGCGAACTTCACCCACGCCTTCGTCTTCATCGACATCCTCGTCATCTAAATCGTCGTCGTCACGTCGCGACTTCATGCGTTTTAATGGGCGATCGCGGAACATTGAGGAACGTTCTTTACGGCTGGTCCAGAAACCGTGAACCAGTAAAGCGATTATGGCGATCGCGCCAACAATGATTAATATCAGACGCAAATCCTGCATCATTATATTCTCTGTTGTTCTAACACCTTGCCACCACGGCAAACATTTACTCACTAAGAGTATTTGCCGATTACGTCAAGTGCAAGTGTGCTCGTGGGTTTCACCGCATAAAGATGAACTAAATTGTGCTTTTTGCTGTTTTTTCGAACATTTCTGAACAGGTTTCGCCGCCCGGATGAATATTATAAGCTGCCGTGCGAGGATCATCAGAAAAGGAGTATAGCCAGATTATGGTTTCATCGTCCCAGGGCACTGCACGCAGTGGCCTCTTTTATTTTACTCAGGGCTGGAAACTGGTCACGCTGCCAGGTATTCGTCGCTTTGTTATTCTGCCATTGCTGGTCAATATCGTGTTGATGGGCGGCGCTTTCTGGTGGCTGTTTTCCCGTCTCGACGCCTGGATCCCTTCATTAATGAGTCATGTGCCCGACTGGCTACAATGGTTGAGCTATCTGTTATGGCCGATCGTGGTGATCTCCATTTTGCTGGTGTTTGGTTACTTTTTCTCTACACTGGCCAACTGGATTGCGGCGCCGTTTAACGGCCTGCTCGCCGAGCAGTTGGAAGCGCGTTTAACGGGCGCGACGCCGCCGGATATCGGCGTTTTTGGTGTGCTGAAAGATGTACCGCGGATTATGAAGCGCGAATGGCAAAAGCTGGCCTGGTATCTGCCGCGCGCACTTCTCCTGCTGATCCTCTACTTTATCCCCGGTATCGGGCAAACCGTTGCGCCGGTATTATGGTTCCTCTTCAGCGCGTGGATGCTGGCAATTCAGTACTGCGATTACCCGTTCGATAACCATAAAGTCCCGTTCAAGGCGATGCGCATCGCCCTGCGTGAACGCAAAATCATCAATATGCAATTTGGTGCGTTGACCAGCTTGTTCACGATGATCCCCGTACTTAACCTGGTGGTCATGCCTGTTGCTGTGTGTGGCGCGACAGCGATGTGGGTCGATTGCTATCGTGAAAAACACGCCGCCTGGCGCTGAGGAATTATTCCGTTTCTTATTCCATACTGGTAACCATTATTTCACCTCAGCATATAGATATGCGATTTCTTTACTTCCCCATCACGGGTAAGTGCGTATGCTGAGGTGGTTCCCAAATTTCATACAGTTAAGGACAGGACAGGCTATGAGTAAGATTTTTGAAGACAACTCGTTGACGATTGGTCATACGCCGCTGGTTCGACTGAACCGCATCGGTAACGGACGTATCCTGGCTAAGGTCGAATCCCGCAACCCAAGCTTCAGCGTAAAATGCCGTATCGGTGCCAATATGATTTGGGATGCCGAAAAACGCGGCGTACTGAAGCCGGGCGTCGAGCTGGTTGAACCCACCAGTGGTAACACCGGTATCGCTCTGGCGTACGTTGCTGCCGCTCGCGGCTACAAACTGACGCTGACCATGCCGGAAACCATGAGTATCGAACGCCGTAAGCTGCTGAAAGCGCTGGGCGCGAACCTGGTTCTGACCGAAGGCGCGAAAGGCATGAAAGGCGCGATTCAGAAAGCAGAAGAAATTGTCGCCAGCGATCCGGCAAAATATCTGCTGCTTCAGCAGTTCAGCAATCCGGCAAACCCGGAAATTCACGAAAAAACCACCGGCCCGGAAATCTGGGAAGATACCGATGGTCAGGTAGATGTTTTCATCTCCGGCGTCGGTACCGGCGGTACGCTGACAGGCGTAACGCGCTTTATTAAAAACACCAAAGGGAAAACCGATCTGATTACGGTCGCAGTTGAACCAACCGACTCTCCGGTTATCTCTCAGGCGCTGGCAGGCGAAGAGCTGAAGCCTGGCCCGCATAAAATTCAGGGTATCGGTGCCGGTTTTATCCCTGGCAACCTGGATCTGAAACTGATCGATAAAGTGGTTAAGATCACCAACGAAGAGGCGATCAGTACTGCGCGTCGTCTGATGGAGGAAGAAGGTATTCTGGCAGGCATCTCTTCCGGCGCAGCCGTTGCAGCAGCACTGAAGTTGCAGGAAGACGAATCCTTTACCAATAAAAATATTGTGGTTATCCTTCCGTCTTCAGGCGAGCGTTATCTGAGCACGGCTTTGTTTGCCGATCTTTTCACTGAAAAAGAATTGCAACAGTGATGCCAGATTGTAAATAAAGCGCAAAAAAGCACCCGTCGAGGTGCTTTTTTGTGGCGTATATCAAATTTTCACCCCTCCTGGCATTGCTTGAAAACTCCTGGTCTGGTATTTAACCATCACATTTATTTTGAAGCGCGAAATTAATCGAAGTGAGATTTCAGACTGCTGAATCGATTTTATGATTTGGTTCAATTCTGGCTTTCGCGGCATAATGTTTAATGACGAGCGAAACGTCAACGGCCAGAAGCGCCCACGCCGGATAGCACAGGTGAACTTCTGTACCTTTTCCCGTTGCGTCAGCGCTAACAATACAGGCTAAAGTCAAGCCTCCAGGCTAGACTTTAGTTCCACAACACTAAACCTATAAGTTGGGGAAATACAATGTTCCAGCAAGAAGTAACTATTACCGCTCCGAACGGTCTGCACACCCGCCCTGCTGCTCAGTTTGTCAAAGAAGCGAAAGGCTTCTCTTCTGAAATCACTGTGACTTCCAACGGCAAAAGCGCCAGCGCGAAAAGCCTGTTCAAACTGCAAACTCTGGGCCTGACTCAAGGTACTGTTGTGACGTTGACCGCTGAAGGCGAAGACGAGCAAAAAGCAGTAGAACATCTGGTTAAGCTGATGGCAGAGCTCGAGTAAGTTTTACTTACCGGTTCTTTTCAAGATCAGTCACAAGTAAAGGTAGGGTTATGATTTCAGGCATTTTAGCATCCCCGGGTATCGCTTTCGGCAAAGCACTGCTGCTGAAAGAAGACGAAATAGTCATCGACCGGAAGAAAGTTTCTGCCGACAAGGTTGACCAGGAAGTTGAGCGTTTTCTGAGCGGTCGTGCCAAGGCATCGGCACAGCTTGAAGCGATCAAAACGAAAGCGGGTGAAACTTTCGGTGAAGAAAAAGAAGCCATCTTCGAAGGGCACATCATGCTGCTGGAAGATGAGGAGCTGGAGCAGGAAATCATAGCCCTGATTAAAGATAAGAGCATGACTGCCGACGCTGCGGCGCATGAAGTTATCGAAGGTCAGGCTACCGCCCTGGAAGAGCTGGATGACGAATACCTGAAAGAGCGTGCGGCTGACGTGCGCGATATCGGTAAGCGTCTGCTGCGCAACATTCTGGGCATGCCGATCATTGACCTGAGCGCGATTCAGGAAGAAGTCATTCTGGTTGCAGCGGATCTGACCCCGTCAGAAACAGCCCAGTTGAACCTGAAAAAAGTGCTCGGTTTTATCACCGATATCGGTGGCCGTACTTCCCACACCTCCATCATGGCGCGCTCTCTTGAGCTGCCTGCAATTGTGGGTACCGGTAGCGTCACCACGCAGGTGAAAAATGGCGACTATCTGATCCTCGATGCGGTTAATAACAAAGTGTACGTTAACCCGAGCGACGACGAGATCGAAACCCTGCGTGCTGCGCAGGCTCAGGTTGCGGAAGAAAAAGCCGAGCTGGCGAAACTGAAAGACCTGCCGGCAATCACCCTTGATGGTCATCAGGTTGAAGTCTGTGCCAACATCGGTACTGTTCGCGATGTCGCGGGCGCAGAGCGCAATGGCGCTGAAGGTGTTGGTCTGTACCGTACCGAATTCCTGTTCATGGACCGCGACGCACTGCCGACTGAAGAAGAGCAGTTTGAAGCCTACAAAGCGGTAGCTGAAGCCTGTGGCTCTCAGGCCGTTATTGTACGTACCATGGACATTGGCGGCGATAAAGAGCTGCCGTACATGAATTTCCCGAAAGAAGAGAACCCGTTCCTCGGCTGGCGCGCCGTGCGTATCGCGATGGATCGCAAAGAGATCCTGCGCGATCAGGTTCGCGCTATTCTGCGCGCTTCTGCTTTCGGCAAACTGCGCATTATGTTCCCGATGATCATCTCTGTTGAAGAAGTGCGTGCACTGAAAAAAGAGATCGAAATCTACAAACAGGAACTCCGTCAGGAAGGTAAAGCATTTGACGAAAGCATTGAGATTGGCGTAATGGTGGAAACCCCAGCCGCTGCGACTATTGCTCGTCATCTGGCCAAAGAAGTTGATTTCTTTAGTATCGGTACCAATGATTTAACGCAGTACACCCTGGCAGTTGACCGTGGTAATGATATGATCTCGCATCTTTACCAGCCGATGTCACCGTCAGTACTCACCCTGATCAAGCAAGTTATTGATGCTTCTCATGCAGAAGGCAAATGGACTGGCATGTGCGGTGAGCTTGCTGGCGATGAACGTGCTACACTTCTGTTGCTGGGGATGGGTCTGGATGAATTCAGTATGAGTGCCATTTCTATCCCGCGCATTAAGAAGATTATCCGTAACACAAACTTCGAAGATGCGAAGGTGTTAGCAGAGCAGGCTCTTGCTCAACCGACAACGGACGAGTTAATGATGCTGGTTAACAAGTTCATTGAAGAAAAAACAATCTGCTAATCCACGAGATGCGGCCCAAATTACTGCTTAGGAGAAGATCATGGGTTTGTTCGATAAACTGAAATCTCTGGTTTCTGATGATAAAAAAGACACCGGAACCATTGAGATTGTTGCCCCACTTTCTGGCGAAATCGTCAATATTGAAGATGTGCCGGATGTGGTGTTCGCTGAAAAAATCGTTGGTGATGGCATCGCTATCAAACCGACCGGCAATAAAATGGTTGCTCCGGTTGATGGTACTATCGGCAAAATCTTTGAAACCAACCATGCCTTCTCTATCGAATCCGATAGCGGCATTGAACTGTTCGTTCACTTCGGTATCGACACCGTTGAACTGAAAGGCGAAGGCTTCAAACGCATCGCGGAAGAAGGCCAGCGCGTGAAAGTTGGCGACCCGGTAATCGAATTTGATCTGCCGCTGCTGGAAGAGAAAGCCAAGTCAACTCTGACTCCGGTTGTTATCTCCAACATGGACGAAATCAAAGAGCTGATTAAACTTTCTGGTAGCGTCACCGTGGGTGAAACCCCGGTTATCCGCATCAAAAAATAAGCTCAATGCATAAAAAAATGGCGCCTGCGGGCGCCATTTTTATTGGTTAGCACGGCGGTAAAATGAGCTCGTCGTAACCTTTCTCCAGCGTATAGCCCATTACCTGCACCACTCTGTTCCCTGCTGCGCGAACGGCCACATCCAGCTTATTTCCCTGAATAACGCCGCTGACCAGCTCGGAGCAAAACAGATCGCCAGTGCCTTTCAAATCCGTTTCGACACGTGGATAGCCACTGACGGTAACCTCATCCGCCGTCACCAGCACCACATGTATCTGACCGTCATCTTCATCCACCGGCGCACTGGTTATCGCCACCCAGTGCAGAGTCGCAGACAGCAGCCCTTTTGCCGCAGCGATAGCGCTTTGCAGATCCCGGCACGGTTTGCCGCTGAGAATTTCCAGTTCAAACACGTTCGGCGTGATCCCCTGCGCCAGCGGCAACAAATGTTCGCGGTAGGCCTGAGGAATTTCCTCTTTTACATAGATGCCGCTGTCAGTATCACCAATAACCGGATCGACCAGAATCAATAGCTGTGGGTGTTTCTCCCGTAGCGCTTTAAGCCACGTTGCCAGCAGTGCAATCTGACTGGCACTTCCCATATAGCCTGTGGTTACCGCTTTCAGCGTACGCAAAACGTCGCGCTCTTCCAACGCTTGCAGGTAACCGCTAAACCATTCATCCGGGATCACACCACCGTAAAAGGTATCGTAATGCGGCGTATTGCTGAACAGCACTGTCGGCACGGCCAGCACATTGAGATTGTGCTGGCGAATATTTGGCACCGCAATGCTGTTGCCAACGCTGCCGTACACAACCTGAGACTGCACCGCAACGATATCAGCCTGCTGCGCCCGGGTTTTATCCCGAAACAGGATCATCTCCATCCTCTCTTCCTTAACGGGTTAAATCCCCGCGCCCTGCGAATAACTCTCTTCACCAAACACGCCGGTGGAGAGGTAACGATCGCCGCGATCGCAGATGATAGCGACGATCACTGCGCCTGGCGTACTTTTCGCCACCCGCAATGCGCCCGCTACCGCGCCGCCAGAACTGACGCCGCAGAAGATCCCCTCCTGAACCGCCAGCGCGCGCATGGTATTTTCCGCCTCGCGTTGGTGGATATCCAGAACCTCATCCACCAGCGCGGCGTTAAAAATGCCCGGCATATATTCGGCAGGCCAGCGGCGAATGCCAGGAATGCTGCTCCCCTCTTCCGGTTGCAGCCCGACAATAGTGACGGGTTTATCCTGTTCACGCAGAAAACGCGACACGCCGGTGATAGTACCGGTTGTTCCCATGCTGGAGACAAAATGGGTGATCCGCCCGGCAGTCTGCTGCCAGATTTCCGGACCGGTAGTGGTGTAATGGGCGTAGGGGTTATCCGGGTTGTTGAATTGATCGAGCAGCTTGCCCTCGCCGCGAGCGGCCATTTCCAGCGCCAGATCGCGCGCGCCTTCCATTCCTTGCTCTTTGGTGACCAGAATCAGCTCAGCGCCATAAGCGCACATTGCCGCACGCCGTTCCTGACTCATGTTGTCCGGCATCAGCAATTTCATGCGATAGCCTTTCAGCGCAGCAATCATCGCCAGTGCGATCCCGGTATTGCCGCTGGTAGCTTCAATCAGCACATCCCCGGGCTTAATCTCTCCGCGCTTTTCCGCCTGTACAATCATCGACAGGGCGGCGCGATCTTTGACCGATCCTGCGGGATTATTACCTTCCAGTTTGACCCAGATTTCGCTGCCGTTATCCGGCGTCAGACGTTGCAATTTAACCAGCGGTGTATTGCCGATGGTATCTTCTAATGTATTCACGGTTCCTGCTCAATAAAAAAGCCGGGTAGCGCTACGCTTACCCGGCCTACAAAGCAGTGCTGATGCAGATATTGTAGGCCCGGTAATCAAGGAGCTACCGGGCGATAGACATGCTGCTTAACCTATCAGGCAGTTTCCGCCAGAGCAAGCTCTGTACCGGCTTCAATACGTTCATTGCCGTTATACAACCGCGCATGCTGCAAACCGACAAACAGGCGCTCGCCGCGCTGTGGCGGCTGTTCATCGCGCATCACAACGGTGAGAGGTTCAGGGTTCCAGCCGAGCGGCTGCACCACCAGTTGGGTATAGTGCCCTTTCGGGCTGGCTTCCAGCACCTGCACCGGCAGTGGAGAATCCAGGCTGGTGCGGCGGCTGATATCCACTTCCCAGGGGCGCAAAAACAGATCCACTTCGCCCTGCCAGGCGGGTGTATAACCCAGCGGCCAGCGGTGTGCGCCCACCTGGAACTGCCCGCCCGTCACCGTGCCTTTCAGGCGATTGACCTCGCCCATAAACTCCAGCACAAAGCGGGTCGCCGGTTCACGCCACACCTGATCCGGCGCATCAGCCTGTTCAATGTTCCCCTGGCTCATCACCACCACGCGGTCGGCCACTTCCGTCGCCTCTTCCTGGTCGTGGGTGACGAACACGCTGGTAAATTTTAGCTCTTCATGCAACTGACGCAGCCAGCGACGCAGCTCTTTACGCACCTGCGCATCCAGCGCGCCAAACGGTTCATCCAGCAGCAGGATCTGCGGCTCTACCGCCAACGCACGCGCCAGCGCCACACGCTGTTTCTGTCCGCCGGAAAGCTGTGCCGGATAGCGTTCGGCCAGATGAGCAAGCTGCACCATCTCCAGCAATTGCGTCACTTTGGCTTTGATTGCCGCGGCGTTCGGCCGTTCGCGACGCGGCAGCACCGTCAGCCCAAAAGCGATGTTGTCGAACACCGTCATATGGCGGAACAGCGCATAGTGCTGAAACACAAAACCAACGCGGCGATCGCGGGCATGCAGCCGGCTTACGTCCGTTCCGTGAAAACGAATACGACCGCTGGTCTGGTGCTCCAGCCCGGCGATAATGCGCAGCAGCGTGGTCTTCCCGGAGCCGGATGGCCCCAGCAGCGCCACCATTTGCCCGGAAGGGATATCCAGCGAGATATCATTCAGCACCTGGGTGCGACCAAAAGACTTCTTAATATTGGCAATCTCAATGCTCATGATTTCCCTCCTGTTGCTGGCGTTTTTCATGGTTGTTCAAACGCCACTGCAACGCACTCTTCAAAAACAGTGTCAAAATAGCCATCAGGGTCAGCAGGGCGGCGGCGGTAAAGGCACCCACCGTGTTGTAGTCCTGCTCCAGCAACTCAATTTGTAGCGGCAGTGACAGCGTTTCACCGCGAATCGAACCGGAGACCACCGAGACCGCGCCAAACTCGCCAATCGCGCGCGCATTGGTCAGCACCACGCCATACAGCAGCGCCCAGCGGATATTCGGCAGCGTTACGCGGCGAAACATCTGCCAGCCACTGGCACCCAGCAGGATCGCCGCTTCATCTTCCTGGCTCCCCTGGCTCAGCATCACCGGAACCAGCTCGCGCACAACAAACGGACAGGTAACGAAAATGGTGACCAGCGCCATGCCCGGCCAGGCAAACATAATTTGCAGGTTATGCGCATCCAGCCAGCCGCCAAGCGGGCCATTCGAACCGTAAAACAGCAGATAAATCAGACCCGCAACCACTGGCGAAACCGCAAACGGAATATCCAGTAACGTCAGTAAAAGCTGGCGACCGGGAAAGTTAAAGCGTGTCACCAGCCACGCCAGCAGCGTGCCAAACACGAGGTTAACCGGTACGGTGATCAGCGCAATCAACACCGTCAGCCAGATGGCATGCAGCATGTCGGCATTCGCCAGGTTTTCCAGCACCGGTACCAGCCCTTTGCTGAAAGCCTTCACGAAGATATATATCATCGGCACGACAAGGATAAACGCAGAGAGCAAAACCCCCGCGGTAATCAGAAATATTTTCCCCCAGTTCACCTGAGGTTTGTCATAGCGTTTCAATTCGGTTATTTCCGCCATTAGTGACCTACCACACGCTGGCCAAAACGGCTTTGCAGGGTGTTGATGGAAAACAGCAGCAGCAGCGACGCCGCGAGGATCACCGAAGCAATCGCGCTCGCCGCCGGGTAATCAAACTCCTGCAAACGAACAAAAATCATCAGCGAGGTGACTTCGGTCTTCCAGGCAATGTTACCGGCAATAAAGATCACCGCGCCAAATTCGCCGAGACTGCGAGTGAACGACAGCGCCACGCCCGCCATCAACGCCGGAGAAAGTTCCGGCAGCACGACGCGACGAAAGCTCTGCCAGCGCGTTGCGCCGAGGGTTTCCGCCGCTTCTTCGTATTCCGGCCCCAGCTCCTCCAGCACCGGCTGGATGGTGCGCACCACAAACGGGATGCTGGTAAAGGCCATGGCGACTGCGATGCCAAGCCAGGTGTAAGTCACTTTGATATCGAACTTCGCCAGCCACTCGCCATAAAACCCGTTCACGGAGAACAGCGACGCCAGCGTTAAACCGGCCACCGCAGTCGGCAGTGCAAACGGCAGGTCAATCAGCGCGTCCAGCAGCGTACGCCCCGGAAAACGGTAACGGGTGAGGATCCAGGCCATCAGCAGACCAAAAACGCCGTTAAAAGCGGATGCCACAAACGCCGACAGCAAAGTGACTTTATAAGCCGCCACCACCTGCGGGTCGGTGACCACTTGCCAGTATTGCGACCAGCTCATTTGCGCCAGTTGCATTACCAGAGCACTCAGCGGCAACAGCAATACCAGACAAACAAAAAACAGGCTGCTGCCGAGGCTTAAACCAAACCCCGGCAACACACGTTTTGCGGTTCCTGCAAACATCACTTACGCCCCGCCGCCAGTAACTTGTCCAGCTCGCCGCCGCTGGCGAAGTGGGTTTTCATCACATCAGGCCAGGAGCCAAATTTGTCTTCCACGCGGAACAGCGCGGTCTGCGGGAATTTATCCGCCAGCTTCGCCATCACTTCCGGATTATTCACGCGGTAGTAGTAATCGGTGATGATGGTTTGCGCCTGCGGGCTGTAGAGCCAGTTGAGGTACGCTTTCGCGGCCTTTTCCGTCCCGTTGGCTTTAACATTTTTATCGACCCAGGCCACCGGGAATTCCGCCAGGATGTTGACCTTCGGCACCACCACTTCAAAACCCTGCGCTTCGTACTGTTTGCGGATGTTGTTGACTTCGGATTCAAAGGAAATCAGCACATCGCCAAGACCGCGCTCAACGAAGGTGGTGGTTGCGCCGCGACCGCCGGTATCGAACACTTCGACGTTTTTCAAAAACTGCGTCATAAACTGTTCAGTTTTCGCTTTATCGCCGCCGTCCGCCTGATCCGCTGCGCCCCACGCCGCCAGATAAGTGTAACGGGCATTACCAGAGGTTTTCGGGTTCGGGAAAATCAGTTTTACGTCGGAACGCACCAGGTCGCTCCACTCGTGGATATTCTTCGGATTGCCTTTACGAACGAGAAACGCCATCGTCGAATAGAACGGTGAACTGTTGTTCGGTAAACGGCTTTGCCAGTCCGCCGGGATCAAGTTGCCTTTGTCGTGCAGGATCTGCACATCCGTTACCTGGTTATAGGTAACGACATCCGCTTTCAGCCCCTGCAAAATCGCCAGCGCCTGTTTTGACGAACCAGCATGAGATTGTTTGATCGTCAGCTTATCGCCAGCGTTATCTTTCGCCCATTGCTGTTCAAACGGTGTATTCAGCGCCGCAAAGAGCTCGCGTGACACATCATAAGAGCTGTTTAGCAGTTCCGTCGCCTGTGCCTGCGCCGCCCACAGCGTCATTGCTGCCAGCGTCAGATATCCTTTTTTCAGTAAGTTAACGGCCATTGCGCACCCTTATAAGCTGATGACTCCACAACCCTCAGTTTATTTATAACGGGTGTGAAACCAGTAACGGTTTTATATACCATTTGGTGATTTGGAATCATAAAAGAGTATAAGCAGAAAGGAGTATGGCCGGGTCTCCCCGGCCAGGAAGGAAGCCGGATATTACAGCGACAGCAGCTTATCGAGCGACGGCGCAAAATAGTAACCGCCTGTTACCGGACGGGTGAAACGCAGCATTGCATCGCGTTTGCCATCAGTATCGCCAAACATGCTCAGCAGTTGCTGTTCAATGTTGTAAAGACGCGCACAGTAAGTACAGAAGTAAAGGCCGTGCGTGCCGCTGGCGGTGCCGTACGGCAGGCTCTGGCGCACAATTTTCAGCCCTTTGCCGTCCTCTTTCAGATCGACACGGGTCAGGTGCGAGGTAACCGGACGCGCATCGCCGTCGATCTCTTCATTCGCCTCTTTGGTGCGGCCAATCATCATCTCCTGATCGGCAACGCTCATACGGTTGAGCTGCTTCAGATTGTGCTCCCAGCGCTGCACCATCACATACGTGCCGCCAGCGTCGACGCCATCCTGAATAATCGCCACTTCGCGGCGCTTCTCATCGCCCGCCGGGTTTTCCGTACCGTCGACAAAGCCGCTCAGATCGCGATCTTCCACCCAACGGAAGCCGTGTGTCTCTTCTTTCACCTCGATAGCATCGCCAAACGCTTCCAGCGCGGCCTGGGCGACAGAAAAATTCACATCATGGCGCAGGGAGAGAATATGGATCAGCACATCATGTTGCGTGGCGGGAGCCAGACCTTTGCCGTAAGAGGGGAAATCTTTCAGCTCCTCTGCGCCTTGCGGGCCGTTCAGCGCGCGCCATGCGTTGTTACCGAAGGCTACCGTCGCCCCCAACGCCGCATCGGGAAATTTTTGCTGAAAAGTTGCCAGCTTATCGACAAAAACTTTACTGCCCGCGCGCAGGGCATCTGTGTCCCCTTTGACGCTGGCTTCAATCCAAATCGCTGCACGGCAGTGTTCCGGCAAAATGCCGCTTTGCACCTGAGACATCACTCCTCCTGGAAAAAACAAGCCACACATGCGTGGCGATAAGCGCGCTATTGTACCGTCTTTTCGCCACGTCGCGGCGCGTTGCGATCAAATTATCGGCGCCATACCAGCTTGCTTAATTTCCAGTTTTTCAGGGTGTCATCAGAAGGCATTAACCCTTCAGGGCCGCTCCATTCGCCAGTAAAGACATAGCTAATGTGCTGGCTGCCCGGCGCTTTACATTCAACGCCAGTACTGTCATCGCCCGCCCCTTTCACACAGTTGCCAAACGCCTTATCAAACACGGCGCTGAACGGTGTGCCGATTTTCACGCCTTTGTCGGTGGCGATATCGCTATCCAGCACATCAATGCGGCTCACCGCGCCATTTTCGCCGTTAACAACCAGCGCCAGTTGGGTATCTTTCAGCGCCTCGAAATAGCGGACAATGCTGCCATTTTCCGTTTTCATGCCGCTACGCAGATGGTAGTCGCCGCTTAACGCATCATTAATGGCCTGCTCATCAAGCGGCGTGCTGGCAGTGATTTTGCCGACGCCGTTTTCGCTCACTTCGATCGAGGAACCAAACCAGTTCCACGGATACGCAGCCGACCAATTCACAGACGCGAGTGTTGAGCAGCCGGTCAATGCCAGCGGCAGCACACAAATAAAAGTACGCAGGGATTTCATGCACCGTTCCTTTTTTTCATTTAACGCCAGTTGGAGTCGCTGGCGGGCAAAAAGTGCCGTTCATTCATCTGAGGAATAAAAACAGGCGCGCAGACGGCGGGACGTCGCCAGCCACCAGAGAATAAAGAGGTCGATAACCAGCAGTGAAAACCCAATACCAGAGAGCGCTTCGCCGCTGAACCAGCGCGAAGGCAGCCACAGCACCAGTGCCAACTGTACCAGCAGCATTAATGGGTAGATCGCACGCCAGAGACGCGGGTGATGCTCACGGCGCGCGCTGAGAAAAAAAGCCAGCGCCGCAGGCAAGCCGGGCAATAAGCCCAGCCAGAACTGATTATGGTCGGGATAAAACAGCATCAGCAGCGCATCGCCCTGCCCGCGCGATGCACCTGCCATCACAAATAAAATCCAGGTACGCGCCTGTAACACCAGCGCGCACCAGAACAGAAAGGGAAGCCGTAGGCGTCCATGCCTGTCGTAGTCGGAAGGTGAAATATCAATACTCTTCATCTTCTATCAAACGTTTTCCTAAGTTAACCGAGTCGCTATGCTCGTAGCCCAGCCGCTCGTACATGCCGATCACCATATCGTTATCTTCACGTACCATCAGATTGATTTTCGGGCAGCCACGGGCAATCAGTTTTTTCTCCAGCCGATTAAGCAAAGCATTAGCAATGCCGCGGCCGCGAAATTCCGGGTGTACGCCGAGATAGTATGCCGAGCCACGATGGCCGTCATAACCGCCCATTACCGTGCCCACCACTTCACCACTCACTTCCGCCACCAGAAACAGACTGACATCGTGATTCACTTTTCGTTCGATATCCATTTCCGGATCATTCCATGGTCGCAGCAGATCACAGCGCTCCCACAAGGTGATCACTTCTTCGAAGTCGTCCTGGCGAAAAACGCGTATCTCCATGGTATTCCCCGTCTTTTCAACTGTGTAAATGGTGATTATGGCCCGAAGCAGCGCCTTAGCCAATATCCAGACTCTTTACCGTAGAAATTTGGCATAATGGCACTCTGTCACGTATTGAAATGAAAAGTAAAACAATCGCTCTTGTGGATTGTCGTCGCGACCAGGACGATACGATATAACACCAGGGACCACGGATAAAAACATTCAGACGTATGAGCACCTTTAAACCATTAAAAACACTCACCTCGCGTCGCCAGATGCTGAAAGCGGGTCTGGCCGCCCTGACATTGTCGGGTATGTCTCGTGCTATCGCTAAGGACGAGACGCCACTGAAAACCACCACCGGCCACAGCAAGCCAAAGGCGAAAAAGGCCGGAGCACGGCGCATCGTCATGCTCGATCCCGGTCACGGCGGCATTGATACCGGCGCGATTGGCCATAACGGCTCGAAAGAGAAACATGTGGTGCTGGCGATCGCCAAAAATGTCCGCGCTCAGCTACGGGCGCAGGGTATTGACGCGCGTCTGACACGCACCGGCGATACTTTTATCCCGCTCTACGATCGGGTCGAGATCGCCCACCAGCACGGCGCAGACCTGTTTATGTCGATTCATGCCGATGGCTTTACCAACCCGAGTGCCGCCGGTGCGTCGGTGTTTGCGCTCTCCAACCGTGGTGCCAGTAGCGCGATGGCGAAATACCTGTCGGATAAAGAGAACGCCGCGGATGAAGTCGCCGGGAAAAAAACTACCGATAAAGACCATCTGCTGCAGCAGGTGCTGTTCGATCTGGTGCAAACGGACACCATCAAAAACAGCCTGACGCTCGGCTCGCATATTCTCAAGCAGATCAAACCGGTCCACCGTCTGCACAGCCGCAATACCGAGCAGGCCGCGTTTGTGGTACTAAAATCCCCGTCGATCCCCTCGGTACTGGTGGAAACCTCCTTTATCACTAATCCGGCGGAGGAGAAGCTGCTCGGCACCACGGCGTTTCGCCAGAAGATTGCCACCGCCATTGCCGACGGTATTCTGAGCTACTTTAGCTGGTTCGATAACCACAAAGCCCATGTGAAGAGACGCGGATGATGACCCCAGAGATAGCGCCAGTAAAAAACGCCCTGCTTGCCCTGCAGGATAAGATCTGCCGCCAGCTTAGCGACATCGACGGCGCGACGTTTGTTGAAGACGCCTGGCAGCGCGCGGAAGGCGGCGGCGGACGCAGCCGCGTGCTGCGTGACGGCGGCGTATTTGAACAGGCCGGGGTCAATTTTTCCCACGTCCACGGCGATGCGATGCCCGCATCCGCCACAGCGCACCGTCCTGAGCTGGCGGGTCGCAGCTTCGAAGCGATGGGCGTTTCGCTGGTTGTGCACCCGCGTAATCCCTATGTTCCCACCAGCCATGCTAATGTGCGTTTCTTTATTGCGCAAAAACCCGGCGCCGATCCGGTGTGGTGGTTTGGCGGCGGTTTCGATTTAACGCCCTACTACGGTTTTGAAGAAGATGCGATCCACTGGCACCGCACCGCCCGCGATATCTGTCTGCCGTTTGGTGAGGAGATCTATCCGCGCTACAAAAAGTGGTGCGATAACTATTTCTATCTCAAGCACCGCAATGAGCAGCGCGGCATCGGCGGGCTCTTTTTTGACGATTTGAACACGCCGGATTTTGACCACTGTTTTGCGTTTATGCAGGCCGTCGGCAACGGTTATCTCGACGCGTATTTGCCCATCGTCGCGCGCCGTAAAGCGCTGCCTTACGGCGAGCGCGAGCGCGATTTCCAGCTCTATCGCCGTGGCCGCTACGTAGAGTTCAATCTGGTGTGGGATCGCGGAACGCTGTTCGGCTTGCAAACCGGCGGGCGTACCGAGTCGATTTTAATGTCGATGCCACCGCTAGTGCGCTGGGAGTATAACTATCAACCCGCCGAAGGCAGCCCGGAAGCGGCCCTCAGCGAGTTTATTCAGGTTAAAGATTGGGTGTGATTGCGGGTTTTACAGGCCGGATAAGCGCTTACGCGCCATCCGGCCAATAATGCCTGAACAGGCCTGCAACACATTTACAGCGGCTGGGTCTGCGCTTCCACCACCGCCAGCGCCACCATGTTGACGATACGCCGTACTGAGGCGATTGGCGTCAGCACATGCACCGGTTTGGCAACGCCCATCAGCACCGGCCCGACTGTCACCCCTTCTGAACTGGAGACGCGCAGCAGGTTGTAGCTGATTCGCGCGGCTTCAACGTTCGGCATAATCAGGATATTCGCCGCCCCTTTCAGCGGGCTGTCCGGCATCCGCTCATGGCGGATACTCTCATCGAGCGCCGCATCACCATGCATTTCGCCATCGATCATCAGATCCGGCGCGCGTTGACGCACCAGTGTCAACGTATCGCGCATTTTCACCGCAGCGGGCGCACTGGATGAGCCAAACTGCGAGTGCGACAGCAGCGCCACACGCGGTTCGATACCAAAGCGCCGCACGGTTTCCGCTGCCAGCAAGGTGATCTCCGCCAGTTGTTCGGCGCTCGGATCTTCATTGACATAGGTATCAGCAATAAACGTGTTACCGCTGGGCAGCAGCAGCGCATTCATCGCCCCGGCCGCATGCACATTATCGCGATAGCCGAATATCTCCTGCACTACACTGAAGTGCTCATGGTAATCGCCGATGGTGCCGCAAATCATCGCGTCGGCTTCGCCACGATGTACCATGATCGCGCCGATCACCGTGGTGTTGGCGATCACGGCACGCTGCGCCTGCTCTTGCGTAATTCCCCGGCGCTTCATAATGCTGAAGTATTCCGTCCAGTACTCTTTAAAGCGCGGATCCGACTCGTTGTTGACGATCTCAAAATCGACGCCCGGACGAATTTGCAGGCCGAGCTTCTGAATGCGCATCTCAATTACGCCCGGTCGCCCGACGAGGATCGGTTTCGCCAGCCCCAGCGTAACCAGCTCCTGCGTTGCATGCAGCACGCGCGGCTCTTCGCCTTCGGTCAGCACCACGCGTTTCGGCGCATTGCGGGCCTGAGAGAAAACCGGCTTCATAAACAGGTTGGTTTTGTAGACGAACTCGGTGAGCTTATCGACGTAGGCATCGAAATCAGCAATCGGCCGTGTCGCCACGCCGGAAGTCATCGCCGCTTTCGCTACTGCGGGCGCGATTTTAACAATCAGCCGTGGGTCGAAAGGTTTCGGGATCAGATAATCCGGGCCAAAGCTCAAATCCTGATCGCCATATGCCGAAGCCACCACCTCGCTCTGCTCCGCATGCGCCAGCTCAGCGATAGCGTTGACCGCCGCCAGCTTCATCTCTTCGTTGATCGCCGTAGCGCCCACATCCAGCGCGCCGCGGAAGATAAACGGGAAACAGAGCACGTTGTTTACCTGATTCGGGTAATCGGAGCGGCCGGTACAGATAATCGCATCCGGGCGCACCGCTTTCGCCAGATCCGGCAGGATCTCCGGCTCCGGGTTCGCCAGCGCTAGGATCAGCGGCTGCCGTGCCATGCCTTTTACCATCTCCGGCGTCAGTACTTTTGGCCCGGAGCAGCCAAGGAAGATATCCGCGCCCGCGACCACATCCGCCAGCGTTCGTCTACCGTCATCGTCAACGGCGTAGGCCGCTTTGGTCTCGGCCATATTCGGCTCGCGGCCTTTATAAATAACGCCTTTTGAATCGCAGACCACAATATTGTGTTTCTGCATTCCCAGCGCCACCAGCAGGTTCATACAGGCAATGGCCGCCGCCCCCGCCCCCGACACCACCATGCGCACGTCAGAGAGGTTCTTCGACACGACGCGCAGGCCGTTAAGAATGGCGGCAGTGCTGATAATCGCCGTGCCGTGCTGATCGTCATGAAAAACAGGAATGTTCATGCGCTCGCGCAGTTTGGCTTCAATATAGAAGCACTCCGGCGCTTTGATATCTTCAAGGTTGATACCGCCGAACGTCGGTTCCAGCGCGGCAACCACGTCGATCAGTTTGTCCGGATTTTGCTCATCCACTTCAATATCGAATACGTCGATACCGGCGAATTTCTTGAACAATACGCCTTTGCCTTCCATCACCGGCTTACCGGCCAATGCGCCGATATTGCCAAGCCCCAGCACCGCAGTGCCGTTAGAGACCACCGCCACGAGGTTGCCGCGCGCGGTATATTTGTAGGCCGCCAGCGGATCTTTTTCGATTTCAAGGCAGGGCGCAGCAACGCCCGGAGAGTACGCCAGCGCCAGATCGCGCTGCGTGGCCAGCGGTTTTGTCGGGGAGACCTGAATCTTTCCCGGTCGCGGGAATTCATGGAAGTCGAGGGCACTTTGTTTTAGTTGGTCGTCCATTTGAGGTTCCTTTCGCGTTTTGCTTTCAGAGTGATACCGCGTGATGTCTATCCCAATACGGCGCTTAGTATGGCCGCTGTTGCGATGGCAAACTTTGAACATAGCCAAACTCTCACCATACATAAGCAAAATTGTTATCAATTTATCGCATCTTTGTTACATCCCAGAAAAAGCAGGCCGGGACGCTTCTGCTATGCTTTTTTGTTATGCATCTCTCATTCTTATCAAAGTGCGAACGGAAGCACTCCAATAACACATTGCTTTTAAAGGAGTTATTTTTCATGAATTACTTAGACGGCCTGAAACAATTCACCACCGTTGTGGCAGACAGCGGCGATATCGAATCGATCCGCCACTATCAGCCGGAAGATGCCACGACTAACCCTTCTTTACTGCTGAAAGCAGCCGCGCTGGAGCATTTCTCCCATCTGATTGATGACGCGATTGCCTATGGCAAAAAGCGCGGCAAAACGCAGGAGCAACAAGTAGCGGAAGCCAGCGACAAACTGGCGGTCAATTTTGGTGCGGAAATTCTGAAAAGCATTCCAGGGCGCGTTTCAACCGAGGTGGATGCGCGCCTCTCTTACGATAAAGCGAAAAGCATTGCCAAAGCGCACCGCCTGGTTGAACTGTATGAGGAACAGGGTATTCCGAAATCCCGCATTCTGATCAAACTGGCCTCCACCTGGGAAGGTATTCGCGCGGCAGAGGAGCTGGAAAAAGAGGGTATCAACTGTAACCTGACGCTGTTGTTCTCCTTCGCCCAGGCGCGCGCCTGCGCCGAAGCCGGGGTGTTTCTCATCTCGCCATTCGTTGGCCGTATTTACGACTGGTACAACGACCGTAAACCACTCGATCCCTACGTGGTGGATGAAGATCCTGGCGTGAAATCGGTGCGCAATATTTACGATTACTTCAAACAACATCGCTACGAAACCATCGTCATGGGCGCCAGCTTCCGCCGCACGGAACAGATCCTGGCGCTGGCCGGTTGCGATCGCCTGACTATCTCTCCGGCGTTGCTGAAAGAGTTGCAGGGACAAGAAGGGGTCGTGGAACGCAAGCTGGTTCCTTCCCGCCAAACCTTCCACCGCCCGGAACCGCTTACGGAAGCGGAGTTCCGCTGGGAGCATAACCAGGATCCGATGGCCGTCGACAAACTGGCCGACGGTATCCGCCAGTTCGCCGTCGATCAGCGCAAACTGGAAGATCTGCTGGCCGCCAAACTTTAACTTTTGCCAAGGAGTGAACGATGTCCCGTAGAGAGCTTGCTAACGCCATTCGCGCCCTGAGTATGGACGCGGTGCAAAAAGCCAATTCCGGCCACCCTGGCGCGCCGATGGGGATGGCGGATATCGCCGAAGTGCTGTGGAATGATTTTCTTAAACATAACCCGGCCGATCCCACCTGGTATGACCGTGACCGTTTTATCCTGTCCAACGGTCACGCTTCAATGCTGCTGTACAGCCTGCTGCACTTAAGCGGGTATGATTTGCCGCTCGAAGAGCTGAAAAATTTCCGCCAGTTACACTCGAAAACGCCAGGTCACCCGGAAATTGGTTACACGCCGGGCGTGGAAACCACCACCGGTCCTCTGGGCCAGGGGTTGGCGAACGCGGTCGGGCTGGCGATTGCCGAACGTACGCTGGCCGCGCAGTTTAACCGCCCCGGTCACGATATCGTCGATCATTACACCTATGTCTTTATGGGCGACGGCTGCCTGATGGAAGGCATCTCCCATGAAGTCTGTTCGCTGGCGGGAACACTGGGGCTGGGCAAGCTGATTGGTTTCTACGACCACAACGGTATCTCGATTGATGGCGAAACCGAAGGCTGGTTTACCGACGACACCGCCAAACGCTTCGAGGCGTATCACTGGCATGTGATTGGCGATATTGACGGTCACTCTCCGGAAGCGGTGAAAAAGGCCATCGAGGAAGCGCAAAGCGTGAAGGATAAGCCGTCGCTGATTATCTGCCGCACGGTGATTGGTTTTGGCTCGCCGAATAAAGCCGGTAAAGAGGAGTCGCACGGCGCAGCGCTGGGTGAAGAAGAAGTAGCACTGACCCGGCAAAAACTGGGCTGGAAATACCCGGCGTTCGAAATTCCCAAAGAGATCTATCAGGCGTGGGATGCCCGTGAACGCGGGGCGAAGCAGCAGCAATCATGGAATGAGAAACTGGCGGCCTGGGAGAAAGCGTACCCGGAGCTGGCTGCCGAGTTTAAACGCCGCATGAGCGGTGGTCTGCCGGAATCGTGGGAGAAAACGACCAGCGAATGGATCAATAATTTGCAGGCGAATCCGGCGAAAATCGCCACCCGTAAAGCCTCGCAGAACACGCTGAATACGTATGGTCCGGTACTGCCGGAGCTGCTTGGCGGCTCGGCCGATCTGGCGCCCAGCAACCTCACCATCTGGTCGGGCTCTAAATCGCTAAAAGAAGATCTTGCCGGTAACTACATTCACTATGGCGTGCGCGAATTCGGCATGACCGCCATTGCTAACGGCATTGCCCACCACGGCGGCTTTGTGCCTTACACCGCCACCTTCCTGATGTTTGTCGAATATGCGCGTAACGCAGCGCGCATGGCTGCGCTGATGAAGGCGCGGCAGATTATGGTCTACACCCATGACTCTATCGGTCTGGGAGAAGATGGCCCGACGCACCAGGCCGTTGAACAGCTTGCCAGCCTGCGTTTAACGCCGAACTTCAGCACCTGGCGACCGTGCGATCAGGTTGAAGCTGCGGTTGGCTGGAAGCTGGCCATCGAGCGCCATAACGGCCCGACAGCGCTGATTCTGTCGCGGCAAAATCTGACGCAAATGGAGAGAACGCCGGAGCAGGTGCAGGCCATCAGCCGCGGCGGCTACATTCTGAAAGAGAGCGCCGGGAAACCAGATCTGATCCTGATTGCCACCGGTTCGGAGATGGAAATCACCGTCAAAGCCGCTGAGCAACTGAGCGCCGAAGGCGTGAATGTGCGCGTGGTTTCCCTGCCTTCAACGGATATCTTTGATGCCCAGGATGAAGCGTGGCGCGAAGCGGTTCTGCCGTCGGATGTCAGCGCACGCGTCGCGGTAGAAGCGGGGATCGCCGACTACTGGTACAAATATGTCGGCCTGAAAGGAGCGATTGTCGGGATGACCGGCTACGGTGAATCCGCGCCAGCGGAAAAACTGTTCCCGTACTTTGGCTTTACCGTCGAAAACGTGGTGGCGAAAGCCAAAGCGGTACTGAAAAAATAAACCTGCGGCGCGCCAGCTTGTCACGGCTGGCGCACCCCTTTCTTTCACACCCGTCGGGCGCGCTCTAGCGCGTCACCCACAGCGTGGGCCACGCATCAGGGCCATGCCAGCCATCGCAGGCCGGTTCCTGAGCGTAACGTACCAGGCGAAAACGCTGGCCATCAAAACGCCAGCGGCTCGACACGCCACAATCCTGCAAACCACGGCCTTTCGACAATGTGTTCAGCTCGCCGCTTTTCTCGTCAAACACCGCGTTCATCAGCTCCATCTCATCGTTACCATTATCCGGCGTAAACGGCAGATGCAGGCGAACGGGTTGTGAGGCGAACGGTTTCTGCCGCGACACCAGCCACGCCAGATCGACAATGTTATACGCACCGGCTTCACAGTCGATCATCAGCAACGCTTTGTCATCGGTGAGCGCCGAGACGCGAACCTGGCGGCGCATCGGATCCAGCGAACACTGGCTGTTGTTCATGCGCCAGTTGCCGTAATCCAGCAAATCATTCAGTTCCGCATGGGTCAGCGGCGTCGGGGTCACGCTCGCCTGAGCCACCTCTTTCAATGCGGGCGCAGGCGGGACGCTAAGCGGCGGGCCATCGCCCTTTTTAATCCACGCCGTTTCGCTGCCGACGCGTTTTTGCAGCGAATCAATGAACAGCAGCGAGGCTTTCAGCCCCACCAGCGAAATCATCCCTTTGCTGCCCTGCAAGGTAATGGCCTGCCCTTCCTGAATGGTTTGCAGAAAACGGGCGATGGTTTCGCTGTCACTGGTTATCAGATGCCAGGGTGTGATTTGCCAGCGCGCTCCGGCCAGCGTTAACGGTTGTTCGTCAAGCTGCAGGCGGCCAGCGATGGGCGGCTCTTTGGCCGCAGGCAGATCAAGCCCGCCCAGATCGATACGCAGCGTCGCATCGGTTCGCGCACCGGCGCTACGCTCTAATGTCATGACCAGGCCATTGTGTTCGCCGGTGTTACGCGCAACGCAGAAATTCTGGTTATTGCAGGTCACCTGCCAGTCGGAAAAAGATTGTTGTGCAGGCGCAGCCCACAGCAACGGCGCAGAGAAAAGCCCGAACAGCAGAGTGAAAACGCCGCGATAACGCATGAATGGTACAACCCCGGAAGAAGAGACGCAGAACCTGCGTATCTTCTATCTCCGGCTTCGCTTGCTCAATCGGATTTATCGGATAGCTTCATCTGAAACTGCCCGCTATTAACCCTTTAAAATTCAGTCCATTAACCCGGATAATTTCAGGTACTGCAATAAAATCACCGCCTTGCCATCGCGAATCTCGCCGCTGGCGACCATTTCCAGTGCCTGGCTGAACGGAAATTCCAGCACTTCAATATCTTCATCTTCCACGCCGCCGCCATTATTGACCCGCTGCGCATCGCCATATTCAGCAATAAAAAAGTGTACCAGCTCAGTCACGCCGCCCGGCGACATATAGAGTTCGAAGACTTTACGCACCTCGCCGACCTGGTAACCGGTCTCTTCAATCGCCTCTTTGCGGATACAGACTTCCGGTTCATCGTCATCCAGCAAACCGGCGCAGCTCTCAATCAGACGGCCATCCTCATTGCCGTTTACCCAGGTCGCCACCCGGAACTGGCGGATCAGCAGGACGCTCTTTTTATCGCGGTTATACAGCAGGATCGTTGCGCCGTTGCCCCGGTCATAAACTTCGCGTTTATGGCGGATGACTTCGCCGTTGCTACGGGTCAGTTCATAGGTGATATTGCGCAGAACAAAGTAGTTCTCAGAAAGGATTTTATCTTTGATGACATTAATTTTCAGTGACATACAGGCTCCAGGGCACTAACACTTAGCGTTATAGTATGCCGAAGAGCCTGTTTTGTCGCGCCGGGTGTTAATGCTTATCCGGCGTTTTTACCCCTAACCAGTCCAGCATGCCTTGTGCAGCATGACGCCCTTCCGCCATGGCCGTCACCACCAAATCGGCACCTCGTACCGCATCGCCACCGGCGAAAATTTTCGGATTGCTGGTCTGGTAACGGTACGGGCTGTTAACGCTGGCGGAAATGCGTCCCCACTCATCCATGCGCACCCCCTGACGCTCCAGCCACGGCATGGAATGTGGGTTAAAGCCAAACGCCATGATCACCGCATCAGCAGGCATGACAAACTCGCTGCCCGCAATCGGCACCGGGCGACGACGCCCTTTGGCATCCGGTTCGCCCAGTTGCGTCCGCAGCAGACGGATGCCGCAAACCTTGCCGCTTTCATCCAGCTCCACGTTCACGGGTTGCACATTAAATTCGAATTCCGCCCCTTCATCGCGGGCGTTTTTCACCTCTTTTTTCGAACCGGGCATATTGGCTTCGTCGCGCCGATACGCGCAGGTCACTTTGCTCGCCCCGTGGCGCAACGCCGTGCGCACGCAGTCCATCGCCGTATCGCCACCGCCCAGCACCACCACATTCAGGCCTTCGGTATTGATAAACGGCTCTTGCGCAATTTCCGGCAGCCCCATCAGTTGTTTCGTATTGGCGATCAAAAACGGCAGCGCATCATACACGCCAGGTGCATCGTCGTTCGGCAAATTGGCCTGCATTGAACGGTACGTACCCACGCCGATAAACACCGCGTCGTAATCACTCAGCAGCGTATCCAGCGCGATATCCTTGCCGATCTCGCAGTTCAGCTCGAAACGGATGCCCATCGCGCTGAAGATTTCCCGGCGGCGCGCCAGCAGCGATTTATCCAGCTTGAAGGAGGGAATACCAAAAGTCAGCAGACCGCCGATTTCGGGGTGACGGTCAAAGACGGTCGCGCTGACGCCATGACGCGCCAGCACATCCGCGCAGGCCAGCCCGGCAGGACCGGCACCGATAATAGCGATGCGTTTATCCACTGCCTGCACCTGCCCTAAATCTGGTCGCCAGCCCTGCGCCAGCGCCCGATCGGAAATGTAACGCTCGATATTGCCGATGGTCACCGCGCCGTACTCATCGCGCACCGTGCAGGCGCCTTCACATAAACGATCCTGCGGGCAGACGCGCCCGGTGATCTCCGGCAGGCAGTTAGTTTGATGGGAAAGCTCAACGGCGGAGGCAATATCGCCCTCTTTCACCCGCGCAACCCACTGCGGAATATGGTTGTGCAGCGGACAGGTCCATTCGCAGATGCTGTGTTCACCGCAGCTCAGACAACGTTGCGCTTCACGCTGCGCCTGGTCAGCGCGAAACGGCAGATAGATTTCATCAAAACCGCACTTGCGTGCCGCCAGTGGCAGTTTATCCGGCTCTCCGCGCGCGGGCGTTTTACGCATCTGCAGCACCTTGCGATCGTCAAACGCAGAAGTCTGCGCCGCAACACTGTGCCACGGCTGAGCTTCATGGCCTGCAGTACGCAGACGACGTGTTTTTGCCAGATTCGCCAGCACGTCGCTATTAACCAGTTGCAGCGCGTCTGCCGGACAATTTTGCACGCAGGCCGGACCTTCAGCGCGACCCGCGCAGAGATCGCATTTGTGCGCTGTCGCTTTTACCTGGCCTTCGCCAACGGGGGTAACAAGCACTTGCATGGTGCCGAATGGACAGGCGACAACGCAGGATTTGCAGCCAATACATTTCTGCTGGTTAACCTGTACGGAATCATCAACGCGGCTAATGGCGCCGTTCGGGCAACTGCGGGCACAGGGCGCAGCTTCACAATGATGACAGGTCACCGCGCTGCGCTGCTGTTGATTTTTAATAACTGTAATTCGCGGATGAAATTGTTCGGGGCTTAATACATGTAGCTCATTGTTATGCGCCATCACGCAGGCAACTTCACAGGCACGACATCCTATACATTGTTGGCTGTTCGCCATAATAAAACGATTCATGGCAACCTTCTTTTTATTTAATTTGTTTAACCCTGGTTTTAATCAGGCATTTTATTTACCGGGAGTCTCAGAGACAGGCAATGTTCAATTGCCCAGGAAGGTTATCTATTTGTCACGAACTTGTAGCAGATCAATTTCCAGACGCATTTTGGAACAAATGCGTCTGATTGGCAGGGTTAAAAAGGGCTCCGTGCGGCGCGACCATCAGGCGGGTGTTTTTTGCTGCCAATAGCGCAAATAATCAATAACTGTAAAAAAACGTCTTTAGACTGACGAAATGACGGAAGAAAATTTGGGTTAAAATAGGTTCTGCATAGATACGCCTTAAACAGGCATGATAATTTACATTTTCTCCTTTTTTTCTCCACGATTGGTTTCTGCATTGCCGCTACATTGATGCAAGCAATGTGACTATAACGATACGCAGCGATATGAGGTTTTCTTTCTGATGGCGAATTTTTTTATTGATCGCCCCATTTTTGCGTGGGTGCTGGCGATCCTGATCTGTCTTACGGGGACACTTGCCATTATCTCTTTACCCGTCGAGCAATATCCTGATTTAGCACCACCGAACGTTCGTATTACTGCTAACTACCCTGGCGCTTCAGCGCAAACTCTGGAAAATACTGTCACCCAGGTTATCGAGCAGAATATGACTGGCCTCGATAATCTGATGTATATGTCATCGCAAAGTAGCGCAACCGGCCAGGCGACGGTGACGCTGAACTTTAGCGCCGGAACCAACCCGGATGAAGCCGTGCAACAGGTGCAAAACCAGTTGCAGTCCGCGCTGCGTAAGCTGCCGCAGGCGGTACAGAATCAGGGCGTAACGGTGCGTAAAACCGGTGATACCAACATCCTGACCATCGCCTTCGTATCCACCGACGGCTCGATGGATAAACAGGATATCGCCGATTATGTCGCCAGTAATATTCAGGACCCTATCAGCCGCGTCAACGGCGTCGGCGATATCGACGCGTACGGTTCGCAATATTCGATGCGCATCTGGCTCGACCCGGCAAAACTCAACAGCTACCAGCTCACCGCATCCGACGTTACCAAAGCCATTTCGTCGCAGAACGCGCAGATCGCTGTCGGCCAGCTTGGCGGTACGCCTTCCGTTGACCGCCAGGCGCTTAACGCCACCATCAATGCGCAGTCGCTATTACAAACGCCGGAACAGTTTCGCAATATCACGCTGCGCGTCAACCAGGATGGTTCCGAAGTGCGGCTGGGCGATGTCGCAACGGTGGAACTGGGCGCAGAAAAATATGATTACTTAAGCCGCTTTAATGGTAAAGCCGCCTCCGGTCTGGGGGTGAAGCTGGCCTCCGGCGCCAACGAAATGGAGACCGCCGAGCAGGTGATCAACCGGCTTAACGAGCTGGAGCCCTTTTTTCCGCATGGTCTGGAATATAAAGTCGCTTATGAAACCACGTCGTTTGTAAAAGCCTCCATTATCGACGTGGTGAAAACCCTGCTGGAAGCGATCTTACTGGTATTCCTGGTGATGTATCTGTTCCTGCAAAACTTCCGTGCCACCCTGATCCCCACCATTGCCGTACCGGTCGTGCTGCTCGGCACGTTCGCGGTGCTTTATTCCTTCGGTTACAGCATCAACACACTGACCATGTTCGCCATGGTGCTGGCCATCGGTCTGTTGGTGGACGATGCGATTGTGGTGGTCGAGAACGTCGAACGCATCATGACCGAAGAGGGGCTTTCGCCCAGGGAAGCGACGCGCAAATCGATGGGGCAGATCCAGGGCGCGCTGGTCGGGATTGCGATGGTGCTGTCGGCGGTATTTGTGCCGATGGCTTTCTTTGGCGGCACCACGGGCGCTATCTACCGTCAGTTCTCCATCACCATTGTGTCGGCGATGGTACTGTCGGTGCTGGTGGCGATGATCCTCACCCCGGCGCTGTGCTCGACGCTGCTGAAGCCGCTGCACAAGGGCGAGTTGCACGGGCAGAAAGGGTTCTTCGGCGCATTTAACCGTATTTTCGACCGCAATGCGCATCGCTATGAAACCGTGGTTGGGAAAATCCTCCACCGCAGCCTGCGCTGGATTGTTCTCTACGTGCTGCTGATTGGCGGCATGGTGCTGCTCTTCCTGCGCCTGCCCACTTCGTTTCTGCCGCTGGAAGACCGCGGGATGTTCACCACTTCCGTGCAATTACCGAGCGGCGCAACGCAGCAACAGACGCTGAAAGTGGTGCAAAAAGTCGAAGATTACTTTTTCACTCATGAAAAAGAGAATGTCGAATCGGTCTTCTCTACCGTCGGTTCCGGTCCAGGGGGGAACGGGCAAAACGTTGCGCGCCTGTTTGTCCGCCTGAAAGACTGGGATGCGCGCAACCCGACAACCGGCAGCGCCGCCGCCATTATTGAACGCGCTACCAAAGCCTTTAACCGCATTAATGAAGCCCGCGTCTTTGCCAGCAGCCCGCCAGCCATCAGCGGGATGGGCAGTTCCGCCGGTTTTGATATGGAGTTGCAGGATCACGCCGGAGCGGGCCACGATGCGCTGATGGCGGCACGTGACCGGCTGCTGGAGATGGCAGCGAAAGATCCGGCGCTGACCCGTGTTCGCCATAACGGCCTCGACGACAGCGCACAGTTGCAAATTGATATCGATCAGCGCAAAGCGCAGGCGCTGGGCGTGTCGATTGATGATATCAACGACACGCTGCAAACAGCCTGGGGTTCCAGCTACGTTAATGACTTTATGGATCGCGGTCGCGTGAAGAAAGTCTACGTACAGGCCGCCGCGAAGTACCGTATGTTACCGGACGATATCAACCTCTGGTACGTGCGCAACAGCAGCGGAACGATGGTACCCTTCTCAGCCTTTGCCACTTCGCGCTGGGAAACCGGTTCGCCGCGCCTCGAACGTTACAACGGCTATGCTGCGCTGGAGATTATCGGGGAGTCCGCTCCCGGCGTCAGTACCGGTACGGCAATGGATGTGATGGAGAAGCTGGTCAAACAGTTGCCGACCGGTTTTGGGCTGGAGTGGACGGCGATGTCCTATCAGGAACGGCTCTCCGGCGCGCAGGCGCCTGCGCTGTATGCCGTGTCGCTGCTGGTGGTGTTCCTGTGTCTGGCGGCACTGTATGAGAGCTGGTCGGTGCCGTTCTCGGTAATGCTGGTCGTGCCGCTCGGCGTGATCGGTGCGCTGCTCGCAACCTGGCTGCGCGGGCTGGAAAACGATGTTTATTTCCAGGTCGGTCTGCTGACGGTTATCGGCCTGTCGGCGAAGAACGCCATTCTGATTGTTGAATTTGCCAACGACATGAATGCGAAAGGTGAAGATCTGCTGGTTTCAACGCTGCATGCCTGCCGCCAGCGTCTGCGCCCTATTTTGATGACCTCGCTGGCCTTTGTCTTCGGCGTACTGCCGATGGCGACCAGCACCGGGGCGGGTTCCGGCAGCCAGCATGCGGTTGGCACGGGCGTTATCGGCGGGATGCTCTCCGCCACCATCCTGGCCATCTTCTTCGTCCCGCTGTTCTTTGTGCTGGTACGTCGCCGCTTCCCGCTGAAAGAGCGCGCGCAATAAAGCCAGCAAAAAGGCGACTCCGTGGAGTCGCCTTTTTTTATGTGATTGGTCACATTTTATTTTTAAGCCGTCACTGCTTAACTATTCGTCAGGAAATTATTTACGAAGCATGCCTTCGATAAAATCTTTCCAGTTCCCCAGTTCATGTTCAATCATAACAACCTCTCTTATTATCGCCGCCATTCTACTAAACGCCCCGATGACTGTGAAGGTATTTTAACTGATTGCTTCACTCATCATTAGCAGGGTATTTTTAATGGAGCTGTGTTAACTATGCGCCGGCAATTCGGTTTTTACTGTGAGTGATAGCAATATTCCACAGGCTCTATAAGGATAAATAAAATGGCGATCACATTGTACGATAAATCCGCAATTGAACATGTTGACTGGCAGGAAGTGACAGCGCTGCTCGCCGCCGGTGGGCTCAACCAGCGCGACCCGGCATTAGTCGAGCAGGCATGGCGTAACAGCACCTTCTGCTGGTTCGGTTACCATGAGGGGAAACTGGTCGCCACGGCGCGCGCCATCAGCGATCTGACATGGGCCAGCTATGCGGCGGATATTGTTGTTGCGCCTGAAATGCAGGGCCGCGGTTATGGTAAGCAGTTGATGATCAATATTGTTAAAACGTTATTACCCTTCGGCAAAACATTTATATATTCAGTTCCGGAAAAGACAGGATTTTATCAACAATATGGTTTCCGTTTTTTAACCACTGGAATGGTATGCGCAACATCTGAAAGTTTATTCAAACTGGAACAAAGCGGTTACATTCGTTAAAACCGTATTAGCAGAAGAATGATATTTTAATTACATTCCGTTATTCTAATTTCTTGTGCAAATATCCAAAAATGAGACAAAAGGATTCACCATGATCACAATGTACGGCATTAAAAATTGCGACACCATCAAAAAAGCGCGCCGCTGGCTGGAAGCGAACCAGATGGACTATCGCTTTCACGATTACCGCGCTGACGGCCTTGATGCCCAATTACTGCGTACATTTATTGATGAACTTGGCTGGGAAGCCCTGCTGAATACCCGCGGCACCACCTGGCGTAAGCTGGATGAAAGCCTGCGTGCCACTATTACCAACGCCGATGCCGCCGCCGCGCTGATGCTTGAAATGCCATCAATCATCAAACGCCCATTGCTCTGCGCGCCCGGTAAGCCTATGCTGCTGGGTTTCAATGAATCCAGTTATGAGAAGTTTATCAACGAGGTGTAGTTTATGTCGTGCCCGGTTATTGAGCTGACACAGCAGCTTATTCGTCGCCCTTCTCTGAGTCCAAATGATGAAGGTTGCCAGGCGTTAATGATTGAACGTCTGCGTGCCATCGGTTTTACCATCGAGCCGATGAACTTTGGCGACACGCTCAACTTCTGGGCATGGCGCGGCCAGGGGGAGACGCTGGCGTTCGCCGGGCATACCGATGTGGTGCCTGCCGGCGATGCCGATCGCTGGATCAACCCGCCGTTTGAACCGACCATTCGTGATGGCATGCTATTTGGCCGCGGCGCGGCAGACATGAAAGGTTCGCTGGCCGCGATGGTAGTCGCCGCCGAACGTTTTGTCGCACAGCACCCGCAACATAAAGGACGCCTTGCCTTTCTGATCACGTCTGATGAAGAAGCCAGCGCTGCCAACGGTACGGTAAAAGTGGTCGAGGCGCTGATGGCGCGCAACGAACGTCTTGATTATTGCCTGGTTGGCGAACCCTCCAGTTCGGAAGTGGTTGGCGACGTGGTGAAAAACGGTCGTCGCGGCTCCCTGACCTGCAACCTGACAATTCACGGTGTGCAGGGCCATGTGGCTTACCCGCATCTTGCCGATAACCCGGTACACCGCGCTGCGCCAATGCTCAACGAGCTGGTGGCAATTGAGTGGGATCGCGGCAACGAATACTTCCCGCCGACCAGCATGCAGATTGCCAATATCAAAGCAGGCACCGGCAGCAATAACGTCATTCCTGGCGATCTGTTTGTGCAGTTTAACTTCCGTTTCAGCACTGAACTGACCGACGAGATGATTAAAGCGCAGGTACAGGCGCTGCTGGAAAAACATCAGCTGCGCTACACCGTAGACTGGTGGCTTTCCGGGCAGCCTTTCCTGACCGGGCGCGGCAAGCTGGTCGATGCGGTGGTGAACGCTATCGAGCACTATAATGAGATCAGACCGCAACTGTTAACCACAGGCGGCACGTCCGATGGGCGCTTTATCGCGCGTATGGGCGCGCAGGTCGTTGAACTGGGGCCAGTGAACGCGACCATTCATAAAATCAACGAGTGTGTGAATGCGGCGGATTTACAGCTGCTTGCCCGCATGTATCAACGCATTATGGAACAACTCATTTCCTGACGGGTCTGGAGGATTGCATGGACTGGCTTGCTAAATATTGGTGGATTCTGGTGCTGGTGTTTTTACTTGGCGTACTGCTGAACGTGATCAAAGATCTTAACCGCGTCGATCACAAAAAATTCCTCGCCAATAAACCCGATCTGCCGCCGCATCGTGATTTCAACGACAAATGGGATGACGATGATGACTGGCCGAACAAGGACCAGCCGAAAAAGTAACCCCGCTAACGCATTCACCCCCAGCCGGGGGTGAATTCGCTTTTACAGCAATTCAATAATATCGTCATCGTTCGGCTTACCGCCGCTTAACGCTTCGTCAAAGTAGTGTTTCGGCACGGTGTAACGCAGATGATTTAACGCCAGTTCGATACTGCGATCGTCAATCGCATGGCCTAAATCATCGACGATATCCAGCGTCACATCACCGCCAAGATGCAGCAGTGCTTCCTGTGCGCTTACCGCCCATGCCAGATCGATCACCCGATCTTCGCCACCGTGAATGAGATGGATCGTCTGGGCGCTGACGGCATTTTCCGGCAGACTGGCGTAACGACCGTTAAAAGCAATCACGCGTGATGCCAGATCCGGCTGCGCCTTCATCCCTTCCAGCGCCATAATTGCGCCCTGCGAGAAACCGATAAGCGCCGTCGCCAAAGGGCTGACACCGCTCTGCTGCTGCCAGTAACGCACAATGTCGATAAACCGCGGCATCACCGCATCCACACGCTGCTGGCGATTCTCTTCCGTCACACCTTCAACGGAGAACCATTGGCGTCCCGCGCCTGCGGCTTCAATGCCGCCAATGCTGACAATCAGTGCATCGGGAAAGTGCGGAACAAACCAGCTACCAATTTCGCCCATGGAGACCGGATTATCGCCAACACCATGGAACAACAGCAGGAGCTGTTTAGCCGGGGCGAGTGGGCTTTGCACAACAAAATGGTCATGTTTCATGATGGTCTCCTTAATCGTTGAGTGCAGTTTACGCCCGGCAGTAATAATGACCATGTCATTTAACTGAATGAGATAGTTAAAAAAACTGCATTTTCTGCACCCGTTCTTTCAGGGTAAGCGTGCGCTGCGCATCGAGCTGTTGCAGCGCCTGCGCGGCTTCACTCCGCTGCTGCGTCAGCAACGCTTTGCGCCCGTGAAGCGAAAGGCGCAGGCACACGGTCTGCTCGCTCTCACCGTCTGAAAGCTGCCCGCGCAGCGCCACCAACGGTAACGCACTGTGTTGCAGCAGGCGGGATAACGCGCCGATGGCCGCAGAGAGTGGACGATGAGCAAAAGCAAACCCGGCCAGCTCCTGCCAGTCCTCTTCATTAAGGGTAGACGCCTGCACGGCGGGTAAGGACAACTTTTCCTCACGCCAGGGCGCAAGCCAGGGAAGATCGCGCGCCAGGCGCTGCTGTTCACGTTCCGCCAGCGCCTGGCCTGACGTCGTCAGGGGCAATATGGCCATCGCCGTATAACAGCCGCTACTGGCTTCCCGGTGGCTACCCAGACGCACCAGCACAAACCCGCAACGCTGCCAGAAATGCCACAGCGCAGGCGTGAAGCCAAAACTGACCGACAGATAATCGCAACCGTCGGCCTGCGCCTGCGCACGGGCAATCAGCGCCCGGCCAATGCCTTCACGCTGGCAACCGGGATGCACGGCGATACGGCTGACGCGCAGCCCACGCAGCGTGGCGGCAAGCGGATTTCCGCCATGCGCCGCCAGCGATTGCGCCACCAGGTTGCCGCGTGGGCGACGAAAACCAGCCCACACCGCCTGGCTCAGCGCAGGGCTTAATCCGCCCTCCTCCACCAGCCAGAGTGCAGCAACCACGCTCTGCGCCTTTTGCGCCAGCCAGAAATGCTGCCCTGGCGCATCCATCATGCGTCGCAGATCGAGCGGCGAAGTGCGGTAGTGGGCGCTCGCCAGCAGACGGTATAACGCCGCAGACCGCGAGGGCATTCGCTGCCAGGCATCTTGCGCCAGCGGCAGGATTGTCGCCTCGCCAGCAGGCACCTCGCCAATCTGCGCATCATCAAACAGCAGCAGGTTTTCAATCACCTGCTCCAGCGGACAACCTGATGCCCAGCGCAGCGGCGTATTCAGTGCCTCAAATTGCAGATGGGGAAACCCGGCGCAGAATTTCAGCAGAAACCCCTGCCCGGTGCCTTCATAACCCTGAACCGTGGTGGTGAGCAGAACATGCCGAAAGGCCGAGACAAGCGTATGCAGCAAAGGGCCGGGGATGGCAGCCGCTTCATCCACCACCAGCCAGCCAGGCTGGCTGCCGCTGTGCGCAATCCGCTGCGCCAGCACATCCGGCGCCATAAAGGAAAAATGTTCTCCGGCGTAAGCCGCCAGCACATCCGTGGCAGCACGCGCAGGTGCGGTTACCGTGGCGGGAACCGACAATCGCGCAATATGCATACCCGCCAGAGCCGATTTCCCTCTTCCGCGCGGCGCAGTAACGACCATTACGCCGGGCGGCATCGTCTGTAATCGTGCAAGGATCCGCGCCTGCTCCTGCGCTGGCGCCCCGGTTGCGGGATGCCAGTCGGCACGCGGAATTTCAGCGGGGAAAGTGAGTGGTTGACCTTCACGCCAGATCAGCGCCTGGCTGTCAGTCAGTACGGTTCGACAAAAATGCCCGACAAAAACCGGCACCGGAATGGGCTCAATGGTATCGCTCCAGCGTGCACTGTCAGCATCCGGCTGTTGCGGCCATACGCTGAAGGGCGGCGTAAGCAACACCAGCCAGCTACCGGCGGTTAATGTCCCGGCGAGCGCAGCAAACGCGGCGACATCAAAACCCGTGCGGGCGTCAAACACCGCATGATGAAACTCGCGCCCCAGCAGCGTCGTCAGTGCCCGCGGCGCGCAGTGCAGCGGCCAGGATGCGGTTTCGCCCACCCACAGCCAGTCTCCGGGAAGATTTTCGCGCAACGTGCAGGCCTGCGCTTCACACCAGCCGGGCGAGCCGCTGACCACCAGCAAGCGGCGGATGCCCTGCCGCGTCATCTGTGCGCTCAGTTCAGCAAACGGTGACATAGCAGAAGGTCAGAGACGCCCGCTGAAGGTGTCGCACTGCGCCGGATCGCCGTTGTCCATACCGCGTTTAAACCAGCTGTAACGCTGCGCGGAAGTACCATGGGTGAAGGTCTCCGGGAATACTGCGCCCTGGCTGCGCTGCTGCAACCGATCGTCGCCTATCGCCTGCGCGGCATTCAGCGCCTCTTCCAGATCGCCCGCTTCCAGCACGCCTTGCTGCTGCATGCTGTGGCCCCAGACGCCCGCATAGCAATCGGCCTGAAGCTCCATGCGTACTGAGAGTTCATTGGCCTCTTTTTGCGTCGCATTCTGTTGCAGGCGACGAACTTTGGCTTCTGTTCCCAGCACCTTCTGTACGTGATGCCCCACTTCATGGGCAATAACGTAGCCCTGGGCAAAATCGCCGCCCGCGCCAAGTTTATTTTTCATCTCGTCATAAAAGGAGAGATCAATGTAGACCTTGCTGTCCGCCGGGCAGTAGAACGGCCCCATGATCGATTGCCCTGTGCCGCAGCCAGTGTTGGTATGGTTGCGATACATAACCAGCTTAGGTTGTGGATAGGTTCGCCCCATCTTTTGGAAAATTTCGCCCCAGGTATCTTCCGTCGAAGCGAAAATCACGCTGGTGAAGCGGGCAGATTCATCTTCCTGCGGGCTGATACTCCGTTGCTGCTGCGGAGCGGTATTGATCGGCTGCCCGGTGAGCAAACCTGTCAGATCAACGCCGTAATAGCTGGCCACCATCACCACAAACAGCAGGATCAACCCGCCTTTACCGCCTGGCAGGCGAAACCCCGGACCGCGCATTGACGGCCCGCCCGACTCATTGCGCCGGTCCTCTACGTTGCTACTTTCTCGACGCCCTTGCCAGCGCATAACTTACTCCCTATCCCAATGATGGACACTGTATATATGATCGTAGGCGCTCAGGGAAGGATTAGCACGGGAAAAAAGATGCGAAATCCAGAGGATGCAAGCATCCTCTGGCGGTAATGCGGGGTGGGTTTAGTCTAATTTCACGCCCAGACGATGGGCAACGGCTTCATAAGCCTCGATCAGGCCGCCGAGGCTCTGGCGGAAACGATCTTTGTCCATTTTATCCAGTGTTTCTTTATCCCACAGGCGGCTACCATCCGGTGAAAACTCATCGCCAAGTACCACTTCACCTTTGAACAGGCCGAACTCCAGTTTGAAGTCGACAAGGATCAGGCCAGCATCATCGAACAGTTTTTTCAGCACGTCGTTAGCTTTGTAGGTCAGCTCTTTCATACGCGCGAGGTTTTCTTTGTTCACCCAACCGAAGGTTTCGCAGTAGGATTCGTTGACCATCGGATCGTGCATTGCGTCGTTTTTCAGGAACATATCGAACAGCGGCGGGTTCAGCTCGATGCCTTCTTCAATGCCCAGACGCTTAACCAGCGAGCCAGCCGCGCGGTTACGGATCACACATTCAACCGGCACCATATCCAGCTTTTTCACCAGGCATTCGGTATCGGAGAGCAGTGCTTCCATCTGGGTCGGGATGCCAGCTTCCTGCAGTTTGCTCATAATGAAATGGTTGAACTTGTTGTTCACCATGCCTTTACGATCGAACTGTTCAATGCGCGCGCCATCCCCTGCTGACGTATCGTTACGGAATTCGAGCACCAACAGATCCGGGTTTTCGGTACTGTATACGGTCTTCGCTTTGCCGCGATACAACTCAGCTTGCTTTTGCATCTTTCTTACTCCAGGTGTGATGATTTAGAGACGATTTCGCTATTTTACGCCGACGCACACGTTTGCGTCACCAAAATTAAAAAAGGCCGGAGTTTTCCGGCCTTAGGGATTAATGGTTGAACGCTGACTGGAATGCCGCGACCAACGCATCGTTTTGCGACTGCGTCAGAGTATGACCTTTCGGATCGATAAACTGGAGGCTGCTGCGGTTATCCAGATCGCCGACCTGCAGCTTGTAGTCACCGGCGGAGAGGCCCGGATCACGCGCGCCCAGATCCCGCCAACCGCTGTCAGACAGTGGCTTGTAGGTAACGGAAATGCTGCCGGTAGAACGGGTGCTGTCGGTCACTTTCATGCCCACTTTTTCCAGCACACCCGGCAGGCGCTGCCATACGATATTGAACGGACCACGCACCACCAGCATTGGCAGACCGGTATCATCCGCGCTGCTCTGGACATCCAGCGAGGTTACGCTGCGTTTTTCAGCAGCGTTCTGCGCGTCGGTCGCGGATTTATCCAGACCGCCGGAGATAACGTTCAGCATTTCGGTGCTGTAGCGCTGCAACGATGCCGCGTCAGCCACCGGTTTGCCCGCCTGCTCCAGGTTCAGCAGCTTAACCACCACTGCCTGCTGATAGCCCTGCGGTTTCACCGAGATTTGATAACGGCCGCGATACTGCTGATCTTCATCGAGACGGTTCCAGTCAACCCAACCGGTGGTCAGGCTCTGCGAGGCATCGTCACGTTTGTCGATGCTGTAGTTTTGCGCCTGAATGATGCTGACGACCTGCGGCCACAGCGTGCTGTTGCGGCCGTTTTCTACCATCAGCGTTGCGGTATCGCCCGTAAACTGGGTACGTGCGCCACTCACCAGCGCCAGCGGCTGTGCTGGCGGGCGGATATCCAGCGCTTTGCCGACTGCGCCGCTGCCGTTCGTGACAGGGATGTTGTAATCACCGTTTTGCAGCGGAAGGATCATTCCTGCCGGCGCATGAAGTTCAGCAAGCGGTGTGGCATCCAGATAGGATTCGTCACCGCTAACCTGACGCTTGTAACGTGAATCGGAACTACAGGCGGCGAGCAACATCACAAGTGAAACACCCGCTACCTTCGCCAGGCGCGACTTCTGTACTGAGTAAGCCATCAAATCTCCCTAAACTTTACAGCAGACCGGCATGCTTAAGCGCTGCACGGACAACCTCACGACCACTATTGGTGATCGGCGTCATCGGCAAACGTAGCGTATCGGTTGCTACAAGCCCCAACTCCTTACATGCCCATTTGACCGGGATCGGATTGGGTTCGACAAATAGTTTGTTGTGTAACGGCATCAGACGCTGGTTAATCACGCGCGCTTCGGCGAAATGCCCCTGGGTAGCCAGTTTGCACATTTCTGCCATATCTCGCGCCGCGACGTTAGCGGTCACGGAAATAACGCCGTCGCCGCCGAGCTGCATAAAGTCCAGCGCGCTGGCATCATCACCGCTCACCAGAATAAAGTCATCTGAAACCAGCTCTTTGATCTGATGAACACGCGTTAAGTTCCCGGTTGCTTCTTTAATACCGACAATATTTTTAATTTCCGCCAGGCGACCCACGGTTTCCGGCAGCATATCGCAGCCGGTACGCGACGGCACATTATACAGAATTTGCGGCAGGTCAGTATGTTCGGCGATGGCTTTAAAATGCTGGAACAGACCTTCCTGAGTAGGACGGTTGTAGTACGGCGTGACGGTCAGACAGCCGACAATACCGCTGTTATTAAAGCGTTTCGTCAGGCTGATGGCTTCTGCGGTGGCGTTTGCGCCCGTCCCGGCAATAACAGGGATGCGCCCTTCGGCCAGTTCCACGGTCATCATCACCACATCGGCATGTTCTTCGTGGCTTAGCGTGGCGGATTCACCGGTAGTCCCTACCGATACGATCGCCGAGGTTCCGTTGGCGACATGATAATCAATCAGTTTCTTCAGGCTTGAGCGGCAGACTTTACCTTGCGAATCCATCGGCGTGACAAGCGCGACAATACTTCCCGTGAACATGGGCCATCCTCTGTGCTAACAAGATTCTCAATGGTACGTGCGGTGCTGTAAGAAAAGCAAGAGACCTGAGGCTCAGTGGCGGTTGTATGCCGGTTTTTTTTATGCTTTCCTTATGATTACCTCACGTTTGACAGGAAGCACAGGTTTGACAACCTCATCACAACATTTTTTGGTTATCACTGCGCTGGGGGCCGACCGGCCTGGCATTGTGAACACGATCACACGCCACGTCAGTAGCTGCGGTTGTAATATTGAAGACAGTCGACTGGCGATGCTGGGGGAAGAGTTCACTTTTATTATGCTGCTTTCCGGGTCGTGGAATGCCATTACGTTAATTGAATCCACCCTGCCGCTGAAAGGCGCAGAGCTGGATTTGCTGATCGTCATGAAGCGCACCGACGCCCGTCCACGCCCTGATATGCCCGCCACCGTTTGGGTGCAGGTTGAGGTTCCTGATTCACCGCATTTGATTGAGCGCTTTACGGCGCTGTTTGACGCACACAAGATGAATATTGCCGAGCTGGTTTCGCGCACGCAGCCTGGAAATAAAGATGAAGTCCCGCAGTTATTTATCCAGATCACCGCTCACAGCCCGGCCTCACAAGACGCATCAAATATTGAGCAGGCGTTCAAAGCCCTATGTACAGAACTGCACGCGCAAGGCAGTATAAACATCGTTAACTATTCTCAGCATGATGAACAGGATGGAGTTAAGTAATGAATCCACTGAAAGCCGGTGATATTGCACCGAAATTTAGCTTGCCCGATCAAGACGGAGAACAAGTAAATTTGACCGACTTCCAGGGACAGCGTGTTCTGGTCTACTTCTACCCGAAGGCGATGACACCAGGCTGTACTGTCCAGGCCTGCGGCCTGCGCGATAACATGGACGAGTTGAAGAAAGCAGGCGTAGAAGTGCTGGGTATCAGCACGGATAAGCCTGAAAAACTGTCCCGTTTTGCCGAAAAAGAGCTGCTCAATTTTACGCTGCTGTCTGATGAAGACCATCAGGTATGCGAGCAGTTTGGCGTCTGGGGTGAAAAATCCTTTATGGGTAAAACCTACGACGGCATCCACCGTATCAGCTTCCTCGTGGATGCAGACGGCAAAATTGAACATGTGTTTGATGATTTCAAAACCAGCAACCACCACGACATCGTGCTGAACTGGCTGAAAGAAAACGCCTGATTGCGCCTCCTTTTCCGAGGGCGAATCTCCCAGATTCGCCCTTCTCGTTTCTCTCTTCGTGTCTTATTTGAAGTCGATCACATTTCTTTCCCGCATCTCGACACTAGTGCCGACAGGTTATTTTTCGCTCAGCGCTGACCATCACTTTTGTCCGTCCCTGGCCGCTCAAGAACACACAAATCACTGAAATACAAAGCTTTAACATTCTGGCATACCTTGTGCTAAGGCAGGTTCAACGAATTTTGCCTTCATTAACAAGGAGCCGTCATGAACCGCTTTGTGATTGCCGATCCCGAGTGGTGTATAGGATGCAACACCTGCCTTGCCGCGTGTTCGGATGCCCATAAACTTCAGGGATTACAACAGCATCCGAGGCTCACGCTGGTGCGAACGCAGACGAAAACCGCACCCGTGCTCTGCCGCCACTGCGACGACGCGCCCTGTAAACAGGTGTGCCCGGTCAACGCCATCTCCTTCCAGGATGAGGCGGTTTATCTCAATGAAACCCTGTGTATCGGCTGCAAGCTGTGCGGTCTGGTCTGCCCATTCGGCGCGATCACGCCATCCGGCAGCCGTCCACTGAATATTCCCGCGCGTTACGAACATCATCTGCCGGAAGAGCAACTGCGCGATGTGCCCGCCAGTCCGAACACCGACCACCCTTTTTTGCGCTGGAATGCAGGTGTGCAAACCATCGCAGTGAAATGCGATCTCTGCCACTTCCTGCCGGAAGGGCCATCCTGCGTACGGGCCTGCCCGACCAACGCCCTGCATCTGGTGACGGATTCCGCCATGCATAAACAGTTAAAAACCCGCAGAGAGCTGGCCGCCCTGAGTTCTACAGAGATCACTTTCGCGGCCGTTTCCCCTTCATCGGAGCAACGCTAATGGATGCCCTGCAATTATTGATGTGGTCAATCGTGCTGTACGTTGCCGGTGGCGTGGCCTCGCTGTTGCTCTCCCGTCAGCAAATTCTGGCCATCAACGTCGCCGGCATCTCGGCAATGCTCGGCGGATTATTAGGTATTGCCAGCGCACTGGTCGCACTTGGCGGCGGCGAAACACTCGCCTGGCAGGCTGCCGGGCCGTTTGATTTCGCCCACTTTATGGTGCGGCTGGATAGCCTGAGCGCCTTTATGCTGCTGGTGATTTCCCTGCTGGTCACGCTATGTGGGCTTTATTCGCTGGCCTATGTCCGCGAATACCTCGGCAAAGGGCCGGGTGCGATGGGGTTCTTTATGAATCTGTTTATCGCCTCGATGGTCGGGCTGGTGGTGATGGATAACGCCTTCTGGTTCATTGTGCTGTTCGAAATGATGTCGCTGGCCTCGTGGTTTTTGGTTATCACCGACCAGGATGACGAATCGATCCGCGCCGGGATGCTCTACTTCTTTATTGCCCACGCCGGTTCTGTGCTGATCATGATCGCCTTCTTCCTGATGTGGCGGCAAAGCGGCAGCCTGGATTTCGCCAGCTTCCGCACCCTGTCGCTGTCACCGGGCACCGCTTCGGCGGTCTTCCTGCTCGCCTTCTTCGGCTTTGGCGCCAAAGCCGGGATGTTGCCGCTGCACAGTTGGTTGCCGCGCGCCCACCCGGCTGCACCGTCCCACACCTCGGCGTTGATGTCCGGCGTGATGGTGAAAATCGGTATCTTCGGCATCATCAAAGTCGGCATCGACCTGCTCGGTCATAGCGGCATTCCGCTGTGGTGGGGCGTGGTGGTGCTGGCTTTTGGCGCAGTCTCTTCAGTGCTCGGCGTGCTGTATGCGCTGGCCGAGCACGACATCAAACGCCTGCTGGCGTGGCACACGGTGGAAAACATCGGCATCATTTTGATGGGCGTCGGCGTCGGCATGGCGGGGATTGCGCTGCACCAGCCGGTGATTGCCGCTGTCGGCCTGCTGGGCGCGCTGTTCCACCTGCTCAATCATGCGTTGTTTAAAGGGCTGCTGTTTCTCGGTGCCGGGGCGATTATCTACCGTTTGCACAGCCGCGATATGGAAAAAATGGGTGCGCTGGCGAAACGGATGCCGTGGACAGCGGGCGCATTTCTGGTGGGCTGTCTCGCCATTTCCGCAATGCCGCCGCTCAACGGTTTTATCAGCGAGTGGTACACCTACCAGTCGCTCTTCTCCCTGACGCGCATCGACGCCATCATTCCACGCCTCGCCGGTCCCGTCGCGATAGTGATGCTGGCGATCACCGGGGCGCTGGCCGCGATGTGCTTCGTCAAAGTCTACGGTATTAGTTTCTGCGGTAACCCGCGCAGTGAAAAAGCCGATCAGGCACGGGAAGTGCCATGGCCAATGATTGCCGCCATGCTGGCACTGGCGCTGCTCTGTATTGTGTGCGGCGTCGGTGCCAGCGTCGTCGCGCCGCACCTGTTGCAGGTTGCGCTTTCACTTACCGCCAGCACGTCTCTTGCCGTCACTCAGGGCGCAACGCTGGTTCCCGGCGACGCGCAACAGGCCATGCTGACGCCCTCCACCCTGTTCCTGCTGCTGATTGCTCTGCCGCTGCTGCCCGGCGTGTTCTGGTACATCAACCGCCAGACGCGCGGCAACTGGCGACGCAGCGGCGATGCCTGGGCCTGCGGTTACGCATGGGAGAAAGGCATGGCACCTTCAGCGGGCAGCTTTACCCAGCCGCTACGGGTGATGTTCGGCCCGCTGTATCGCCTGCGTAAACAGCTCGATCCCACCACACCTCTGCAACAAAGCCTGGGAGGCATTACGCAGATAGCCAGCCGTACCGAACCCTTCTGGGACGACAAAATTATCCGTCCGCTGGTCAGCACGACTCAGCGTATTGCCCGTCTGGTGCAGTACCTGCAAAGCGGGGATTTCCGTCTCTATTGCCTGTATGTGATTGCCGCGCTGGTGATCCTGCTGCTGACGATTGCGCTGTGAGGAGGGAATGACGATGTTAGAACAGACTTCTGCGTGGTCACTGGGGTTGTTTGCGCTGTGCCAGGCTGCCTTGTTGCTGGCGCTGACGCCGCTATTTACCGGTATTTCGCGCCAGATCCGCGCCCGCATGCACTCAAGGCGAGGGCCTGGGATCTGGCAGGATTACCGCGACCTGCAAAAACTTTTGAAACGCCAGGCAGTGGCGCCCGCCTCTTCCGGGCTGATGTTCCGCGTGATGCCGTGGGTGCTGCTCAGCAGTATGTTGCTGGTAGCGATGACATTACCGCTGTTTATCCGCACCTCGCCCTTCGCTGGCGCAGGCGATCTGATCACCCTGATTTATCTCTTTGCGCTGTTCCGCTTTTTCTTTGCCCTTTCCGGCCTTGATACCGGCAGCCCCTTCTCCGGCCTCGGTGCCAGCCGCGAACTGACGCTGGGCATTCTGGTGGAGCCGATGTTGATCCTTTCGCTGTTGGTGCTGGCGCTGCTGGCCGGTTCCACCAATATCAGCGCCATCAGCAACACGCTGGCGTCAGGCTGGATCTCACCGGTCGCCACTCTGCTGGCGCTACTCGCCTGCGGGTTCGCCTGCTTTATTGAGATGGGCAAAATCCCCTTCGACGTCGCAGAAGCCGAACAGGAGTTGCAGGAAGGGCCGCTGACCGAATACTCCGGCGCGGGTCTGGCGCTGGTGAAATGGGGCATCGGGCTGAAGCAGGTAGTAATGGCCGCGCTGTTTCTGGCGCTGTTTTTCCCCTTCGGCAATGCCGCCAGCCTGAGCATCGGCGCGATGGCGCTGTCGCTGATTATCACGCTTATCAAATTGCTGGTGGTGTTCGTTCTGGCGTCGCTGGTGGAGAACTCGCTGGCGCGCGGACGCTTTTTGCTGACGCATCACCTTACCTGGCTCGGCTTCAGTCTGGCTGCGCTGTCGTATGTTCTCTGGTTAACCGGTCTGTAAGGAGCACAGGAAAACGATGGAAACTCTTGCTTTGACGACGCTGCTGCTGCCCTTTATCGGCGCGCTGATCGTCTCACTGTCTCCCCGGCGAACCGCCCCGCAGCTTGCCACGCTGTTTGCCCTGCTGGCGACGGCGGCGACGCTGTCGCTGGCGCTCAGTTTCTACAGTGCCGGACGCGAAGCGGTGGATATTCCGCTGCTGGCGGCAGGACAGATAGCGCTGTTTGGCCTCACGGTCGATCGCATCAGCACGCTGATCCTGTTTGTGGTGGTGTTTCTCGGCCTGCTGGTGGCGCTCTATTCGACCGGCTATCTGACGCGCGGCAACCGCGAACATCCGCACGATGGCAGCAACCGCTACTACGCATTTTTACTGATTTTTATCGGCGCGATGTCCGGGCTGGTGCTCTCTTCAACGCTGCTGGGTCAACTGCTGTTTTTCGAAATTACCGGCGGCTGTTCCTGGGCGCTGATCAGCTATTACCAGAGCGAAAAATCACAGCGCGCGGCCATGAAAGCGCTGCTGATTACCCATGTTGGTTCGCTGGGATTATATCTGGCCGCCGCCACGCTGTTCCTCAACACCGGCACCTTTGCCCTGAGCGCCATCAGCCAGTTGCAGGGCGCGCCAACCTTGCTGGTGTATGGCGGCATTCTGTTTGCCGCCTGGGGGAAATCAGCCCAGTTGCCGTTACAAGCCTGGCTGCCGGATGCGATGGAAGCACCAACCCCGGTGAGCGCTTACTTACACGCCGCGTCAATGGTGAAAGTCGGCGTCTATATTTTCGCCCGCGCCATCGCCGAAGGCGGCCAGATACCCCATGTCATCGGCTGGGTCGGTGTGGCGATGGCAACGATAACGATGGTCTACGGCTTTTTGATGTACCTGCCGCAAAAAGATATGAAGCGGCTGCTGGCATGGTCGACCATTTCGCAACTGGCGTGGATCTTCCTCGCGCTGTCGCTCTCCACCTTCGGTTCGCCGCTGGCCTTCAAAGCGGGGATTGTTTACATCTTCAACCACGCTTTCGCCAAGAGCCTGTTCTTCCTCGTCGCCGGTGCGCTGAGCTACAGCTGCGGCACTCGCCTGTTGCCGCGCTTGCGTGGGGTGATGCGCACGCTGCCGCTGGCGGGTATCGGCTTTTGCGTTGCCGCACTCGCCATTACTGGTGTTCCGCCGTTTAACGGCTTCTTCAGCAAATTTCCCCTCTTTGCCGCCGGGTTCGCGCTGTCGAATAGCTACCCGATCCTGCTGCCGGTGATGGTGCTGGCGCTGGTGGAATCGGTCGCCAGCTTCGGCTGGTTTATCTACTGGTTTGGCCGCGTCGTACCGGGCGAAGCGAGTGAAGAGGTGGCGCAGGCCGCACCGTTGCCGTGGGCAATGAAACTGGTGCTGGTCATTCTGATTGTGATGTCGCTGTGCTCAAGCGTGATTGCTGCGGCGTGGCTTGGATAAGGGAGTCGATGATGACGGGAACTTTGCTTGTTAACAATCTGGCGGGGCTGATGATGTTCACCTCGCTGCTGGTCACCTGCGCCAGACGCTACTCCGTCTCCTGCTGGTTGTATGCCCTGCAATCACTGGTGCTGGTCTCCATCTTTTTCACGCTGTCGCAGTTGCTGGATGCGGAACAACTGCTGATGTGGTCGTTCAGCGCCTTCTTCACCAAGGTGCTGCTGGTGCCGCTGATTATGGGCTATGCGTTTCGCAAGATGGCGCCGGATGGCGCAGGGGAACGGCTGTTTGGCCCGGCAACGCTGGTGCTGATGGCCGCAGCCATTGTGCTGCTGTGCTGGTTTGTCGTCCGTCCGGTGCAACTGCCGATGGTCGCCCAGCTTAAACCAGCGCTCGCTGTCGCCCTCGGTCACTTCCTGCTGGGTCTGCTGTGCATCATCAGCCAGCGCAATATTTTGCGCCAGGTATTCGGTTACTGCCTGATGGAAAACGGCTCGCATCTGGTGCTGGCGTTGCTCGCCTGGCGCGCGCCGGAACTGGTTGAGATCGGTATAGCGACGGATGCCATTTTCGCCGTGATTGTGATGGCGCTGCTGGCAAGGAAAATCTGGCGCACCCACGGCACGCTGGATGTTAACAACCTTACGGCGCTGAAGGGGTAATACCATGAGTCATGCATTGATGTTCACGCTGTTGCTATTGACGCCGCTGGTTGTCTCTGCGCTCTGTTTTGCCTGCCGGTTGAGCGGGAATGCGGCGCGGACGCTGGTCACGGTGGTGCACTCACTGGGCATTACGCTGTTACTGATTGTCGCATTGTGGACGGTGGCAGAAGCCGTGCAGGAAGGGGAAATTTTCGGCGCGCACCGCTGGCTGCACATTGATAGTTTGAGCGGTCTATTTTTGTCACTGCTGGGGATTATCGGTTTTCTCACCGGGCTGTATTCGATTGGCTATATGCGTCATGAAGTCGATCACGGCGAAATCAGCGTATCCACGCTCTGTTACTACTACGGTTTCTTTCATCTGTTCCTGTTCACCATGTTACTGGTTGTGACCAGCAACAACCTGATTGTGATGTGGGCAGCAATTGAGGCCACCACCCTCAGCTCGGCGTTTCTGGTGGGTATTTACGGTCAGCGCTCCTCGCTGGAAGCAGCGTGGAAATACATCATCATCTGTACCGTTGGCGTGGCATTTGGCCTGTTCGGCACCGTGCTGGTGTATGCCAATGCCGCCAGCTTTATGGCCGAGCCGGATCACGCCATTTTCTGGACGGAAGTGCTGAAAGAGAGCAGCAAACTCGACCCGACATTAATGGTGCTGGCTTTTGTCTTTGTGTTGATCGGTTTTGGGACCAAAACCGGCCTTTTCCCGATGCACGCCTGGCTACCGGATGCACACAGTGAAGCCCCCAGCCCGGTGAGCGCCCTGCTCTCGGCGGTGCTGCTCAACTGCGCGCTGCTGGTGCTGATTCGTTACTACATCATTATTTGTCACGCCATTGGTGACAGCTTCCCCAATACGCTACTTCTGGTGTTCGGCATGCTGTCGGTTGGCGTTGCCGCCTTCTTCATCCTGGTACAGCAAGATATGAAACGCCTGCTGGCCTACTCCAGCGTAGAAAATATGGGGCTGGTGGCGGTGGCGCTCGGTATCGGCGGACCACTCGGCATCTTCGCCGCGCTGCTGCATACCCTCAATCACAGCCTCGCCAAAACGCTGCTGTTCTGCGGCTCCGGCAATGTGCTGCTGAAATACGGCACCCGCAATCTGGATGTGGTGTGCGGCATGTTGAAAGTGATGCCGCTGACCGCCGTGCTGCTCGGCGGCGGTGCACTGGCGCTCGGCGGTATGCCGCCATTCAACATCTTCCTCAGTGAATTTATGACCGTCACCGCCGGGCTGGCGGCTGAGCACCTGGTGGTAACGCTGGTGCTGCTGTTGCTGCTGACGCTGGTACTTGGCGGGCTGGTGCGCATGGTCGCCAAAGTGCTGTTCGCCACGCCGCCGCAGCAGGTTGCCAGCGGTGAACTGGGCTGGCTGACCACCGTTCCGATGGTGCTGTTACTGGTGATGATGCTGGTGATGGGTACCCATATTCCGCAGCCGGTCAGCCGTTTGCTGGCCGGAGCCTCAAGCATCGTACTGTCCGGCGACGATGAGCGCCCCACCCGGCTGAGTTGGCTGTGGGTCACGTTTGATACTACCGCCACGTCGGCAACACCATCGCACGTCCAGGGAGAGTGAAAGTGAGTTATTTAGCAAGCGTGAACCACCAGCAGCCGCGCGGCAATGCCTGCCTTGCGGCGTTGAAAATGCAGTTTCCCGGCGCGGTGCTGGAAGAAGAACGCCAGACCTTCGAACAAGTCACCATTACGGTGAAGATCAACCTGTTACCGGAGATTGTTCACTATCTCTATTACCAGCATGACGGCTGGCTGCCGGTACTGTTTGGCAACGACGAACGCAGCCTTAACGGCCATTATGCAGTCTATTACGCACTGTCGATGGAAGGGGCGGAAAAGTGCTGGATCGTGGTGAAAGCGTTGGTTGATGCCAATACGCGGGAATTCCCGTCGGTGACGCCGCGCGTACCCGCTGCCGTGTGGGGCGAACGTGAGATCCGCGATATGTACGGGCTGATCCCGGTTGGCCTGCCGGATCAACGTCGGCTGGTCTTACCGGACGACTGGCCGGACGATCTGCATCCGCTGCGCAAAGACACCATGGATTATCGCCTGCGTCCGGAACCGACCAGCGACACGGAGAATTACACCTTTATCAATGATGGCGGCAATTCTGCGCGCATCGTGCCGATTGGCCCGCTGCATATCACCTCTGACGAACCTGGCCACTTCCGTCTGTTTGTCGATGGAGAGCGGATTGTCGATGCCGATTACCGTCTGTTCTATGTGCATCGCGGCATGGAGAAACTGGCGGAAACCCGCATGGGCTATAACGAAGTCACCTTCCTCTCGGATCGGGTTTGCGGCATTTGCGGTTTTGCCCATAGCGTCGCCTACACCACCTCGGTGGAAAACGCGCTGGGCATTGTAGTGCCGCAGCGTGCGCACACTATCCGTTCGGTGCTGCTGGAAGTAGAGCGGCTGCACAGCCACCTGCTTAACATTGGCCTTTCCAGCCACTTTGTCGGTTTCGACACCGGGTTTATGCAGTTTTTCCGCATCCGCGAGAAGTCGATGACGATGGCGGAGCTGCTGACCGGCTCGCGCAAAACCTACGGTCTGAACCTGATTGGCGGTATTCGCCGCGACATTCTGAAAGAGCAACGCGTGAAGACCATCCAACTGGTGAAAGAGATGCGTGCCGAAGTGACGCAACTGGTGGATATGCTGCTCTCGACGCCGAACATGGCACAGCGCACCCAGGGCGTCGGCATTCTTGACCGCCAGGTCGCGCGGGATTTCAGCCCGGTGGGGCCGCTGATTCGCGGCAGTGGTTTCGCCCGCGATCTGCGCTTCGATCACCCTTATGCCGACTACGGCAACCTGCCGAAAACCCTGTTCACCTGGCCGGATGGCGATGTCTTCTCGCGCCTCATGGTGCGGGTAAAAGAGGTGTTTGATTCGCTGGCGATGATTGAGTTTGGCCTCGATAACCTGCCGGACACGCCGCTGCTGACCGAAGGCTTCAGCTACCAGCCGCATAAATTCGCCCTCGGTTATGTTGAAGCGCCGCGCGGGGAAGATGTGCACTGGAGCATGCTCGGCGACAATCAGAAGCTCTACCGCTGGCGCTGCCGTGCGGCCACCTACGCCAACTGGCCTGTGCTGCGCTATATGCTGCGCGGCAACACCGTCTCCGACGCGCCGCTAATTATCGGCAGCCTCGATCCCTGCTACTCGTGCACGGACCGCGTCACGCTGGTTGACGTGCGTAAACGTAAATCGACGACCGTGCCCTATAAAGAGATCGAACGTTACGGCATTGAACGTCGCCACTCGCCGCTGAAGTAAGGAAAGAAACGATGCTGAAATTGTTGAAGACCATTCTCAGGGCGGGCGAACCCACGGTGAAATACCCGTTTGCGCCGCTGGAGGTGTGCCCCGGTTTTCGCGGTAAACCCGAACTGGATCCGTTGCAATGCATTGCCTGCGGCGCCTGCACTACCGCCTGCCCGGCGAATGCGCTGACCATGGAAACCACGCCAGAGGAAAACCGCCGCGTCTGGCAGTTGTTTATTGGCCGCTGCATTTACTGCGGCCGTTGCGAAGAGGTGTGCCCGACGCGGGCTATCCATTTGTCAGAAGAGTTTGAACTGGCGGTCACCCGCAAAGCCGATTTGTATGTGCGCGCGACATTTCGTTTGCAGCACTGCACCGAATGCGGCGTGCCTTTCGCGCCGGAAAAATCGGTCACACTGGCGGTTGAACTGCTGACCCTCAGCCAGAACAACCTGGAACTGGCCGATTCCCTGCGCGCGCAGGCGTGCATCTGCCCGGCCTGTCGGCGTCGTGCCGCGCTGGAACACCACAACAGCACCAACATTCATTACTATCTTGAGGAGCAAGCATGAGTTCCGACCTGAAGATACTGTCGCAGCATGTCAGCCAGCCGGTGCAGCTTGATGAGTCAGCGCAAAAAATCAAACAGCTTTTGCTGCGCGATATCCAGCGTTCCGCCTATGTTTACCGCGTGGATTGCGGTGGCTGCAACGGCTGTGAAATCGAGATTTTCGCTGCCATTACGCCGCTGTTCGACGCCGAGCGCTTTGGCATCAAAGTAGTGGCTTCGCCGCGTCACGCCGACATTTTGCTGTTTACCGGCGCGGTGACCCGCGCGATGCGCATGCCCGCTTTACGCGCCTGGGATGCCGCGCCCGATCATAAAATTGCTATCTCCTACGGCGCATGCGGCGTCGGCGGCGGAATTTTCCACGATCTTTACTGCGTGTGGGGCGGCAGCGACACCATCGTGCCGATTGATGTCTGGATCCCCGGCTGCCCGCCGACGCCGGCGGCCACCATTCATGGTTTCGCGGTAGCACTGGGCCTGCTGGAGCAGAAACTGCACGCGGTTGACCATATCCAGACACCAAACGAAACGGCCAGCGTCAACTGGCCTGCTCTGCCGCTGGCGCTGCGCGTGACCCTTGAGCGCCAGGCGCGGCAACTGGCGGGTTATCGCCAGGGGCGCGAAATCGTCGATCATCTTTTTGCGTTGCTGAGCGAAGGCGAGATCGGCCAGCGCGCATCACGGGTGAATGCCTGGCTGCAACAGGCGGCGGATCCCCGTCTGACGGCGATCGTGCAGCAATTAATGAGTGAGCTGGAGCGCCACCATGTCTGAGCAAACCGCGCAGGTGATGTTCTGGGCGCTGCGGCAAAAGTTTGTCGATGACAGCGTTGAACTGGAGGAGAAAAGCCGTCAGGTGATGTACTACTCGCTGGCTATTGGTCATCACGTTGGGGTGATCGATTGCCTCAACGTCGCGCTGGCCTGCCCGCTGGATGCCTACCAACAGTGGCTGACGCTGATGGAGGACACCGACGCGCGGCGCAAAATGCAGGGGCTGCTCACCTTCGGCGAAATCGTCATCGACGCCAGCCATGTCAATCTGCTGGCACCCGATTTCGCCCGGCTGGCCAAAACGGCGGAGGAACCGTGGCGTGGCTGGAGCCGCCAGCTATTACAACACTTACAGGATATGGCCCACGAACCGGCGCTCTATCTGATGGTACGACGGGTGAATTAATTTCATTCACCTTGTTTATACGTGAAGCCTGTAACATTACAAATTAGAGGGGTATTGTACCCTTGTGCTGGTTTTTACGTCCGAGGACATAACAACAGTGAGAACCGGTTAACTGGTGAGAAAACTGCGTTTATTTGCATGCTTTTTAGCAGGTCATTCAGGTTGCAGTCAGGGAAAACGCAGCGAATCTGGCATCAGCCAGGCAAGGAAAGGCAACGCACCTGCGGCTTAAATGACGCTCGCTAAATCTGGAAGGGCGACGTATCCATGATCTTACAGCAGTTGCTGGAACAGAATGATAAGGCTTCACTTCTTCAGGCGTTTATCCCCCTGCCGCCCCCCTTCAGCCCCGTGCAGTTTATTGAATTACGTCTCAATAACGCCCCTTTCTGGCGCTGTTTTGATGATGGCAGCGCGGCGTTTTGCACGGCCGAATACGGCGACACAATCAGCGACAGCTCGCTGCACGTGGTGCTGCTGGAAGGCAGCGATGTGGCAGAACTGCGCTTTGTGCGCACCGACGGCGGCACTTTCAGCCCGCAAGAGAATGCGCTGTTTGCCTGGTTGACGCGGCTGGCGACGCAGGCGCTGGAGGAGAGGCTGGCGAGCGAAAAACTCCGCCAGTCAGTCACTGCGTTGCGCGAAGAGCGCGATCACCACCGGGTGCTGGTGGACATCACTAACTCGGTGCTGTCGCATCTCGATCTTGACGATCTGGTGGCGGATGTTTCGCAGGAGATCCACCGCTTTTTCGGCATCGATAATATTCGCATGGTGCTGCGCGATACGCTGCATTCACACCAGCTTAACTGCCACGTCACCCATTTTCCCAGTTGCCCGCCACAGACAGAGCGATTCCCGCTACGCAGTGAAAGCCCGGTGTTGCTGGCCGCGCTGAACGAACATCGCGGCGCGCTGCTCCAGCAGGATCAGGATGCGGCGCTGTGGCACAGCGATGCGGTGCTCAGTCAGTTGGCGCTGCAGGGGCTGAACACGGTGTTTATTTTGCCGCTGGCCTACAGCCACCAGTCCACGGGCGTGCTGCTACTGGCGCACCATGAGGCATCCGTTTTCACTGAACAAAATTGTCGATTGCTACAGCAGATTGCCGACAGAATTGGTATCGCCGTCGATAATGCCGACGCGTACCGCAAAGTTATCCATCTGAAAGAGAATCTGAACAGCGAAAACCGCCAGCTCAACGAGCAGATCGCCTCCAGCCAGAGTTTCGGCGACATTATTTACCAGAGCGAGGCGATGCGCGACGTGCTCCAGCAGGTCAATATTGTCGCCCTGAGCGACAGCACGGTGCTGATCCTCGGCGAAACCGGCACCGGGAAAGAGATCATCGCCCGCGCGCTGCATCAGATGAGCCCGCGTAAAGATAAACCGCTGGTGAAAATCAACTGTGCCGCGATCCCCTCCAGCCTGCTGGAAAGCGAACTGTTTGGTCACGATAAAGGTGCCTTTACCGGTGCGATCAACACGCATCGCGGACGCTTTGAAATGGCCGATGAGGGCACTCTGTTCCTCGATGAGATCGGCGATATGCCGCTTGAACTGCAACCCAAGCTGCTGCGCGTATTGCAGGAGCGCGAGATCGAACGCATCGGCGGCAACCGGACCATCCCGGTGAATGTGCGGGTGATTGCCGCCACCAACCGCGATCTACGCCAGATGGTGATCGACCGCGAGTTTCGCAACGATCTCTTTTATCGCCTGAATGTCTTCCCGCTGGTGCTGCCGCCGCTGCGCGAGCGCCCGGATGACATTCCGCTGCTGGCACGCTATTTCACGCAAAAACTGGCGCGTCGCCTGAACCGCACCATTGATACCATCCCGGCAGAGACTCTCCGCCAGTTGATGCGCTACGAATGGCCCGGCAACGTGCGTGAACTGGAGAACGTGATTGAACGTGCGGTATTGCTTTCACGCGATAACACACTGAATCTGCACCTCAATGCGCAGCCGGTCAGTATGGTGCAGCCGGTGGTTCACGATCCTTTCCCCTTCCCGCTGCCGAAAGTGGCGGAGATGATGCACCCCGAACCGCCGGAAAATGACGAAGAGGAGCGGGCACGCATTATTCAGGTACTGCGCGAAACCAACGGCATTGTCGCTGGCCCTCGCGGTGCGGCTGCGCGGCTTGGTATGAAGCGCACCACGTTGTTATCACGCATGCAGCGCCTCGGTATTGCGGTACGCGAAGTGCTGTGATCATTTTTGTGAACGGGTTGACACTTTCCCGCTGATTCTCCTGCCGCGGCTGGTACGGGCTATGCATATGACGGCGAGTGGCCTGAAGCCACGCCTTCATTGATATTGCATCAGGAGAATCAAATGGATACCGGCAACGCGTTTGACCTGCGACTTCCTGCGGAAATGGCAAAAGTCGCCGAACAGTCAGGTTTGTATAAAGTCAGCAAGAAGAAAGAGTTGTCGTTCTTTCTCGCGGTAACGGCGGGCGTATTTATCTCGATTGCTTTTGTCTTTTATATCACCGTCACCAGCGGGCCTGCGCCTGCCACCGCGCTGGCAAAACTGGCGGGCGGCGTCTGTTTCTCGCTGGGGCTTATTCTGGTGGTGGTGTGCGGCGCGGATCTCTTTACCTCAACCGTACTGACGGTGATGGCGAAAGCCAGCGGCCTGATAAGCTGGCGGCAACTGATCGGCAACTGGGTCATTGTTTATCTCGGCAATCTGGTCGGTGCGCTGTTTTTTGTCGCGCTGATTTGGTTTGCCGGGCAGACGATGAGCAGCAACGGCCTGTGGGGGCTGAACGTGTTGCAAACCGCCGATCATAAAATGCATCACACCTTTATTGAGGCGGTGTGCCTCGGGACGCTGTGTAATCTGATGGTCTGCCTGGCGGTTTGGATCAGTTATTCCGGCCATACGCTGACGGACAAAATTATGGCGATGCTGCTGCCGATCGGCATGTTTGTCGCCAGCGGTTTTGAACACAGCATTGCCAATATGTTTCTGCTGCCGCTGGCGGTCATTATCCGCGATTTTGCCCCGGCAAGTTTCTGGGCGACGGTGCACAGTTCGCCGGATAACTTCCCGGCGTTAACCTTCAGCAGGGTAATTACCGATAACCTGATTCCGGTCACGATTGGCAATATCATTGGCGGCGGAGTGTTAGTCGGCGTGACGTACTGGATTATCTATCTGCGTAATGACCATGCCGGACATTAAGCCCGATGCCGGGCGGCAATGCGTGCGCCGCCCGGTGGCGCTACTCTTCGATGGCAGGCGAATCCGGCCAGGCGTGGATCACCGCCTGAATCAGCGTGGCGAGCGGAATGGCAAAGAAAACGCCCCAAAAACCCCAGAGCCCACCGAAAATGATCACCGACAGAATGATCACCAGCGGATGCAGGTTTACCGCTTCGGAGAACAGCACCGGCACCAGCAAATTGCCATCCAGCGCCTGAATAATCAGATACACCGCAAAGCAGCTCCAGAACTCAGTGCCGAGGCCAAACTGGAACAGCGCCACGCCGACCACCGGAATGGTGACCACAAAAGCGCCGATGTAAGGGATCAACACCGAGAAACCGACCAGCACCGCCAGCAGCAGCGAATAGTTAAGGCCAAACAGAATGAAACCAATCCAGGTGGCGATGCCGACGACAATCATCTCCAGCACTTTGCCGCGAATATAGTTGGTGATCTGCTGGTTCATCTCTTTCCACACCTGCCCCGCCAGCCCGCGATTGCGCGGCAAGACGCGGCGCACGGCGTTAAGCATCTGCTCTTTGTCTTTGACAAGAAAAAAGACCATCAGCGGCACCAGCACCAGATAGACCGCCAGCGTCAACAGCCCGACCAGCGAAGCGAGGGAGTATTTCACCACCGAATCGCCCATTGTCAGCATGCGCGAGCGCATATTTTCCGCCATCGCATCAATGATGCCCGCATCCATTAGCGCCGGATAACGGCGCGGCAGCGTGGCGGCGAAATCAGAGAGTTTGCTCAACATGCCGGGCATGTCGCGGATCAGGTAAATCCCCTGCTGCCAGGCTACCGGCATCACCACAAAGGCCATCACCAGCAGAATGCCGACAAACAGCACCAGCACAATCGACGCCGCCCAGTTGCGCGAACAGCCGATTCTTTCCAGACGAACGGTTGGCCACTCCAGCAGGTAAGCGATAACCAGCGCCACCAGCAGCGGCGCAAGCAGGCCGCTAAAGAAGAAGAGGATACAGAATCCGGCAAGCAGAATGACCAGCAGCGCAATCGCCTCCGGGTCGCTGAAGCGACGGCGATACCACTGCATCAACATTTCAAGCATAACGTTCCTTCATAAGCCTTGTGGGCTGAGGGGTAAGAAGTGGAATTGTATCGAAATGTCACAAAAAAGACTTCGCTTTTCGTACGCTTTACGAGAAACATAACATGCGGTCGTTCGGGATGTTTTTTCGCGGCGAAGACCGCTAAACTTGCCAGGCGTTTACCGGAACGAAGCAAGAAAAATCCGGTCATACAGGTGTTTCCAAACAAACAGGTGAGGTTATGTTCAGGCAGTTGAAACGAACGCTGGTCGCAACCCTTATCGCTACAGTGGCGGCAGGTACGGTTATTCCGGCATGGGCCGATTCGGCAGACAACCTGCCAGATATGGGCACGTCCGCCGGCAGTACGCTCTCCATTGGACAGGAGATGCAGATGGGCGACTACTATGTGCGCCAGCTACGCGGCAGCGCGCCGCTGATTAACGATCCACTGCTGGTGCAGTACATTAATGCACTGGGCATGCGGCTGGTGGCGCATGCTGACTCCGTAAAAACCCCGTTTCACTTCTACCTCGTCAATAACGACGAAATCAACGCCTTCGCCTTTTTCGGCGGCAATGTCGTGTTGCACTCTGCGCTTTTCCGTTACACGGACAACGAGAGCCAGCTCGCCTCGGTGATGGCGCACGAAATTTCCCACGTCACGCAGCGCCACCTGGCGCGCGCGATGGAAGATCAAAAACGCAGCGCCCCGCTCACCTGGGCCGGCGCGCTGGGTTCAATCCTGTTAGCGATGGCCAGCCCGCAAGCGGGGATGGCGGCGCTTACCGGGACGCTAGCGGGCACGCAACAGGGCCTGATCAGCTTTACCCAGCAGAACGAACAGGAAGCGGATCGTATCGGCATCCAGGTGCTGCAGCGTTCCGGTTTCGACCCGCAGGCAATGCCGACATTCCTCGAAAAACTGCTTGATCAGTCACGCTATTCAACCCGTCCGCCGGAAATTCTGCTGACGCACCCCCTGCCGGAAAGCCGCCTTGCCGATGCGCGTAACCGCGCTAACCAGATGCGTCCGGTGGTGGTTCAGTCTTCGGAAGCGTTCTACATGGCCAAAGTCAGGGCACTCGGCATGTATAACTCCGGGCGTAACCAACTGACCGATGACTTGCTGGATGGCTGGTCGAAAGGCAATGTGCGTGAGCAGCGCGCCGCGCAATATGGCCGCGCCCTGCAGGCAATGGAAGCGAAAAAGTTCCCTGAAGCGGCGAAAGCGTTGCAACCGTTGCTGAGTGCCGATCCGAATAACGCCTGGTATCTCGATCTGGCGACCGATATCGATTTGGGGCAGAACAAAAGCGCCGATGCGATTAAGCGCCTGAACGCCGCCAGCGAGCTGAAAACCAACCCGGTGTTGCAGCTCAACCTGGCGAACGCCTACCTGGAAGGCGGGCAACCGGCGGAAACGGCGCGGATCCTCAACCGTTACACCTTTACCTATAAAGATGATGTGAATGGCTGGGATCTGCTGGCGCAGGCGGAAGCCGCACTAGGCAATCGCGACCAGGAGCTGGCCGCCCGCGCGGAAAGCCTGGCGCTGGTGGGCAAACTGGATCAAGCCATCACATTATTGAGCAGCGCCAGTTCGCAGGTGAAACTCGGCAGCCTGCAACAGGCACGTTATGATGCGCGTATTGATCAGCTGCGCCAGTTGCAGCAGCGCTTCAAACCGTATCAGAAGATGTAACAAGGAGAAGAGATGTCAGACGCGGTGCAAATCTACCATAACCCTCGCTGCTCAAAGAGCCGTGAAACCCTGAACCTGCTGAAAGAGAACGGCGTCGAGCCGCAGGTGGTGCTCTATCTGGAGACGCCGCCGGATGCGGCGACCATCAAACAACTGCTGCAGATGCTCGGCATGTCCAGCGCACGGGAACTGATGCGCACGAAAGAGGATCTGTATAAGTCCCTGAACCTTGGTGATAACACATTATCCGAACAGGAATTGGTGCAGGCGCTGGTGGATAACCCGAAGCTGATTGAGCGCCCGATTGTGGTGGCAAACGGTAAAGCGCGTATCGGCCGTCCGCCGGAGCAGGTTTTAGACATTATCGGTTAAATTTGATTGCCCGGTGGCGCTACGCTTACCGGGCCTGCAAACCGTGCAGGCCGGATAAGACGTAACCGCCATCCGGCCATGATTTATAACTTGAGAATATCTTTCACAAACGGGATGGTCAGCTTGCGCTGGGCGGTAATGGAAGCGCGATCCAGCACATCGAGAGTATCGAACAGCGTACGCATTTCTCTGTCCAGCCGTTTGAGCAGAAAACGGCCCACATCTTCCGGCAATTCAAAACCACGAATGCGCGCACGCAGCTGCAGCGCCTGTAGCTTGTCTTCATCGGAGAGCGGTTGCAGCTTGTAGATCTGCCCCCAGTCCAGCCGCGAAGCCAGATCCGGCAGCCCAAGATTCAACTGGCGCGGCGGACGATCGCCGGTGATCAGCAGACGGGTTTTGCCCTGTTCAAGAATGCGGTTATAGAGGTTGAAGATCGCCATTTCCCACGGCTCGTCACCGGCAATGCATTCGATATTATCGATACACACCAGCGAGAGTTGATCCATACCCTCCAGCACTTCCGGTACGAACCAGGTGCGTTTATCCAGCGGCACATAGCCAACGGCATCGCCGCGCCTGGAGAGCTCCGCACATGCGGCGTGCAGCAAATGGCTACGCCCGGCGCCTTCACGCGACCAGAAATAGATGTATCCGCTGTGTGCCTGGCGCAGAACGTTTTGCAACGCCGCCAGTAAAGAGGGGTTATCACCCGGCCAGAAACTCGCGAAGGTTTCATCGTCGGGTAAATATAATGGCAAAGAGAGCTGTGCCGGTGTGTTCAGAGGGACCTCAACAGGGCTTACAAAAAACGCAGCGAGTTTACCATAAAACATGGCAAAGTTTGAACCGGGCGCGAAACCCGGCTCAAACAACAGGCATTAACCCTTCGCGGCGTCGTTGTCCTGCGCGTCCAGCACCACTTCTTCCGGGCGCAGTACGCTAATCAGTTTGAAGATCAGGCTCAGACAAACGCCAACAATGGTCGCCAGCGCCATGCCCTTCAGTTCCGCCGCGCCAATGTGCACTTTCGCGCCGCTGACGCCGATGATCAGAATGACGGAAGTGAGGATCAGGTTCTGCGCTTTGCTGTAATCGACTTTCGATTCAATCAATACGCGAATACCGGATGCGCCAATCACGCCGTACAGCAGCAGCGATACACCGCCCATGACCGGAACCGGGATGATCTGGATCGCCGCCGCCAGTTTGCCGACGCAGGAGAGCAGGATCGCGATAACAGCCGCGCCGCCGATAACCCAGGTGCTGTAAACGCGGGTGATGGCCATTACACCGATGTTCTCACCGTAAGTGGTATTCGGCGTGGAGCCAAAGCAGCCGGAAATGATCGTCGAGAAACCGTTAGCAAACATCGAACGATGCAGGCCCGGATCGCGAATCAGATCTTTTTTGATGATATTCGCCGTCACCACCAGATGCCCCACGTGCTCGGCAATCACCACCAGCGCCGCAGGCAGAATGGTGAAAATGGCAAACCACTCGAAACGCGGCGTATAGAATGTCGGCAGCGCAAACCAGTGCGCCTGCGCGATCGGCGTGGTATCGACAACGCCCATGACGAAGGAGAGCGCGTAGCCCGCCAGCACACCGATGAGGATCGGGATAATCGCCATAAAGCCACGGAACAGCACGGAACCAAACACCGTTACGCCCAGCGTGACCATCGAAATGATCACCGTTTTACTATCCGCGCTTTGGCCTTCAGCCGGCAACAGACCGGCCATATTCGCCGCCACACCCGCCAGTTCCAGGCCGATAACCGCCACGATAGCGCCCATTGCCGCAGGCGGGAACATCACATCCAGCCAGCCGGTACCGGCTTTCTTAACGATAAAGGAGACGATGCAGAACAAGACGCCGCACATAATGAAACCGCCCAGCGCCACTTCATAACCGAGCGGCAACAGCAGCAGCACCGGCGAGATAAACGCAAAGCTGGAACCGAGGTAAGCCGGGATTTTCCCCTTACAGATGAAGAGATAAAGCAGCGTCCCGATACCATTGAACAGCAGCACGGTGGCCGGGTTAATGTGAAACAGGATTGGCACCAGCACGGTCGCGCCAAACATGGCGAACAGGTGCTGCAAACTAAGCGGGATCGTCTGCAAAAGCGGCGGTCTTTCACTCACCCCGATAGCACGGCGCGTCATAATGTTTTTCCTCTGAGTGTTGTTGTTTATCTCCCCGTCCTTTGCGGCGGGCAGTTTATGAATCCAAAAAAAAGCCGACTATCAAAGTCGGCTTTCGATTTGTCATGCGTTACTTCGTACCAAAGATTTTGTCACCGGCATCGCCGAGGCCCGGAATAATGTAGCCGTGCTCATTGAGGCCCTTGTCGATCGCCGCGGTATACAGCTCGACGTCCGGGTGCGCTTTCTCCAGCGCCGCCAGACCTTCCGGCGCGGCAACCAGCACCAGAACTTTGATGCTGTGACAGCCTGCGTTTTTCAGCAGATCGATGGTGGCAATCATTGAACCACCGGTCGCCAGCATCGGGTCAACCACCAGCGCCATACGCTCGTCGATGTTGGACACCAGTTTCTGGAAGTACGGTACCGGCTCCAGCGTTTCTTCATTACGGTAGATACCGACCACGCTGATGCGCGCGCTCGGCACGTGCTCCAGCACGCCTTCCATCATGCCCAGACCGGCACGCAGAATCGGCACCACGGTAATTTTTTTACCTTTGATCTGCTCAACCTCCACCGGGCCGTTCCAGCCTTCGATGGTGACTTTTTCGGTTTCGAGGTCAGCCGTCGCTTCATACGTCAGCAGGCTGCCCACTTCTGAGGCGAGTTCACGAAAGCGTTTGGTGCTGATATCGTTTTCACGCATCAACCCAAGCTTGTGTTTGACGAGTGGGTGTTTAACTTCCACGACCTTCATACTCTTCTCCTTTCCCCTGACAGGTGGCAGCCACAAAAAAAATCGCCGGATTATACCGCTTTTTTTCCGTTGCGCTACAGATAGCCGCTTGATCGCGATCAATCAGGCTGGAAAATAGTATATCGGAACTTATAAGGTACGCCCGGCAATAATAGGCTCGCAAACGTTTGCCTGGGCTGCTAGAATTGCGCCGAATTTTATTTCTACCGCAAGAAAACGCGTGGGGACTGAAGCAGTGACCGATAAAACCTCTCTCAGCTATAAAGATGCCGGTGTTGATATTGATGCAGGCAATGCTCTGGTTGACCGAATCAAAGGCGTGGTGAAGAAGACCCGCCGTCCGGAAGTGATGGGCGGTCTGGGCGGCTTCGGCGCGCTGTGCGCTCTGCCGCAAAAATATCGTGAACCGGTATTGGTTTCCGGCACTGATGGCGTTGGCACCAAGCTGCGTCTGGCAATGGATCTGAAACGTCATGACACCATCGGTATCGACCTGGTCGCCATGTGTGTAAACGACCTGGTGGTACAGGGCGCTGAGCCACTGTTCTTCCTCGACTATTACGCCACCGGCAAGCTGGACGTGGATACCGCCGCCAGCGTGATCAATGGCATCGCCGAAGGTTGCCTGCAATCCGGTTGTGCGCTGGTTGGCGGCGAAACCGCAGAGATGCCGGGCATGTATCACGGTGAAGATTACGACGTGGCCGGTTTCTGCGTGGGCGTGGTAGAGAAAGCAGAAATTATTGACGGCTCCAAAGTGGCCGACGGCGACGTGCTGGTGGCGCTGGCTTCCAGCGGTCCGCACTCCAACGGTTACTCGCTGGTGCGTAAAGTGATAGAAGTAAGCGGCTGCGATCCGCTGACCACCCAACTGGAAGGCAAACCGCTGGCCGATCACCTGCTGGAACCGACGCGTATTTACGTGAAATCGGTGCTGGAGCTGATTGAAAACGTTGATGTACATGCTATCGCTCACCTGACGGGCGGCGGTTTCTGGGAAAATATCCCGCGCGTGCTGCCAGATAACACCCAGGCAGTTATCGACGAATCCTCCTGGCAGTGGCCGGCGGTCTTCAACTGGCTGCAAAGCGCCGGTAACGTCAGCCGTCATGAAATGTACCGCACCTTCAACTGTGGCGTCGGTATGGTTATCGCGCTGCCTGCCGCGGAAGCGGATAAAGCCATCGCCCTGCTCAATGCCAAAGGTGAAAACGCGTGGAAAATCGGTATTATCAAAGCATCCGATTCCAGTGAGCGTGTGGTCATTGAATGAAAAACATTGTGGTGCTGATTTCCGGTAACGGAAGCAATTTGCAGGCGATTATCGACGCCTGCAAACAGAAGAAAATCAACGGCACCCTGCGGGCAGTATTCAGTAACAAGGCCGACGCGTTCGGCCTTGAACGTGCGCGGGAAGCGGCAATTCCTGCGCATGCCCTTCTTGCCTCGCAGTTTGCCAGCCGCGATGCCTTCGATCGTGAACTGATGCATGAAATTGACGCCTACGCGCCGGATGTGGTGGTGCTGGCAGGTTACATGCGCATCCTCAGCCCGGCATTTGTTGCCCATTACGCCGGACGTCTGCTGAATATTCACCCTTCACTGCTGCCGAAATACCCAGGCCTGAACACGCACCGCCAGGTGCTGGAAAATGGCGATGAAGTACACGGCACCAGCGTGCATTTTGTGACGGAAGAGCTGGATGGCGGCCCGGTCATTTTGCAGGCCAAAGTCCCGGTGTTTGACGGCGACACGGAAGAAGAGATCACCGACCGCGTACAAGCGCAGGAACACGCGATTTATCCGCTGGTGGTGAGCTGGTTCGTTGATGGCCGCCTGAAGATGGAGAATAACAGCGCGTGGCTCGATGGCGTCTGTCTGCCTCCTGAAGGCTATGCGGCCGACGAATAATCGTCCCCCTTTATTGTTCTGCTGCCGGATGGCGCGATGCTTATCCGGCCTACGCTGTTTTCCTGGGCCGATATCAGGCCGGATAAGCCGAAGCCGCCATCCGGCGTCAAACGCGCCCAATGTATTCTTATCCCCGCAGTATTTTCATCACCTTAAGTCAGAAAAAAGATTACTGTCATACTTTTTTGGCACAGTTGGACATCTTAGGGCTAAGCTCGCCATAATAAGTTGTGTTATACGAAGGAACGCCAGCAACGTTCACCTGTCAGTCGCGGACACCGTAAGAGTGAGAAGATATTGCTGTGTCCCGAGTAAGAACCGGAGTGTAAACAGGAATGGGTCAGGAAAAGTTATATCTCGAAAAAGAACTAAGCTGGTTGTGCTTCAACGAACGTGTTCTCCAGGAAGCGGCAGACAAAAGTAACCCGCTAATCGAGCGCATGCGTTTTTTGGGAATCTATTCCAATAACCTCGATGAATTTTATAAGGTGCGTTTTGCCGAGCTGAAACGCCGGTTGATCATCAGCGAAGAGCAAGGCACCACTACCAACTCACGTCATCTGCTGGGCAAAATTCAATCCCGCGTGCTGAAGGCCGACCAGGAATTCGACAGCCTGTACAACGACCTGCTGCTGGAGATGGCACGCAACCAAATCTTCCTGATCAACGAACGGCAACTGTCGCAAAACCAGCAAAGCTGGCTGCGCAACTACTTCAAGCAGTATCTGCGCCAGCACATTACGCCGACGTTGATAAACCGTGAAACCAACCTGGTGCGGTTCTTAAAAGATGATTACACCTATCTGGCGGTCGAGATCATTCGCGGCAACGATATCCGTTACGCCCTGCTGGAGATCCCGTCGGACAAAGTACCGCGTTTCGTGAATCTGCCGCCGGAAACGCCACGTCGCCGCAAACCGATGATCCTGCTGGACAACATTCTGCGCTACTGCCTTGATGACATCTTTAAAGGCTTCTTCGATTACGATTCGCTGAATGCCTACTCGATGAAGATGACCCGTGATGCCGAATACGATCTGGTGCACGAGATGGAATCGAGCCTGATGGAGCTGATGTCGTCGAGCCTGAAACAGCGTCTGACCGCCGAACCGGTACGCTTTGTTTACCAGCGCGATATGCCCGACGCAATGGTGGCAATGCTGAGTGAGAAGCTGACCATCTCCCGTTATGACTCCATTATCCCCGGCGGGCGTTACCACAACTTTAAAGACTTTATTGGCTTCCCGAATGTCGGCAAAGCCAACCTCGTCAACAAACCGATGCCGCGTCTGCGCCATCTCTGGTTTGACAAATTCCGCAACGGTTTCGATGCCGTTCGCGAACGCGATGTACTGCTCTATTACCCCTACCACACCTTCGAGCACGTGCTGGAGCTGCTGCGCCAGGCGTCTTTCGACCCGAGCGTGCTGGCGATTAAAATCAATATCTATCGCGTGGCGAAAGACTCACGCATTATTGATTCGATGATCCATGCGGCGCACAACGGCAAAAAAGTGACCGTGGTGGTGGAGTTGCAGGCGCGTTTCGATGAAGAAGCCAACATCCACTGGGCGAAACGGCTGACGGAAGCGGGCGTGCAGGTGATCTTCTCGGCACCAGGTTTAAAAATTCACGCCAAGCTGTTCCTTATCTCCCGCATGGAAGGTGAAGAAGTGGTGCGCTACGCGCATATCGGTACCGGGAACTTTAACGAGAAAACAGCACGTCTATATACCGACTACTCGCTGATTACGGCCGATGCGCGCATTACCAATGAAGTGCGCCGGGTGTTTAACTTTATTGAGAACCCGTATCGCCCGGTGAATTTCGATTACCTGCTGGTGTCGCCGCAAAACTCGCGCCGCCTGCTGTATGACATGATCGATGCCGAGATCGCCAACGCGCAGAATGGACAGCCTTCCGGCATTACGCTGAAGCTGAACAACCTGGTGGACAAAGGGCTGGTGGATCGCCTCTATACCGCTTCCAGCTCCGGCGTGCCGGTGAATCTGCTGGTGCGCGGTATGTGTTCGTTGATCCCGGAGCTTGAAGGCATCAGCGAAAATATTCGCGTGATTAGCATCGTTGACCGTTATCTTGAGCACGATCGCATCTATATTTTTGAGAACGGCGGCGATAAGCGAGTCTGGCTCTCTTCCGCTGACTGGATGACCCGTAATATTGATTACCGTATCGAAGTGGCAGCACCGCTGCTCGATCCACGGCTTAAACAGCGCGTTCTGGATATCATTGACATTCTGTTCAGTGATACGGTAAAAGCCCGGTACATTGATAAAGAACTGAGCAATCGCTACGTGCCGCGCGGCAATCGTCGCAAAGTACGCGCACAGCTGGCGATTTACGATTACATCAAATCACTCGAGCAGCCCGATTAATCTATGCCGATACAAGAAAAGATGCCCCGCCCGGAGGAGTTCGCCGCGGTCGACCTGGGTTCCAACAGTTTCCATATGGTGATTGCACGCGTGGTGGACGGGGCGATGCAAATCATCGGCCGCCTGAAGCAACGTGTGCATCTGGCAGATGGTCTGGACAGCAATAACATGCTGAGCGAAGAGGCAATGGAGCGCGGGCTGGCCTGCCTGTCGCTGTTTGCCGAGCGCCTGCAAGGGTTCGATCCCTCCAGCGTCTGCATCGTAGGCACGCACACGTTACGCCAGGCGCTGAACGCCACGGAGTTTCTCAAACGTGCCGAAAAAGTGATTCCCTACCCTATTGAAATCATTCCGGGCAATGAAGAAGCGCGACTGATTTTTATGGGTGTGGAGCATACGCAGCCGGAGAAAGGTCGCAAGCTGGTGATTGATATCGGCGGCGGTTCGACGGAGCTGGTTATTGGCGAAGATTTCGAACCGAAGCTGGTAGAAAGCCGTCGCATGGGCTGCGTCAGCTTTGCGCAGATGTACTTTCCCGGCGGCACTATCAATGGTGAAAACTTCCGCCGCGCGCGCATTTCCGCCACGCAAAAGCTGGAATCGCTGGCCTGGCAGTTCCGCATTCAGGGCTGGAATGTGGCGCTGGGCGCGTCCGGCAGTATCAAAGCAGCGAATGAAGTGCTGATCGCCTCAGGCGAGAAGGACGGGTTTATTACTCCGGAGCGCCTGGAAAAACTGGTCGATGAAGTGCTGAAGTATAAAAACTTCAGCGAACTGAGCCTGCCAGGGCTTTCTGAGGAACGTAAAGCGGTGTTCGTGCCGGGCCTCGCCATTCTGTGCGGCGTATTCGATGCGCTGGCGATCCGCGAACTGCGTCTCTCCGACGGCGCGCTGCGTGAGGGCGTGCTGTATGAGATGGAAGGTCGCTTCCGTCATCAGGACATTCGCAGCCGTACGGCGCAAAGCCTTGCCAGCCAGTACAATATTGACCGTGAACAGGCTCGCCGCGTGCTGGAAACCACCACGCAGATGTACGATCAGTGGCAGGCGCAAAATCCCAAGCTCAACAACCCGCAACTGGCGGCGCTGCTGAAGTGGGCAGCGATGCTGCATGAAGTGGGGCTGAACATCAACCACAGCGGCATGCACCGCCATTCAGCCTACATTCTGCAAAACAGCAACCTGCCCGGTTTCAACCAGGAGCAGCAGCTGATGATGGCGACCCTGGTGCGCTGTCATCGCAAAGCGATCAAACTCGACGAGTTGCCGCGCTTTACGCTGTTCAAGAAGAAGCAATTTTTGCCGCTGGTTCAGTTATTGCGCCTTGGCGTGTTGCTGAATAATCAGCGTCAGGCGACCACTACGCCGCCAACGCTGTTTCTGAAAACCGATGAGAATCACTGGACGCTGCGCTTCCCGCATGACTGGTTCAGCCAGAACGCACTGGTACTGCTGGATCTGGAAAAAGAGCAGGAATACTGGGAAGCGGTCACCGGCTGGCGGTTAAAAATCGAAGAAGAACAGGCTCCGGAAGTGGCGGCCTGAGCCGCCCTCCGCTTACTCTTTGGCCAGCGTCTCCAGCGGAGCAGGCTTACCAATCAGATAACCTTGTAGATAATCGATACCCAGCGCGACAGCCGCGCTGCGTATCTCTTCGCTTTCAACATACTCCGCCACGACCTGCATTTTCTTCATCCGCGCCAGATGGCAGATAGATGCCACGATTTGATAGTCCAGGCTGTTTGCGACGATATTACGGATAAAACTGCCGTCTATTTTCAGCATATCGGCGTTCACATCTTTCAACTGGGCGTAGCTGGCATAACCGGTACCAAAATCATCAATGGCAACCCGGCACCCCATTTGTTGTAACTGGGCGAGCGTTTGCCCGGCCTGCTGTATATTCGGCATCATGCTGTTTTCGCTGATTTCAAAAATCAGTTGCCACGCTTCGATAGCGTAATCCCGCAGCAGGGTTTTTACCTCCTGCGCGAACTGCGCACGGCAGACAGAGGCCGGAGAAAGGTTGATCGAGAAACGCTGTGCTGGCAGCGTCTTGCGGTTATGCGCCATAAAGCGCAGCACATTTTCAATCACCCACAAATCAATCCGCGACGACAGGCCGAACTCCTGCGCTACCGGTAAAAACTCACTCGGTCGGATACAATGTTGCGGATCCTCGCCCAGGCGCAGCAGAATTTCATAGTAGCTATCGCCGCGCACGCCGGAAATCAACTGCGCCATCAGCAGAAAATGATCTGCTTCCAGCGCCTTTTGCAGGCGATTCATCATCTCGGCTTTGCTTTTCAGGCTACGTTGCAGGTTTGCCACGCCCCGGTTCTGCAGGTTTTCCGGCCGGTTGGTAACCAGCGAAATATCGGCCGTGGTGATCATCTCGCCAAGCAGCAGATAAAGATGCTGAACAGGCGAACGGACATAGCAATAGCTGATACCAACGGGTAACTGCACCTGCATCTCGTCCCAGATGAAACGAAACTGTTTGATGTGCGCATCCAGTTCATCAATACGCGTCTGCCAGGCGTGGGTATTCAGGCGAATCACCAGATCGTGGCCCGAAAGCTGGTGAACAGCCTCCCCCTTCTGTAATAACGGCTTTAACCAGTTAGCCAGGTGCTGTTTAAACTGGATGCGAAACATCACGCCATAGCTGCGTCCTAAAAGTTCAAGCGCCGGTATGCGCAGGAAACAGAGCACCGACCATGGGGTATTCGCCAGCTCGCGGCTTAGCGCCCGCAGATTCGGTAAATGCGTCATCGGATCGACCGACGCCAGCCGACGGGTTCGGTTAAACACCGCTCGCCGCCGACTCGCGATTCCTGCCAGCACGAGGATCATGAATGTGAACGTCAGGTAACGGGAAGAGATGATAGCGATCTGCACATCTCTGGAGGTAAAACAGGACAAACTGCGATAAAAATAGTGGATCGTCAGAATCAGCAGCGGCGACCAGACAAACGACATAAACCGGAAGCCGTAACGCATCGATCCCCACAGCATCACTGGCAGCAGCAGCGAGAGCGTATAGTTGGTGTTAAAGATAATGCTGCAACTGGTGGAAGGCATTAACAGTTGGTACTGCAACCCCAACACCAGAGAGAACCAGACACACAGTTCCAGCCAGGTCACTTTAGGATCAAATTCCATGCGCAGCTGGGAAAACCATGAAAGCGCATAGCGTGGGTGGCGAATAATGCGGATCAATAAATAACTTAATGTAACCCCCGTTACCGCCCCCGCTAACAGCCCCTGCCAGGTGATCAACAGCGACATATCCAGCACCATCCTCGACGACTCGCTCGAGTGCTTGCCGAAGAGATTCAGCCAGTTCCCCAGCTCCAGAAGAAGCAGATATAGCGTTGCAGGGCATAATACGTGCCAGAGAATGCGCTGATAAATCAGCGATGACGTACCATATGTGACCAGATGTCGGCGAGTGACAAATATTCGATAACCGACCCAGCTAAACAGGACAGGAATAAGCTCTTGCACGCTTTTCAGGAGCATACCCAATGGCCCCAAATGCCAGTTATGCCAGATTAACGCAACGATCATGCCTGGCAGCACGGCCCAGCCATAAAACATCATCAGACCGATCAAGAGCGACATTGGCAGGTAATAGAGAATAACGTTCTGCCCGTAAATCGAAGTAAATACATTAGCCAGACTAAATAATGGATAAAAGATAACGGGAAGAACGAACGGCAATGCCCACCATTTATCCTTTAGGGAATTATACTTGTTAATTAATGACATAGACGCTCAAAGACGGTAGCCTGATCCGGGCTGAAATTTCAACCAGGCATCCAGCCTGGCTTAACAAGACACAAGGTGAAAGCACTCGCAGTAACAGGGTGAAATTTTAGTTGTGCACGGTAAGCGAAAGTTGATATAAATCAAAATAAACGTATCGGCGGGTTTTATTTCCATGTGATTTGTCTGTATTTTTGTTTTTATATTCGCAGCGTAAATATTTAATTTTTCTTATATAATCCCAATATATGTTTTAACGGGCTGCAGGCTTAATTGACCTTCCCCGGAGACTGTGCCTTAATAGCCTTGTCGCCCGTTAATCGGGTATTCCTAAAGGAACCACAGTGAGTCAGGCAACCAGTATGCGAAAACGACATCGATTTGACAGTCGCATGACCCGTATCGTACTTCTCATCAGCTTTGTCTTTTTCTTCGGCCGTTTCGTCTATTCCACCATTGGCGCCTGGTATCATCATCAGGATAAAGTCCAGTCGCAACAAATCAGCCAGACTATCGATCCCACCGCACAACGTTAAGATTTAACCCGTTTTTTGTACACGCTCAGACGCGTGGGTTTGCGCTTGCCCTTTAAAAACTGCAAAAAAATCGCCAGCAAATCGTTTGATATTGCTGACGATAAAAGGACACATTGCGCCTGATGGCGTTTACATCACGCTGTCGGGATCGAAGCTGGCAAGAAACGCATCGGCTTTCTGCGGTTTCGCTTGCAGGTTAAAGCGTTGCAGGATGATATCCGCCGCAGGCCCCGGATTAGGGCTCACATAGACGCCCGGCCCGGATACGCCGGATTCGGTCAGCGCCTTTAACACATGAGCATCGCGTAAAGCATGTCCGACAACCGCGACTTTGCGGCCAGCGAGGCTCTGTTTGATCACCGTAAAGAACGCCTCATTGGCCATCACATCCTGGAGATCCTTCGCCGTCAGCCGCAGGCTTTCCAGTTCGGAGAGGGTTCCGCTGAGCTTAATGATCGAGACTTTGCCCTTTTCCGGTAGCTTCGGATCGGACGGCGTGATCACCACATACGGAATGCTGCTCGTCATGCAGGCGATTTCGAAGAGTGGATCATAGTTGGTGGTGAGGATGGTTTTGAATTTCTTCACTGCCTCAAAATGGGCTCCGGTCGGCCAGACCTTCTGTGGCGTATCCAGTAACGCTTTAACATCCTGCAGCAATGCCTCGCGCCCGCGCTGGCTTTCGTAATACTCCGCCACTTCGTCAAATGAGTAGCGGGTGTAAATGTCGCTGGCCGCAACATCCGGCCAGAGCTGCGCAGCCAGGCTACTGATAATCAGATTCGCTGTCGGATAACCGGCAGATATCGATAGCCCTGCGCCACCGAGAAGCACCCATTTATCATCATCATGCACCGGAAGTGATTCGGCTGATTGCACAGCGGCAGGCGGCGGCGTTAACTGCACATCGCGCAGGCGCAGCAGCTCTTTCAGCGCCGTCTGGGTACAAAAATCCACCAGCGCTTTCGCCACTTTATCTGCAAGATCCTTCGCTAACTCAAATTCCGCGCGAAAATGCCCCGTATCCCACGCGGCCACGGCCTCGCGAAACGCATCCCGCAGCTTGTCCTCTTTGCTTCCATATTCCAGCTTTTTTATAAAGGGCAACACGGGAATATTCAGCGCGCGAGCGGCGTCATATTCAAGATGCGTGACGGATTTCCCCTCTCCACCGCCATAACCGCTCTTCGGCTCCCAGCCGTAGCTGTCGCCAAGAAGCAGGACAAACAGGTGACAATCGCGGATTTTCGGCTCAATCACTTCCCAACTGGTCTGCCCGTTTGGGCTAAACTCTTCGGCATTCACCGGCTCAAAACCAAGAAAATTTAACCGCTCGACCACCTGCTGTCGCTCGTTACGCAGATCCTTCATCGTGCTGCTAATGAACACGCGTAGTTTATTGGCCATTTATTGCCCCTTAGATTTATCAACGCCTTCCCGACACAGCTTCAAACAACTACTTCTCCGCGACCCGCGCCAGCCAGTCGCCATACGCACTGCCCGCATCCGCTGGCAGATTTTGCCGGTGCGCGGCAAATTCCTCGTTCATACCGAAGATTTTCCACACCAGCGGCGTCAGACGCGCCACCGGGCTATTATTGCGTTCGGCTTCGCGCAGCAACTCCAGCGTACGGCTTTGGTATTCGGCCAACGCCTCCGAGTGATAATCAAAGGCTTTTCCCAGCCCGGAGAGATACATCAGTTTCGGCACCTCAACCTGCGGCCACTGGAGCGCCATATGCAGCGGCCAGTCGAGCATCGCCCGCTCGCCCCACATCACCTCGCGCGGCGTGGTTTTGTTCACCACCAGCGTAAGCGTAAACGCCTGCGCCAGCTCGCCCAGATAAATCTCCATCGCCTCCGCAGACGGGCGCAGATAAAACGCATCCAGCGGTTGCTGGCGCGTGAGACCAATTACAGCGAGCAGACGCTGTTCAAGATCGAGCACCAGCGCGCCCAGCTCAGCCTGTTTGCTACGGCCCGCTTCGGCAGCTTTTTTCGTACGCGTTGCGCAGTCCCACAGGCTCAACGTGATGTGCCACTCGCGCTGTTCACCTTCCCCGCTGCAACTTACAGCCCCCGTAACAAAGTAATTCATGGCTGGCGGGACGATATCGAACAACACGTTGCCATCCATTTCACCGCCAATCAGTACCGGCCCGCCGCCTTCGACAACCTGTACATAAAAACGGCTGGCGTAATCGCTCCAGTAGTGTGCCGCTTCGGCAAAATAGAGCGGGATAGCCCGCGCCAGACGGCCAATATCATCCTCGCGCTGTGATTCGCTGCGTTCAGGGCCGTCGTAGAGTTTCGACAGGGCAAAGAAACCAATGGTCGGCGCCCCTTCCGGCTTCTGTGTGAACAGCCAGTTGGCGTTGCACAGGCCGTAATGCCAGATCGGTTGAGTGAGCGACAGCGTGCTGAATTTCAGTTCGGAAGCATCAGCAGGCGTGGAAGTAGCCGCGTGTTTCTGCATCTCCTGAAAGGCTTTGGCGAACTCATCAAGATGCTGTTTCAGCGGCATATACCCCAGCGCGTACATCCGTGCCAGCAGCTTTTCGCCCTCCTCGACATTGCCCAGCGTCTGCCAGGCTCGCAGCAGATTAAGACCAGCCATCGGCTCGTGGCGATGCTCGTCATACACCGGAGCCACCAGCTCAGCAATCAGCGGGATCTGCCCGTTATTGCCGAGATCGCCGGAAATCATCATTAGCGCGCTGCCGTCATACAGACCGGCACTCAGGACTTCCTGATAGAGCGCGCGGGCAGCAGCAATATCCTGATGTTCCAGATAATGACGCGCCAGCCATAACTGCGCACGCCAGCTACCAGGCAGTGCAGACGCGATTTTCAGCGCGGCAACATAAGCGTTTTCCCCGCCGCGCTCCTGCTGAATGCTCACCCACCATAACAGGCCGTTGTCCTGATTCGGATCGGCCTGAATCGCCTGCCACAGCGTCTCTTCCGCGCGCTGCTCTTCACCGCGCTCGGCAAACACTTTGGCTAAATTGGTCAGCAATGTGCCGGTTTCGCCCACTTTGGCGATGCCCGCCCGCAGCGTATTTTCCGCCGCCGCCAGCTCGCCATTTTTCATCAGCACGATGCCCTGGATGGTGTGACTGCGCTCGGGAAGATAGTCAATCTCCACCAGGCGTTCGGCGGCAGGGATCAAATCCGCGGCAAAACCATCGTTCAGCCCGCCGATAATCGCCTGATAGAGTTCTGCGGCATCATTGCGTTTCTCTTCCAGCGACGGCAGAAACACCTTCTCGCGCCACTCGCTGCGCGGGATGTGCATCTCCCGCCCATAGGCGTCGTACGCCACGATCAGCTCATCGTTTTGCGGTGGTTCAGGAGAATGAGTTTCGGTTTCCGGCGTTTTTTTGCCGCTAATGGCAGAAAGGAGGCGTTTAAACATGGCGTTTGCCTTGTCGGTTGGTGGTTTTTTGGCTGTATCAGCGTAGACCTTAACCGTCGCCGCGTCTAAAGAAAAGCCACTAAATACGAGGGGTTAGTGAGGCTATGCACCAGGTTTCAATATCCGATCAGTTCATCGCGAGGCGTTTCAGGATTTCTTTTACATAGTGCTCAATTGCGATGTTATGTTGCTGACCGATCCGCGTAATAAAAGCCTGGAGAAAATCGTTGCTGGAGTGAAGCACGTCCGCGACAAGATTGTCGAAGTCGCTTTGGGTCAAACGGGGATTTCCCTTCAGCGTGGAATGCTGAAGCACCGTGTGCGCGACGATTTCGAGCACCGCGCGCCGGAAATTATCGGTACGCAGAACATCCAGATCGCGCTGACGGATATCAGATATCAAAGGTGAAGTTGAAACTGACAAACCCGGAATCAACCGGTAGCGAGTAAGTCAGCCGCTCGCCTTCCAGCCAGACCTGCGGCTCATAGCCGTCGCCCAGTAGCCGTGTTCCTTGCATAGCCTTTTCCCCTGCTTTTATATTCCCCGTTACCTTAACGTTGCGGAAAACAATCCGTAAAGCTATGGCTAATGGTGGTTGCAGTTTTGTGGGAATGAGACTGAAGCCTGGAATATTACTTTTCAGAGCAGTGTTCAATGCAAGAGATGGTAGCGCCGCATTTGACATCTGGAAATATAGGCATAGAAACCGCAAATGGCGGCTTCATACAAGGCGGCAATAGAAAGGATTTAATCGTATGAGTATTGGGAAAAAAATTGGGCTAATTGCCATTACAGCTATCGCCATCATTGCGTTTTTGCTTGCATGGAAATGGCCCGTAATAAAATTTGGCCTCGAAGACGGTGGTAAATACACTGAAAACGATCGCCAGGTATACGGATTCTTCACGCCTGACATTTTAAAGAAAATGCCGCGTATAACAGCTAATTACGAGTTTGATTACCATACTGTATCCGGTCCTGGCTCGGTGGGAAACAGCCTGACATTCCACGGCACGACGGATACCAGCCAGATAGATACATATCTGAATTCGCTTGGCTACGTTAAGCAACAGAGTTGCATGGTGCAAGGCGTATGCTGGAAAGGTAAAGATCCAACTGAAGATATTGTCGTCAGCGCAGTTCCTGAAATAAATGTTGTTCTGGTACAGGTCGATTACACACCTGGATCGCGATAAATCCTCAGCCGCAAGGCGCAATGTCGTTCACTTAGGTGAAAGACATTGCGTACTTATACGAACTTAGTAATTTGTGGTGTCCCTACCACTCATGCGCCCTGCTGCTCTCCCGGACAAGCTCTCAATTTTTACGGCCTTGATAACGCGAAGGCCAGATGACTTCTGGCTGGATATTCAGAGCCTTAGCAATTAACCGCTCCCCTTTCGGCCAGTGGCGAGTTAAGGCATTAGCGAGTGTGGATGAAGCCAGCCCCGACTCACGGGAAAGCGCCGCCAACGATGTTCCTTTCTTCTTTAAGCCCGCAATAATATCTGCTTTATGCCAGTCCGGATGTTTCATGGTTGTTCTCTTTTTCGATCAACTGTCATGACAAGAACTAAAACTAGCACTGATTAAAAGAGGCGCTCTTTAAAGATGCTAAAGAGCATCATGTTTCTTTGAGTGAGAAAATGCAGAACAAAAGTGGCATCGGCAGCGCAAACATATCCTCAATGTCCGCAGTGAGCGATGAGCAGACATTCGTACTTTTTCTATAATTGATATAGGCTTGCGACGCAGTAGCGTTTTTCTCAATAGGGAGCAGGTAACTTGCATAGCTGTCGCGGTGGATGAATCATTAATATATTATTCAGACTACACTTAACTGTGTTTTTTCCTGAATAAATTCCCTCGCACTTATCGTGAAGTGGTAAAACAGGGATTTCAGATAGTTGGATGCTCATTTTTCAAAACTCAGCAGGTAATCGCATGATCTTAAGTGCTAATCACGTTGGTTTTTCAGTTAAAAATATTGAAGACTCATTATTCTTCTGGACTCAGATCCTCGGAGGTGAGTTATTACGCGAAGGAAAAATGTCTGGTCCTATAATCGATGAAGTCACAGGTGCAAGGGGAGCCGATGTACGAATGGCTTTGCTTGAACTGGCTGATATTAAGATTGAATTACTACAATACAATAACATTGAGCAGCCAGAAGAACCTTCAGCACCCTATATCCCAGGCTACGCTCACCTTGCTTTTATAGTTGAGGATCTTGATACGCTATTGAGCAAAGTATCGGACTATGGCTGGAAGACGCCGGGTAAACCTCAGACAGTGTTGTCAGGCCCCATGCAGGGAACCAGAGTAATATATTTACAAAGCCCTGATGGTCAGACGCTTGAATTGATGGAACTCAGTCAATGAAGTCCACATCTTATGACCTGTTATCCTCTAATTAAAACAGTGATGTCTGCAAAGTCCGCTTTTGGCTCTCTGCGGACGTTTGCATCAGATAGTGCCCGCTAAGGGTGAAAAGCGAACAGGTAAGTTTTAATCATGCCTGACGGAGATATAACTCAAATCGCACCGATATTAATTAACGGGAAACACTGTCAGTCATATGACATGAGAAATTAATAAGAAAAAACTCAGATATTCTTGCCAGGCGGGCAGGACCGGCCAATGATTTCAGCAAGGAAATCCATTACCACGACAGCAGAGTGATCACGCTTAAGTTCAGGGTAGGCAACCAGCCAGATGTTCCTCACGGGCGAAGGCAGATTTTCCTGCAGCCTTACCAGTTCGCTGTCATTATCACCCATAAAGCAGGGTAAAGTAACGATGCCCAATCCTTTCCGGGCAGCCTGTTGCTGCGCCATCAAATCGCTTGCCCGAAAGATAACACGCCGCCCGTTCAGCAGTGATTCCAGCCATTGCTGCTGCGTGACATGTGCAAGCGTGCTGTCATAAGCAATAAACACCCAGTCCTCCTGAGGAATTTCTTGCCAGAACTGAGAAGCATAAAGACCAAAGCGCATAGTACCTATACGCCTTGTCATCAGGTCTGGATCGTCAGGCCTTTCAAGGCGAACCGCAATGTCAGCCTCACTTTTATTCAGAAGAGCATGGTGCGAAACGCCGGATAATGACAACGTGATACCCGGATGTTTCCGGGTGAAGCCTGCTATAGCAGGCGCAATGAGGTGTGCTGCAACGGCAGGTGACGCGCTGATATTTATAGGCACGGCCGGTTCGGCACACAATGACCTCGCCTGGATTCGAATACGGTCTGCAATGCGGTACATTTCGTCAGCGCCGGAGGCGATAATCCGGCCGTGTCCAGTAAGCGTGGTACGGCGTGGCAAGCGCTCTGTGAGCCTGAGCCCAAGCGAACTTTCAAGGGCTGTAATCCGGCGGCTTACAGTGGCGTGATCCACGCCAAGCTCCCTGGCTGCGGCAGACAGGGAACCACACCGGGCAAGGGCGAAAAAAAAATGTAAATCCTGCCAGTCCATACCTCACCTCTTGTGCATTTTTACACATGTATGGTGCTTTTATACCTGTATTCTTCCTGTAATAAACTCATTTATAGTTTTCTCACTTCATGAGTGAGGAAAAAATAATGTCGTTAGCAATGATTATCAGCCAGCCGGGTGGCCCTGAGGTTCTTAAAGCGGTGGAAAGAGAGTCAGTCAGTCCCGGTCCCGATGAAGTCCGTATCAGACACGAAATAATCGGCGTGAATTTCGTTGACATCTATTTTCGCTCAGGACTCTACCCTCAGCCATATCCCCAGGCGGTGCCTGGTTTTGAAGGGGCCGGAGTAGTCACAGCAACGGGCAGTAACGTCAGCGCCTTTGCTGCTGGAGACCGCGTTGCCTATACGGGAAATCCGATGGGCGCTTATGCTGAATCCCGCAATATACCTGCCAGCCGCCTCATCAGGATTCCGGATGGTGTGGACACCCGTACAGCCGGTAGTGCGATGCTTCGGGGCCTTACCGCACATATGTTGCTCAACAAAGTAAGGGAAGTCAGGGCTGGCGACTGGATACTGGTTCATTCTGCTGCCGGAGGGCTGGGGCAGATAGTGACCCGCTGGGCAACGATGAAGGGTGCCAGGGTTATCGGTACAACGGGCTCACCGGAAAAAGTGGCAACGGCCCGCCTTGCTGGCGCGAGTGAAGTTTTGCTCCATACAGAAGCTGCATGGCCGGAGAAAGTCCGCGACATCACGGAAGGATATGGCGTGCATCTGGCCATCGACGGTATCGGAGGAACAATGCTGTCCAGAACGCTCAGCGTGGTCCGCCCTTTTGGCACTGTTGCCAGTCTTGGACAGCCTGCCGGCCCCATACCTCCGGTGCGGGTGGAAGAACTGGGATTTGCCCGATCTATAGCACTGATGCGACCAAGTTCACTCGCCTATACAGATGATGCTGCGCTTTACAGGAAAGGGGCCTCCGACCTTATGTCAGCACTGTCGGCAGGACTTGAAAGTCATATTGGCGCTGAATTTACCCTTACCGACGCAGCAGAAGCACACCGGGTTCTGGAGGCGGGTCATACAACAGGAAGCGTCATTCTCACGGTTCAGGATTAAGACTCTGACGTGAATGAAACGAGCGACGCAGGCATCTTTAAGGTATGCCATATCAGTGACGTGACGGCCAGGCTGGATTTATGTCCCTTAAGGACAATCATTCCCCCCTTGTCGTCCCCTTCAGGTGCTGCTAAGGAGATATGCAAGAAATTAGATAAAGGGGATGAGTCTGCTAAATCACTAACGTTCATACAATATCCGCTCCTGGAACCGAGCGGACGGGCTAACGAAGATGAGGGACCGCAGTGATCGAAAAGCGGACGCGATACTTATTCCATCAGGCGTCCATTAATCGTAACCACTTGAATTGGTAGCCCCCCCCTTCATTCGAGCCTGAAAACTTGTGGCGTTTCACGAGCCTGTGTATTCTCATTCATGGCCCGTGCTGCCCGCCGCTCGCTTCCTGAAGGGAAAAGGTGAAAGCATGTTTATTCTCAACCTCATTAATTTTGAAACTCTTGACGGTCGGGATGTGGTAATGCGAGCCCCACCATTTCCTGACAACAGGAGAAAATATGTTTTCTATCGAGCAAGCCAAACAAATGGCTGCAAAGTTAAAAGCCTCTCTTGAATTACGTGAACATAAGATTTCTTATTCCATTGCGCTCGAAACGGTTGCACACCAGTTAGGCTTCAGAGACTGGAACACTGCGGCAGCAACGTTACTTCCGCAGATCCCCCAGTCTCAAATTCAATTCAGCAAACCCATACCCATCCTACGAATTTTTGATGTCCGAAAAGCACAGGAGTTCTATCTTGAATTTCTGTCATTCAGCGTCGAGTTTGAACACCGGTTCGAGCCCGGTTTACCGCTGTATATGGGCATTGCCAGAGAAGGGTTACAGTTACACCTTTCTGAGCATCACGGTGACGCCAGTCCGGGTGCAACGATATTTATTCCAGTAAAAAATATTGCGTTGTTGAGAAATGAACTCCACGGCAAACAATATGGATACGGTCGCCCGGAAATAGTTAAGCAAAATTGGGGAGACGTCATGGAAGTCCACGATCCGTTTGGCAACCGACTCCGCTTCTGTCAACAAAGCTAGTTTGTCTTTCTTAAATGGGGAATTGCCAATAGGGCTTTCCCCTTTTTAAGGTAAGCATGAATTAAGCAATGTCAGCCTTTGGCACATAACTACGCTCGTACGCTATCAGCGAGGATCGGAATTAACACTGTAAGCGTGTCAAACGATGGATAGCGGATTAAAGTAGCAATAAGCTCTCTAAAATTATTCTCTATAAAAAACCCGCTTTCGCGGGCTTTGAAATATTCGATACATCCAGCAGGAACTAAATCATTCCCACTCAATAGTTGCTGGCGGTTTGCCGCTGATGTCATACACCACGCGGGAGATACCATTGACTTCATTGATGATGCGGTTGGAAACGCGGCCGAGGAAATCGTACGGCAGCTGCGCCCAGTGTGCGGTCATAAAATCGATGGTTTCGACTGCACGCAGAGAGACAACCCAGTCGTATTTACGGCCGTCGCCCATCACGCCAACGGAGCGGACCGGCAGGAATACGGTGAAGGCCTGGCTCACTTTGTTGTAGAGGTCGGCTTTATGCAGCTCTTCGATAAAGATCGCATCGGCACGACGCAGCAGGTCGCAGTACTCTTTCTTCACTTCGCCCAGTACGCGAACGCCAAGGCCCGGCCCCGGGAACGGGTGACGGTACAGCATGTCGTACGGCAGGCCGAGTTCCAGGCCAATTTTACGCACTTCGTCTTTGAACAGCTCTTTCAGCGGCTCAACCAGGCCCATCTTCATCTCTTTCGGCAGACCGCCCACGTTGTGGTGAGATTTAATAACGTGCGCTTTACCGGTTGCGGATGCGGCAGATTCGATCACGTCCGGGTAGATAGTGCCCTGCGCCAGCCATTTCACGTCTTCCAGCTTCAGTGCCTCTTCGTCGAACACTTCCACGAACACGCGGCCGATGATTTTGCGTTTTGCTTCCGGATCGTTCTCGCCAGCCAGTGCTGAAAGGAAGCGATCTTCTGCAGGAACGTGAACAATGTTCAGACCGAAGTGGTCACCGAACATGTCCATCACCTGAGCGGCTTCGTTCAGGCGCAGCAGACCGTTATCAACGAATACGCAGGTCAGGTTTTTGCCGATGGCGCGGTGCAGCAGCATTGCGGTGACGGAGGAGTCCACGCCACCGGAAAGGCCGAGGATCACTTTATCGTCGCCAACCTGCTGACGAATGCGTTCAACCGCGTCGTCGATGATTTTTGCCGGGGTCCACAGCGCTTCGCACTGGCAGATATCGCGCACGAAGCGCTCCAGCATACGCAGGCCCTGGCGGGTGTGGGTCACTTCCGGGTGGAACTGCACGCCGTAAAAACGTTTTTCTTCATTCGCCATGATGGCGAACGGGCAGCTTTCGGTGCTGGCAACGGTTACGAAATCGGACGGAATGGCCGTCACTTTGTCGCCGTGGCTCATCCACACGTCAAGCAGCACTTTGCCTTCGGCGGTCAGGGAATCTTCAATGCCGCGAACCAGCGCGCTGTCGGTCTGCACTTCAACCTGTGCGTAACCGAATTCACGCTCGTTAGAACCTTCAACGTGGCCGCCAAGCTGCATCGCCATGGTCTGCATGCCGTAGCACACGCCGAGCACCGGAACACCGGCTTCGAACACATACTGCGGTGCGCGCGGGCTGTTCTCTTCGGTGGTGCTTTCCGGGCCGCCGGAAAGGATGATGCCGCTTGGGTTGAAGTCGCGGATCTGCGCTTCGGTGACATCCCACGCCCACAGTTCGCAGTAAACGCCCAGTTCACGCACGCGGCGCGCAACCAGCTGGGTGTACTGAGAACCGAAGTCGAGGATGAGAATACGATGTTTATGAATGTTGTCCGTCATTGACGTTACTTCCGAGGCAAGTGGCAATGAATATACTCGTCGTCTTGCAGGCTGAACCTGAACAGAGAGTATGAAAGTCAGCGCCCGGTGAAAGCACCGGGCGCGGAAATCATTAAGAACCCATGCGGTAGTTCGGGGATTCCTTGGTGATGGTCACGTCGTGAACGTGGCTTTCCTGGATACCGGCACCGCTGATGCGTACAAATTCCGCTTTAGTACGCAGGTCGTCGATAGTACCACAGCCGGTCAGACCCATACAGGAGCGCAGGCCGCCCATCTGCTGGTGAATGATCTCTTTCAGGCGGCCTTTATAGGCAACGCGACCTTCGATACCTTCCGGCACCAGTTTGTCGGCAGCGTTATCGCTCTGGAAGTAACGGTCGGAAGAGCCTTTGGACATCGCGCCCAGAGAACCCATACCGCGGTAAGATTTGTAAGAACGGCCCTGGTAGAGTTCGATTTCACCCGGGGATTCTTCAGTACCGGCCAGCATAGAGCCAACCATGACTGCGGCAGCGCCTGCGGCGATGGCTTTGGCGATGTCGCCGGAGAAACGGATACCGCCGTCGGCGATAACCGGAATGCCGGTGCCTTCCAGCGCTTCAACCGCGTCGGAAACCGCAGTGATCTGCGGAACGCCTACGCCGGTTACGATGCGGGTAGTACAGATGGAGCCTGGGCCGATACCGACTTTCACCGCGCTCACGCCAGCTTCAGCCAGGGCACGAGCACCTGCGCCAGTTGCGACGTTACCGCCGATGATTTGCAGATCCGGGTATTTAGCACGGGTTTCGCGAATGCGCTGCAACACGCCTTCGGAGTGGCCGTGAGAGGAGTCGATCAGCAGTACGTCAACGCCTGCAGCAACCAGCGCGTCAACACGCTCTTCGTTACCGGCGCCAGCGCCGACTGCCGCGCCAACGCGCAGCTGGCCTTGCTCATCTTTACAGGCGTTCGGTTTACGTTCTGCTTTCTGGAAGTCTTTCACGGTGATCATGCCGCGCAGGTGGAAACTTTCGTCAACGACCAGCGCTTTTTCAACGCGTTTTTCGTGCATTTTGGCGAATACGACTTCGCGGGATTCCCCTTCGCGAACGGTCACCAGACGCTCTTTCGGCGTCATATACACGCTGACCGGCTGGCTCAGATCGGTGACGAAACGCACGTCACGACCGGTGATGATGCCGACCAGTTCGTTGTCGCCGTTGACAACCGGGTAACCGGCAAAGCCGTTACGTTCGGTCAGTTCTTTTACTTCGCGCAGGGTGGTGGTCGGCAGAACGGTTTGTGGATCTTTAACCACGCCGGATTCATGTTTCTTCACGCGGCGAACTTCTTCCGCCTGGCGCTCGATAGACATGTTTTTGTGAATAAAGCCAATGCCGCCTTCCTGTGCCAGCGCAATCGCCAGACGCGCTTCAGTCACGGTATCCATCGCCGCAGAGAGCATAGGAATGTTCAGGCGAATGGTTTTGGTGAGCTGCGTGCTCAAGTCGGCAGTATTCGGCAGAACGGTGGAGTGAGCGGGAACGAGGAGGACGTCGTCAAACGTCAGTGCTTCTTTAGCAATACGTAGCATGGGCAATATCTCTGACCTGGGGGGTTAAATATTGCCGTGGCATTATACAGAGCGTAACCGATTGCATCCACACTTTTTTGAGAAAAAACTTGCCATCCCCTCGTATCGGGTTACTATCGACTGAATAACCTGCTGATTTAGAATTTGATCTGGCTCACATGTCGTCGTTCCAATCCCCCTCAATTTATACCGTCAGCCGCCTGAACCAGTCGGTGCGTTTACTGCTGGAACGCGAACTCGGTCAGGTGTGGATCAGCGGGGAAATCTCCAATTTTACCCAGCCCGCTTCCGGCCACTGGTACTTCACCTTAAAAGACGATACCGCTCAGGTGCGCTGCGCGATGTTCCGCAACAGCAACCGCCGCGTTACGTTTCGCCCGCAGCACGGCCAGCAGGTGCTGGTTCGCGCCAACATCACACTGTATGAACCGCGCGGGGAATACCAGATTATCGTCGAAAGCATGCAACCGGCCGGTGAAGGCTTGTTGCAGCAGAAGTATGAGCAGCTAAAAGCCAAACTCGCTGCTGAAGGGTTGTTTGATCAGCAGCTTAAGCAGCCTCTTCCCTCGCCTGCGCACTGCGTGGGTGTGATCACGTCGAAAACCGGCGCGGCGCTGCACGATATTCTGCACGTGCTGAAACGCCGCGATCCGTCACTGCCGGTAGTCATCTACCCAACGGCGGTGCAGGGCGAAGACGCGCCGGAGCAGATCGTACGTGCCATTGCGCTGGCAAACGCACGTCAGGAGTGCGACGTGCTGATTGTTGGTCGCGGCGGCGGCTCGCTGGAAGATCTCTGGAGCTTTAACGACGAACGCGTCGCACGTGCGATTTTCGCAAGTCGCATTCCGGTGGTCAGCGCTGTCGGCCATGAAACCGATGTCACGATTGCCGATTTTGTTGCCGATCTGCGCGCGCCAACGCCTTCGGCCGCAGCGGAAATTGTCAGCCGCAACCAGCTTGAATTGCTGCGCCAGGTACAGGCGATGCAGCAGCGCTTAGAGATGTCGATGGATTATTACCTGGCTGGCCGCAACCGCCGCTTTGCCCTGCTGAACCATCGCCTGCAACAGCAGCACCCACAGTTACGGCTGGCACGCCAGCAAACGGTGCTGGAGCGCCTGCAGCAGCGCATGCAAAACGCGCTGGATACACAGTTAAAACGCGCTTCTGCCCGTCAGCAGCGCGTGATGCAACGTCTGAATCAGCAAAACCCGCAGCCGCGGATTCATCGCGCGCAAAGCCGCGTGCAGCAACTGGAATATCGCCTTAGCCAGAACATTCGCGACCGTTTAAGTACCACGCGCGAACGTTTTGGTTCTGCTATTACGCATCTGGAAGCCGTCAGCCCGCTGGCGACGCTGGCGCGCGGTTACAGCGTGACCACCTCTCCGGCTGGCGAAGTTCTGAAAAAAACCCGCCAGGTGAAAGTGGGCGATAAGCTTACCACCCGCCTGAATGACGGCTGGGTGGAGAGTGAAGTCAGCAACGTGACGCCCGTAAAGAAACCGCGCCAGCGTAAATCATCTTAATTTGTACGATTAATCTATAAGCTGCCCCTATACTTTTGTTGTTCTTTTCATCAAGGAGAGCGACATGAAAACACGCCCGTTTAGCAGCGTTATCCCACCCTATATTCTTCGCCGCATTATCGACCATGGATCGGAAATGCAGCAGCGTTGCGCACAACAAACATTAACCCATGTGCAGACGCTGATGGCGCACAGCCACGGCAAACCCAGCGCGCCGCTGGTCACCTCACCCGGCGAGCTGGTACGCGATATTTATGATGCGCAGCAAAAAGAGAGCCTGCCCGGTAAGCAGGTACGCTACGAAGGCCAGCCATCGAATGGTGATGTTGCCGTGGATGAAGCTTACGACTATCTCGGTGTTACCCACGACTTTTTCTGGCAGGTTTTACAGCGTAACTCCCTCGATAATAAGGGAATGGTGTTGAGCGGTACCGTGCATTATGGTCAGCAATATCAGAACGCTTTCTGGAATGGTCAGCAGATGGTGTTTGGCGACGGCGACGGTGAAATCTTCAATCGCTTTACCATCGCGATTGATGTCGTGGCGCATGAACTCAGCCACGGCGTCACAGAAACGGAAGCCGCGCTGATCTATTTTGAACAATCTGGTGCGCTTAATGAGTCGTTATCGGATGTTTTTGGATCGCTGGTGAAGCAGTACCACAAGCAGCAAACGGCGGATCAGGCCGATTGGATCATCGGCGAAGGGTTGCTGGCAAAAGGAATTAATGGCAAAGGCCTGCGTTCAATGTCTCATCCCGGCACCGCCTATGATGACCCGTTGCTGGGTAAAGATCCGCAGCCTGCGCACATGAAAGATTTTGTGAAAACCCGTGAAGATAACGGCGGCGTGCATCTGAATTCCGGTATCCCCAACCGCGCGTTTTACCTTGCGGCGGCGGCGATTGGCGGCTATGCCTGGGAAAAAGCCGGTTACGCCTGGTACGATACCGTCTGCGATAAGGCGCTGGCGCAAAATGCCGATTTCGCTGCCTTTGCGAAACTGACCATTCAGCACGGCGAAAAACGCTCGGGCCAGCAGGTTGCGGACGCTATCGAGAAGGCCTGGAAAGAGGTTGGAGTGTTGTAATGAACGAACCCGAATTGACCGATGATGCTGTGGTCGAAGTCGCCCGCGAAGGCGGGCTGGCTTATATCCCGAAGCTGAGCGGCACGCGAAAAATCGTGATTGCTCAGCTTAACGCGGAACAGCGCCAGCGCCTGGTCAGTATCCTGCATCAGACCCTGCCGCTCGGGCAACCGCCCGGGCAGCCGGATTCACCGGGGCGCGGCGATCAGCGTTTTTACCGTTTGCAGATAACCTGGACTACGCAGCAGACCGATGTGCTGTTGCTGATCCCGGAAAGTAAAGCGCCACCGTCGCTGGTGGAACTGTGGCGCGATGGCGAAGCCTGCATCTGCAAGCCTTAAAGCGGGGTAAATTCGACGCGTTTTTTAGAGATCAACCCGTGGCCGTGCTGGCAAAAAAAGTCCACCGCGCCGCAGGCTTTTAACACTTCCAGAGGCTGATGGCACTCCGGGCAGTTTGCCTGTACTTCAATATCATTGTCGCAACTGTCGCAATGCGCATGCGTTCCCACCAGTTCCAGCGGGTTGTGGCAGATCGGGCATTTGAGATCCATAACGCTCTCCTCGTTTATTTTTTCACTGCCCTTATCATACACCTTAAGTGACAAAACCTGCCGGATTCAGTTCATCAGCCAATTCGTAACACTTCCGCGAATTAAACCTAAAGAATCTGATTTGGAATTGTGGAACTTGTTTTTGGCAATGAAAGCTAAAGAGCTTCGCAATAACCCATGCTGAAAAAATATACTCAATTAAACTTCACTCACTATTACATTTTTTTTAGACGTTATTTTTCATACAAGAATAGCCCCTTATGCAGGGGCAGGATTTGAAGCGGAATTTAAAGCGAACTTTTCTTCGCTCCCTCAACCTCTTCTTTACAAGTGCTATCATTAGTAAAATTATATTGCAGATATAAATACCCGGTATCTGTACCTGTCGCCCGTACGTCGAGAGATACCATACTGAGATTGTTTTTTAATGGAGACCCTTTTTCTCCTTTCCACTCCGCAGATAAAAAGCGTTCTTTTTTATTTAATGCCATCACCCAATCTTGTGGTTCTTTCCAGAGAGAACCAGACAGAAGATAATCGCTTTTGTCGGCTTTACCATAGATAGAGGTTAAGGCGTTACTTAACTCCTCAAACTTCGATTTCAAAGCAATTCCATAACTGTCCGTATTAATGCTTTTACCTACTGCGCGTATTTGACAGAGTCCAGCTTTGGGGGAGATCTGAAGCCCGAACACCTCGAAGTCAGAATTTTGTTTAGGCAATTTCGACGTAGTGTAAAGGTTAACGCTATTTTCTAAAGGCTTAAGTTCAACGCCAGTCATATCTTCAATATTTTGTTTTGACAATCCAGCTTCTAACCCAAATGGTCCTTCTGCCGGAGGAATTTTAGGTGATTGTTAAACCGGACTGTTTTGCTGTGCGGGTTCCTTGTCGACTTTTGTGTTACTTATTGATTGTGAATCAACTTTGATCTCAGCCAGGCCATATTTAGCGATTAAATATTTCTGCTGTAGCATCGCCATACTTTGTTCTTGCGTCGCAACAGTCGACAATTTCAAAGCCTGGATTAATCCGCCAGTATACTGGTTAGCATCGGCCTTCGCTTCATCGATTCTGGTATTAAGAGTGTCCATTTCGGCTTTAATCGAACTGGCAAGTTCCGGATCAGGTTTTACGCTACTGACGGCTATTTCAATCTTCGCCCCTGCTTCAATCGCATTAATACGCTGTTCCAAAAGAGCCTTATTGGTTCCTAAAACTTCCAGCCTTGCCGTAACCAGATTCTTAATTAGCCCGCCCGCAAACTGCTTACCTGTCTCATTCGCAGCAGAGATTTCAGTTTCCGTGCGTGATAATTCATTTTTTAGATTTGTGACTTCCTGTTTCTGCTCAGGGGTCAATTCTTTAGGGCCACACCCCGTCAACAGAGTTAATGCCAGCAATGTTGCTACAACCGTTTTTTTCATATCCCTATCTCATCTGTAAATGATGAGATTAATCCTAACAGGAAGTTTTTTTCTTTTAAACGATTGCAGACATATCCTCCTCGTTTCGGAAGACCTTGTTATATAAATTGAAAAATGTGACGGGTTACGATCTGGAAGTAATTTCATCTGAGGCGCCATGCGCCCAACCGGTGAAGGGAAAAATAGCCGGTGCCGCCGTGAAGCATCACTACCGCTTCAAATACACTTTATAATTTGCCTGGGCTTAAAACGTAAAACCCCTACTCGTTGGCTATCCAACTTTCGGGGTTCGCTTCAGATTTGCGGGTTTAAAGCGAGTAATTACTTACTCTTCTTAATGTGTTTAATCAGGCGCTTACGCTTACGCAGCTGGTTCGGCGTCAGGGTGTTGCGCTTATCCGCAAACGGGTTTTCCCCTTCCTTGAACTGAATACGGATTGGCGTACCCATTACGTCCAGCGATTTGCGGAAGTAGTTCATCAGATAGCGTTTATAGGAATCCGGCAGGTCTTTTACCTGGTTGCCGTGGATCACCACAATCGGCGGGTTATAACCACCGGCGTGGGCATATTTCAGCTTCACGCGGCGACCGCGCACCAGCGGCGGCTGATGATCTTCCGCCGCCATATTCATAATACGGGTCAACAGCGCGGTACTGACGCGACGTGTGGAGCTGTCATAAGCTTCGCGTACGGATTCGAACAGGTTGCCAACACCGCTGCCGTGCAGCGCAGAGATAAAATGCACTCGGGCAAAGTCGATAAAGCCGAGACGGTAATCCAGCGTCTCTTTAACCTGCTCTTTCACTTCCTGGCTCAGGCCGTCCCACTTGTTGACGACAATCACCAGCGAGCGACCGCTGTTGAGGATGAAGCCCAGCAGCGACAAATCCTGGTCGGAAATACCTTCGCGGGCATCAATCACCAGCAGTACGACGTTGGCGTCTTCAATCGCTTGCAGGGTTTTGATAACGGAGAATTTCTCCACCACATCAGTGATTTTGCCACGCTTACGTACACCGGCGGTGTCGATAAGTACGTACTCACGTTCATCGCGCTGCATCGGAATGTAGATGCTGTCGCGCGTGGTGCCCGGCATGTCGTACACCACCACGCGGTCTTCGCCGAGGATGCGGTTAGTGAGTGTAGACTTACCGACGTTCGGACGACCGACAATCGCCAGCTTAATTGGCAGATCCTGCGGGTTGAACTCCTCTTCCGGCTCTTCTTCTTCACCTTTTTCACTGGCTTCGAACTGCGCCCAGTATTCGGCGTCTTCATCCACCTCTTCCGGCGGATTCAGTTCGTCCATCCACGGCATCAGCACGTGTTCCAGCAGGCTGGTGACGCCGCGACCGTGAGAAGCGGCGATGGCATAAATTTCACCGAGGCCCAGCGCGTAGAAATCCGCGGTTGCCTGATCCGGGTCCAGACCGTCGGTTTTGTTAGCGACGAGGAAAGTCGGTTTTTCGCGTGAACGCAGATGCTTAGCAATAGCCGTATCTGCTGGCATCAGACCCGCGCGGGCATCCACCATAAACAGCACAACATCGGCTTCTTCAATCGCCAGCAGCGACTGTTCCGCCATGCGCGTTTCCACACCGTCTTCAGTGCCATCAATACCGCCGGTATCGATACAGATAAATTCGCGGCCTTCTACTTCAGCACGACCGTACTTACGGTCACGAGTCAGACCCGGGAAATCGGCCACCAGCGCATCACGGGTGCGTGTTAAGCGGTTAAATAGCGTGGATTTTCCAACGTTAGGGCGCCCGACAAGCGCGACCACAGGTACCATGTTTAAAGCCTCATTACAGGAAATTCATTAGCAAAACGTCGCAATTTGCGCGGCGTTTTAAAAACAGGAAAACGGCTCCTGCAACAGGAGCCGTCTTCGGAAACGACAAACTCAGCGCAGTTAGCGCGAGAGTGCGTACAGCGTACCGTCTTTCGCCTGGATCAGCAGCTTGCCACCAGCTACGACTGGCTCGGTCAGGAAACCGGAACTGTCGACTTTCTGCTGCGCGACGAAGCGCCCGTCTTCAACGTTGATCCAGTGAACATAACCTTCACTATCGCCTGTCACGATGTAACCATTATACAACGCCGGAGCGGTAAGGTTACGGTGCAGCAGATCGCTTTGCGTCCACAGGGTCACGCCACCGTCGGTGGTCAGTGCCAGAACGCGGTCATTCTGATCGATAATGTAGATACGATTACCATCAACAACGAAGTCGCTCACCGAGCCCAGCTCACGTTTCCACATGATCTGGCCGCTGCGCAGATCCAGCGCCGTCAGGTTGCCGTTATAAGCCAGTGCATAAACGACGTTGTCAACCACAACCGGCGTGGTATCCACATCGCTCAGGCGATCGATTTCGGTCGGGCCGTTCGCCTGGGAGATACGCTGCTGCCAAATCATCTGCCCCTGCTGCATCAGTACCGCGCTCACACGGCCATTATCGCCACCAACAATCGCAGCGCCAAAGGCGGTAGTCGGCGCAGATTCGCCGCGCAGGGAGAGCGCAGGCATATCCAGGTTGACCGTCCATTTCACCGCGCCATCGCTTTCATTCAGCGCCTGCAACTGGCCGTTACTGGTATGAATCAGCACCAGACCGTCGCTCACTACCGGGCGGGAAAGTGCTTCACCAGCAACTTTTGCATGCCAGGCCTTCGAACCATCGCTGGTATTGAGGGCATAAACCTGCGCTTTTTCAGTACCGACGTACACATGACCGCCAGAAACGGTTACACCGCCGGAAAGCAACGCAGCGCGCGTGGAGAACCAGCCGTCTTTCTCTGCCAGATTGACCGACCAGATTTCATGGCCGTCTTCAATGCTGACCGCTTTCACCACGCCGTGACGATCGGCAGCATACACTACGCCGTCAGCAAATGCCGGGTGCAGGTTAGAATAGAAATCGCCGATACCGTTGCCGACAGAAGTGCTCCACGCGGTTGTCGGGGTGAACTGATTTTCAACCACCGGCAGCGGGGACATTTTGACAACATCTTCTTCGCTATTGAACAGGGAACAGCCGCTCAATAACGTCACGGAAAGCAGCCCTGGCAGAAGTAATTTACGCAATTGCATCGGGTCCCTCTTAGATGGACAAATTATTAATTTTCATCTGCATCATTTCGCTGAGCGCAGGAGAAGCATTGTTTTTAATGCCGTTTTCCCATGCGGTGCGCGCACCTTGTTTGTCGCCTTTGCTCAACAGCGCTTCACCGCGCAGATCGGCAACAATTGCCGACCAGCTTTCGCCTTTAACGGCATCCAGCGTTTTGAGCGCAGCGTCTTGCTGCTTCTGCTGCACCTGAACACGGGCCAGACGAACGTTGATCATCGACTGCAGATTTTCATCACTGGTCGCAGCAAGCCCCTGTTGCAATTGCGCGGCTGCTTTATCCAGTTCATTTTTTTCTACGTATTGCTGTGCCAGTTCCAGTGAAGCCAGCGCGCCATAAGTGTTTTTGTTGTCAGCGGCAAATTTCTCCGCAGCTGTGAACGACTCTGGCTTATCAGCCTGAAGCGCGGAAATCGCGTTTTCATAGGCCTGCGATGAAGCTCTCGCCGTATCTGCCTGATGGCCGTTCCAGTAACGCCAGCCCATCAGCGCACCAATACCCAAAACAACCCCAACAGCCAGCGCTTTGCCATTTTCGGCAAAGAAGCGCTTGATAGCGTCAACCTGGTCGTTTTCGTTCTCGTAAATTTCCACGCAATCCTTCTCCTTAACGATAATTCACCGGCGAGATTAGCCCAGTAGTGTGCGCAAATGCGCTGCAACGCTATCCTGCGTTACCGTACTCTGTTCACCAGAGCGTAAATCCTTCACCACAACATTACCGTCGGCGATTTCAGACTCGCCGAGCACCAGTGCGACGCGAGCGCCCCACTTATCTGCACGAGCGAATTGCTTTTTGAAATTGCCGCCGCCGTGGTTCATCATCAGCCTCACGCCAGGCAACGCATCGCGTACCTGTTCGCCCAACTGCATTGCAGCGGACTGCGTATTGGCGCCTGACGCCACCAGGTATATATCGACAACGGATTCTGCTTTAAATTCCGGATTAACTGCCTGAACCAACAAAACAAGTCGTTCAAGGCCCATCGCAAAGCCAACCGCCGGGGTCGCGCGACCGCCAAGTTGCTCAACCAGACCGTCATAACGACCGCCTGCGCAGACGGTTCCCTGCGCACCAAGGCTGGTTGTCACCCATTCGAAAACAGTGCGGTTGTAGTAGTCAAGACCGCGCACCAGACGCTGGTTAACGGTATACGCGATACCGGCGTCATCAAGGAAAGCGCACAGCCCGGCGAAATGTTCGCGGGATTCGTCGTCGAGGTAATCACCCAGTTTCGGCGCGTCGTTCAGCAGAGTCTGGATGTCCTGATTTTTAGTATCCAGCACGCGCAACGGGTTGGTATACATGCGGCGCAGGCAATCTTCGTCCAGCTTATCTTTATGCTGTTCAAGGAATGCGACCAGCGCATCGCGGTAAGTTGCGCGTGCTTCCAGCGAACCAATAGAGTTGAGTTCAAGGGCAACGTGAGACGCAATGCCCAGCTCACGCCACCAGCGGGCGGTAAGCATAATCAGCTCAGCATCGATATCCGGCCCTTGCAGACCAAACACTTCGACACCCAGTTGATGGAACTGGCGATAGCGCCCTTTCTGCGGACGCTCGTAGCGGAACATCGGCCCGACATACCACAAGCGCTGTTCCTGATTGTACAGAAGACCATGCTCGATGCCGGCGCGTACACAGCCCGCCGTACCTTCAGGACGCAGCGTCAGGCTATCGCCGTTGCGATCGTCAAAGGTATACATCTCTTTTTCAACCACGTCGGTTACTTCGCCGATCGCGCGTTTGAATAACGGGGTCTGCTCTACAATCGGCAAACGGATTTCACTGTAACCGTAGCTGCCGAGCACGTTTTTCAGGGTGCTTTCAATGCGCTGCCAGATGGCGGTTTCGCCAGGCAGATAATCGTTCATGCCGCGAATGGCTTGAATATTCTTTGCCACGTTTATTCTCTTTATGAATACAAAAAATGAACCCTCAGGGCCGCGACGAGTCAGGGTCGCGCCGGGCGGGTTCATCATACACGGGAAGCCAGTCGCTTCCCAGCTACGTTATTTTTCTACCTGTTGCACGTCGATGCGGCGCGCTTCATCCAGAATTGACGCTTTTGCGCGAATACGGGCCTCAAGCTGAGCGATCATATCTGCGTTATCAAGGCGATCTTTGCGCACGCCGTCTTCATACAGGCCGCTTTTCTTATTACCGCCCGTCACGCCGAGCGTGGAGACCAGCGCTTCACCAGGGCCGTTCACCACGCAGCCGATAATGGAGACATCCATCGGCGTAATGATATCTTCCAGCCGCTGTTCCAGCGCGTTAACCGTACCGATCACGTCGAACTCCTGGCGGGAGCAGGTCGGGCAGGCGATAAAGTTGATCCCGCGGGAACGAATACGCAGTGATTTCAGAATATCAAAACCGACTTTGATCTCTTCTACCGGATCGGCGGCCAGCGAAATGCGCAGAGTATCGCCGATGCCTTCAGAGAGCAGTAAGCCAAGCCCGATAGCGGATTTCACTGCACCTGCACGGGCACCGCCCGCTTCGGTGATCCCGAGATGCAACGGCTGATCGATCTGCTTCGCCAGCAGACGATAGGATTCGACGGCGAGGAATACGTCAGAGGCTTTCACGCTGACTTTGAATTGATCGAAGTTAAGACGATCGAGGTGATCGACATGACGCATTGCCGATTCGAGCAGCGCCTGCGGTGTCGGTTCACCGTACTTTTCCTGCAGATCTTTTTCCAGCGAACCGGCGTTAACGCCGATGCGGATTGGGATATTTTTATCGCGGGCGCAGTCAACTACCGTGCGGATACGTTCTTCGTTACCGATATTGCCGGGGTTGATGCGCAGGCAGTCAACGCCATATTCGGCCACTTTCAGCGCAATGCGGTAGTCAAAATGGATGTCCGCCACCAGCGGAACACTCACCTGCTGTTTGATAAGTTTAAAGGCTTCTGCCGCATCCATCGTAGGGACAGAGACACGGACAATATCCGCACCGACGCGCTCCAGCGCCTTGATTTGATTGACCGTCGCTTCCACATCCGTGGTGCGCGTGTTGGTCATTGATTGCACAGCGATGGGAGCCCCATCGCCGATCGGCACGTTCCCCACGTAAATCCGTTTCGATTTCCGACGTTGAATCGGGGCCTGGTTATGCATGAAAAATCTCCCGCGTTGCCCGTCTGTTACTGTGTTGCTGATTGTTCGGCATTGAGGGTCAGACGCGCAACCTGGTTAGTTCTGATAAAACGACTCAGATCGACAGGTTTTCCCTGATACTGGATCTGTACTGCTGCCGGAGCGCCAATTTTCAATTTATACGGCGCCTGACCGGTCAGATTGAGCGTGGCATCTTTACGTTGCAGGCCGCTAAACAGTTTTTTACCGGTCGCATCGCTCACTTCGAGCCAGCAGTCGGCATTGAAACTCATCACCAGCGCATTGGTATCGGCGACAGCGCCAGCAACACCAGCCTGATCGGTAGGCAGTTGCCCATTGTTCGCGGTTGCAGCAGGCTGCTGAGTTGATTCAACATTCGCCTGAGACGGAGAAACCACCTGGTTCTGGTTGGCGGTATTCGCTGGCGCTTGCTGCGCAGTAGCCGGCGCCTGTGCAGTGGTTGCCGGAGCCGGGGCTTCAATCGGCGTAGAGGAGTTATCGTCCGTCGCGGCAGCAGTGGCAGGATCGTTGTTCAACGGTACACTTTGCGCGTTATTGCTGCTGTTGCTGGCATTAAGTTCCGCAGAGGATTGATCGGCCATCGTGCTGATCTCTTCCTGCTGCGCTTTATGATTCTGCCACCACCAGGCACCCGTCAACCCCACCACCACAAACAGCACCAGCCAGGTAAAACTCATCAACCAGCCATCGCGTTTTTTGCGCGGTTTGCCTAAAGCAAAGGTCTGCATCGGAGCAACTTTCGCCGCTCTGACCGGCGCTTGCTTCTCGATCATCGGCAGTAATTCTTCTTCGGGGATGTGCACCAGGCGGGCATACGAGCGGATATAACCACGCACAAACGTCGATGCCAGATCGGCAGGCGATCGATCCTCTTCGATATCGCGTACCGTGGAGACCTTCAGACACAAGCGTTCTGCAACCGCCTGTTGGCTGAGTCCAAGTTGTTCACGGGCGCTGCGCAGACGAACGCCAGTGGTTTGTACTTCGTTTTGGTCTTGAGTGGCTTCAGTATTCATTCGCTACAACTACTGGTACGTGAAAAGTAAACATTCAGGCGCGTGTGGCCACAATGCCCACACGCGCCGCGAAATAACCGGGTCAGTTAAACGTAGACCCACAGTATAAGACTGTCAGGCTCGTCATAACAGAACAGCTTTAGGCACTTTTTGCTAAGCCGTTGTTCCATCACTACATACTGCCTTAAAGTCAGGAGAAACGCACCGTAATTATTATTAGCCTGCATACGTACAGGCCAAATATTCGACATTTGTATAAAATGCAGCACATTCTTCGCGCTGCATAGCAGCCTTACAGCGCCTTCACCGCAATCGTTTCACCCTGCATACGCTTACGCATTGTACGCTTGGTGCGGTCGATCACATCGCCAGCCAACTGACCACAAGCGGCGTCGATATCATCACCGCGCGTTTTACGCACGATGGTGGTAAAGCCATAGCTCATCAGCACTTTGCAGAAACGATCGATACGGCTGTTGGAGCTACGACCATACGGCGCGCCCGGGAACGGGTTCCACGGAATCAGGTTGATTTTGCACGGCGTATCTTTCAGCAGTTCGGCCAGTTCATGTGCATGCTCCGTTCCATCGTTTACATGGTCCAGCATCACATACTCAATGGTCACACGGCCCTGGTTGGCGTTGGATTTTCCAATGTAACGACGAACGGCGCCGAGGAAGGTTTCGATATTGTACTTTTTGTTGATCGGTACAATTTCATCACGAATTTCATCGTTTGGCGCATGCAGGGAGATGGCCAGCGCAACGTCAATCATATCGCCCAGCTTATCCAGCGCCGGAACCACGCCTGAAGTCGAGAGCGTGACACGACGTTTAGAAAGACCAAAACCGAAATCATCCAGCATGATCTCCATCGCCGGTACCACGTTCGTCAGGTTGAGCAGCGGCTCGCCCATGCCCATCATCACCACGTTGGTGATCGGGCGAGTGCCGGTGACTTTCGCTGCGCCGATAATTTTCGCCGCACGCCACACCTGGCCAATGATTTCGGAAACGCGCAGGTTGCGGTTGAAACCCTGTTGCGCGGTAGAGCAGAATTTACACTCCAGCGCACATCCCACCTGTGAAGAGACGCAGAGCGTTGCACGGTCTTCTTCTGGGATATAAACGGTTTCAACGCGCTGATCGCCAACGGCAATCGCCCATTTGATGGTGCCATCGGAAGAGCGTTGTTCTTCCACAACTTCCGGGGCGCGAATTTCAGCCACTTCTTTTAATTTGTTGCGCAGAACTTTGTTGATGTCGGTCATCTCATCAAAGTCGTCGCTGCAATAGTGATACATCCACTTCATCACCTGGTCGGCGCGGAAGGGTTTTTCACCTAAGTTTTTGAAAAATTCACGCATCTGCTGACGATTCAAATCCAGCAGGTTAATTTTTGCGTCTTTGTTTGGAACCGTGAGAGCGTCGTTCTCAGGCATGGCAATTTGTTCAGACATATTTTATTCCGGCCTCGTTATTACACGTTATGGCCCGTGGAGGGTTGAAAAGAAGCGCCCCAGGCAAGCATCTGCTCATCCTGGGGCGCAGTATTGTACAAATTCTGACGCACAGATACCACGTTTGCACGCGGCATTTGCCAAAGAAAAGTGTAAAACTCGTTACACGATTAGCGCGTGCGCGGGCAAACTTCGCCTTCAGCAAAGAAGAAAGCGATTTCGCGGGCCGCAGATTCTACGGAATCGGAACCGTGCGTACCGTTTTCAGTGAAGCTGTCTGCGTAGTCAGCGCGCAGAGTACCAGCCAGCGCATTCGCCGGGTTGGTTGCGCCCAGCAGATCGCGGTGACGCTGCACAGCGTTTTCACCTTCCAGTACAGAAACCACGATCGGGCCAGACGTCATGAACTCAACCAGACCGTCAAAGAACGGGCGACCTTCATGCTCGGCGTAGAAACCGCGCGCCTGCTCAACGGTCAGGTGCAGCATTTTGGTGCCAACGATTTTGAAACCAGCCGCTTCGAAGCGAGAGAAGATGCTGCCAATAACGTTTTTTGCCACCGCGTTCGGTTTAATGATGGAAAAAGTACGTTCAATAGCCATGTTTACCTCTGTAAGTTGTTCTGTTGCCCTGAATAGGTGTGGCGCGGATTATAAAGAGCAACGCGGGCGTTGCCTATGGATGAAGGTAACATTTTTTTAAAATGAGACGAGTTTTAGCAACACTGTTCACCAAACTCGCCATTTGCGCGGTTATTGCACAGTAAACTGCACTGTCGCAACCTGTCCCGCATCATCCATAACCAATAACTGATATTCACCGGCTTTATCAAGCCGCAGATTCAATAAACTCGTATGCATCGTTAACGGCTCGCCATTTAAAAACCACCAGCGCTCCCCTTCTCCACCACTGCTTTGCAACGGTAGCAGCGCAAATGCCTGTCCCGGAACGCGTTTGATCACTGCGCCTTCCCGCACGCCGCTTAGTAACAGCGGTGGCGGTGCGTTATCATCGCGCGGAGGACAACGGGGATCGGCGGCAGGCAAGCGCGCAGCGCGACGTTCACTGACAGGCAACCAGGGTTCCAGCGGTCGCGGCCAGACAATCCAGGTTTTCTGCTGCGCATCCGGGCAATCCGCCGCCACTCTGCGCCCTGCGCTGTTTAACCACAGCGGAAAGCGAATGCCGTGCAACCCTTCCTGCTCCGGCATCAGCAGCGTTGGCGGCTGGCTACCGTCCAGTAACCACGTTGCCAGGCGGCGGCGACAATTGCTGTCTCCCTCTGGCAGACTCTGCCCTCCCGGCCAGCAAATGGTGCCGCTACTTACGGAAGCTGGACGCGGATCGCGCGGCAGGCGGGATTGTTCGATTGCCGAGCGCGGTTGCAGCAGGTTGTTAACCTGATTCAACAGCGGCACTGCACTGGCGAAACCAAACTGACCGGCAACGGGTGTACCGTCCGGCCGCCCCGTCCAGATGCCGATCACATAGCGAGCATTAATACCGATCGCCCACGCATCGCGGTAGCCATAGCTGGTACCGGTTTTCCATGCCAGCGGCACCACCTGCGGCAACATGTCATCCGGTACCGGCTGTGCTTCGCCAGCCAGAATACGGCGGATGATCCACGCTGCGCCCGGCGACATCAACCGGCGTTCTTCCAGCGGAGCATTCGGCGTCATGCGTAATCTTCCCGCATTGCCGTGACGGGCAAAGGCACTGTAGGCCGCTGCGATATCCTCCAGCCGCGCTCCTGCGCCACCGAGGATCATCGCCAGATTGGGTTCTGCACCGGCAGGCAGAATCAACGGCAGACCGGCATTGCGCAGGTTAGCGGCGAAGGTTTTCGGGCCATAGGCTTCCAGCACCTGTACCGCAGGCAGGTTCAGCGATCTTACCAGCGCTTCGCTCATACTCACCGGGCCATGAAAACCGCTGTCGAAATTACCGGGGCGATAATCTCCCACCCGGCGCGGAACGTCCTGCAATAGCGAGGCCGGATGAATCAGACCGTCATCAAGTGCCAGACCATAAATAAAGGGTTTTAATACCGACCCCGGCGAACGGACCGCGCTGACCATATCAACATGACTAAAGCGGCTGTCATCATTAATATCCACCGATCCGACCCAGCCACGCACCTTCATGTTGGTGTGATCGACAACGATTATCGCCAGCGAACTGCGCGGCGGTAAACGCGACTTTACACCCAGCGCCATCTCTTCCAGTTGCCGTTGCAGGCTGGCATCAAGCGTGGTCGTTATCTTCAACGCCTTACTGGATGCCAGCATGCGCCGGGCAAATAATGGGGCCAGTTGCGGCATCTGTCGCGGAGCCAGCCACACCGGCTCTTCGCGCGACTCTTGCACCTGCGAGGCAGGCCACACTTTTTGCGCCACCATGCGATCCAGCACTTTGTCGCGCGCCGCCTGCGCGCGTTGCGGCCAGCGATCCGGCCGCAATCGGCTGGGTGCCTGCGGCAAAACGGCCAACAGTGCCGCTTCGGAATAGCTGAGTTTCGCCGGTGATTTACCCAGGTAAGCCCAGCTCGCCGCGCCAACTCCCTGCAACGTGCCGCCAAACGGCGCGCGATTAAGGTACAGGGTGAAGATCTCGCGTTTGGAAAGGTGCCACTCCAGTTGCATCGCGCGCCATAGCTGGCGGATTTTGCCGCCAAAAGTGCGCGGGTGCGGATCCAGCAACCTGGCGACCTGCATGGTCAGCGTGCTGCCGCCAGATACCACCCGTCCGGCGCGCAAATCCTGCCAGGCGGCCCGCAAAACGGAAAACGGATTAACGCCGGGGTGCGCCCAGAACCAGCGATCTTCATACTGAATGAGCGCCTGTAAATAGTGCGGCGAAACCTCTTCGATGGTCACCGGATAGCGCCAGATGCCCTCCGCGTCGGCAAAACGCCATAACGGCGTTCCCTCTTCCGCTACCACCACCCGTGCGGGAGCGACTTCATTCAGCGGTAACGGCCAGATTCTGTCCGCAGCAATAACGCCGAGAATCAGCAACAACAGCCCTCCCGCCAGCCAGCGCCAGCGGGTATGTAACAGAAGCTTTTTCACGTTACGGGACAATAATCATCGGGCTACGGGTCGCGCCGGTTGCCCGCCACTGCGGAACGTACATCGATTCCACTTGCGGCGCTGGCACCTGATACGTCCCCGGCGTTACCGCGCGCGCCAGATAAACCAGCGTCACCGGCTGGCCTTCGCTCACTGGTACGGCAGCCACAAAGCGATCGTCACGGAACTCCATATGCTGAATGTCAGCCTGCTGCATCCGGTTAAGCAACTCCTGTACTTCGCTACCACTCTCCTGGAGGCTGGCGCTGCTGCTCGCGAGATTCTGGTTTTCCAGATCCAGACCGGCAGGCAGTAAATCCACCACCAGCGCATCCGGGACATTCTGGCTGGCGCTCACCTCCAGCCAGACCAACACCAGCTCGCCACTTTTCAGCGATGAGAGCGATTTGCTCCGTCCGTCAGTGCCCAGCACCGTGCGTTCAATGTGCAGCATGTTGTCAAAAGGCGCAGGTGCCTGCATCGGGTACCCGCTACTGTCCAGGCGCAGCCATAACGGTGAGCTACCGCTGTTGGTCACCTGCAATGCCGCCAGTTGATCGGCATCGAGGTTACGGGTTTGCGTTTTATCGCCACTGAGCGCCGCCGTCTCCAGCGAAGTTTGCGCCTGCCACGCCCCGGAGGCATTTTGCAGATTACGTCCGGCCATAAATAAGGCATTACTTTCCTGCGTCGATAACCAGCGCTGCCCGTAAGCCTGTTCCGAGAGCGTCGTCAGCAGGCGCGTCTGCTCCTGTTCCAGCAACGTATTCTCTTGCAGCAGTGCCAGCATCAGCGCGTTGTCACGCAAATCGCTGCCATAATCCGCCAGCCAGCGATTATCCTTCGCCCGCGGCGTTTTCAATGCCAGAGCCAGCGCCTGTTCGCTGCGTTGCGCGTCGCCCATCAGTTTTAACGCCACGCCCAACTGCATCAGTGGTAACCCGGCTTTGGCCTGGTCGTGACGCTGCCAGATTTCACGCAGCGCACCCAGTGGCGCTTTTTGCTGACGCGCCAGTACCAGCCCGGCATAGCTTTGTACTGCAAATTTCGTTGCCGGGAGATCGTCGCTATAACGCACCGCCATCGTTGCAGGGTCCTGCAGGTAACGCAGCAAGCGGTTATTCGCGTTGTTCAGCGCTTCCGTCGGAACGCTGTATCCTTGCGCCGAAGCGCTGACCAGAAAATCGGTAACATACGCCGTCAGCCAGTACTCTTCCGGCCCGCTCTTATCCCACAGCGAGAATCCACCGTCGTCGCGCTGCATTTGCAGCAGTCTGGAGATACCAATATCCACCGCTGCGCGCCGCTGTTCGTCGCTGTCGCCCTTAATACCGAGCGCTTTAAGCTGCGCGGCATTGGTATAAAGCGACGGGAATAGCCCGCTGGCGGTTTGTTCAAGGCAGCCATACGGATAGGCTTTTAGCTCCTGAATGTAGCGCGCGATATTGAGCGGCGGCTTGCCGCTCAACAGCAGGCGCCCCTGAAGTGTGGCCGATGAAATGCCCGCCAGATGTTGTTCCGGCGCGTGCCAGCTCTCGCCAGGTTTAAGCATTGCGCCGCTGTTGACCGTTTGTGCAGCAAATGGCGGGCGCACACCGATTTTCCACTGCTTCTGTAACGGCGCGAAGGTTTCGCCTGGCAGCGTCAATCCGCTGATTTGCGCGTTAATTTCGCCGTCGCCAAACCCATCCAGCGCCCGTACCGGAATAAACACGGTGGTGCGTTCACCCGCTGACAAAGTGAGCGGCTCCGGCGATTGACTTTCCAGCGCCAGTAATCCCCCGGCGCTGAGGGCAACATTGAGCGTTTGCGGCCGATCGGTCAGGTTGGTGAGATCCAGGGTCAGGCGCGACGTGTCGCCGCTGCCGAGGAAACGCGGCGTGTTCAGTTCGGCTATCACCGGCGCGGCCACCACCACTTTGCTTTCACTGCTACCAAAATCCTCTGCCGTCCATGCCTGTGCCATTACCCGCAATTCACCGTTGAAATCGCCAATCGGTAACGTCACCAAGCCTTCGCCGTTTTCATCCAGCTGTACCGGCTGCGCCTGCTGGGCAATGATAGTGACGTGATTGACCGGCGGTTTTCCGCCGCGATTCATTTCATCGCCATCGCCACCGAAGCGCAGCGCGGCAAGCCGCCCTTGCCCTTCAATCACCTGGCCGTAAATATCATAGATATCCGCGCCGTAGCGTTTCTGCCCGAAAAAGGCCTGCCACGGATCCGGCGTCACGTAGTCGGTAATATTCAGCACGCCGCTATCTACGGCGGAGAGCAGTACATTCACCTGTTTCGGGGTTTCGCCGTTTTTCACCGTCGCCTTCACTTTGACGGTCAGCGGCTGGTTGGGACGCATTTTTGGTGGCGCATCCAGCGCAATGTTGAGTCGGCGGTTTTCATCGCCCATCGGTAAGTGCAGCAAACCGACCGCGCGTTTTGGCGTGGCGGATTTCGATTTATCGCCCGGGCGGATCACCAGCGTGCTGAGGTAGAGATCGTGACGCTGCCATTTTTGATCGAGCGGAATACTCAGATCGAGGCCGTCGGCTGGCACATCAATCTCTTTCCACCACAGTGGTCCCTCGCTGGATTCGATCATCGCGTAACCTTTACCTGCGGCTGGCGCGGTGATGTGCAATTTCACGGTGTCGCCCGGTTTATAACCCGGTTTGTCCAGCTTCATGGTGACGCGGTCAGGCCGCGCAGCGCCCGCACCGTCGCTGTTGTCCTGCCAGCTATAACCGGCCCAGAAACGCACGCTGCTGATGGTGTCATCTGGCCCTTTCACTTCCAGGCGGTAAGAACCCCAGTCCACCGGGAAACTCACCTTGCCGGTTTCATCCGCCGCAAGGCTGAGGCTCTGCTCACCTTCCACCAGATCTTTCTGGTTGAACTGAGACTGCCAGCCTTCGCTTTCCGACCAGTTCCAGAAATAGTCGCGCCGTTCGCGGATCAGGCGCACCTGCAAATCATTAACCGCCTTTTTCGTCCCGGCGGCATCGGCATAGACAATATCGAACGCCGCGTTGCTTCCTTCATCAACAATCGGCTGATTGACGGTGGTGTCGGTGCGGTAGTCGTAAACGGCTTTAGCGGCAAATTGCGGACGGATCCCCGGCAGCGACTGCGCAGGCCAGATAGCCTGTTCCGCACGGCGCGTAACCGGACGCCCGCCCGATTCCAGCAGACTGGCCTGCAAAATCACCTGTAACGGCGAGTGCGTCTCCTGCCACTGACTCGGCGTACTGACCGCACCCTGGCCTTCTTTATCCAGCGTCAGATGCACTTCATCCAGGCTGCGGCTCAGGTTCTCTTCAGCAATATCGCCAAACTGGAAGCCAGGCAGCGCGGCTACCGCGTCGCGCAGAGGGCGAAGGAACAGTTGCCCCTGCAACGTATTGCCGCTGGCGGGGGCGCCATAGAGATAGTGACCATTCACGTTGAACACCACATCTGCAGCCGGATCCACCGGCGTTGGCTGCGGCGTAATGTTCAGCGCCATGCGCTCCGGCATAAAGTCTTCAACGTGGAAACCCCACTCGCGCGGCAGGTTATCGCCAGTATTGGCGCGGATATGCCACATTCCCGTTTGCGCGCTGGCATCCAGCGAGTAAGTAAAGTGATACAGGCCATTCTGCGGCTGGCTGACCACTGTGCGTACCACCTGGCCATCCGGTTTGACCACTTCGAGTTTGACCGGCTGCTCCGCCAGCGGTTTACCGTCGCTGTCACGTAGCAGGCCATTAAGGATTACCGTTTCACCAGGACGATACAGATCGCGCGGGCCAAACATAAAGAACTGTTTGCTGTAGCCCGGCTCGCCGGCAATAGCGAATTCGGCCAGATCCAGCGCCGGTAATTTCAGATCCAGCAGCGTGGTTTCACCGTCTTTGCGCGCCAGCACCAGCGCTACTTCCTTATCGGTGTTCAGGGTAGCGTGCCCATCAGCATCGCTGGTCGCCTGCGCCAGGGTTTGCCCCTTCTCATTCAGTAACGACACCTCAATGCCAGAAAGCGCTGCGCCGTTTTCCAGCCCCTGGGTGAAAATATCCAGCCGGTTATGGTAACGGTGCGCCGAGAGGCCGATATTGCTGAGGGTGAACAGCGTGGCGGCATTGCTGTAGTTGTAATGCCCGGCCTGATTCATCACCGCGATATAGACGCCAGTCTGCTGCAACGGCTGGATACCGCTTAACGGCAACAGCAGTTTTTCCCGGGTATTGCGCGCCGGATTGAGATCAAAGCGGCCGGTATAGACCAAATCGGCCATTTTTAATAGCGTGTCCGATTCCCAGTTCGAGAGCGAGCTGCGGTATTCCCACTGGCTGATAAATGCCGCCAGCGACTCCGGCTTCACGCGATAAAAGTTAACATCAACATTATTGACGTTCAGCGCCATGACGGGCAGCCCCTCCACGACTTTACCCGGCAGCAGCGAACCCCGGCTGGCAAAACCGACGCTTGGCTGAACGTCGCGCGTGGCGATGGTTTTCTCATAATCGATGCCGAAGGTAGCTTTATTCAGGGCCACCAGCCCACGATCGACCGATACCAGCAGTTCGCGATTCGGCTCCAGATGCCGCAGACGCAGCTCTTTCAGATTGGGTGCCAGCTCCCATGCGCCATCCACCTTGCCGCTCTTTTTATCCACCAGATGCACGGTAGAGGCAAAATTCTGCGCAGGATCGAGCGGGACCGAGAAAGTCAGCACCAGCGTGGCGGAGCCATCCAGTTGCACTTCAGAAGCATCCAGCAGCGTCAGCGGCTTGCCTTCACTACGGGCGGCAAGCTGAGCCAGTTTCTCTTTGTCCGGCGCGGCAGGAAGCGTTTTTTGCTCAGCGCTAGTGGAAGACGCAGCAGGCGCGCTGGCGGCTTTCGGTTTATCGTTGTTATCGCAGCCAGCAAGCGTAAGGGTGGTCAGCAGCGCAGCAGTCAGCGCCGCAATACGTAGCGGTTTCATTCGTTATCCCTGGTTCATTAACCTGTTGAAAGAGGCCCACCTAGTATTATGCGCAGCCGCATGAATTACAAAATGTCTGATGAATTCTGGAAAGCGCCTCGCAAAGGCGGCGTTCTCATCATGCTGGCATTGTTACGGGGATCACAGGTCGTAACGTAACATGTAACGTTGCGAGTCATTTGTTTTTAAAACAATAAGATAGCTGGATAAATATTACTTCAGACTGCTAACGTTACGCTGTCTGTGCACCTTTGTGCGCGGTTCTAATAAGAGAGATCATTATGTCCAGAGCCGTGAATGCCCTACAAAATTTTGGTAAGTCCCTCTTTGGTCCGGTACTCATTTTGCCCATCGTCGGCCTGTTTATTGCCGTCGGGAATATTTTTGGCAATGGCAATCTGGCCGAATATTTGCCATTCCTCGGTCACCCACTTATTCAGAACATCGGCCAGTTAATCGCTAAATCCGCGGTCTCCGTGCTCGCCAACCTGGCGCTGGTATTTGCCGTTGGTATCCCGGTCGGACTGGCTTCGCGGGATAAAGGCTACGCCGCGCTGATTGGTCTGGTGACGTTTATTGTGTTTATCAATGCCATGAACGTGACGTTGCAAATGCAGGACGCGCTGGCTCCCGCCGCTCAGATGAAAGCGGCTGGTCAGAGCATGGTGCTTGGGGTACAGGTGCTGGAAATGGGCGTATTTGCCGGGATCCTGACCGGCGCGCTTAGCGGTTATCTGTACAACAAATATTCCGGCGTACAGTTTTCCGGCGCGATGGCGATTTACTCCGGTCACTGCTTTGTAGCGATGATTATGCTGCCGGTGTCGATGGTGCTTGGCGTGGTAATGAGCGAGCTGTGGCCCTTCGCCCAGCACGGTATCAGCACGCTGGCGCTGGCAATTAAAGGCGCCGGGCCATTTGGCGTGGCGGTGTACGGTTTTCTTGAGCGCATTCTGGTGCCGACCGGGCTGCATCATCTGGTCTATACGCCGTTTCTCTATACCGAACTGGGCGGTACAGCGGATGTTTGCGGCAGCACCTATCAGGGTGCGCGAAACATTTACTTCGCGGAAATCGCCTGTCCTGACGTGAAGCAACTCAGCAGCACGGTAGTCTGGGATGCGCGCGGGATCAGTAAAATGTTCGGCCTGCCTGCCGCCGCGCTGGCGATGTACGTTACGGCAAAACCGGAACGCAAAGCGGCCGCAAAAGCAATTTTGATCCCCGCCGCGCTCACCTCGCTGCTGGTCGGCGTGACGGAACCGATTGAATTCTCTTTCCTCTTTGTTGCGCCGCTGCTGTTTGTGGTGCATGCAGTGCTGACCGGGATCGGCATGATGCTGTTCTCGTTGTTCGGCGTTCATGCCATCGGCGCGAACGGCATCATCGATTTTATTCTCTACAACCTGCCGCTCGGTATCCAGAAGTCGAACTGGCCGATGTATATCCTTGTCGGCGTCATTATGTTCGCCCTCTACTTTGTGATCTTCCGCTTTTTGATTCTGCACTTCGATATGAAAACGCCAGGCCGCGAGGAAGAGAACGAAGAGACACGCCTTTACAGCAAGCAGGATTACCAGGCGAAAGGCAATAACGACGCGATGGGCGAAGCGATTATCGCCGGGCTGGGCGGACGCGCCAACATTGAGGTGGTGGACAACTGTTACACCCGCCTGCGCGTCACGGTGAAAGACGCGGCGGTGATTAACGAACCGCAACTGAAAGCGACCGGTGCAAAGGGCGTGATCAGACAAGGTAATAACGTTCAGGTGGTCTACGGGCTGCATGTCAAAAAAATGCGAGAAGCCGTTGAGATGTTTCTCTGAAGGAGTCCAGAAATGGTTAAACCCCCGTTTATTTTATCTATCGCCGGTGGCGGCAGTACGTATACACCGGGCATCGTGAAAAGCCTGATGGTTCAGCTGGAAGCATTCCCGCTGGCGGAAATTCGTCTCTACGACATCGATGCAGCGCGGCAAAACACCATTGCGCCGGTGGTGGAAAAAGTGATCCGCGACCACAGCCAGCGCATCAAATTTACCGTAACGAATGATGCGGAAACGGCATTCAGCGGTGCGCATTTCGTCTTTGCCCAGATGCGCGTTGGTCAGTACAAGATGCGCGAACAGGATGAGAAGATTCCGCTGCGTCATGGTGTCGTAGGCCAGGAGACCTGCGGCCCCGGCGGGCTGGCCTATGGCCTGCGCACCATTCTGCCGATGGTCGAGCTTATCGATCAGGTTACGCGCTACGCAGATGAGAAAGCGTGGATCGTCAATTACTCTAACCCCGCGGCGATCGTCGCTGAAGGGGTGCGTCGGCTGCGTCCGCAGGCGCGGGTGCTGAATATTTGCGATATGCCGGTCGCCGCGATGCGCAATATGGGGGCGATCCTCGGCGTCGACCGCCACAAGCTGGAAGTCGATTATTTTGGCCTGAATCACTTCGGCTGGTTTACGCAGGTGCGCGTGGATGGCGAAGATCGCCTGCCGGAATTGCGCGAACACGTTGCCCGCTTTGGCCTGCTGACCGAAGACGCCGCGCAAACGGATCCGCAGCACGCCGATCCGTCATGGGTGAAAACCTGGCGCAATATCAAGCCGATTATGGATCACTTCCCCGAGTATCTGCCGAACCCGTATTTGCAGTATTACCTGATGCCAAACGAGATCGTCGCGCACCAGGATCCTGACTACACGCGCGCCAATGAAGTGATGAACGGGCGCGAAAAGAAACTGTTTGCCGCCGCACAGGAGTATCAACGCAGCGGAGTCCTGCCCGATGCGTTTCATGTTGGCGTCCACGGCGCGTTTATCGTTGATGTGGCCTGCTCGCTGGCATTTGATCTTCGCCAGCGCCACCTGGTGATTGTGGAAAATAAAGGGGCAATCGCCAATCTGCCGTATGACGCAATGGTGGAAGTTCCGGCTTACATCACTTCCTCCGGCCCGGAACCGGTACGCATGGGTGCAGTGCCGCTCTTCCACCAGACGCTGTTAATGCAGCAACTGGCCTCGGAGCAACTGCTGGTTGAAGCCACCATTGAAGGCAGCTACGAAAAAGCGCTCCAGGCGTTTACCCTGAACCGCACAGTGCCGACCATGCAGCATGCCAAAGCGATTCTCGATGAGATGATTGAGGCTAACCGCGACTACTGGCCTGCGCTGCAAAAAGCGTGGGAAAACGGCAAAGCGGTATAAAAATACCGAGTTGGCTCGCGGGTTTAGCGAAGGTGGCTTGTAGGGTGATGAAAAAACGTTAACAATTCAGAGTAATTATTGATGACACGGAGAACCCCATGTCCACCTCATTTTTTGTCGCGGCCGACTGGCTGATAGAGCATAGCGATGATCCTGAAATCCAGTTGATTGACGCCCGCATGGCGCCAGTGGGTCAGGAACATCGCGATATGCGTGCGGAGTACCGTGACGGGCATCTTCCCGGCGCGGTTTTTTTTGATATCGAAGCCCTTTCCGACCACAGCACCTCCTTACCGCATATGCTGACGCGCCCGGAAGCGTTCGCCGTGGCGATGCGCGAGCTGGGCATCAGCCAGGATAAACACCTGGTAGTGTATGACGAAGGCACGCTGTTCTCCGCGCCGCGCGCATGGTGGATGCTGCGCAATTACGGCGTGGAGAATGTCTCGATTCTCGCGGGTGGTCTGGCTGGCTGGCAGCGCGACGCCCTGCCGTTGCAGAAAGGCGAGGTGCCGCTGCCGGAATCCGACTTTAACGCCAACTTCGATCCATCCGTGGTGAAAAAGCTGACCGATGTACTGCTGGCAAGCCACGAAGGCACCGCGCAGATTGTCGATGCGCGCCCAGCTCCGCGTTTTTCCGGCGAAGTCGATGAACCACGTCCGGGCCTGAAGCGCGGGCATATTCCCGGCGCACTGAACGTGCCGTGGGTTGATCTGGTGGTCGATGGTGAACTGAGAACCACCGATGAACTGGCCGCCATTTTCCGCCGCCAGGGCGTTGACCTGAACCAGCCGATCATTGCCAGCTGCGGCTCCGGCGTCACGGCGTCCGTGGTGATCCTTGCGCTTACGACGCTGGGCGCAAATAACGTGACGCTGTATGACGGCTCCTGGAGTGAATGGGGCGCGCGCGACGATTTGCCTGTCGAACCGGCCTGAATGGACAACCGGCTTGCGCCCTTGCTGACGCGCGGGGCATCACTGACCCGCGCGGAATATCGTGTGCTTGCACATCTGACGGAACATCCGCTGCTGGTGGGTAATATCACCGTGCGTCAGCTGGCGCAGGCGACTTACGTTTCCACCGCCACCATTATCCGGCTCTGTCAGAAACTTGGCTTTAGCGGCTACAGCGAATTTATCTGGCACTGCAAACAGCTTTTGTCCGACACACCGCATATTGCTCAGCAACATCATGAAGGGCATGACCAGCTACCGGCGCTGTTCCCGCAGTTTATGGCCAATTACCAGCGCACCTTCCAGTGGGTGACGGAAGAGAAGCGTCACCGCTTCGCCGCGCTGCTGCGCGATCGGGAGAGTTTTTTTCTCTATGGCGCGGGGTTCTCTTATCTCTTCGCCGAGTATTTAACCAAGAAGTTGCAGGTGCTGGGCAAGACGGCGTTTATCTCCGGGCCTGGCGACAGCCGCAATATCTTCCTCAGCAATGCCGCGCGTTATCAGGTCTTTATTGCCGTGTCGCGCAGCGGTGAAACCGAGCAGGTGCTGGATAAAGCGCGGATTGCGCGCACGGTTGGCATGACGGTCGTCGCCTTTACCCGCGCATCAGCAAACACGCTGGCGGAACTGGCGGATGTGCATTTTGCGCTGTATGACGAAGCGGTGCACTTTGCTGCCGAAGCTGCGGGCATTACGTCGTTTGAGTCGAATCTGGTGCTGTTAATGGATCTGTTGCTGCTGGAAGCGACGCAATAAACGGGCGGTACATTTCGCACCGCCTGTTCATCAGATAATGCGGTTGTTTTTGAAATCGCGCAGGAAACTGCCCCAGCGGCGTTCATAGAACGGCGTGATATGCGCCAGCATAAAGTGGCTGATACCTTTCTCGCCTTCCACCACCTGGCAAATATCGATCGGTTCATCCCCAGGCAGCGTATCTGTCGCGACGCTGCCCGCTGCATGGATGATCTCTTCGATGTCCCCTTCCGCTTCAATGCCAATCAGCAGGTTGGGTTGCTCATCGGCCTTCTCTTTAATTGAGCAGAGAAACGCGCGCTTAACGGTCTTGATGCTTTTAAACAGCGTGGCCAGTGAATCGACCATTTGCGCAGGCGGTTCAGCTACTTCGGAAAGCAGCAGCGCCGTACCGCCTTCCAGCACTTCCTGCTGGCTGAGCGGACTGCTTTCTGCGCCCACTAAATGGCTTAACTCGCGCGGCGTGAACTCTTTGCCAGTGGGTAATTTAGCGTTGAGGAATAGCGTCTCTCCCAGCGTCATTTCAAACAGCGTACGCGCAGGCATGACCACAAATGCCTGTTCTTCGCTAACGGCCTGCTGTAAGGCTTGCAGCGAGGTAAAAAACGGAATGACCGAGTTACCGTCATCTTTTTCCCAGTGCTGCAAATCCAGCTCGCTGTCTTCGACAATCGCTTCACCTTCCGCCGCCGTACCCGGCACCCAGACGGTTGATTCCAGCAGCGTACGGAAAAAAGCCGGGCGATAAGCGGGCTCGGTCGCCGCCTGCTCCAGCAGGGTTTCTAATTCGTTTTTGCTTTCGGACATAGGTTCTCTGATTCGTTGTAGTCCATGCCTTCTGTAGGCTGGATGAGCATAATGCCATCCGGCCTACAATGACGCTTACCCGGCAGTCAATAAATTCGCGATGGTGCGTACGCCAAGCCCGGTCGCACCGGCCGCCCACTGTTCCACTGCCGCTTTGCGGTAGGTGGCGGAGCAGTCGATATGCAGCCAGCCCTGCTGGTAGTTTTCAACAAAGTGCGACAGGAACCCGGCAGCCGTGCTTGCCCCGGCCGGGAAAGAACCGCTGGCGGTGTTGTTCAATTCTGCAAAGCTGGACGGCAGCTGATTGCGGTGGAACTCCGCCAGAGGCAGACGCCAGAACGGTTCATTTTCTGCCGTCGCACTGTTGAGCAGACGGCCAGCCAGCGCATCGTCAAAGCTGAACAGCGCGTGGTAATCGTTACCCAGCGCGGTTTTCGCCGCACCAGTCAGCGTTGCGGCATCAATAATAAACTGCGGTTTTTGCGCAGACGCATCAATCAAGCCATCCGCCAGCACCAGACGCCCTTCAGCATCGGTGTTCATGATCTCTACGGTTTTGCCGTTGCGATAATGAATAATATCGCCCAGTTTAAAGGCGTTACCGCTGATCAGGTTGTCGGCACAGCAGAGGTACAGTTTGACGCGCTTATCCAGCCCGCGGGTGATGGCGAACGCCAGCGCGCCGGTCACCAGCGCCGCGCCCCCCATATCGGATTTCATTGAATCCATTGATGAGGTTGGTTTGATGCTGTAACCGCCGGAGTCAAAGGTGATGCCTTTGCCCACCAGCGCGGCATATACCGGCGCATCCGGGTTGCCGGTCGGGTTATAGTCCAGCGCCAGCAATACCGGCGGGCGCTCAGAACCGCGACCAACGGTGTGCAGACCCAGGTAATTCTGCTCGCGCAGATCTTCGCCTTTGGTGATGCGGTAAGAGACGTTTTCACCGCCCACGCTGTGCAGCAGATCGACCGCGCGCTGCGCCAGTTGCTCCGGCCCTAACTCTTCTGCCGGCGCGTTGATGATGTCGCGTACCCAGTCGATGGTTTTCAGGCGGCTATCCAGCTCTTTTTGCCCGGCTTCATCCAGCGGCGCCCACTCCACTTTGCGTGTGCCTTTCGGCCCTTTGTAACCGGCCCAGAATGCCCAGCTACGATCCGCGTCCCAGCCTTCGCCGCTCAGCGCAACATGTTTAATGCCCAGGCCGTCGATTTTGCGCGCGGCGCGCTGAATCAGACCTAAATCGTCTTTTCCATTCAGATGCAGAGCGATGCCGTCGTTATTGATGCTCCATGAGGCTTTTTCACCCCAACGCGCATCCGCGCTTTGCGTGGTGAGTGTCACTTTCATAGCTTCTGTCATTATATTTATCCTTATCGGCAGGCGCCGGATGGCAACGTTGCCTTTTCCGGCCTACGTATGCATGAAAACGGGCCGCCCGAAGGCAGCCCGTGAGATGATTATGATGCTTCGTCTAACCAGACTAGCAGAATCGCTTCGAGAATTTTTTCATTCGATGCGTTCGGATCGTCGTCGAACTCTTCCAGCTCGCAGATCCACTGATGCATATCGGTGAAACGTACGGTTTTCGGATCCACATCCGGGCGGCTGTCATACAGCGCCTCGCCGATTTCGCGGCTGTCGGTCCATTTCAGTCCCATATCAGTGCTCCCGCGCGTGGTTAATGGTGTAACGCGGGATCTCTACCACCAGATCTTCATCGGTGACGCGCGCCTGGCAGCTTAAACGGCTTTCCGGCTCCAGACCCCAGGCTTTATCCAGCATGTCGTCTTCGTCTTCGCTGCTTTCCGGCAAAGAGTCAAACCCTTCACGCACGAGGCAGTGGCAGGTGGTGCAGGCACATGATTTTTCGCAGGCGTGCTCAATCTCGATACCGCCGCGCAGGGCAACATCAAGAATGGTTTCACCGCTCTTCGCTTCCAGAACTGCGCCATCCGGACAGAGATCCTGATGAGGCAGAAAAACAATTTTAGGCATATTAAACCTCGTCGACGGAATGGCCTTTCAGCGCGGTACGCACGGACTGATCCATACGGCGCGCGGCGAATTCCTGGGTTTGTTTATCTACATTTTTAATGGCTTGTTCTATCGCGTCGGTATCATCGCCGTCGGCCACGCTGCGCAACTGCGCAACTGCCTCGTCGATAACCTCGCGCTCTGCGGCGCTTAACAGCGCGGCATCAGCGGCGAGCGCGCCGGTTAAACTTTCCAGCACGCGCGCGGCTTCCACTTTCTGCTCCGCCAGCATGCGCGCTTTCACGTCCTGCTCGGCGAAACTCATGGAGTCTTTAATCATATTGGCGATTTCGCCGTCGGTCAGACCGTAAGAGGGTTTCACCTGGATGGAGGCTTCCACGCCGGTGGATTTCTCCATCGCAGTGACGCTCAACAGACCGTCAGCATCTACCTGGAAGGTGACACGAATATGCGCCCCACCCGCCGGCAGCGCCGGAATGCCACGCAGAGCAAAACGCGCCAGCGAACGGCAATCCGCCACCAGTTCCCGCTCACCCTGCATTACATGGATAGACATTGCGGTCTGGCCATCTTTAAAGGTCGTGAACTCCTGGGCGCGGGCCACCGGAATCGTGGTGTTGCGCGGAATAACTTTTTCCACCAGTCCGCCCATGGTTTCCAGCCCCAGCGACAGCGGAATAACATCCAGCAGCAGCATTTCGCTGTCCGGCTTGTTGCCGACCAGAATGTCTGCCTGAATCGCCGCGCCAATTGCCACTACTTTATCCGGGTCGATGGAGGTTAACGGCGTGCGGCCGAAAAATTCACCCACGCGTTCACGCACCAGCGGTACGCGAGTGGAACCGCCCACCATTACCACTTCCAGCACATCCTGCGCTTCCACGTCCGCATCTTTCAGCGCACGACGACAGGAGAGCAGAGTGCGTTTGACAAGCGTTGAGATCATCTCTTCAAACTGCGCGCGAGTTACCACGCCCTGCCAGCCAGCCACATCAACAGTCGTGCTGTCGGCATCGCTCAGCGCAATCTTGGCGGCAATCGCCGCATCCAGAAGTTCACGTTGCTGACGCGCATCGCTGCGATCGGTAATGCCTGCCTGCTCGCTGATATAATCTGCCAGCAAGTGGTCGAAATCGTCGCCGCCGAGCGCGGAATCACCACCGGTCGCCAGCACTTCGAACACGCCGCGGCTCAGACGCAGAATGGAGATATCAAAAGTGCCGCCGCCAAGATCATAAACGGCGATAACGCCTTCTTTGCCGGAATCCAGGCCGTAGGCAATCGCCGCCGCGGTCGGCTCATTGAGCAGACGCAGCACATGCAACCCGGCTAAACGCGCAGCATCTTTCGTGCCCTGACGCTGCGCATCGTCGAAATAGGCAGGAACAGTGATCACCACGCCATCCAGTTCGCCGGAGAGCGTCTCCTGCGCGCGGGCAGCCAGCGCTTTCAGGATATCGGCAGAAACGCGGATCGGGTTGACCACGCCGCCGCGCGTCACAATCATCGGCAGGCCGTTTTCACTGGCCTGGAATTGCCACGGCAGATGCGGGTAACGCGCCTGAATATCCGCCAGACTGCGGCCCATCAGGCGTTTTACGGAGCTGATGGTATTGACCGAATCCAGCGCTGCATTGGCGCGCGCATCGTAGCCGACAACGTGGCTGTCAGCCTGGTAGTTAACCACTGAAGGGAGTAAATGGCGCCCGGCGCTGTCGGCCAGCGTTTCCGCCTGACCGCTACGCACGGTGGCAACCAGCGAATTGGTGGTGCCGAGATCGATGCCCGCCGCCAGACGACGCTGATGCGGCGCGGCGCTCAGACCCGGCTCACTGATTTGTAATAAGGCCATTATGTGCTTCCAAAAAAATTAAAAACCGAGCAGTTTTTCTTCGAGTTGTTCTGTTGAGCTGCGCAGTTTATCGAGAAAACGCAGTTTACGCACGGTATCCGCCGCGACGTCCCACGTCTGATTGTCGAGTTGTTCCACCATCTGCTGGTGGCGGGCGTCGTACATCCCTTTTACCCGCTTCTGGAACGCTTCCAGACGGCCGCTGTCTTCCGCACGCTCGATCTCATCCAGCTCTTCGCGCAGCTCAAGCTGCTCCATCAAAAAGGCCGTGTCGCGAACGGTGTGCTGTTCAGAAGCTAAATCGAAGCCGTGCAGCGACAGCAAATATTCCGCGCGGGAGAGCGGATTGCGCAGGGTTTGCCACGCCTGATTAATGGTAGCGGATTGTTGGACCGCAGCCAGTTGTTCCGCCTGCGGGCGGCTGGCAAAGCGATCGGGGTGGAACTGCCGTTGCAGATCCTGGAAACGTGTCGCCAGCGCCTGAACGTCAAGCAGGTATTGGGCCGGCAACCCAAAGAGGGTGAAGTAATCCATAACAATTCCGGGTGTGCAATCGAAGCAAACCCCACGCGCAGCATGCTGCGGTGGGGTCAATGGGTAGGCGATCAGACGTTGAAGCTTTCGCCGCAACCGCACTCGTCTTTGACGTTAGGGTTGGTGAATTTAAACCCTTCGTTCAGGCCTTCTTTGACAAAGTCCAGTTGAGTGCCGTCGAGGAATTGCAGGCTTTTGCCGTCAACCACTACCTTCACGCCTTTGTCTTCGAACACCGTATCTTCTTCAGTCGGCGCGTCAACAAACTCCAGCACGTAGGCCATACCAGAACAACCGGAGGTTCTGACCCCCAGACGCAGACCAAACCCTTTGCCACGGTTGGCCAGGAAGGTATTTACTCGCGCGGCAGCACTGTCGCTCAGGCTAATGGACATGACAACAACCTCCTGCCTTATTTCGCTTCTTGTTTGCTTTTGTAGTCCGCAATCGCGGCTTTGATCGCATCTTCCGCCAGGATAGAGCAGTGGATTTTCACCGGCGGCAACTCCAGCTCTTCAGCGATATCGGTGTTTTTGATCGCCTGCGCTTCGTCCAGTGACTTGCCTTTCACCCACTCAGTTACCAGCGAGCTGGAAGCGATCGCCGAGCCACAACCGTAGGTTTTGAAACGCGCGTCTTCGATGATGCCTTTATCGTTAACTTTGATTTGCAGCTTCATGACGTCGCCACACGCTGGCGCGCCAACCATGCCGCTACCGACGCTGTCGTCGCCGTTGTCGAACGAGCCAACGTTGCGCGGATTTTCGTAGTGATCGATTACTTTTTCGCTATAAGCCATGATTAAATTCTCCTGTTTCCGCAACCGTTATTAGTGATGAGCCCATTCGATGGAGTTGATATCCACGCCCTGTTTGAACATTTCCCACAGCGGAGAGAGTTCGCGCAGACGGCCGATGGATTTACGCACCAGTTCGATGGTGTAGTCGATCTCTTCAACGGTGGTAAAACGACCTAAAGAGAAACGGATGGAGCTGTGCGCCAGCTCATCGCTCATACCCAGTGCGCGCAGCACGTAGGACGGTTCCAGGCTTGCGGAAGTACAGGCAGAACCGGAAGAAACAGCCAGATCTTTCAGCGCCATGATCAGCGACTCGCCTTCAACGTAGTTAAAGCTGACGTTGAGGATGTTCGGTGCGCCGTGCTCAAGATCGCCGTTCAGGTAAACTTCTTCGATATCGTTGATGCCGTTCCACAGACGGCTACGCAGACCGCGCAGACGCTCCATTTCGCTCGCCATCTCTTCTTTGGCAATACGGTAAGCTTCGCCCATACCAACGATCTGGTGAACAGGCAACGTACCGGAACGCATACCGCGCTCGTGGCCGCCGCCGTGCATCTGCGCTTCAATACGGATACGCGGTTTACGGCGTACGTACAGGGCGCCAATACCTTTCGGCCCATAGATTTTATGGCCGGAGAAGGACATCAGATCCACTTTCAGCTGGCTTAAGTCGATCGGCAGTTTGCCGACGCTCTGAGTAGCATCAACGTGATAAATAATGCCGCGAGCACGGCACATTTCGCCGATGGTTGCGATGTCCTGCACCACGCCGATTTCGTTGTTCACATGCATGATGGAGACGAGGATGGTGTCGTCACGCATCGCCGCTTCCAGCTCTTTCAGATCGATAATGCCGTTGCGCTGCGGGGCGAGGTAAGTCACTTCAAACCCTTCGCGCTCAAGCTGGCGACAGGTGTCCAGCACGGCTTTGTGTTCGGTTTTGCTGGTGATGATGTGCTTGCCTTTTTTCTGATAAAAGTTGGCAGCACCTTTGATCGCCAGGTTGTCGGATTCGGTCGCGCCGGAGGTGAAGACGATTTCGCGCGGGTCAGCACCCACCAGTTCAGCGATCTGGTTACGGGCGATATCTACCGCTTCTTCAGCTTGCCAGCCAAAACGGTGTGAACGGGAGGCTGGGTTACCAAAGGTCCCGTCCAGAGTGAGAAACTGCATCATTTTCTCGGCAACACGCGGATCCACCGGCGTAGTTGCGGAGTAATCGAGATAGATCGGTAATTTCATTGCTCTTTAAACTCCGTACATCGCTCTAATGCAAGGAATCAGGCAACCGGCTGGATGTACGACCGTGTTAACGGGGCACATTGATGTGCCCCGGCCCAATTCTGAATACTGTTTTTTATTATGCGCGCAGTTTTACGTCGATAGCGTCTTGTGCGCGGGTGGTGCGATGGGATTCAGTGCTGTGCTGACGATCGGACACATCGAGAATTTCCTGGTTATTGACCAGTTCACCCAGTGTGATGTTGTTGAGGAAACCGGTCAGACGGTCGCTCAGATCGCGCCACAGCGCATGGGTCAAACACTTATCGCCACCCTGGCAGCCGCTTTTACCCTGGCAACGGGTTGCGTCTACCGATTCGTCAACAGCGCTGATCACTTCGCCCACGGCGATGCTGCTCGCATCTTTGCCCAGCAGATAACCACCGCCAGGACCACGCACGCTGGCCACCAGGCCATTTTTACGCAGACGGGAGAACAGCTGCTCCAGATAGGACAGGGAAATTCCCTGACGCTCAGAAATATCAGCTAACGGAACCGGGCCCGCTTCGGAGTTGAGTGCAACGTCCAGCATTGCGGTCACGGCATAACGCCCTTTCGATGTCAGTCTCATGTCTTACAAGCCTCAAACTCGCCCCTGCCCGGGCTATATTATTTAATATGTTAATGTTGCATAGCGGTTGCAAGTCTGACATTCCCGACTAAATTGGTCAACTATTTAGTTGACTAAATTAGTCAGGTATTTGACTTTTCGTGCTTAACATAAATACCGGGTGGCACGTTGCCCTTTCCGGCTTACTGGCGCGGGGCTTGTAGACTGATGAGCGCCAGCAAATCACGCTTTATGCTGCTGCTCAATAGAGGCCAGAATACCGCGCAGGATATTCAGTTCCTGGCTTTCCGGGCGCGCACGCGTGAACAGACGGCGCAGCTTGTTCATCACCTGGCCGGGATGGTTTTCGCGGATAAAACCGGTCGCCAGCAGCGTCTTTTCCAGATGCTCGTAAAAGCGCTCAAGATCGTCGACCAGCGGATACGGCGTCTCTTTATGTTCTGCAGAAGATTCACTCTCCTGCGTCGCCAGCCAGGCCATACGCACTTCATAAGCGATAACCTGCACCGCCATCGCCAGGTTCAGCGAGCTGTACTCCGGGTTAGCGGCAATCGCCACGTGATAATGGCACTTTTGCAGTTCTTCATTCGTCAGGCCGACACGCTCGCGGCCGAACACCAGCGCCACCGGCGCGTGTTCTGCTTCCGCGACGCTTTTTAATCCGCATTCGCGCGGATCGAGCATCGGCCATGGGAGCGTACGTGAGCGGGCGCTGGTGCCAACCACCAGGCTACAGCCAGCTAATGCTTCATCCAGCGTATCGACAATGTGCGCACTGCCGATGACATCGCTGGCACCTGCCGCCAGAGCGATGGCCTGTGAATCCGGTTTAACCAGCGGGTTAACCAGCCACAGATTCGTCAACCCCATTGTTTTCATTGCACGGGCAACAGAGCCCATGTTGCCGGTGTGGGAGGTTTCCACCAGTACGATTCGAATATTTTGCAGCATAGATTTTCAACGGCTAAAGAATATTCGTGCATATTATCATAAACCGAAGACATATTCCGAATTGGCTGCTATTATGTGCGCCGTTTTCCGTTCTTTAACATCCAGTGAGAGAGACCGATGCATCCGATGCTGAACATCGCCGTGCGTGCTGCGCGCAAGGCGGGTAATTTAATTGCCAAAAACTACGAAACTCCCGATGCCGTAGAAACCAGCCAGAAAGGCAGCAATGATTTCGTGACCAACGTTGATAAAGCTGCTGAAGCAGTGATTATTGACACCATCCGCAAATCTTACCCGCAACACACCATCATCACCGAAGAGAGTGGCGAGCACGAAGGCACTGACCAGGATGTGCAATGGGTTATCGATCCACTGGATGGCACCACCAACTTCATCAAACGTTTGCCGCATTTCGCGGTATCTATCGCCGTTCGTATTAAAGGCCGCACTGAAGTTGCGGTGGTTTACGATCCGATGCGTAACGAACTTTTCACTGCAACCCGTGGCCAGGGCGCACAGCTTAACGGCTACCGTCTGCGCGGCAGCAATGCCCGCGATCTGGATGGTACCATTCTGGCGACCGGTTTCCCGTTCAAAGCAAAACAGCACGCGACGACCTACATTAACGTTGTCGGCAAACTGTTTACCGAATGCGCGGACTTCCGCCGCACCGGTTCCGCCGCGCTGGATCTGGCCTATGTTGCCGCAGGCCGCGTTGATGGTTTCTTTGAAATCGGGCTGAAACCGTGGGATTTCGCCGCAGGCGAGCTGCTGGTGCGTGAAGCGGGTGGTCTGGTGTGTGATTTCACCGGCGGCCACAACTACATGATGACTGGCAACATCGTTGCAGGTAACCCGCGTGTCGTAAAAGCCATGCTGGCAAACATGCGCGAAGAACTGAGCGACGCGCTGAAACGCTGAGATGTTTATTGCCCGATGGCGCTTTGCTTATCGGGCCTACAGCTTACGTATTCCATCATGGTTCGTGTATGTCGCCCAGGCCGGATAAGGCGTAAGCCGCCATCCGGCACTATCAAAACGGCCGCAAACCGCCGCCCGGCGGTAACGCGCTGACCCACATCACCACCGCCGCACTTATCAACAACACCCCTCCCGCCAGAGCCAGCGTTGTCCAGCCTACCTGTCGCCATAATACCGGCGTCTGCTGGCCGCTGAGTTTTACCGCTAACTGACGAAAACCATGTACCAGTAGCGCCAGCGCACTGATGGTCAGTGACGTGCCCGCCGCCATCACCAACGCTGACGCCACGCCCCAGGCAAAAACGCCAATCACTTTGCTGAACAGCAACACCATGATCGCACCAGAGCACGGGCGCATCCCCATGGATAACACAATCATCAACCTGGCTCGCCAGTCTTCACCGCTTTGCAGTTGCGAAGAAGTCGGCAGATGCTGATGCCCACAGCCGCAGCCTTCGTGGTGTACATGATGTGGCGTAAACGTGCGAAATACTGGTTTTTGCCGCAGAGCAAACAACTTTTTCAGCGCCCGCCAGCACAGCATCAGCCCCAGCACGCCGACCAGCAGGTAGCTGCCCTTCTCCAGCCAGTAACCGCTTAAATGCAGCTGCCGTGCAGGTAACGTCAGAATGTTCAGCACCACCACCACTAACGTAACCGCCACCAGCCCCTGCAACAGCGAGGAAGCCAGCGTCAGCATAATACCGGAACGCAATTTAGAGGGATGCGTGGCAAGCCAGGTGGCGATCACCACTTTACCGTGTCCTGGCCCCAGCGCATGCAACACGCCATAGACAAAGCTGAACAACAGCAGCGAACCGCCCGCTTTGGTTGGGTTTTCCGCCACCGCTTTCAGCAATGCGCTCATTTGTATATTCACATTGCGCTGCCAGATCGCGCTTTTGATCATCACCTGCGGCCACACCTGCCACAGCCAAAAACCGGCAATAAGCGCACAGAGCATAAACAGCAGCAGCGGCCACCATGCCAGCAGGCGGCGGGAACGGGGACGAACACCGGATATCACTGACATGAGAGGGTTACCGTTTGTGCAAATTGTTTGCCTAATTCCATGTCTTCCTCCGGCGCATCGGCTTTGTCCAGCGACTGCGCATAATTCAGCACCTCTTCGCCGGGTTTAGGGGTATGAACGGCCAGCTTACAGGATTTCTGCAACTCTGCAGGCAGAGACGCATCGCTCGCTTTGTCGTAACTCATATCGACAAAATAGGTGGGATCAAACGTAGAAAAAGTATATTGCTGGCCGCTAAGCGGCTGCGGCTCGGCGAGCGGCAGGATAAACGTCAACACCGCCTGATGCCCTTCCCGCTCCATACCATATTCCGTCGGTCGGTTGAGGAATTTTACTTTCTGCCCGTTGTGCCAGACCTCAGTAAAATAGTGCTGACCAAGTACATTCGCCATCACTTCCGCCGCCAGTTTTTTCCACACCTCATCGCCTGGCTGCGCATTGCCCGCATCATAAAGCAGATCCGCTGAAGTGATCTCATCCATTGTCCAGCGCATTTTCAGGCCGGAGAAGTGACCATTCTCTGCTAATACTTGTGTTTTCAGCTGGATAAAACTGTGCGGGTGCGCGCTTACCGTAAACGATAAAAGCGCGAGAAACACGCCCGTGACGCATTGTTTAACTGCTTGCATCTGTTCCTCACGTGAAAAATTCTGTGATGCTCTCCGGCAATCCTGAATGAAAGCACCGCGGCTTCGCTATCGCTGAGCATACCTTTAACTACGCTTATCAAACACCCTAACTGGAATCTGACAGATGACTATTGTAATGACACCGCCATCTGCGCTCTCCAGTCCGCAGCGCCGCTGCCAGGTGCTGTTGATGCTTGCCCTGCCGGGGCAAAGCGTCAGCCTGGAACATATCAGCGCCGTGAATGGCGTTGATGATGCCGCAGCCCGGCAGGATATTGACGAGACCAACAGTGAAATCCAGCGTTACCACCGGATTTCCATCGTGCGCCAGCACAACGGCAGCTATCGGATTGAAGGCGCTCCCCTCGACCAGCGCTTATGCCTGCTGCACTGGTTGCGTCGCGCGCTGCGGCTGTGCCCGCAATTTATCACGCAACAGTTTACCCCGTTGTTAAAAACAGCGCTTAAACAACAAGGCATTGCCCGAACCCTGTATGACGACACCAATCTGCGCGCCTTAATTAACCTCTGCGCCCGTCGTTTACAACGCTCGATTGAGTGCCGGGATATGCAGTTTCTCTGCCTCTACTTGCAGTATTGTCTGTTGCAAAACCATCACGGGCAGACGCCGGAATTTACCCCAGTGCAACAAACCTGGGCGCAAATGCGCGCCGAATACCTGGTCGCGCACGATATTGTGCGCCACTGGCAGCGCCGGGTAGCGGCAGTGCCGCAGGAAAATGAGCACCTGTTTCTGTCGCTGCTCTTTATGCTGGTGCGCACGCCCGATCCGCTTCGCGACCAGCATCAGCAGGATCGCCGTCTGCAACAGGCGATTGCCCGAATGATTGCCCGCTTTCACCAGCTTGCCGGGTTACATTTTAGCGATGAGCAAGGTTTAACCGCGCAGCTTTATATTCATCTGGCGCAAGCGCTGGATCGCTGTCTGTTTGGCATCGGCATTGATAACAGCCTGCCGGAAGAGATCCATCGCCTCTACCCACGTCTAATGCGCACCACGCGTGAGGCATTACAGGAACTGGAAGATGAATACGCACTGCGCTTTAGCGATGAAGAAGCGGGGCTGGTCGCGGTGATTTTCGGCGCCTGGCTGATGCAGGCGACCGACTTGCATGAGAAACAGGTGGTGTTGCTTACCGGCGATGACACGGCGCGCGAGCAGCAGATTGAGCAGCAACTACGCGAGTTAACGCTGCTGCCGCTGACCATCAACTACCTGCCGCTGGCGGAGTTTCGCAATGTGGGCGCACCAAAGGATGTGTCGTTAGTCATCACTCCTTACACCACACCGCTGCCGCTCTTTTCCCCGCCGCTCATCCATGCCGTCGAGTCGCTGAGTTCACAGCAACAACAGCATATTCGCACCATGCTGGAAGGTTAGCTGGCAACCGGCTGCTGGGCGGCCACTTTCGGTCGCAGGAACAGTGCCGGGATTGCCAGCAGCGCCATTACGAAAAACAACCCCTGATGCAGATATTCGAACAGGAAGCCTGCAAACATGGTCATCACGGCAATACTGCCGCCCATCGCCACGGCGGAATAAATCGCCTGTAAACGGATCACTTCGCTGCCCTTACGGGCGGAGATATAACGCATACCCGCAAGATGGCAAACGGTAAAGGTTCCGCAGTGCAGGATTTGTGTGGCAATCAGCCACGGTAACTCTGTGGTCCAACCCATCAAGCTCCAGCGCACCAGCCCGCAGACGGCGGAAAGCAGCAGTAGATCGCGGGCGCTGAAGCGGCGGAAAAGCCGGTTACTGAGGGCGAAGATCACCACTTCAGCCACCACGCCTAACGACCAAAGGTAGCCCACCGTCGAGGCGGAATAACCGGCCGATTGCCAGTAAATCGCACTGAAACCGTAGTAGGCAGCATGCGCGCCCTGCAGTAACGACACGCACGCCAGAAAACGCCAGTTTTGCACAAACAGCGCGCGCCAGGCTGACCAGCCAGCACCTTCCTGATGGCGGCTTTCACCCTGCGGCAGAATGGACGGGCGCAGCAGCATCCCCAGCAGCATTGAGGCGGCGCCCAGCGTCAGCATCGCCAGAATCGCCCGATAATCATAGAGGCTCACCAACTTACCGGTCAGCGCCGAGCCAATCACAAAGGCGATCGATCCCCATAACCGGACCCGGCCATAATCCATCGGGAACTGTTTTTGCCAGGTGCCCGCCAGCGCGTCGGTGAGCGGCACTAACGGTGAGAAAAAGAGGTTGAAACCGACAATGATCACCGCCAACCACGCAACATGGCTGCCAGCATAAAACGCCAGCGCAAACAGTAATGTCGCCAGCGCGAGCACACGTAGTGCGGTGATTAAACGGGAAGGATCGCTCACGCGCGGAGCAATCAGCAGGCTCCCCAGGAAACGAGCCACCAGCCCTGCGCCAAGCAGCATGCCAATGATTTCCGGCGTCAGGCCAACGCCTTTGAGCCAGACGCTCCAGAAGGGTAAGAAAATGCCGTAGCTAAAAAAGTAGGTGAAGTAAGCGAGCGCCAGCCAGCGCGTGGACTGCAAGACCATGATTTCCTCCTGAATGGTGGCGATAGTCTGGAGGCAAATGACAAGGCTTGCAAGTAACAATCAGATAACACGCGCGCTCGCGCAACTTATTAACGGATGTAGGAATCGAGTACGCTGAGCACGACATCGAGATCGGCCTCGCGCTTGATTTCATCGTTTTCATGGACAATGTGATCCGTCAAATGCCCCTTGATCACTTCGCGCATCAAGCCGTTTACTGCGCCACGAATGGCGGCGATTTGCTGCAAGACTTGCGAGCATTCATGGGGCTCGTCGAGCATTTTTTTCAGCGCCGCTACCTGCCCTTCAATTTTGCTGGCCCGCGCTTTCAGCTTTCGTTTATCCCTGATGGTATGCGACATACAGCCCTCTACTCATTCATGCGTAACGGATATCAGCATACCATGCATTAACTGGGGGGGAGTTTATTTCTACTGGGGGATAGTATTTTTTACTGGGGGGGAGTAGATTAAAGCGCACAAAATGTTATCGAGAATTATTCTCATGAACGACTTCACCACTCTTTTTCAGCAAGGGAATGCCTGGTTTTTTATCTCCAGCGCGATACTGCTTGGTGCGTTGCACGGCCTGGAACCGGGCCACTCAAAGACGATGATGGCAGCCTTTATCATCGCTATCAAAGGCACCGTCAAACAGGCGGTGATGCTGGGGCTGGCAGCCACGCTGTCGCATACGGTTGTCGTCTGGCTGATTGCGCTGGGCGGCATGTATCTCAGCGGCAAGTTCACGGCGCAATCTGTGGAGCCCTGGCTGCAAATGGTTTCTGCGGTCATCATCATCGGTACCGCAGCATGGATGTTTTTACGCACCTGGCAGGGTGAGCACGCCTGGAAAAATGATCATCACCACGACCACGAGCATCACCACCATCATTCTCACGATCACCACCATGATCATGAGCATTCGCATCACAGCCGCGGGCTGATCTTCCAGCCTGTTCAGGCCGTCAGTCTGGCGCAGCCGGCCATTCTGTCTGTGCGTAAGGTGGTGAAAGAAGAGGAGTATCAGGATGCGCACGAACGGGCGCATGCCAGGGATATTGAGCGTCGCTTTAACGGGACGGAAGTGACCAATGGGCAGATCCTGCTGTTTGGTCTGACCGGCGGGCTGATCCCCTGCCCGGCGGCGATCACCATTCTGCTGATCTGTATTCAGCTCAAAGCGCTGACGCTGGGCGCCACGCTGGTAATCTGTTTCAGTATCGGCCTTGCGCTGACGCTGGTCGCAGTCGGCGTCGGTGCAGCTTTTAGCGTACAGCAGGCGGCAAAACGCTGGTCCGGCTTCAATACGATCGCCCGTAAAGCCCCTTACTTCTCCAGCGCGCTGATCGCGCTGGTCGGAATGTATATGGGCATTCACGGTTACGCCAGCTTACAGTAATGCGCATTTGCCAGGCGACAGGCGTAAAAAAGGCCGCTCAATGCGGCCTTTTTGCTTTCAGATCTAATGCTTACGCGTAAACCGGGAAGCGTGCGCAGATATCCAGCACTTTCTGTTTGGTGCGCTCAATAACCGCTTCGTCATTGATGCTGTCCAGCACGTCACACATCCAGCCAGCCAGCTCTTTCACTTCCGCTTCTTTGAAGCCGCGACGAGTGACTGCCGGGCTGCCGATACGGATACCGGAAGTAACGAACGGGCTCTTCGGATCGTTCGGCACGCTGTTTTTGTTAACGGTGATGTTCGCACGACCCAGTGCAGCGTCTGCTTCTTTACCGGTCAGGTTTTTGTCTACCAGATCCAGCAGGAACAGGTGGTTGTCCGTACCGCCGGAAACCACTTTGTAACCGCGGCTCAGGAACACTTCAACCATCGCTTTGGCGTTTTTCGCGACCTGCTGCTGGTAGGCTTTGAACTCTGGCTCCATCGCTTCTTTCAGCGCCACCGCTTTACCGGCGATCACGTGCATCAGCGGGCCGCCCTGGCCGCCAGGGAAGACGGCGGAGTTCAGTTTTTTGTACAGCTCTTCGCTACCGCCTTTCGCCAGGATCAGGCCGCCGCGCGGACCCGCCAGGGTTTTGTGCGTGGTGGTAGTCACAACGTGTGCATGAGGAACCGGGTTCGGATAAACGCCTGCGGCGACCAGGCCAGCAACGTGCGCCATATCGACGAACAGGTAAGCGCCGATGCTGTCGGCAATTTCACGCATTTTCGCCCAGTCAACCACGCCGGAGTAAGCAGAGAAGCCGCCGATGATCATTTTCGGTTTGTGCTTCTGCGCTTGTTCATTCAGATCGTTGTAATCGATATGGCCAGTTTCATCGATGCCGTAAGGTACGATGTTGTACAGCTTGCCGGAGAAGTTCACCGGAGAGCCGTGAGTCAGGTGGCCGCCGTGCGCCAGGTTCATACCCAGCACGGTGTCGCCCGGCTCCAGCAGAGAGGTGTAAACCGCGAAGTTCGCCTGCGAACCGGAGTGCGGCTGCACGTTAGCGTAATCGGCGCCAAACAGCTCTTTTGCACGATCGATAGCCAGTTGCTCAACGATATCCACATATTCGCAACCGCCGTAGTAGCGCTTGCCTGGATAGCCTTCAGCATATTTGTTCGTCAGCTGAGAACCCTGAGCCTGCATCACACGCGGGCTGGTGTAGTTTTCGGAGGCGATTAGTTCAATGTGCTCTTCCTGACGTACTTTTTCTTGCTCCATAGCCTGCCACAATTCGGCATCATAATCGGCAATGTTCATTTCACGCTTTAACATCCGCATCTCCTGACTCAGCTAACAAAACAACTCTTTTCGAAGGCCCAATTTGGGGAACGGCTCACAGTATAACTGATTAATAACCCGATAACAGGTCTTGACAAAGGTTTTTACGCAAACGTTTGGCTCCGCACCAGACAAGGGTTTGAGCGATAACGCCATCCGGCGAGAAAACGGATTTCTTTTCAGGTTTGTGATGCAAGTTATTCACGTTCAAATCCCTTTACATTGTCGGCTCTTTACAAGCCAGTGCGCCGCGCTATAAGATGCATTTAAAATACAATTTTAAAGATTAACCAAAAGGAAGTCCCCATGCTCGACGCCCAAACCATCGCAACGGTAAAAGCCACCCTTCCCCTGCTGGCCGCGACCGGCCCGAAACTGACTGCCCATTTTTATGACCGTATGTTTACGCATAATCCGGAGCTGAAAGAGATCTTCAATATGAGCAACCAGCGCAACGGCGATCAGCGTGAAGCGCTGTTTAATGCCATTGCCGCATATGCCAGCAATATTGATAATCTCGCCGCCCTGCTGCCTGCGGTGGAAAAAATCGCCCAGAAACACACCAGCTTCCAGATCCAGCCGGAGCAGTACAACATCGTTGGCGCGCATCTGCTGGCAACGCTGGATGAGATGTTCAGCCCGGGCCAGGAAGTACTGGATGCCTGGGGAAAAGCCTACGGCGTGCTGGCGGGCGTCTTTATCAATCGCGAAGCGCAAATCTACAGCGAGCACGCCGAAAAAACCGGCGGCTGGCAAGGCACTCGCGCTTTCCGTCTGCGTGAGAAAATTTCGCAGAGCGCATTGATCACCAGTTTTGAATTTGAACCTGTCGATGGTCTGCCGGTTGCGGATTATCAGCCGGGGCAATATCTCGGCATCTGGCTGAAGCCGGAAGGTTTTACCCACCAGGAGATTCGTCAGTATTCGCTGACCCGCAAGCCGAATGGCAAAACGTACCGCATCGCCGTGAAACGCGAAGCAGGCGGTCAGGTTTCCGAATGGCTGCACGACGAAGCCAAACCGGGCGATATCGTTCATCTGGCCGCGCCTGCCGGGGATTTCTTTATGGCTATTCCGGCCACTACGCCAGTAACGCTGATTTCTGCCGGTGTCGGCCAGACACCGATGCTGGCAATGCTGGATCACCTGGCCAAAACGCAGCATCGTGCGCAGGTTAACTGGTTCCACGCCGCGCTTGATGGTCAGGTTCATGCTTTTGCTGATGAAGTCAGCCAGCTTGGCGCTTCACTCAACGGTTTCTACCAGCATGTCTGGTATCAGCAGCCGCAGGCGGCCGATTGCGGTCGTTTTCACAGTGAAGGATTAATGGATTTAAGCGCGCTGGAAGGGAAATTTAGCGATCCGGAGATGCAATTTTATCTGTGCGGCCCGGTCGGGTTTATGCAGTTTGCCGCCCAACAGCTTGTGGCGCTCGGCATTGCCAAAGAGAAGATTCACTACGAATGCTTTGGCCCGCATAAGGTGTTGTAAGTCAGTTTCCCTCACCCCATGGGGTGAGGGAGAAACATCAAATCGCGGCGTCGTCTTCTTCGCCAGTACGGATGCGCACCACGCGCGCCACGTCAAAGACAAAGATTTTACCGTCACCGATTTTGCCGGTTTGCGCCGTGCGGATAATGGTATCCACACAGGTATCAACGATATCGTCAGTCACCACGATTTCAATTTTCACTTTTGGCAGAAAGTCCACCATATACTCGGCGCCGCGATAAAGTTCGGTGTGCCCTTTCTGACGACCAAAACCTTTCACTTCGGTCACCGTCATCCCGGTGATGCCGACTTCCGCCAGCGCTTCGCGCACATCATCCAGTTTGAAAGGTTTAATAATCGCATCAATTTTTTTCATGGTCTTTCCTTACACGCTCTTACCAGTCTGCTGCATCGTAATCGGTTGCTCACAGTAGCATAATCATTTCGCCATTACTCTTTAAAGTCATTGGCGTCCAGCTCATGCCGGGAGAGCAATTTGTAGAATTCGGTGCGGTTGCGCCCCGCCATACGGGCAGCATGTGTCACATTACCTTTGGTGATTTGCAGCAGCTTGCGCAGGTAGTTGAGTTCAAACTGGTTGCGCGCTTCAACAAAGGTCGGCAGCGCGGTGTTTTCACCTTCCAGCGCCTGCTCGACCAGCGCGTCGCTGATCACCGGCGATGAGGTCAGCGCCACGCATTGCTCAATCACGTTCACCAACTGGCGCACGTTACCAGGCCAGGAGGCGGTCATTAAGCGCTTCATCGCATCGGTAGAAAAGGCGCGCACAAAGGGTTTATGCCGATCCGCTGCCTGGCGCAGCAGGTGATTAGCCAGTAGAGGAATATCTTCCGCACGCTCGGCCAGCGCTGGCAGCTTAAGACTCACCACATTCAGGCGATAGTAGAGATCTTCGCGGAATTCACCGCGCGCCATCGCTTTCGGCAAATCACGGTGCGTCGCCGAAATAATGCGTACATTAATATCAATATCGCGGTTGCTGCCGAGCGGACGCACTTTGCGCTCCTGCAACACACGTAACAGCTTGACCTGTAACGGGATCGGCATATCGCCAATCTCATCAAGAAACAGCGTACCGCCCTCTGCGGCCTGGAACAGACCTTCACGGCTACTGACCGCGCCGGTGAACGCGCCGCGCGCGTGGCCAAACAGCTCTGACTCCAGCAACTGCTCCGGCAGCGCGCCACAGTTAATGGCGATAAACGCGCTTTTGCTACGCGGGCTGGCATTGTGGATCGCCTGCGCCAGCACCTCTTTGCCGGTTCCGCTCTGGCCGTTAATCAGCACGCTCACATCCGATTGCGCCACCATACGCGCCTGCTCAAGCAGACGCAGCATTAGCGGGCTGCGGGTGACAATGGTTTCGTGCCACCGATCGTCGCTGGCGGAACCGCTATGTTCCAGCGCATCATCGATGGCTTTATACAGCGCATCTTTATCCACCGGCTTGGTCAGGAAACTGAAAACGCCCTGCTGGGTGGCGGCCACGGCATCAGGGATCGAACCGTGCGCCGTCAGGATAATCACCGGCATTCCCGGCTGCACACGCTGGATTTCAGCAAAAAGCTGCATGCCATCCATCTCATCCATGCGCAAATCGCTGATCACTAAATCGACCTTTTCCCTCGCGAGAATGCGCAACCCTTCCTGTCCGCTTTCTGCGGTGACAACGCTGTAGCCTTCGCTGGTGAGGCGCAACCCCAGCAGTTTCAGCAATCCAGGATCGTCATCCACTAACAACAAGTGGGCAGGTTTACGGCTGGTCATGGTTTCACATCCTCCTGAGTCGCATCCGTTTTCGGCGTGTGAACATTATCGGGCAGATCGGTAGCAGCAGGTTTGCTACGCGTGGAAAGGCGGCGCTCAATATCAGTGAGGGTTTCCAGTTTGCGCGTGGTCGTTTCCAGTTGCTCGCGCAGGAACTGTTGTTGCTGTCGCAGGCTGTCCAGCTCGCTGTCGGTGGATTGCTGAAGTTTACCGTAGCGGCTGCGCTCATCGGCGAGCTGCAATTTCGAGGCTTCGCCGTCGCGCCAGAGCTGGAAGATCGGACGAACCTGCGCCGGGATAACCGGGCTTAAGGCGTCCAGCTTGTCGTTATATTCCCGACGTTCCAGCGGCGAAATCTTCGCGCTGGAGAGCAAAATACCGCGTCGGAAAGTGGCCTGCCAGCTTTCATCAGACCATGAACGCGCTTCTGCACGCGCTGCCGCTGGCGCTAAACGCTGGGCGCAATCCATACTGCGCAGCCAGTAGAGTGGGTTATTGTCAACGTCCGGTCCCGATAACGACCAGATATCCTCACAGTCCGTTGCCAGAAAATCCGCCAGTTGATGATCGGGGAGTCTCACTTCCTGGTCGTCATGAATAGCGCTTTGCGGCTTCTGCGCCACGCAGCCCGCCAGTAACAGACAGGGAAGCGCACGAAGCCAGACGTTTTGCTGTGTAACCGCGTTAACCACGCGGGAAAAGAGATGCGACATACTCACCAGATATAGATTCATTAAATGGATTTTTCCGGCGTATTAAGCGGTAACTCAATACGGAAACAGACATCGGCTTTGCCGTCCGCCACCAGCTGCAGTTCACCCTGCATACGGCGGAGGCAATCTCTGGCGATACTTAACCCTAACCCGCTTCCTTTCACCGCCCCTTTCCTTTGGTGGCTTCCCTGGAAGAAAGGTTCAAAAATCATCTCTCGTTCGCTTTCAGGGATCGGCGTACCGGTATTTGCCACCTCAATACAAAGCCGGTTACCGGCTGTAAAACTGCGCAGATAAATGGTACCGGATTCAGCACCATAGTGCACCGCGTTGGAGTAAAGATTATCCAGCACGCTCATCAACAGCATCGGTTCGGCCAGGCAGCTTGCCGCATCCAGCGCGATCTCGGTATGCATCATTTTAGCTCGCGCTGGCAAACTGTGAGCGGAGATCACCATATCAATCAACGGTTCCAGCTCCACCTGTTCCAGTTCGACCGCGCCATCCGCCAGTTTGCGGTTGTAATCGAGCAGTTGTTCAATCAGCTTTTGCAGATTGCGACTGCTGGCATCGAGGATCTCCACCACCTCTTTCTGCTCTGCCGTCAGCGGCCCAACCACTTCATCAGCAAGCAGTTCCGTCCCTTCGCGCATGCTGGCGAGCGGCGTTTTAAGTTCATGGGAGAGATGGCGTAAAAATTGATGACGCTGGGATTCCAGCCAGGCCAGCCTTTCGCTGAGCCAGATAATGCGTTCGCCCACATAACGCAGTTCACGCGGCCCTTTAAACACCACGGAATGGCCCAGAGATCGCCCTTCTCCCAGCCGGTTGATCATGCGTTCGATTCCCTTCACCGGGCCGATGATCATGCGGGTAAACAACAGTACCAGGCCAAGGCTTACCAGGAACAGCACCAGCGCCTGCCAGCCGAAAAATTGCCCGCGTTCAGCGATCTCCAGTTGCAGTTGCTGCCCGCGCGAGAACACCACTGCGCGGGTGGATTGCACCATATCCGTATTGGCGGCGGCAAAGGCTTCAAGCTGCGCGGAAGCCGCTGCCGACGGGCCGCTGTTTTTACACTGCAACTGGGCAAGATCGCTGAGATCCTGACGTAACGCCTGGTAGAGTTTGTCATCCGGCAGCACGCCAGCATGCGCATCAAGCATTTCGCTGTAGCGTTTACGCTGATTCTGGTAAACCCGCGCCAGCGTTGCATCATCCAGCACGCAATACTGGCGATAGCTGCGCTCCATTTCGAGCGCCGCATTGGTCATCGCTTCGCTGCGACGTGCGTCAATCAACGTGGTGCGGTTGGTTTGCAGCGCCTGTGCGCTAAGCGCGTTCAGGCTTTGCCACGCCTGCCAGGCCAGAACCAGCAGCGGTAATAAAATCAGCAGGAACGCCATCATGACCAGTTGGCGCAGCGAGCGGGGAAAAACAGGCCAGCGTTTCAATGCAGTACTCTCACAGAAAAAGATACCGGAATGCTAACTGATTTAGTAAATGCCAGAAACAACAAAGCCGGGCTTTAACCCGGCTCTGTTTAAAAATTAGGCGGTGCCTAACTCGACGTTTCGCCCGATATCTGATAAAGCTACGCAATGATCAGCAGTTGGACGGCAGGCACCTTTAAGTGCGTCATTCTGAGTTTATGTAGCGCGTCCCGAAGGGGCTGACATAAGAAGGTGAATGAGCCACTGCCTGTTATTATGCATGTATTATGCCAATGTATAAATCATTATTTTAATATATTGATTATTAATGAATTTTTATCACCTGCCGGTAAAACAAAAATGTTTATCATTTCACCAACCTGTCGCTAATTAGCAACACCCATTCATCACCAAAAATAACTTATTAATAATCAATAGATTAAATGTCTCCTTTTAGAGACAGTAAGGAATATCTGTTGTCGGGAAATACCGACAGTTGAGCGGGCAAAAAAAAGCCCCCTTCCCGAAGGAAGAGGGCTTGTCTGCAACAGCCGATTAACCCAGTTGTTTACGGGCGTTGCGGAAGATGCGCATCCACGGGCTGTCCTCGCCCCAGTTTTCCGGGTGCCAGGAGTTGGAGACCGTACGGAACACGCGCTCCGGGTGCGGCATCATGATGGTTACGCGACCGCTTTCGCTGGTTACCGCCGTAATACCGTTCGGCGAACCGTTCGGGTTAGCCGGGTAGGTTTCCGTCACTTTGCCGAAGTTATCGACATAACGCAGCGCCACCAGCCCTTTGCTCTCAAGCTGAGCCAGATGCGCCGCGTCACGCACTTCGACACGACCTTCACCGTGAGAAACCGCGATCGGCATTTGTGAACCAACCATGCCGGCCAGCAGCAGCGACGGGCTTTGCGTCACTTCAACCAGGCTGAAGCGCGCTTCAAAGCGATCGGAGTGGTTACGCACAAAGCGCGGCCACAGTTCGCTACCCGGGATCAGCTCACGCAGGTTAGACATCATCTGGCATCCGTTACATACGCCCAGCGCCAGCGTCTGTGGACGATGGAAGAAGGTTTCAAACTCATCGCGTACGCGGTCGTTGAACAGAATCGACTTCGCCCAGCCTTCGCCCGCGCCCAATACGTCACCGTAAGAGAAGCCACCGCACGCTACCAGCGCGTGGAAGTTTTCCAGACCACTGCGCCCGGCCAGCAGATCGCTCATATGCACGTCGATAGCATCAAACCCGGCACGGTGGAAAGCGGCCGCCATTTCCACATGGGAGTTAACGCCCTGCTCACGCAGCACCGCCACTTTCGGACGCGCGCCGGTGGCAATAAACGGCGCAGCGATATCGGCATTGATATCGAACGACAGTTTTACGTTCAGGCCCGGATCGGCGTCATTCGCTTTCGCGTCATGCTCCTGATCCGCACATTCCGGGTTGTCGCGCAGGCGCTGCATCTGCCAGGTGGTTTCTGCCCACCACATACGCAGCGTGGTTCGGCTTTCGCTGAACACCGGCTGGCCGTTCGCCTCGATAACAAAGCGGTCACCGGAAACGGCACGGCCGAGATAATGAACATTGTCACCCAGACCGTAGGCCGCCAGTACGCTTTCCACCGCCTCACGATCGACGGCACGTACCTGAATCACCGCGCCCAGCTCTTCGTTAAACAGCGCGGCCAGACGATCGCTGCCCAGCGCCGCAATGTCAGCATTCACGCCGCAGTGGCCGGTAAAGGCCATTTCACTCAGCGTGACCAGCAAACCGCCATCGGAACGGTCGTGATAAGCAAGCAATTTACGATCGGCCACCAGCGCCTGAATCGCATCATAGAAGCCTTTTAATTGCTCAACGTTACGCACATCCGCAGGTTTGTCGCCCAGTTGACGGTAAACCTGCGCCAGCGCCGTCGCGCCCAGCGCGTTGTTGCCGTTGCCGAGATCGATCAGCAGCAAGGCGTTATCTTCCGTTGAAAGCTGCGGCGTCACCGTGTGGCGCACATCTTCCACGCGGGCAAAGGCAGTGATCACCAGCGACAACGGCGAGGTCATCTCGCGCTGCTCGCTGCCTTCCTGCCAGCGGGTTTTCATCGACATGGAGTCTTTACCCACCGGAATGGTCAGCCCCAGCGCCGGGCAAAGCTCTTCACCAACGGCTTTTACCGCCGCATACAGGCCCGCGTCTTCACCCGGGTGACCGGCTGCCGCCATCCAGTTGGCGGAGAGTTTGATACGTTTAATATCGCCAATCTGCGTCGCCGCAATATTGGTTAATGCTTCACCCACCGCCAGGCGAGCGGAAGCAGCAAAGTCGAGTAGCGCAACCGGCGCACGTTCGCCCAGCGCCATCGCTTCGCCGTAGTAGCTGTCAAGACTGGCGGTGGTGACCGCGCAGTTAGCGACCGGCACCTGCCACGGGCCAACCATCTGATCGCGGGAAACCATACCGGTCACCGTACGGTCGCCAATGGTGACGAGGAAGGTTTTTTCCGCCACGGTCGGCAGATGCAGCACGCGGTTTACCGCATCAGCCACAGAGATGCTTTGCGTATTGAAGGCATCGCCGGTCGCCTGACGGGTTTCTACGTCACGCGTCATTTTCGGCGTTTTACCCAGCAGCACATCCAGCGGCATGTCGATCGGCTGGTTGTTAAAGTGCTTGTCATTCAGCGTCAGGTGCTGCGCTTCGGTGGCTTCACCGATTACCGCGTACGGCGCGCGTTCGCGGCGGCAAAGCTCGTCAAACAGCGCCAGTTGATCGGCGGCAACCGCCAGCACATAGCGCTCCTGCGATTCGTTACACCAGATTTCCAGCGGGCTCATGCCCGGCTCATCACTGAGGATATCGCGCAGTTCGAAACGACCACCGCGACCGCCATCGCTCACCAGCTCCGGCATGGCGTTCGACAGACCGCCCGCGCCCACGTCATGAATAAAGAGGATCGGGTTGGCATCGCCCAGCTGCCAGCAGCGGTCGATCACTTCCTGGCAACGACGCTCCATCTCCGGGTTGTCACGCTGTACGGAAGCAAAATCGAGATCCGCATCAGACTGGCCGGAGGCCATAGAAGACGCCGCGCCGCCGCCGAGACCGATGTTCATCGCCGGGCCACCCAGCACGATCAGTTTCGCGCCAACGGTGATCTCGCCTTTCTGTACGTGATCCGCGCGGATGTTACCGATCCCACCTGCCAGCATGATCGGTTTGTGGTAGCCGCGCAGCTCTTCGCCGTTGTGGCTGTTTACTTTCTCTTCATAAGTACGGAAGTAACCATTCAGCGCCGGACGACCAAATTCGTTATTGAACGCTGCGCCGCCCAGCGGGCCGTCGGTCATAATATCCAGCGCGGTAACGATACGCTCCGGCTTACCAAAATCCTCTTCCCACGGCTGTTCAAAGCCCGGGATGCGCAGGTTGGAAACGGAGAAGCCCACCAGCCCGGCTTTCGGTTTCGCGCCGCGACCGGTCGCACCTTCATCGCGGATTTCGCCGCCGGAACCGGTCGCCGCCCCTGGCCACGGTGAAATCGCCGTCGGGTGGTTATGGGTTTCCACTTTCATCAGGATATGTGCCGGTTCCTGATGGAAATCGTAACGGCCTTCCCCGCGATCGGCGAAGAAGCGCCCCACTTCCGAACCTTCCATGACCGCCGCGTTGTCTTTGTAGGCTGACAGCACGAAGTCCGGGGTTTGCTCGAAGGTGTTTTTAATCATTTTGAACAGCGACTTCGGCTGCTGCTTGCCATCAATCACCCAGTCGGCGTTGAAAATTTTGTGGCGGCAGTGCTCGGAGTTCGCCTGGGCAAACATATAGAGTTCGATGTCGTTCGGGTTACGCCCCAGACGGGTGAACGCATCCTGCAAATAATCGATTTCGTCTTCCGCCAGCGCCAGGCCAAGACGCAGGTTCGCGTCGATCAGCGCCTGGCGGCCTTCGCCAAGCAGATCAACGCTCTGCACCGGTGCCGGTTGATGATGCTCAAACAGACGCGCAGCGTCCGCCTGCGAGGTGAACACACTCTCCATCATGCGGTCATGCAGTTCGGCGGCGACCTCATTCCACTGGGCATCACTCAGACCCGCCGCGTCAACGTAATACGCCACGCCGCGCTCAAGGCGATTGATTTTATTCAGTCCGCAGTTGTGGGCGATATCGGTCGCTTTGGAAGACCAGGGAGAGATGGTGCCAGGACGAGGCGTGACGAGCAGTAATTTTCCGGTCAGCGTATGGCTGCCAAGGCTCGGGCCGTATTTCAGCAGGCGCTGGAGCCGTGCGTACTCTTCGTCAGTAAGGCTCTCATTCAGATCGGCAAAGTGGGCATACTCGGCATAAATATTACTGACCGGGAGGTTGGCCGCCTGAAAACGCGCCAGCAGTTTGTTGATACGGAAAGCGGACAATGCAGGCGAACCACGCAGAATTTCCATCATAAGTCTCTCGTCTTCGAAGCGTCAGGGACGCTTTAAGTGTGCACCAGGGGGAAAACGGGCGTCATTATAGAGAATAGTGCGCGGCGACGAAACCGTTTGCGTCGAAATAAACCACGTCTGATTTTTTAACAATAGCTGTCGCCGACTGCTCTAATTAGTTGCCAACTGGCGTTTTGTTGCGCAAAATGCCGCTCAATCACCGACAAACCCTGTTGTTACCACGGTAAAAAATATTCTGAAGCAAAGCACTGCGCAGAGAATTAACTAATTGAAAAAATTTAAGATTAATTATCTGCTCATCGGCATTGTCACCCTGCTGCTGGCAGCGGCCCTGTGGCCTTCCATTCCCTGGTTCGGTAAAGCCGACAATCGCATCGCGGCGATCAAAGCACGCGGGGAATTGCGCATCAGTACGCTTTCCAGTCCGCTGAGCTATGCCGTCATTGACGGGAAAACCTCCGGGCTGGATTACGATCTGGCACAGCATTTTGCCGATTACCTCGGCGTCAAACTGAAAGTGACCGTACGGCAGAACATCAGCCAGCTTTTCGACGATCTCGATAATGATGACGCCGATATGCTTGCTGCTGGCCTTGTCTATAACAGCGAACGAATCAAAAACTACCAGACCGGTCCGGTCTACTACTCGGTTTCGCAGCAACTGGTTTATCGGGTAGGCAGCTATCGTCCGCGCTCTCTGCAATCGATCACCGCCGATCAATTAACCATCGCCCCCGGCCACGTTGCGCTGGATGATCTGCGCGAACTTAAAGAGAAAAAGTACCCGGATTTAAGCTGGAAAGTGGACGAAAAACTGGGCACGACAGCGCTGTTAGAACAGGTTGTCGAGGGCAAACTGAGTTATACCGTGGCCGATTCAGTGGCAATCAGCCTGTTCCAGCGCGTTCATCCGGAACTGGCCGTCGCGCTGGATATCACCGATGAACAGCCGGTGACCTGGTTCAGCAAGCGTGACGACGATAATACGCTGTCAGCGGCGATGCTCGACTTCTTCAACAATATGAATGAAGACGGCACGCTCGCCCGGCTGGAAGAGAAATACCTCGGCCACGGCGACGATTTTGACTATGTGGATACGCGCACTTTCCTGCGCGCAGTGGACAGCGTATTGCCCGATCTTCAGCCGATCTTTGAAAAATACGCGCAGGAGATCGACTGGCGGTTGCTGGCGGCCATTTCTTACCAGGAGTCGCACTGGGATTCGCAGGCCACCTCGCCCACCGGCGTGCGTGGCCTGATGATGCTGACCAAAAACACGGCGCAGAGCCTTGGCTTAAGCGATCGTACCGATGCTGAACAAAGCATCAGCGGCGGCGCCCGTTATCTGCTGGATATGATGAGCAAAGTGCCGGATAGCGTGCCGCAGGATGAGAAAATCTGGTTTGCGCTGGCGGCCTACAATATGGGTTACGCGCATATGCTTGATGCCCGCACGCTGACGGCGAAAACCAAAGGCAATCCCGATAGCTGGGCCGACGTCAAACAGCGGCTGCCGCTGCTGAGCCAGAAACCTTATTACAGTAAGCTGACTTACGGTTACGCCCGTGGTCATGAAGCTTATGCTTATGTGGAAAATATTCGTAAGTACGAAATTAGCCTGGTGGGTTATCTGCTGGAAAAAGAGAAAGTAGCCGCCAAAGCCCTGCAACTGGCGCAGAGTTATCCGGCAGTTTCGACAGATGAACTTAATCGCCCGGATTACGGCGTGATGCCCTTCAGCGCGCTGACGGCCAACGATGCCTTCCCGCGTAACCCGTTACTGGTGCCCGAAGCGCTGGTAAAAAATCCGCTTAAAGTCAATCGCTAGTTTTTCGGTCGGCGTGAATTGCCGGACGGCAGCTTCGCCTTATCCGGCCTGGAGATTTGGCGAATCCGGCGGCGATTTCTTCAGCGCTTTTTTCTCTATCCGGCGCTGGCGGAAAAAGTCGCTCAGCATAGCCGCACACTCGTCGCGCAACACACCCTCTTCCATTTCAATCCGGTGATTCATACCCGGATGATGCAGTACATCCAACAGCGATCCCGCCGCGCCCGTTTTGGCATCGCGCGCGCCAAACACCAGCCGCCCGATGCGGCTATGCACCATGGCACCGGCGCACATCACGCACGGCTCCAGCGTGACATATAACGTAGTATCGATCAGACGATAATTTTGCAGCACCAGCCCGCCCTGGCGTAGCGCCATGATTTCAGCATGGGCGGTCGGATCGTGGCGGCCAATCGGTCGGTTCCAGCCTTCGCCGATCACCTGGTCGTTATAAACCAGTACCGCGCCAACGGGGACTTCGCCCTCATCCCAGGCTCGCTTTGCCAGCGTCAGCGCATAGCGCATCCAGTACTCGTGATTCAGTTCAGGGTTGGACAAAGGGAAGTACTCCAGTGATTCAGGCGGGGCGCATTATACACAGCGCTCCGGTCAGGCACTACTCCAGTTGTTGCAGCTCACCGCGCGGCGTAACGCGCCAGCGGTGCTGGCAGAAATAAAGTAGCGGGTTATCCTGCTTGCTATCGCTGTAGCCGCTGTACAGGCGCAGCGGCGTGCCGATTTTACGCTCTAACTGCGCAACCTTTTCATGGCCAAGGCAGCGCATTGTTAACACCCAGCCGCCGTTACGCCGTTTGATTTGGCTGGCAATCAGATTCACGCGCGGCAGCCAGGGGGTATCAAAATAGACCTGCTCCACCAGCGGCTGCGGCGAACCGGTAATCAGCCAGATATCCGCATCGGCTGCCGCAAGGTAGTTGGTCAGCCTTGCCTGGACAACCGGAAATGCCGTTACGTGCCCGCGAAACCAGGCGACAAATTTCTGCTGGAGCGCCAGCAAATGGCGCTCGCTGTGACCAAACGTGCATCCCCACAGCAGCAAGCTCATCGGCCAGCGCGCGGCACGCCCTCTGATCAATAATCCGCCGATAATCACCGGCAACAGCGGCAATACCAGTAAGGCATTAAGCGGGTGATGGCGCAGTAAATAGCGCAGAAATGTCCCGAACATATCCTGCTGATGCAGTGTGCCATCAAGGTCAAAAAAAACGACGCGGCGCTCAGTGGTAGCCAAATGTTATCCCTCTGCCTGGTTTATCCCTGACCGCCAGCCTCCGGTTATGGCGATCACTCTTTCATAGCCTAACAGATAGAACCTCACATTTCCGGTAACGGCCACAATGACGATATCTCATCCACGCGCTGTGATCGGCCTGATCCTGGTCAAAAGCTGGTCATTGATATTTTGTATCAATAGAATTTTTAATTCATAATTATATGCTATTAATGGAATATTAAATTCTTTCGCCCGCTTAGCCGGGTGCGGCCACAGCGGCTGATGATACCTCCCGGAGACGTTATGAACTGTTTGATCCGCATTCGCCAGCGTTACCCTGGCCTGGCGCAGAGCGATAAAAAACTGGCGGAATTTCTGCTGGAAAACCCCGATCGCGCACGCCATTTAAGCTCACAACAGCTGGCAGCCGAAGCGGGCGTCAGCCAGTCGAGCGTGGTGAAATTCGCGCAGAAGATGGATTTTAAAGGTTTCCCGGCGATGAAGCTGGCGATCAGCGAAGCGCTGGCCAGCAATCCGAACCCCTACTCGATTCCGGTGCATAACAAAATTCGCGGCGACGATCCACTGCGGGTCGTTGGGGAAAAGCTGATCAATGAGTATCAAAGCGCCATGCATGCCTCGCTGGATGTCAACAGCGAAGAGAAGCTGCTGGAAAGTGTACGCCTGCTGCGCGACGCGCGGCGCATTATCCTGACGGGGATTGGCGCATCCGGGCTGGTTGCACGCAACTTCGGCTGGAAGCTGATGAAAATCGGCATTAACGCCGTCGTCGAGCAGGATATGCACGCCCTGCTGGCGACCGTACAGGCCATGGAGCCAGGCGATCTCCTGCTGCCAGTTTCCTATACCGGTGAACGGCGGGAGATCAATATGGCCGTAGATGAGACGCTGCGCGTGGGCGGTAAAGTTCTGGCGATTACCGGTTTTACGCCTAACGCGCTGCAACAACGCGCGACGCATTGCCTCTATACCATTGCCGAAGAGCAGGCGACGCGCAGCGCGGCGATCTCCTCCACCAGCGCGCAAATGATGCTGACGGATTTACTGTTTATGGCGCTGGTGCAGCAGGATCTGGAGCATGCGCCGGAGCGTATTCGCCACAGCGAGGAGCTGGTAAAAAAACTGGTTTGAACAGGGAATGATCGTATAATGCCCGCCCTGTTCGTGATGTTTCTGAGATTTTCCTGATGGCGCTGTTAATTACCAAAAAATGCATCAATTGCGATATGTGCGAACCGGAATGCCCGAACGAGGCGATTTCGATGGGCGACAGCATTTATGAAATTAACAGCGACCGTTGCACTGAATGTGTCGGGCACTATGAAACCCCGACCTGCCAGAAAGTGTGCCCGATCCCCAATACGATCCTCAAAGATCCCGCGCATGTGGAAAGCGAAGAACAACTGTGGGACAAGTTTGTCCTGATGCACCACGCCGATAAAATCTAGTTCTCGATAATCACCGTCGCGCAAGCGTAGTGGCGCTCATCCGCCAGCGTCACGTGCATACTGCGTACGCCCATTCTTTCCGCCATACGCTGCGCCTCTTCCCATAAACGCAGGCTCGGTTTGCCCAGTTCGTCATTAAAGACTTCGAACTGATTAAATGCCAGCCCGTTGCGGATCCCCGTGCCCAATGCTTTCGCTGCCGCTTCTTTCACAGCAAAGCGTTTTGCCAGGAAGCGAACCGGCTGCTGATGCGCCTGATAGATTTCCCACTCATTCGCGCTCAGCACCCGTCTGGCAAGGCGATCGCCGCTACGGGCGATCACCGCTTCGATGCGGGCTATCTCAACGATATCCGTACCAATTCCCAGAATCGCCATTAGCCGCGCGCTTCCAGCATCAGGCGTTTCATTTCGGCCACCGCCTCTTTCAGACCGCTCATTACCGCGCGGCCGATAATCGCATGGCCGATATTCAGCTCGTGCATCTCCGGCAGTGCAGCAATCGCTTTCACATTGTGATACGTCAAACCGTGACCAGCATTCACTTTCAGCCCCAGGCTCGCAGCATAGGTTGCCGCTTTGGCAATGCGTTCAAGTTCTTTTGCCTGTTCCGCATCGGTTTTGGCATCGGCATAGCAGCCGGTGTGGATCTCAATATAGGGCGCGCCAACCTCAGCGGCGGCTTTGATCTGTTCATCATCAGCATCGATAAACAGCGAAACAAGGATGCCCGCGGCCGCCAGGCGCTGGCAGGCATCACGCATTTTCTCGCGCTGACCGGCAACGTCCAGCCCGCCTTCAGTGGTGACTTCCTGGCGTTTTTCCGGCACCAGGCAGCAGAAGTGCGGCTTAGTTTCGCAAGCAATGCCCAGCATTTCTTCGGTAACCGCCATTTCCAGATTCATGCGCGTATGCAGGGTCTGGCGCAAAATGCGCACGTCGCGGTCGGTAATGTGACGGCGATCCTCACGCAGATGCACGGTGATGCCATCAGCACCCGCCTGCTCGGCAATAAACGCCGCCTGTACCGGATCCGGGTATGCGGTCCCGCGCGCATTACGCAGTGTGGCAATGTGATCAATATTGACGCCTAACAGTAATTCAGCCATGACAATCCTCGTATTTTTATGGGTTCCGGCGCGGTCTTCGCCCCGCCTGGCCTGTAATTTTTCCGCTATCGTTTGGGAACAAACTGCCGGAATAGCTCGCGGCTTTTCAGCGGTTTGCCACCAAGATACGGCTTTAACGCAATGCGGGTAAAGCGCTTTGCCGCGCGCAGGGTGTCAGCATCCGGAAACTCCCGCTCCGCCAGCGCGCGCAGATGTCGCCCGGTAAAAGTGCTGTTATCGATCACCACGCTGGCGATAAAGCCCTTCTCTTCACGGTAGCGGTAGGTCATTGCATCTTCCACCGGCTCGCCGCTGCCCGCGCAGTGGAGAAAATCCACGCCATAACCGAGATGGCCGAGCAGCGCCAGCTCAAAGCGGCGCAGGACAGGTTCCGGCGTGCCGGTTGCGCCAGCAAGCGCCTGGATACAGTGCAGATAATCAAAAAAGAGTTCTGAGAAGCGCGTCTCGTGCTCCAGCACTCTGGAGATGAGTTCGTTGACGTAGAGACCGCTGTAGAGCGTGATACCGCTCAGCGGCAGCGCCAGTGATACCGCTTCTGCGCTGCGCAGGGTTTTAACTTCACCGCGCCCGCTAAAGCGAACCAGCAGAGGGGTAAAAGGCTGCAAAGCGCCTTTCAGACTGGAGCGTTTCGAACGTGCACCTTTGGCGACAAGGCGCACACGGCCTGACTCTTCCGTGAAGACGTCCAGCATCAGGCTGGTTTCGCTCCAGGGGCGACTATGCAGAACAAATGCGCGCTGCCAGCCTTCCATGATGTTATGTCCGGCGTTCAGGTTGCAGATGCGCAAGCCAGCCGCTGACTTCAAGACTTACGGCCTGGCCGCCTGCCTGCAACCCGAAATTCATCGAGATGGCACGCTTAGAGATCGTCTACATAACCGAGACTGCGCAGGGCGCGCTCGTCATCGGCCCAGCCGGATTTCACTTTCACCCACAGTTCGAGGTGAACTTTGGCTTCGAACATCTCTTCCATATCTTTACGGGCTTCGATACCGATGGTCTTAATTTTGGAACCTTTGTTACCAATCACCATCTTCTTCTGCCCTTCGCGCTCAACCAGGATCAACCCGTTGATGTCGTAACCGCCGCGTTCATTGGTGACGAACTGTTCGATCTCCACGGTTACCGAGTAAGGTAACTCGGCGCCGAGGAAACGCATCAGTTTTTCACGGATGATCTCAGAAGCCATAAAGCGCTGGGAACGATCGGTCACGTAATCTTCCGGGAAGTGATGAATCGCTTCCGGCAGATGCTTACGCACGATGCTGGCGATGGTATCGACGTTGGTGCCGGTTTCCGCAGAGAGCGGCACGATATCGAGGAAATTCATCTGGCTTGCCAGGAATTGCAGGTGCGGCAGCAGATCCGCTTTTTCCTGCACGTTGTCAACTTTGTTGACCGCGAGGATCACCGGCACTTTACTGTCACGCAGTTTGTTGAGCACCATTTCGTCGTCCGGCGTCCATTTGGTGCCTTCGACAACAAAAATCACCAGCTCAACATCACCGATAGAACTGCTGGCCGCTTTGTTCATCAGGCGGTTAATGGCGCGTTTCTCTTCCATATGCAGCCCGGGGGTATCGACGTAGATCGCCTGATATTCCCCTTCGGTATGGATGCCGACGATACGGTGACGCGTGGTCTGCGCTTTGCGGGAAGTGATCGAAATCTTCTGCCCAAGCAGCTTGTTCAGAAGAGTGGATTTGCCGACGTTAGGACGCCCAACGATAGCGATAAACCCGCAGTAGCTTTTTTCAGTTTCAGTGCTCATTCCAACTCCAGTTTTTTCAGCGCCTGTTCGGCGGCAGCTTGTTCCGCCTTGCGACGGCTGGAACCCGTGCCAACCACCGGTTCACTCAGGCCGCTGACCTGGCAGTGGATAGTAAATTCCTGATCGTGCGCTTCGCCACGCACCTGCACTACCAGATAGGAAGGCAGCGGCAGATGGCGACCCTGCAAAAACTCCTGCAGGCGCGTTTTCGGATCTTTTTGTTTATCGCCAGGACTGATTTCGTCCAGACGCGTCTGATACCAGCTCAGGATTAATTGTTCGACGGTCTGGATATTGCTATCGAGAAATACTCCGCCAATTAATGCCTCAACGGTGTCCGCCAGAATAGATTCACGGCGAAAACCGCCGCTTTTCAATTCACCCGGCCCTAAACGCAGACATTCACCCAGTTCAAATTCGCGGGCGATTTCCGCCAGCGTATTTCCGCGCACCAGCGTCGCACGCATACGGCTCATATCACCTTCATCCACGCGCGGGAAACGATGATAAAGCGCATTTGCAATCACAAAACTTAAAATAGAGTCGCCGAGAAATTCGAGACGCTCATTATGTTTGCTACTGGCGCTGCGGTGGGTTAATGCCTGCTGCAACAGATCCTGATGTTGAAAAGTGTAGCCCAGCTTCCGCTGAAGCCGATTAATTACGATGGGATTCATGCGATACCAATAAATAAATGCGTCAACAATGCAGCACACGAAACCGACCTGAAAACAAACCAACGCGGTTTCGTGTGCCGTGGCTCTTGTGGGAACCAGTCCTAACTTCGGGGGAATATTCTATACGCAACGACCGGGGTTGTCGTTAGTCAGATGGGAATAATCTTGGAAATAATTCGGGGCGCAAGCGTAATGATTGCGCCCCGGCTAATTAATGAATTCCGCCGATACGATTCAGGCGTATGCCTGTCGGCCATTCACCTTCTTGTTTCTCGAAGCTCATCCAGATTGCCGTGGCCCGGCCCACCAGATTTTGCTCCGGTACAAAGCCCCAGTAACGGCTGTCCGCGCTGTTGTCACGGTTGTCGCCCATCATGAAGTAGTGACCCGGCGGCACAACCCACGTAGCCAGCGGCTGGTTCGACTGGCGATAGTAGATCCCCAGTTGATCCTGCGCGATAGGCACGGTCAGAATGCGGTGCGTCACATCACCCAGCGTCTCTTTGCGCTCGGCCAGACGCACGCCGTCGTCCATACTCTGCCCTTTCGGCATCTGGTAGAAACCGCTGCTCGCTTCACCGCCGGTACGACGGCCGAAAGTCTGCACAAAATCGCTCTCTTCCACATTGCTGTAAGTGATCGGCAGCGCGCTGCCGCATGCCTGGCCAGAGCTACAATTCGGCTGCACGGTAACCTGTTTGCTCACCGGATCGTACGTGACTTTATCGCCCGGAAGGCCAACTACACGCTTGATGTAGTCAAGACGCGGATCGTCCGGGTATTTAAATACAGCAATATCGCCGCGTTTCGGATGACCGGTTTCGATCAGCGTTTTCTGGTAGATCGGATCTTTAATGCCATAGGCAAATTTCTCCACCAGAATAAAATCGCCAATCAGCAGCGTCGGCATCATCGAACCTGACGGGATCTGGAACGGTTCGTAAATAAACGAACGCACGACCAGAACAATCGCCAGCACCGGGAATACAGAAGCGCCCGTTTCCAGCCAGCCCGGTTTCGGGCCGATTTTCTTCAGCGTTTTCGCATCCAGCGCATCACCTGTCGCAGCCTGCGCGGCGGCCTGACGTTCCCGGCGTTTCGGTGCAAAAATAAACTTATCAAGGCACCATAAAATTCCCGTCACCAGCGTCGCGATCACCAGTATCAGGGCAAACATGTTCGCCATGCCAACTCCTTTAGGTTATTTGCTCTCTTTGCCTACGTGCAGAATGGCAAGGAACGCTTCCTGCGGCAGTTCGACGTTACCGACCTGCTTCATACGTTTCTTACCTTCTTTCTGTTTCTGCAGCAGCTTTTTCTTACGGCTGACGTCACCGCCATAGCATTTTGCCAGTACGTTTTTACGCAGCTGTTTCACGGTTGAGCGGGCAATAATGTGGTTGCCAATCGCCGCCTGAATCGCGATATCAAACTGCTGGCGCGGGATCAGCTCTTTCATCTTCTCCACCAGCTCGCGGCCACGGTACGGCGCGTTATCGTTGTGGGTGATCAGCGCCAGCGCATCAACACGCTCGCCGTTAATCAGCACGTCCACACGTACCATGTTTGAAGCCTGGAAACGTTTGAAGTTGTAGTCCAGCGACGCATAACCGCGTGAGGTCGACTTCAGACGATCGAAGAAGTCCAGCACGACTTCCGCCATCGGAATTTCATAGGTCAGCGCCACCTGGTTACCGTGGTAAACCATGTTGGTCTGTACGCCGCGTTTTTCGACGCACAGGGTAATGACGTTGCCCAGGTATTCCTGCGGCAGCAGCATATGACATTCGGCGATCGGCTCGCGCAGTTCGTCGATATTGTTCAGCGGCGGCAGCTTGGAAGGGCTGTCGACGTAAACCACTTCTTTGTTGGTGGTCAGCACTTCGTAGACTACGGTCGGCGCGGTGGTGATCAAATCCAGATCGTATTCACGCTCCAGACGTTCCTGAATGATCTCCATGTGCAGCAGACCGAGGAAGCCGCAGCGGAAGCCGAAGCCCAGCGCAGTGGAACTTTCCGGCTCATAGAACAGCGAAGCATCGTTCAGGCTCAGCTTACCGAGCGCGTCACGGAAGTTTTCATAATCGTCGGAACTGACCGGGAACAGACCCGCATAAACCTGCGGTTTCACCTTTTTAAAGCCTGGTAGCGCTTTGTCTGCCGGGTTACGGGCTGTGGTCAGGGTATCGCCGACCGGCGCGCCGAGAATGTCTTTAATTGCGCAGACCAGCCAGCCTACTTCGCCGCATTTCAGTTCGTTACGGTCAATTTGTTTCGGCGTGAAAATACCGAGGCGGTCAGCGTTGTAGACCTGCCCGGTGCTCATCACCTTAATTTTGTCGCCTTTGCGCATGGTGCCGTTTTTGATACGCACCAGGGAAACCACGCCGAGGTAGTTATCGAACCAGGAGTCGATGATCAGCGCCTGCAATGGCGCATCCGGATCGCCTTCCGGCGGCGGAATGTCGCGTACCAGGCGTTCCAGAACGTCCGGTACACCGACGCCAGTTTTCGCCGAGCAGCGCACCGCATCGGTAGCGTCGATGCCGACGATGTCTTCAATCTCTTCCGCAACACGTTCAGGATCGGCAGCCGGCAGGTCGATCTTGTTCAGTACCGGCACCACTTCGAGATCCATTTCAATGGCGGTATAGCAGTTCGCCAGCGTCTGCGCTTCCACGCCCTGCCCGGCATCCACTACCAGCAGTGCCCCTTCACAGGCAGCCAGCGAGCGGGAAACCTCATAGGAGAAGTCAACGTGACCCGGGGTATCGATAAAGTTGAGCTGGTAGATTTCGCCATTGTTAGCTTTGTAATCCAGCGTCACGCTTTGCGCTTTGATAGTAATGCCGCGCTCGCGCTCAAGATCCATCGAATCAAGAACCTGGGCTTCCATTTCGCGATCGGAAAGACCACCGCAAATCTGGATGATACGGTCAGACAGCGTCGACTTACCGTGGTCGATGTGAGCGATGATCGAAAAGTTACGAATATTCTTCATAGAGTGAGATTTTATGCCTTACGAGTAGCTAAGAGGCCTGTTCGCGCCTGACGTCAAATGTACTGAAACGCCGTATTCTACACTACAACCACAATGCGGGGAAATGCCAGAAAGTGACGCCATTACCGCAAGGCGAAAAGGGAAATTACGGACGATTTTCAGCAGTTGTGCTATCGACGCGAATCATCTCTGGCGGCAAGCCAACGCTCAGGATCACTGGCTGCCATTCACTGCGGGTAGCCAGCTTTGGCGACAGCCCGCGCGCGAGTAAAAAGCCGCCAACCCCACCCAGCACCGCGCCGCACAACGCCGCGATATCGGCGGCAAACAGCGACTGGAAAATGGCGCCCATAGCAAACAACCCCACCAGCGGCGACATATAGACCAGCATTGCGGAGCTCAGCAGACTGGCTTCAGCAATTCCCAGTTCCACTTTTTGCCCCGCCACCAGAGGTTGTTCGCAAGGAACAGCAATGGTGTGCGTTGTTTGCGGCCCCAGTTTATTCAGCACACGGCTACCGCAACCTGCACGGGAAGCGCAGCTGCTACAGGATGCTTTGACATCACATTCGACCAGCGCGTTACCATTTTGCCAGGAAACGACGGTCGCCCACTCTTTAATCATTGTGCGGCCTTGAATTTGAGGCTGTCCGCAATACGTTTTGCGGTTTGCGGTGGCAGTTCGCCGACAACGGTGATTTCCGCGTTATCGCGAACCGTGGTCATCACGGTGCGTCGACCGGTGCGCAGTAACTGTTCGGAGCTGTTCTGATTGGCCGGGCTGATGTTAACCGAGAAGCTGAATAACCCATCAGAATAGAGACGCGATTCAACCGGCATCTCAAGCGTTGGCAATTTACGGCGGCTGCTGGCGACTTGCTCAAAGCCCTGCGGCACCCAGGATGGCATCCAGTTGAAATCCACGTTATCGCCAACCGGTAATGACAGCAGCGGCGGCAGACTGGCTTTTGCCAGCGTCTGCATATTACTGGCAACCTGGCCATTGACCGAGAATGCGATGACGCGGAACTGTTCAAGGGTTTCGCCATCGCGATCGAGCAGATCGACGCGCATTGGCAGATGCGTCTCTTCATCCATCCAGACGATATAGCTGTACCGGGTACCATCGCGCGCCACAACGCGGATCACTTCGCATAACCTGTCAGCAATGCGCGTACGGCCTACGGAGATGAAGTCATAATAAGGGGAAAGACGTTTGAAATCGGTATAAACCAGTGACGGCAGCGAATCGACAATATAGTTGCCGTTGAGCGTAAAGGGTTCAAGACCAGGCTCAAAGTAGCTGATCTCACTGCCCCGCTGCACCACTTCCCGACGCGGACCGTCCATCTGCAATAACTGTGCAAGCGGTTGGTCATTCAAACGCACATGACGGTAGCGTAAAGACTCTACTCCCTGCTTATTAATGCTGATAAAAGACAGTTCGTAGTTGAGTGACTGACTCGCCACATTCATTTGCTGTAACAACGCCCCGGATGAAACATCAGCCGAGGCGTTGACAGAGAAGAACAGGCCAGTAGCCACAAAAGACATGGCACACCAAAGTTGCTTCATTACTGCGATTGCGTTCCTAAAGTTTGATTTCCCGGCACCTGTACAGCGGCCTGCTGCGTTTGCGCCTGCTCAAACTGAAGCTGTTCGGAGTGCAGACGGCGTTGCAGTTCGTAATCCTGCAACATCGCATTAATGCGACGACGCTGTTCCTGCACCTGCTGTTGCTGACCGGCGCTTGCCGATGATGCATCAGAAGGAACACCCAAACTTACCGGACTGGCTTTACCCATCATCGGCAGCGTATTAAACACTGGCGCTTCGGGCTGTTGGGTTGATTCAGTTGAGCCATTATAGTGCTGGACACCAACAATAACAGCAAGTGATACGCATGCCGCTACACCCATTTGGGTAAGCTGACTTGCCCACGGGCGAACCTTGTGCCAGAACGGCATCTTCTGCCATTGGTGCGGCGCAGGCTGCGCTTCGGGAATCAACGGCGTCGCAGTTTCAACGGCGTCGTTCTCAATCGCGGCCATCACGCGGGCGGAGATATCGAAATGGAGGAGATCGGCCGTATCACCGCGCATAGAGTCGCGAATCAGGTGATAGTTCTCCCAGGTTCTCTGCATTTCAGGATCGCGGGCCAGCTCTGCGAGCAGCTCGCTATCCATCGTTTCACCATCCATTAAAGCGGAAAGTTGTTCTTTCTGCATGCCTAATACCTTTTTCAGTATCCCGCTATCGTCAACGCCTGATAAGCGGTTGAACTTTATTATCAATAGCTTCACGCGCACGGAAGATACGTGAACGCACTGTACCAACCGGGCAATCCATGATGACCGCAATCTCTTCGTAACTCAGGCCATCCAGCTCCCGCAACGTAATTGCCATGCGTAAATCTTCCGGGAGCGACTCAATGGTACGGAAAACTATTTGTCTCAGTTCTTCTGACAACATTAAGTTCTCAGGGTTCGAAATTTCTTTCAGTGCACCGCCACTTTCGAAGTTTTCTGCTTCAATAGCGTCCACATCACTGGATGGCGGCCTGCGCCCCTGGGCGACCAGATAATTTTTCGCTGTGTTAACAGCAATTCGGTATAGCCATGTATAAAAAGCACTATCTCCCCTGAACGAATCAAGCGCGCGATAGGCCTTTATAAATGATTCTTGTACGACATCAGGTACATCGCCCGAAGGGACATACCGGGAAACCAGACTCGCCACTTTATGCTGGTAGCGCACCACCAGTAAGTTAAACGCTTTCTGATCTCCTTTCTGGACCCTTTCGACAAGAACCTGATCCGTTAACTGCTCGCTCATCCGAGGTAAAATCTCCCCAAAACCAATTTCCACGCGTATCCAGAACGCCACTCCAATACTGCAATATGAGCAAGCAGCCAATTAGAGCTCAGGTTTACAATAAAGTTCCGTTACGCCATTGTTTTTGTGTATCGTTCGCAAAAAATCATTATCACTCATTATAAGTCTGCAAACGCTGAACACTGTGTTTTCTCAAAGAAAAGACCTTAAGATCGCCAGAGAGTAACGCAATAGCGGTTTTTTTTCATCTCTAATACACCTTCACTAACAATCTGCTTCTTAATATTTTTTCCGTTGATGGCACCTGCATGCGCAAAGTTTCTGTTTAGCCATTAATACAACCCTTGCAAAAAATAGTGATCTTTCGCCAGATGCGGTGCTATGCTCAGCGAACCTTGTTTAGTAAATTAAACACAGATCATGAAAACAACGCCTGAACTCTCCTGTGATGTATTGGTGGTCGGTAGCGGCGCCGCTGGCCTTTCCGTGGCATTACGTCTGGCAGCACAACAGCACAACGTTATCGTCTTAAGTAAGGGGCCAATCAGTGAAGGCTCAACATTTTATGCTCAGGGCGGCATTGCAGCCGTGTTTGACGAAACAGACAGCGTTGAATCCCATGTGGAAGATACGCTGATTGCTGGCGCAGGAATTGTTGAACGTCACGCGGCAGAATTTGTCGCCAGCAATGCGCGCTCCTGCGTACAGTGGCTTATCGATCAAGGAGTGTTATTTGACACCGAGGTCGCCGCAAATGGCGAGTCCAGCTACCATCTGACGCGCGAAGGCGGGCACAGCCATCGCCGCATTCTTCATGCTGCCGATGCCACCGGTAAAGCGGTGGAAAATACTCTGGTCAGCAAGGCCATCAACCACCCAAATATTCGCGTACTCGAACGCTGCAATGCGGTGGATTTGATTATTTCGGACAAAATCGGCCTGCCGGGTACGCGTCGCGTTGTAGGCGCATGGGTGTGGAACCGAAATAAAGAACAGGTTGAAACCTGCCAGGCAAAGGCAGTGGTGCTGGCGACCGGCGGTGCATCGAAAGTCTATCAATACACCACCAACCCGGATATCTCCTCCGGTGACGGCATCGCCATGGCATGGCGTGCCGGTTGCCGGGTGGCGAACCTGGAGTTTAACCAGTTCCATCCCACCGCGCTGTTTCATCCGCAGGCGCGCAGCTTCCTGCTCAGCGAAGCGCTGCGCGGTGAAGGAGCCTGGTTGAAACGCCCGGACGGTACGCGTTTTATGCCGGACTTTGATCCGCGTGGCGAACTGGCACCGCGTGATGTCGTCGCCCGCGCTATCGATCATGAAATGAAGCGCCTCGGCGTGGACTGCATGTATCTCGATATCAGCCATAAACCTGCCGAATTTATTCGTCATCATTTCCCGATGATTTATGAAAAATTGCTGGGTCTGGGAATCGATTTGACCAAAGAGCCTGTGCCGATTGTGCCTGCTGCGCACTACACCTGCGGCGGCGTGATGGTTGACGATCGCGGACGTAGCGATGTCGACGGTCTCTATGCCATTGGCGAAGTGAGCTACACCGGCCTGCACGGCGCAAACCGCATGGCATCAAATTCACTGCTTGAATGTCTGGTGTACGGTTGGTCGGCGGCGGAAGACATTGCTCGCCGCATGCCACATGCACATGCCATTCCGGCGCTGCCCGCCTGGGATGAAAGCCGCGTCGACGACGCCGATGAGCGGGTTATCCTGCAACATAACTGGCACGAACTGCGGCTGTTTATGTGGGACTACGTGGGTATCGTACGCACCACAAAACGACTCGAACGCGCAATGCGCCGCATTACCTTGTTGCAGCAGGAAATTGACGAGTACTACGCCAATTTCCGCGTCTCCAATAATCTGCTGGAATTGCGTAACCTGGTACAGGTAGCCGAGCTGATTGTACGCTGCGCGATGCAGCGCAAAGAGAGCCGCGGGTTGCATTACACGCTGGACTACCCCGATCAGCTTGCGGAATCCGGCCCGACGGTACTCTCGCCGCGCAGTTACATAAACAAGTAGAAGCTCTGGGTCAGCGCGGTGTAGCTGTCAGAATAGCGCTGATCCGGCCCACGAATCGCCAGCCGGTCGGCAAACACGTCGCCGGCGCGCGGCGAGAAGGCCAGCAGGACACGATGCGGCAAACGGCTTTCCGTTTCTGACACATCGGTTCGCAAACGCAAATGCCAGCCTATACCCAGCGCTTTCTGCGTGAAAAGCTCGCTGGCTTCAATCGGCAGCACAACGCAGAAAAAACCCTCTTCCGTCACCAGTGTAGCGGCAATTTCCAGCAATGCCTGATGATCAAGCGTAGTGGTATAACGCGCACGATCGCGTTCTGGCGTCGCACATTTCACCCCTTCGTCAAAATAAGGAGGATTGCTGACAATCAGATCGTAACGCGCAGTATTCTCACTGCTCCACTGGCGAATATCAGCCTCGTGAACTGTGATACGATCTGCCCACGGCGATGCCTGCACATTTTCCTGCGCCTGAGAAGCAGCCTGCTCATCAAGCTCGACGGCATCAATGGTCACCGTCGGCCCGGTCCGCTGCGCCAGCATCAGCGCCAACAGACCGCTGCCCGTGCCGATATCCAGCACATGCCGTGCTTTCGATACCGGCGACCAGGCACCCAACATCAAACCATCAGTGCCCACTTTCATGGCGCAACGATCGTGTGCAACAAAGAATTCTTTAAACGTGAAGCCGTCACGGCGCAACTGAGCCTTTGGCTGGGACATCTTTACAACCTCAATACGGAAACAGGCGTAGCATAGGTGAAAGCAAAGCGCCGGAAAAGCGATAAGCAGACAACAGATGAAGATTCCAGCCGTAACGTCTATAATCAGCGCCCCACACAGAGGTAGATCATGACTGTAACGACTTTTTCCGAACTCGAACTTGACGACAGCCTGCTGGACGCGCTCCAGGATAAAGGCTTTACGCGCCCAACCGCTATCCAGGCAGCTGCCATTCCGCCTGCGCTTGAGGGGCGTGACGTCCTTGGTTCTGCGCCTACTGGTACCGGTAAAACGGCGGCCTATCTGCTGCCAGCGTTGCAACACCTTCTGGACTTTCCACGTAAGAAATCCGGCCCGCCGCGTATTCTGATCCTGACGCCAACCCGCGAGCTGGCAATGCAGGTTGCCGATCATGCCCGTGAACTGGCGGCGAATACCCATCTGGATATCGCGACCATTACCGGCGGCGTCGCCTATATGAACCACGCTGAAGTGTTCAGCGAAAATCAGGATATTGTGGTTGCCACCACCGGTCGCCTGCTGCAATACATTAAAGAAGAGAACTTCGACTGTCGTGCGGTAGAAACGCTGATCCTCGATGAAGCCGATCGCATGCTGGATATGGGCTTCGCGCAGGATATCGAGCACATCGCGGGTGAAACTCGCTGGCGCAAACAGACGATGCTGTTTTCCGCAACGCTTGAAGGCGATGCGATCAAAAATTTCGCCGAACGTCTGCTGGAAGATCCCGTCGAAGTCTCCGCCACACCGTCAACGCGCGAACGTAAGAAAATTCACCAGTGGTACTACCGCGCCGACAACCTTGAACACAAAACCGCACTGCTGATACACCTGCTGAAACAGCCGGAAGTCAGCCGTTCTATCGTCTTCGTGCGTAAACGTGAACGCGTGCATGAGCTGGCAGGCTGGCTGCGCGAAGCGGGCATCAATAACTGCTATCTCGAAGGCGAGATGGTACAGGTGAAGCGCAACGAAGCGATCAAACGTCTGACCGACGGTCGCGTCAATGTGCTGATCGCCACCGATGTCGCTGCGCGTGGTATCGACATTCCGGATGTCAGCCACGTCATTAACTTCGATATGCCGCGCAGTGGCGACACCTACCTGCACCGTATTGGCCGTACCGGCCGCGCCGGTCGCAAAGGCGCAGCCATCTCCCTGGTTGAAGCGCACGATCATCTGTTGCTGGGCAAAGTAGGCCGTTACGTTGAAGAGCCGCTGAAAGCCCGCGTCGTGGACGAACTGCGCCCGACAACACGAGTGCCAAGCGAGAAGCTGAAAGGCAAGCCGTCGAAAAAAGTGCTGGCCAAACGCGAAGAGAAGAAAAAAGAGAAAGAGAAGCCGCGCGTGAAGCAACGCCATCGCGATACCAAAAACATCGGTAAGCGACGCAAACCCAGTGCTGCAAACAGCGAGCAGCAAAAAACAGAAGAATAAAAAAACGCCGGGATATCCCGGCGTTTTTTATATCAGCCTGAAATTACAGGCTTTCAGTAAAGGTACGAGCAATAACATCGCGCTGCTGTTCCGGCGTCAGCGAGTTAAAACGTACTGCATAACCGGATACACGAATGGTCAGCTGCGGGTATTTTTCCGGATGCTCAACGGCATCAAGCAGCGTTTCACGACGCAGAACGTTCACGTTCAGGTGCTGACCGCCTTCCACACGCACTTCCGGTTTTACTTCCATCGGAATTTCACGATATTCGATAGCGCCCAGTTTGTTGACCGCAACCACTTCATCTTCCGCGAAACCACCTTTTGCACAGACGCAACGTGCTTCGCCTTTTTCGCTATCAAGCAGCCAGAACGAGTTCAACAGGTTGTCGTTTGCAGCTTTAGTAATCTGGATACCAGTAATCATGATTTGCCTCCCTTCGGCACATTATTCGATCAGCCGGTTTTCCCGGCCAATTGGTAAAACCATTGTTGTCTGATTGTTTATATACCAGTCTGACACCCCGCATTCTTTGATTTAAATCAATAAAAACCACACGCTAAAAATGGTGATTAGGGAATATACTTGTTTTATATCAAGTTACGCGTTTCGGACCATCTTAAAACATTTGTAAATTTTCAAATTTTTTTGAGTAAATTCTGCAAAAGCCGACGGTGAATTTTGTTCTGCCGAAAGAAGCAGTTAAGCTACGGGGAACCAACTTCGCAGGAGAGCGGGATGACCACCTCATTAACATGGCATGATGTGCTGGCAGAAGAAAAACAGCAGCCCTACTTTATTAACACTCTCAGTACGGTTGCGGCTGAGCGGCAGTCCGGAATGACCATCTACCCACCGCAGAAAGATGTGTTTAACGCTTTCCGTTTTACCGAACTGGGCAACGTTAAAGTGGTGATTCTGGGGCAGGATCCCTATCACGGTCCTGGTCAGGCACACGGCCTGGCATTTTCTGTGCGCCCCGGTATCGCCATCCCACCTTCCCTGCTGAATATGTATAAAGAGCTGGAAAACACCATACCGGGCTTCGTGCGGCCGCAGCATGGTTATCTGGAGAGCTGGGCGCGCCAGGGCGTATTGCTGCTCAACACCGTGCTGACGGTACGCGCCGGCCAGGCGCATTCGCATGCCAGTCTCGGCTGGGAAACCTTTACCGACAAAGTGATCGCACTGATTAATGAACATCGGGAAGGCGTCGTGTTTTTACTCTGGGGTTCGCATGCGCAGAAGAAAGGGGCGATTATCGACAAATCCCGCCACCATGTTTTGCGCGCACCGCACCCATCGCCGCTCTCTGCGCATCGCGGTTTCTTTGGCTGTAATCACTTTGCGCTGGCAAATCAGTGGCTGGAGCGGCATGGAGAGCAGCCGATCGACTGGATGCCGACTCTGCCCGCGGAAACCGAATAAAAAAAAGCCAGCATTGCGCTGGCTTTTTTACTCTGCTGGCTAACGTCAGGCTTTGTTCTGCCGCCACCATTCTGCCAGCAACACGCCGGTTGCCACAGAAACATTGAGGCTTTCAACGTTGCCGGTACCCTCAATCGAGACGCTCAGATCCGCGCGGGAAAGCGTCGCATCAGATAACCCATCGCGCTCCTGGCCCAGTACCAGTACCATTTTTTTCGGTAACGTCGCTTTGAACAGCGGCGTGCCGTTGTGGCTGGAAGTCGTTACCAGCGCATAACCGGCCTGACGGAAATCTTCCAGCGCATCAGCAAAGCTGTCGCCAGTAATTGCCTGAACGTGTTCGGCTCCGCCTTCTGCGGTACGCACTGCAGCGCCAGATTCAATCACCCCAGCATCCTGCAACACTACGCCTTTGACGCCAAAGTGCGCGCAGCTACGCATAATCGCGCCGAGGTTATGCGGGTTGCCGACATCTTCGAGCGCCAGCACGCAATCCTCTTCACCGGCGTTCGCCACCCATTTCTGCACGCTCAGACCATTGCGTTTTTTAATCAGGAAGCAGACACCGCCGTGATGTTCCGTCCCGGACGCTTTCTCCAGTTCTTCGTCATCCACCACATGGTAGGCTTTGCGGTTTGCCGCCATCCAGCGCAGGGCTTCTTTAAAACGCGGTGTTACGCTCTGCACAAACCAGGCGCGAACAATGGATTCAGGACGGCTGCTGAACAGCGCCTGGCAGGCGTTTTCGCCGTATACGCGCGTCTCTTCCGCGCGCTGACGACGCAGCACTTCGGGATCGATAAAGCTTTTACCGCTGATACCGCCGTGATCCGGTTTCTCCGGCGTGTCGTCGCCCGGTGCGCGGGAAACGGTACGCCACGGTGAATCACCACGTTCACTGTAATTGTCTCGCTGCGGGCGGCGACTATTGTTGTCGCGAGCAGAACGGCCCCTGTCATCACGGCCAGGGCGGCCACGATCATCGCGGGCAGTACGACGGTCATCTCCGGCACGAGACGACGATCCTGCACGTGCTGGCCCTTTCCCGGTGCGCGGGTTTTGGCCACGTTTATCGGAATCATCATCACTGCGGACATACATCACTTTGACCTTGCCGCTTTTGTTCTTTAATTCATCGTTCATGCTTTTCTCCACCAGCGCTGCGCGAAGCGCGCAGATTACCTGATGTCCTTGCGCTTCGCCATTAATTCGTTCAAAAGCTATCGACTATTGTATTCATTGAACAAAACGCATTGTCGTTTAAAACCTTCTTATTAATAATATGTAACATAGTAGAAACATACCGGCAGTCATGCCGCTCTGTACCATCGCTTTTCCTGAGGTTAGTTATGAATACCGTATGTGCAAGCTGTCAGGCGCTGAACCGCATTCCCGAAGAGAGAATGAACGACGGCGCAAAATGTGGACGCTGTGGACACGAGCTGTTCGATGGAGATGTGATCAACGCTACCGGTGAAACGCTGGATAAATTACTGAAAGACGATCTGCCCGTGGTCGTTGATTTTTGGGCGCCATGGTGCGGCCCGTGCCGCAGTTTTGCGCCGATTTTTGAAGATGTGGCGGAAGAACGCAGCGGCAAAGTGCGATTTGTCAAAGTGAACACCGAAGCTGAACGTGAACTGAGCGCGCGCTTCCGCATTCGCAGTATTCCAACCATTATGCTGTTCAAAAATGGTGAAGTTGTCGACATGCTCAGCGGTGCCGTGCCAAAAGCACCGTTCGACAGTTGGCTCAACGAATCACTGTGATCCCGTCGGGGCGCATCTTGTGCCCCGTTTTCAGCTCTGCGACAATGGCGTTTTTATTGCGCAATCCCCATGACCGAAAACGCTGTTCTTCGACTCCGTGCCGAACGCCTTGCCCGTTCGACGCGTCCGTTTCTTGCCCGTGGTAACCGTATCCGTCGCTGCCAGCGTTGCCTGCTGCCGCTGCGCCAGTGCCTGTGCGAGACGTTAAAACCCGCAACCGCCAACAGCCGTTTCTGCCTGGTGATGTTCGATACCGAACCGATGAAACCGAGCAATACCGGAAGGCTGATCGCCGACGTGTTACCCGATACGCTGGCTTTTCAGTGGTCGCGCACCGAACCGCCGCAGGCACTTATCGATCTCTGCCGCAGTGAGACGCATCAGCCAATGGTGGTATTTCCCGCCTCTTATGCGGGCAGCGAACGCCAGGTGCTGAGCGCGCCGCCGTCAGGCAAACCACCGCTGTTTATTATGCTGGACGGTACCTGGACCGAAGCGCGTAAAATGTTCCGCAAAAGCCCTTATCTGGATGCGCTGCCGGTTATCTCTGTGGATCTCTCGCGAGTTTCCGCTTACCACCTGCGGGAAGCGCATGCCGACGACCAATATTGCACTGCGGAAGTGGCGATTGCGCTGCTGGATATCGCGCGCGACAACGCAGCCGCACAGGCACTCGGCGAACATTTCGCGCTCTTTCGCGAACGTTATCTGGCAGGTAAAACACGCCATCCATCCGCTATCACAGCAAACGCAACTGAAAACGTTTAGAATCATCGGATCTCTCTTAAGCGGAGGCCGGTATGAGCCAACGAGGGCTGGAAGCGTTATTACGTCCCCGATCGATTGCGGTGGTGGGCGCGTCAATGAAGCCGGATCGCGCAGGTTTTCTGATGATGCGCAATTTACTGGCGGGAGGATTTGCCGGGCCGGTATTGCCGGTCACGCCCGCTTATAAAGCGGTTCAGGGCGTGCTGGCCTGGCCGGATGTCGCCAGCCTGCCGTTTACGCCCGATCTGGCGGTGCTATGCACGCACGCCAAACGCAACCTTGAACTGCTTGATGCTCTGGGGCAAAAAGGCTGCAAAACCTGCATTATTCTCTCGGCGCCTCCCGAACAGCATTCGCTTCTTCTGGCCTGCGCGGCACGCTATCAGATGCGCCTGCTCGGCCCGAACAGCCTCGGTTTACTTGCTCCGTGGCAGGGGCTGAACGCCAGTTTTTCGCCGGTGCCGATTACGCGCGGCAAACTGGCGTTTATCTCCCAGTCAGCGGCAGTGTCGAATACAATCCTCGACTGGGCGCAACAGCGCGAGATGGGATTTTCTTACTTCATCGCGCTGGGTGATAGCCTGGATATCGATGTTGACGAATTGCTGGATTTTCTCGCGCGGGACAGTAAAACCAGCGCCATTCTGCTCTATCTGGAACATTTAAGCGACGCGCGTCGCTTTGTCTCCGCCGCCCGCAGCGCATCACGAAATAAACCTATTCTGGTTATCAAAAGCGGCCGCAGCCCGGAAGCGCAGCGATTATTGCAGGTGCATTCTGGTCTTGATCCCGCCTGGGATGCTGCGATTCAGCGAGCTGGCTTGCTGCGTGTCCAGGATACACATGAACTGTTTTCCGCGGTAGAAACGCTCAGCCATATGCGTCCGCTGCGTGGTGAGCGCCTGATGATCGTCAGTAATGGCGCCGCGCCGGCAGCGCTGGCGCTGGATGAACTTTGGCTGCGTAATGGCAAACTGGCGGCGCTCAGCGCAGAGACGCTGGCCCGTTTGCACACAGCATTACCGGATTACGTCGTCCCCGGTAACCCGCTTGATTTACGCGATGATGCCGGTAATGAGCGTTATGTCGCAGCGCTTAATATTTTGCTCGACAGCCAGGATTACGACGCGTTGATGGTGATCCATGCGCCAAGCGCCGCCGCGCCGGGCAGCGAAAGCGCAGTAACATTGATCGACGCACTGAACAAACATCCGCGCGGGAAATATGTGACGGTGCTGACCAACTGGTGCGGCGAATTTTCTTCGCAGGAAGCGCGACGCCTGTTTAGCGAAGCGGGTTTACCCACTTACCGCACGCCTGAAGGCACCATTACGGCGTTCATGCACATGGTGGAGTATCGACGCAACCAGAAACAACTCCGCGAAACACCCGCGATATCCCTCAGCATGACGGCGAATACCGCCGAAGCGCATCATCTGTTGCAGCAAGCGTTGATGGAGGGCGCAACGACGCTGGATACTCATGAAGTCCAGCCGATTTTAGGCGCCTGGGGGCTACAAACTCTGCCGACATGGATTGCCAGTGACAGCGCTGAAGCCGTGCACATTGCCGAACAGATCGGTTACCCGGTCGCCTTAAAACTGCGTTCGCCGGATATTCCTCATAAATCCGAAGTTCAGGGGGTGATGCTTTATCTGCGCACAGCGAACGAGGTGCAGCAGGCAGCGGATGCAATTATCGATCGTGTGAAAATGAACTGGCCGCAGGCGCGTATTCACGGTTTGCAGGTGCAAAGCATGGCAAACCGCGCGGGGGCGCAGGAACTGCGAGTGGTTGTCGAACATGATCCTGTGTTCGGCCCGTTGATTATGTTAGGCGAAGGCGGCGTTGAGTGGCGGGCAGAAGATCAGGCCGCCGTTGCGCTACCGCCGCTGAATATGAATCTCGCCCGTTATCTGGTGATCCAGGCGATTAAAAGTAAAAAGATCCGCGGGCGCAGCGCGTTACGCTCGCTGGATATTGCCGGCTTAAGCCAGTTTCTGGTGCAGGTTTCGAATCTGATTGTTGATTGCCCGGAAATTGAGCGGCTGGATATTCATCCTTTACTTGCCTCCGGTAGCGAATTTACCGCGCTGGATGTAACCATGACCATTTCCTCCGCCGCCGGAAACGGTGAAACGCGTCTCGCTATACGTCCCTATCCTCAGCATCTGGAAGAAGAGGTGGAGATGAAAAATGGCGAGCGGTGCCTGTTCCGCCCGATTCTTCCGGAAGATGAGCCTCAGCTACAGCGCTTTATCGCCCAGGTGACAAAAGAGGATCTTTACTACCGTTACTTTAGCGAGATCAACGAATTTACCCATGATGATTTAGCGAATATGACGCAGATCGACTACGATCGGGAAATGGCATTTGTTGCAGTACGCCGCACAGATCAAGGTGAAGAAATTCTGGGCGTTACGCGTGCGATTTCCGACCCGGATAATATCGACGCTGAATTTGCTGTGCTGGTTCGTTCCGATTTGAAAGGGCTCGGGCTTGGTCGACGTTTACTTGAGAAGCTTATCAGTTATACCCGGGATCACGGACTTAAGCGCTTGAATGGTATTACTATGCCCAACAATCGCGGCATGGTGACGCTGGCGCGTAAACTGGGATTTGACGTTGATATTCAGCTGGAAGATGGCATTGTGGGATTGTCTCTCCAACTCATGAAGACGGATGAATCCTGAGTAAGGTACTGGAAATGTTGACTACTTTAGCAGGCACGGTGTTATTATTGCCCGCTTATGTCGTCTGCATGGTACAGAAGACCCTTCAATAAACAGAGAAGAAACGCACTGTGATGTTGTCAAAATTTAAGCGTAATAAACATCAACAACACCTTGCCCAACTCCCCAAGATTGCTCAGTCAGTTGATGACATAGAGTTTTTCTACTCACCCGCTGATTTCAGGGAGACGCTGCTGGCGAAAATCGCCAGTGCTACGCGCCGGATCTATATCATCGCCCTGTACCTGGAACAGGACGATGGCGGGAAAGGAATTCTGCATGCGCTGTATGAAGCCAAGCGCCAACGCCCGGAACTGGATGTCTGTGTGCTTGTCGACTGGCACCGCGCCCAGCGTGGCCGCATTGGCGCAGCGGCATCCAATACCAACGCCGACTGGTACTGCCGCCTTGCTCAGGAAAATCCGGACGTTGTGGTCCCGGTTTATGGCGTTCCTGTGAATACGCGTGAAGCGCTCGGCGTGCTGCATTTCAAAGGATTTATCATTGATGACAGCGTGCTTTACAGCGGCGCAAGCCTCAATGATGTCTATTTGCATCAGCACGATAAGTATCGCTATGACCGCTATCAGTTGATCCGCAACCCGCAAATGGCGGATATCATTCGTAACTGGGTCGATCAGAATCTGATTCAGGGGCGCGGCGTAAATCGTCTTGATAATGCTCAGCGTCCGAAAAGCCCGGAAATCAAAAACGATATTCGTCTGTTCCGTCAGGAGCTACGCGATGCCACATACCATTTCCAGGGCAATGCGGATAACGATCAGCTGGCGGTCACGCCGCTGGTCGGTCTGGGTAAATCCAGCCTGCTGAACAAAACTATTTTCCATCTGATGCCGTGTGCAGAGCACAAGCTGACGATCTGTACCCCCTACTTCAACCTGCCTGCGGTGCTGGTGCGTAACATTATCCAGCTACTGCGCGATGGTAAAAAAGTGGAAATTATCGTTGGTGACAAAACGGCGAATGACTTTTTCATTCCGGAAGATCAACCGTTTAAAATCATCGGCGCGCTGCCTTATCTATATGAAATCAATCTGCGTCGTTTCCTGAGCCGGCTACAGTATTACGTTAACACCGATCAGCTAGTTGTGCGTTTATGGAAAGATGATGATAACAGCTATCACCTGAAAGGAATGTGGGTGGATGACGAATGGATCCTGCTGACAGGTAACAACCTGAACCCCCGCGCCTGGCGGCTGGATCTGGAAAACGCCATCCTGATCCACGATCCGAAACATGAACTGGCGGCCCAGCGCGACAAAGAGCTGGAGCTTATCCGCACGCATACGACCGTGGTGAATCATTATCGTGATTTGCAAAGCATTGCGGATTATCCGGTAAAGGTACGCAAACTTATTCGCCGATTGCGCCGTATCCGCATCGATAAGCTGATAAGCCGTATTCTTTAAAACTAAGCCCCGTCTCTGCGATGGGGCTTTTTTTCGGGTCTGCTGATGAAATACATGATGATAGCAAGTGTGGTGCTACTGACAGGCTGTAGCCATATGGCGAATGATAGCTGGAGTGGGCAGGATAAGGCGCAGCATTTTCTGGGCTCCGCCATGCTTTCTGCCGCCGGTAACGAGGTAGCGCAACATCAGGGATATAGCCGCGATCGTAGCGCAATGGTAGGGCTGATGTTTTCAATTAGCCTTGGCGCATCGAAGGAGCTTTGGGACAGCCGTCCGGCGGGGAGTGGCTGGAGCTGGAAAGATTTCGCATGGGATGTTGCCGGTGCCACAACGGGTTATACCGTGTGGCAACTGGCAAATCACTAAAGACGGATGCCTTTCCCTTTACGATGAAGCATAAGCGAAACCAGAAATGCTAACGCTCCCAGCACAGTGACGTACCAGAAAAAAGCGGTTTCTATACCGAATGACTTCAATGACAGCGCCACATATTCCGCCGAACCGCCAAATAACGCATTTGCCACTGCATAAGAAAGACCGACACCCAGAGCGCGTACCTGTGCGGGAAACATTTCTGCTTTCAGGATCCCGCTGATTGAGGTGTAAAAGCTGACGATCACCAGCGCCAGCATCACCAGAGCAAATGCCGCGTATGGCGACGTGACGCTGTGCAATGCACTGAGAATCGGTACTGTGCACACCGTTGAAAGACCGCCGAAGAGCAGCATTGATGTGCGGCGCCCAATCTTATCGGATAAAGCACCAATAATCGGTTGGATCAGCATGAAGACAAACAGAGCTACAGTCATAATGATGCTGGCAACGTTCGCGTGCATACCCGCCGTATTAACCAGGTATTTCTGCATATAAGTGGTGAAGGTGTAAAACGCCAGCGATCCTCCCGCCGTGAACCCAAGCACCATCAGAAAAGCTTTACGGTTGCGCCATAATCCTTTCATTGAACCAGCTTCTTTTAAAGCCCGAACTTCTTGCTGCGATGTTTCATCCAGTTGGCGGCGTAGCCAGAGAGCGACAATAGCCAGCACTGCTCCAAGAGCAAAGGGAATACGCCAGCCCCATGCGCGTAATTCAGCATCATCAAGGATCTGTTGCAGGATCACGACAACCAGTAGCGCCAGCAGTTGCCCACCGATCAGCGTAACGTACTGGAATGACGCGTAAAAACCTTTACGCCCTTCCACGGCGACTTCGCTCATATAGGTCGCGCTGGTGCCGTACTCGCCGCCGACAGAAAGCCCCTGGAACAAACGGGCAATCAATAATAGTGCCGGAGCCCAGGTGCCGATTGCGTCATAACCTGGTAAACAGGCAATGACCAGCGATCCAAAGCACATCATGCAGACAGAGATCAGCATTGAGGTTTTACGCCCGCGGCGATCGGCGATTCGACCGAATAACCATCCGCCAATAGGACGCATCAGAAAACCGGCGGCAAATACGCCTGCGGTTTGTAATAGCTGGGTTGTCGTGTTGCCTGCCGGGAAAAAAATATGAGCAAAATAGAGAGAGCAAAAGGAGTAGACATAGAAATCAAACCACTCCACCAGGTTGCCCGATGAAGCACCAATAATCGCCCACACCCTTCTACGAGTATCGCTGCTGGTGAGCGATTCACGCGTTGTTATGCTGCTTTCAGCCATTCGAATGATACTCCTGCCAGAGCCAGAGGTTACTTGCCCATGGTGAGTATCCTTGTCCACCACTGCGCAAAGATAGAAATGTTACATATTTGTTATAATCAAATCGTGATTACAATCACGTTTTAGCTTAGCAGGATAAGCAATTAAGAATATGACCTGACCAGGAAAATAAATAAAGCAAAAAAGCCCCGTGCCGGGGCACGGGGCTTCCTGTCTCTTCCGCCCGGACGCAAAAAGGCCATCCTTCCGGATGGCCTCTTCACTGGTTTGATGCCTGGCAGTTCCCTACTCTCGCATGGGGAGACCCCACACTACCATCGGCGCTACGGCGTTTCACTTCTGAGTTCGGCATGGGGTCAGGTGGGACCACCGCGCTAGTGCCGCCAGGCAAAT
>NZ_PYTZ01000098.1:0-479 GCF_003028445.1 Kosakonia sp. H7A | reverse complement strand
ATCATATGGGTGGGCGATCGCGACCAGGCCGCGCCGGCCGACGTCATCATCGTGCTGGGCGCGGCGGCCTACGACGCCAAGCTTTCGCCCGTCTTCGAGGAGCGCATCCGCCATGGGTTGTCGTTGTACTACGCGGGTTACGCGCCGAAGCTGATCTTCACTGGCGGCTTTGGCGGCACCGGGGCGCGCTTCTCCGAGTCGCAGGTCGCCGAGCGCTATGCCTTGCGGCACGGGGTGCCGGGCAAGGACGTGCTGATCGAGACCGTCTCGCGCACCACGCGGCAGAACCTGGTGGAGGCGCGCGCGCTGATGCAGCGCGAAGGCATGCGCCGGGCGATCATCGTCAGCGATCCATTGCACATGGCGCGCGCGCTGCGGCTATGCAGGGAATTGGGCATCGACGCGTTGGCCTCATCGACGCCGAGCACGCGCTTCCGCAGTTTCCATACACGCTGGCGGTTCCTGCTGCAGGAGCTTTA
>NZ_PYTZ01000097.1:0-479 GCF_003028445.1 Kosakonia sp. H7A | reverse complement strand
AACCCGTTTCGAATCGACCAGAACAGATAGCCGCTTTTGAGATCCATGCCTTCGCACCGACGGAAATGAATGCGTGATCTACCGATGCGCTGGTTAAAAAAAAGTGAGTTGCAACGGCGCGGCGTGAAGTCATCGAACCGCAAACAGCTGGCGTTAACTTGGGTGAGAAGGTCCTAACACGCACCTGCGTAAGCTGCGCGCCGGTTCCAGTAACACGCAACAAGGTGAAAGATGTCGATCCTCCTCTATGTCGGTGGCAGCAAGGATGGCGAGAAGGGCCTGGTGCCCTATGGCTTCAGCCGCTCGATGGCGATGACCGAGGAAGGCCCGGAGTTCTATGTGGAGCGCACGCTGTCACTGGCGCGCGTGGGCAAGGTGCGGGTGATGGCACTGGAATCGCTGCAGGACACGCTGGTGGCCGAGCGGCTGGCGGACCATTACGGACGGAGCTGATCCGCACCGCGCTTGGGCCGGTGCTG
>NZ_PYTZ01000096.1:0-480 GCF_003028445.1 Kosakonia sp. H7A | reverse complement strand
CGCCAGCCATCCGCTCAATGCCGTGGAGGTGGAATTGCGCCGCGGCGCGCTGCCGATGTTCGGCATGGTCGACTCGATGCCGCAGGTGCGTGCGTCAGCTGTGGCACGCCGCGCCGCGCCCGTGGTCGCGTTCAGCGCCGGCGCGAAACTGCTGAACGTCGATGGCGCCGCGCCGTTGCAGCAACTGCTTCGCACTGTCGGCGTGGACCTGGGCAATACCGAAGTGGCGAGCTATCGCGGGTTGGCCCAGCTCAAGCTCACCCCGCGCGGCCTGTTGCAGGCGTTGGGCATCCCGGTGTCCTCGGACCTGACGCTCGGCGAGCTCAACGGGCTGCTGACCCGCAGCCAGATCAGCGTGGGCCAGCTGTTGCAGGTCATGACGGCCCTGGCGAACCAGCAGCAGCTTGCCGGCGTACTGGTGCGACAGGCGCAGGATCGCCAGCGCCGCATGTTCGGCCTCTGCCCCGCGTGCGGCGGGCG
>NZ_PYTZ01000095.1:0-480 GCF_003028445.1 Kosakonia sp. H7A | reverse complement strand
CGCGGCGTTGCGCCGCAAGACAGAGCCGAGCTACATGGGTACGTTCACCGGTGCGCGCCGCTACGTGCTCGACACCTTCGCCAACACCCAGAGCCCGCTGATGAAGCGGCGCGTAGCGCGCTTCATGTCCGGCGCACCGTGCCCGACCTGCGGCGGTCGCCGCCTCAAGCGCGAGTCGCTGTCGGTCACGTTCGCCGGCCTGGACATCGGAACACTGTCGCGTTTGCCGCTGGCCAGCATCGCCGAAGTACTCACGCCCGCGGCGCAAGGGCGCTTCGACGAACCGGTGGCCACCACCACCCGCAGTCGCGCCGCGGGACGCAAGGACATTGCCAGGCGCGTCGCGGCCGGCGGACTCCCGCATACCGGCGGCACGGACGTGCGGCGCACCGCGAACCTGTCCGAGGAAAAGCGGATAGCGGCGCAACGAATCAGCCAGGACCTGATCGAGCGCATTGCGTCGCTGCAGGCGCTCGGCTT
>NZ_PYTZ01000094.1:0-481 GCF_003028445.1 Kosakonia sp. H7A | reverse complement strand
CCGGCCTGCAAGGCGCGCACCGCGCGCGCGTCGCCGCTGTAGGTGGTGAGGATGATGACGCGGGCCTGCGGGTCGAGCGCGCGGATGCGCGCGGTGGCCTCCACGCCGTCCACGCGCGGCAGCTGCAGGTCCATCAGCACGACGTCCGGGCGCAGCGCCTGGAAACGGGCCACGGCCTCTTCGCCGTCGCTGGCCTCGCCGAGCAGGCGCATGTCGGGCTGGTGGGCGATCATCGCTGCCAGGCCGTCGCGCAGCAGCGGGTGGTCATCGACGATCAGCACGCCGATCGACGCAGGGGAGGCGGACATCAGGTTTCTCCTTCGGTAAGCGGAACCGCACGCCACCACGGGCGGCCACGGCGTCGGGCAGGGCGGCGGTAGGCCCGCGCGGCGGGCAGGCTCACCTGCACCTCGGTGCCGGCGCCCGCGCGCGACCACCATTGAAGGCGCGCGCCCAGCCGGGCGGCGCGTTCGCGCATGCC
>NZ_PYTZ01000093.1:0-482 GCF_003028445.1 Kosakonia sp. H7A | reverse complement strand
TGGCATGGTCGATGACAACGTGTTCTTCAAGGACTCGGTGGACATGACCCAGAAGCTGATCGAACTGCACAAGGACAACTGGGAGATCGCCCCGTACCCGCTGGAGCGACACGGCTTCACCCGCGCCGACTCCTGGCTGGACGAGTACAAGCGCATCCTCAAGCTGTTCGAGGAACAGGTGAAGTAAGCTCGCCTGCCGTGATCGCACGGACGCCGGCAGCTTGCCGGCGTCTGTCTTTGCAGCGCCGTCCACGCCAGGAGTTGCCATGGCCTTGCCGTCCCGCCCTTCCGCCCCGCGCAGCAGCTTCGTCACCGTGATGGCCTGGCTGAGCCTGGGCGTGGCGGCGATGAGTGCGGTGGGCAGCCTGATGCAGGCGCTGCTCGCGCTGGCGATGCCCGACACCGGCGACCTCGGCGGCTTGCTCCCGCCCGGCGCCACGTTGCCGCCGCTGCTGGACTGGCTCGTCCGCCACATGGTTTCG
>NZ_PYTZ01000092.1:0-484 GCF_003028445.1 Kosakonia sp. H7A | reverse complement strand
CCACAACGCCTGCTTTGCCGGCTCCCACGCCATGCCCACCGGATTGCGCAGGCCGCTGGCATACACGCGCGTGCTGCCACTGCTCGGGTCTACTTCCAGCACGGCCGCGCGATTCAACTCGGCATCCATGCCCTTCTCGGCGACGTTGCTGTTGGAGCCAACACCCACGTACAGCCGGCTCCCGTCGGCATTTGCCACCAGCGACTTGGTCCAGTGATGGTTGATCCCGCCCGGCAGGTTGGCGATGAACTTCGGCGCCGCGGTGATATGGGTATCGCCCGGCTTGTAAGGGAAGCTCACCAGCGCGTCCGCATTGGCGACATAGAAGCGGTCACCCACCAGCGCCATGCCAAAGGGGGAATACAGGCCGGAGAGGAACTGGGTGCGGATCTCGGCCACGCCATCGCCGTCGGCGTCGCGCAGCAGGGTGATGCGGTCGGCGCTGGGCGTGGCCGCGCCGGCCTTTTGCATCATCGAGGCCATC
>NZ_PYTZ01000091.1:0-486 GCF_003028445.1 Kosakonia sp. H7A | reverse complement strand
ATGCGGTGGACGATGTGGCGACCGGTGTCCTCGATACGCTCGCGCACCAGCTCACGCGGGCGGCCACGCATGTCCAGCGCGGCGGCCAGCAACGCGCCCAGCGGCGAGCTGCGGCGCAGGGATTCGATGTGGGAGGGGTCGAGCTTGCCGCGTGCCGCCCAGTTGCGCACCTCTTCGCCCAGGCCCGGCGGCAGCACTTCATTGCGGCGCAGTGTCCACAGGCGTTCGAGCATGATCGCCAGCGCCAGCACCCCCAGCAGCAGCAGGGGCACCATGGGCCAGCCGCCCGCCTTGACCAGTTCCCACACGTTCAGATCCTCCGGCGCGATCGGCCGCCTGTTTGCTGGCCGATAGGATAGCAGTCGCGCGCAGGCGTTCCTCCGCATCCCACCAGCGTGGCTGCCAGCGGCGTTGTGCACGCACGGCCAGGCCGTCCTGGCGCAGCCAGACCCTGACGGCGCCTAGCCGCGCAGTTTCCAGCGTGTC
>NZ_PYTZ01000090.1:0-486 GCF_003028445.1 Kosakonia sp. H7A | reverse complement strand
ACGACATGGTCGAATACTTCGGCGAGCGCCTGGAGGGCTTCACCTTCACCCAGTACGGCTGGGTGCAGAGCTACGGCTCGCGTTGCGTGAAGCCGCCGATCATCTACGGCGATGTCGCGCGCCCGGCGCCAATGACGGTGCGCTGGTCGCAGTACGCGCAATCGCTCACTTCGCGGCCCCTGAAGGGCATGCTCACCGGGCCGGTCACGGTGTTGCAGTGGTCTTTCGTGCGCGACGACCAGGAGCGCGCGCGGACCTGCCGGCAGATTGCCCTGGCGCTGCGCGACGAGGTGCGCGACCTGGAAGCGGCCGGCATCGGGGTGATCCAGATCGACGAGCCGGCGCTGCGCGAAGGCCTGCCGCTGCGGCGCGGCGAATGGCAGGCGTACCTCGACTGGGCGGTGGAGAGCTTTCGCATCGCCGCCAGTGGCGTGCGCGACGAGACGCAGGTCCATACCCACATGTGCTACGCCGAGTTCAACGACA
>NZ_PYTZ01000089.1:0-487 GCF_003028445.1 Kosakonia sp. H7A | reverse complement strand
CGAATACCCGCCCACGTACTCGCCTACGCGGCCGTCGCCTTCCATCACCAGCGTGGAGGTCACCACGTTGTCGAGGAAATCGCGGTCATGGCTGACCAGCAGCAGCGTGCCGGTGTAATCGGCCAGCAGTTCTTCCAGCAGCTCCAGCGTTTCCACGTCCAGGTCGTTGGTCGGTTCGTCCATCACCAGCAGGTTGGACGGCTGCGCGAACAGCCGCGCCAGCAGCAACCGGTTGCGCTCGCCGCCGGACAGGCGCGTGATCGGCGCACGCGCGCGCTCCGGGGTGAACAGGAAATCCTGCAGGTAGGCATGCACGTGCTTGCGCTTGCCGTTGACCTCGATGAAGTCCGCGCCTTCGGCCACGTTCTCGATGGCGTTCCAGTCCTCGCGCAGCGTGGCGCGGTACTGGTCGAAATAGGCGATCTGCAGGTTGGTACCCTGCACGATCTCGCCCTGCTGCGGCTGCAACTCGCCCAGCAGCAGCTTG
>NZ_PYTZ01000008.1:0-260476 GCF_003028445.1 Kosakonia sp. H7A | reverse complement strand
CGTTTTATACGTGGCGTAAGAAGTTTGGTGGCATGGAAATACCTGAAGTAAAAAGGCTTAAGTCACCTGAAGAAGAGAACGCCCGCCTCAGGAAGCTGCTCGCCGAAGCCATGCTGGATAAAGAGGCGCTACAGGTGGCTCTGGGCCGAAAGTACTGACGACAGACCAGAAGCGGGAAGCCGTGACAGTGATGTGTAAAGCGACAGGTCTGTCGCAACGTCGTGCCTGCAGGCTGACGGGTTTGTCCCTGTCGACCTGCCGTTATGATGCGCACCGTCCGGCTACTGATGCGTATCTGTCTGCACGTATCACCGAACTGGCACTGGAACGCCGACGTTTCGGTTACCGGCGTATCTGGCAGCTTCTGCGTCGTGAAGGCCTTTGCGTTAACCACGGAGACGTAAAATCACAAAAAAGCTTTTAAAACAGAGAGATGAATTTTCTGCGAGATCCTTTTCAGAACCTGAAAACTGAAAAACACTGAAATTCTTTTCAGTTCCGTTTTTTCCGCAAGCCGCCAGCAGTAGTGCGGGCTGCCGGGATGGGGTCAGGCGATGATGCCCTGGTACTTGCTGCGGGTCTGTCCTGCCTTGCCAGCCGTCTGCGTAAAGGCGCTGGCGTTGATCGTGGTTTTGCGCGTCACATTTTCGCGGTTTTCCGTCCGCGTCAAGCAACTGCACATCCACCGCATAGCGAGGACATGTGGTGCTGGCTACGCCACGGTTTGCTGCGCAGGAAGTCAAGAAAAGCAGAGCGGGCAAGTCCGTTTTGCCCAAGTCAAACTGACGAGGCGGGCTTCCGCTATCCGCCATGCCTCGTTCCAGCGCAGTAATCCATCGCCAGGATTTCTCCTCCGGAGCCCCTCAGACAATAGAGCGCAGCACGCCGCCATCCACGCGCAAGGCCGCGCCGGTCGTCGCCGAGGCTTGTTCCGAAGCGACATAGACCACCATGTTGGCGACTTCCTCTGTGGTGGCGAAGCGCTGGATCAGAGTGGTCGGGCGCATCGTTTTCAGGAAGTTCTGTTCGGCCTGCGCTGGCGTGATGCCTTGTTCCTGCGCGGTGGACCTCATCCAGTTGGACAGGATTTCCGAATCCGTCGGGCCAGGCAGTATCGCGTTGACGGTGATGCCGCTGCCAGCGACGAGTTCGGCCAGCCCGCGCGACACCGCGAGCAACGCGGCCTTGGTTACGCCGTAGTCGATCATTTCCCTGGGAATGTTCAGCGCCGACTCGCTGCTGATGAACACCACGCGACCCCAACCACGCGTTGTCATCTTAGGAATGTAGTGGCGCGCCAGGCGCACGCCGCTCAACACATTGAGCTGGAACAGGTCCAGCCATTCAGAATCGACCTGGTCGAAGAAATTGTTCGGGTGCGCGGTGCCTGCATTATTGACCAGAATGTCGACGTCCGGCGCATGCGCGATCAACGCCGCACAACCATCCGCCGTGGCAACGTCGGCGGCGATGCCGTCCAGTTCGGCGAACGGCAACAGCGCGCGCATTTCGCGCAGCGCGGCATCCACGCGCGCCTGTGTACGGCCGTTGATCACCACCGCCGCGCCAGTCCTTCGGCAATCGCGCGACCAATGCCAGCGGTGGAGCCAGTGACGATGGCCTTGCGGCCCTTCAGTTCGATGTGCATGGGATTTTTCTCCGTTCGAATGTTGAAAATGTCAGTCTGCTTTCTTCGCCACTGCGGCTTCAGCCGCATGTGCGAGGCGTTCGACCCAATCCTGGTGATAGCGATACAGCGCGCCGGGATATTGGCGGCCGATCACGTCGAGGAAGAATTCGCCTTGCTGTGTCTCTTCGGTCAGCACATGGCAGCCTTCGGCCGTCGGCGTGATAACCCAGCCGTGGTAAGCGCTGGAATCCGTTTCGTCGCCATCGACGGTGGTCGCCCATGCCAGCCGACGGTTCGGCACGCACTCGGTCACCGTCAGTGACATCGGGTAGCCGACCGTCACCCGGTGGTAGCGCGTGCCCAACTGCAATTCTGGTTCGCCGGAGAGGATCTCCACCTGATCTTCGGCAGGGAAATAGCGCGACCAATGCGTGGCATCGACCAGCAGTCTCCACACCGCTTCCGGCGGGGCTTTCACGTCGATGTCGTTGAGCGCGTAGAGGGATGAAACGCCCGGGTGATAGCCTTCGGGCCAGATGACTTTGTCGATCATGTGCGTAATCCTCGATGCTGTCGGAAGGCTCAGGCGAGCTTGACCAGGTCCTGGAAAATCAGTGGTGCCCACGTACTGCCGCACGCCTGCACCAACGCGCCGCCTTCGGCGAGCTTGCCCAGCCATACAGGCGCGAAGCCGAGGCGTTCGGCCAGCGCCGCGACCGGTGGCACCGCGTTATCGTCGTCGCTGGACAGGAACACCACACGGTGCCCACCTTCGATATTCGGATCGGCGGCCAGTAAACCGGCGGGCAGATGATTGAAGCCCTTCACAACATTCGCACCGGCAAACGCCCTTGCGATGACGCAGGAAGAGGGCTGACCGCCGAGTTCTTCGACGGGCACGCCGTACGCATTGGTCACGTCGATGATCGTCTTGCCTTGCCAATTCGCCCGCGACCTGGCGACGGTCACGTGTTCCGCGAATGGCACGGCGAGGAAGATGACGTCTGCCTGCAAGGCGTCCTGCAACGTCCTGGGCGAGACGGCCGAACCGATGGCTTGTGCCTGCGGTGTCAGTGCTTCAGGTGTACGCCGACTGGCGACGGTGACTTCGATGTTCTGGCGGGCGAAGGCACGGGCAAGTGCCTGCCCCACAGCGCCAAAACCGATGATCGAATACGACATGAAATTTCTCCTGACACTAATGTTTGTGTGAGGAGGAGAGTAATTTAATTCCATTTTGATGATAATATGCACATTCATCATAAAACTTATTCCGGAAAAGAATGGATAGATTTCAGGAATTAACGGCCTTCATCGCCGTGGTCGAGACCGGCGGCTTCTCTGCGGCAGCACGTAAGACGGGTGATTCACAATCGGGGATCAGCAAAGCGGTGAATGCGCTGGAGAAACGTCTTGGCGTAGCGCTGCTCCATCGCAGCACGCGCAAGGTAACGCTGACCGAGCAGGGGCAGAAGTACTACGAACGCACCAAGCCGTTGCTCGATGAAATCCAGGTGGCCGATGGCGAATTGACCAGTAGCGTACAGACCGTGTCCGGCCTGATGCGCATTGCCGCGCCTTCAACGTTCGGACGGCTGCATGTGCTGCCGCTGATCCCCGAACTGCTATCGCAGCATCCCGGCTTGCGCATCGATCTGGTGCTGTCCGATGCGTTGCGCGACATGATCGAAGACCGGATCGATCTGGCTATCCGCATCAGCCAGATCAATGATCCGGATTCCGTAGTGCGGCGCGTGACGGGCACTTCGCTGGTTTGCGCCGGCTCCCGCCACTACTTCGAGCAGCACGGCATTCCCGGGACGCCCGCCGATCTGGCCGACCACAACTGCCTGATCTACGGCGAAATGACCGAATGGCCGTTCACCGGGCCGGAGGGGCATTTCAGTGTTCCGGTGCGCGGCAATCTCTCGTCCAACAGTGTCGAAACCATTCTGGCTGGCGTGGTGGCGGGCGTCGGTATCGGCCTGTTCCATCGCGCATCGCTGGTCGGCGAGTTCCAGCATTCGGATGTCATCACCGTGCTGGATGAATTCATGCACGAGCCACGCGACATCAGCCTTGTCTGGCCGAAGCGTCGGTTTGTGCCTACGCGCGTGCGTCGGGCGACTGACTTTCTTGCCTCGGCGCTCTCGAAACGTATCCAGGACGGCAAAATTAACTATCCCCCGCTTACGCCTTGAATACTCAAAGCGCATCAAAGAATTACGGGCAGAAGCGACTGCGGGTGTGATTTTGTGGGAAAAAGCTGAGACCACTCACGCTGGCAGCCTCTCTGCCAGCGTGAGACCGCTTTAGAAAAGAATCATTAACCATATTCCCCCAACGGTTTTCGGTATTTTTGCTGAAAGCGGTGGAAATACCTGCGATGAAAAAGCTGAAACCTCTTTCACATCCTGTATCGCGTAGCCATTAATATTTAGCGCTCTAATATTGATATAAATGGAGAATCATTAATAGCGACCAACGTATTTCCTTTGCGTTGCCATTTCAGACGGCTATCCGAATCGTCAGGGTATTTTTTTAGACCGCCAGGCCGAACAAGTAATTTGATACAGTTATTAATCGATAACTGAAGATTCCGGGAAACCGCCCCTTTCTTTTCGCCTTTTTTCGCCCACTGATCGCCTGCTTTTGGCGGAATACCTTTGACGCATAACCATTGCAACGTCTCACCATCGTTGCGGAAAGTGCCGCCGGTACGGACAATACGTAATCGGCTGGATTGTTGCCCATCCAGGCGCATCAGGGGCGGCGTAACAATAAATGGCGCCTTATCCTTTTTGTTTTCCGTCAGCACCTGAGACTGAATTAAAATAGGGTAATTGTGCGGATTGGTTACCGTCAGGGTTGCCCCATTGGAATCAGGATCATAAATCAGGCGAGAAGCGCCAAGCCTGACTAAAGACATCCGGCTGGAGGTTTCAGGGCTGGAGAGCATTGCTAAAACACTATCTGTAAAAAAATAAACAGATGCGATGATGAGTGAAAATACTGCAATCCTTTTCTTCACGTGACATCCTGTATAAAAATCGAAGAAAAAACGCTAAATCATTGTTTCCGGCAGGCTCTCATCCGGAGAGCGTTATCGGTTTAATTGCCCGGCAGAAAAAGATCACCCATTGAATGCACAATACCGTTCGTCATTATTTATGCAGCAACAGCATCATATTATAAATAACGGCAACCTATGTTCTGAGCCATGATAACAACAATATCAACAACATGAATTCTTTCCATGTAGTTATTTAGCGATTTTATAAAATACAAAAACTTTATTTTCGAAATACAACCATCATCGCCACATTAAAATTTCACCCAGCAATGATGGATGCAAAAAATCATGACATAAATAATAACAAAAGAGAATCTATCGAAGTCACCATGCAAATTTAATAAAAAATTAAAGCCATCTATATTAAAATTAATTATTCATAGTAAAATATTAAAAATCATTACAATACAAAAACCTAACAGGTTGCACCGGTAAATATAACCCCTCATTTTTCTGTCAGGGGAAAAGAAAAGTCGTCACTCTCAGCCAGCCCATTCTTAATTTTAAAAAATATTCCAGATTATTCTTTCCCTGCATCCGATAAACCAGGCCACCTTCAACGAGTTTGATCATCGCCTGCCCGAAGCCGTCTGGCACCATAAAATAAAAACCCCGACAGACCTGAACCCGCCGGGGTTTGCATCCAACCGGCGCCCGCTAAATGACAGAGCGCAGCAGTTTCTCAAAACCTCACGCCACTTCCGCGCCATTCACCCCCATAAACTGGCGGATGCGTTGCAGCGCTGGTGTCGCTTCGCCGTGGCGAATATTTTCCGGCGTGGTATCGGCCTGAATAGTGCCTTTATCCATCAGCACCACGCGGTCAGAAATCGCCAGCGCAAAATCCATTTCGTGGGTCACAATCACCATGGTCATCCCTTCCCGCGCGAGATCGCTTATCACTTTCAGCACTTCGCCGACGCGTTCCGGATCCAGTGCCGAGGTCGGTTCGTCGAACAGCATAATATCGGGCGATAGCGCCAGCGCGCGGGCAATCGCCACCCGCTGCTGCTGCCCGCCGGAAAGTTGGTGCGGATATTTGTTCATATGGGCCAGCAGGCCGACTTTATCCAGCAGCCACAGCGCCTGCGCACGCCGTGCGGACTCCTGCTCCGGCTGCTGGTGATAACGCTGCGCCAGCATCACGTTCTGCAAAATGGTGTAATGCGGGAACAGATTAAAACCCTGAAAAACCATGCCGATGCGGCGAATACCCTGCTTGCGTAAACGGGAGTGGCGGTTGTCGCCGGCCTGAATAAAACTTTCGCCAAATAGCACAATCTCACCGCTATCCAGCGTCTCCAGACCATTAATACTGCGGATAAGCGTGGTTTTCCCGGAGCCGGAAGGCCCGATCACACTGACCACTTCGCCGGGCGCGACCCGCAAATCAATATCCTTAAACACCGGGTTTTGCCCCCAGGTTTTCTGGATCTGTTTCATCAACAGCGCGTCAGGCGTACCGTGCTGTTCGACAGCCTGACGTTTAGCCAACGGCACGGCCTGCTGGCGCAGCGCGTCAAGCTGGTTATCATGCAAGGTTTGCGGGGTTTTCACCTGCACGTTCGCCCAACGCTCCAGCGCCTGGAACAGCAAACTGAAAACGGAAACGATCAGCACGTAATAGACCGCCACCGCCGCCAGCGTCTCCATCACCAGAAAGTTTTCCGCGTAGAGTCGCTGCCCGGTCATCAGCAGTTCCGGCAGAGAAATCACCGACACCAGCGAAGTCTGTTTAACAATGGTAATAAACTCATTCACCAGCGCCGGTAACGCAATGCGCAGCGCCTGCGGGATCACCACCTTCCGCTGAATGCCGAGGTAGCTGAAACCCAGTGCATAGCCGGCCTCATGCTGGCCCTTCGCCACCGAGATCAGGCCGCCGCGGTGGATCTCTGCCATATAAGCCACTTCAACCAGAATGGTGGCAAGAAGCCCGGCAAAAAAAGCATTGCCGAGCACCGCGCCGCTGGCCGGGAACATCTGCGGCAGGTTATAAACAAACACCACCAGCACCAACAACGGCACGCTGCGAAACAACCAGATGTAGACCTGGCAAACGCTTTTCAGCCAGAGAGGGCCGGATAACCTGGCGCTGGCGACCACAAACCCCAGCACCAGTCCCGCGCACCAGGCAAGCACGCTGAGTTCCACCACGGTGACGCTGGCTTGCCAGAATGTCGCCATCGAAAACAGTGAAAAGAAGTAGTCCCAGTTAAATGTCATGCGTGCCGCTCCCTTATCTGGTGAGGCCAGGCGCTATCAACGCGCCTGGGTTTCGGTGATGCCATAACGGGCGTATTTCTGCAGCAGCGCGGCGTATTTACCGTTTTCACGCAGGGCGTTCAGCGCGGCGGTAATTTCGGTTTTCAGCGCGGTGTTGCCTTTCTTCACATAAATCCCCAGCGTCTGCGGATAAATGGTCTGCGGCGAGGTGATTTTGACGCGGCCATTGCTGCGCTCAGCGAACATACTCACCGCGCCAGCAATATCCACCTGCGCCTGCACATTGCCGGAAAGCAGAGCCTGCAACGTCTCCGGCGCAGTGGGGAACTCTTTCACGGTGATGCGTTCTTTACCGTTTGCTTTACAGTAGTTTTCCGACAGATCACGCAGTTTGGTCACCCATGAAGTGCCCTGCTGCAAACCGACGGTTAAGCCGCACAGATCCTGTTCGGTTTTTGGTGCGACCTTGCTGTCGCTGCGCACCATAATGTAGGCCCCGGTATCGGCATAAGGAATGGCGTCGGCCTGCGCGATGCGCCCTTCGGTGATGTACAGCGCGGAAATCACCGTGTCGTGACGATTGGCGTTCAGCCCGAGGATCAACCCGGCGAATTTGGTGTCGGCCAGTTGCAGTTTCAGGCCCATTTGATCGCTAAGGAGCTGTGCCAGCTCAGCATCAAAACCAACAATTTTATTATCCTGCCAGGATTCAAACGGCGGATAGGCCACTTCCAGCCCGACTTTCAGTTCTCCGGGCGTCAGAATGCCGTCTGCGGCGCTGGCCGCCGACATGCCCGCCATCAGCGCCGCTGCGGCGCAAAGCCCACGTAACATTTTCATTTTTTTCATTCCCCTGCTCCTGTAGAAAGCCGCCGCCGATGATGCGCATCAGCAAGCTGGCAAAGTAGTTCAAACATCATGGTGGCACCGGTCAGGCTGGTCAGATTGCCCTGATCAAACGGTGGCGAGACTTCCACCACGTCGGCTCCCACCAGATTTAACCCCTGTAATAAACGGATCCCTTGCTGCCCCTGTAGCGAGGTCAGCCCGCCGATTTCCGGCGTTCCGGTTCCCGGCGCGTACACCGGATCCAGCACATCAATATCAAAACTCACATAGGTCGGCTGCTGACCCACAATGGCTCTGGCCCGCGCCATGACTGCTGCCATGCCCTCTTCGACTACCTGCTCCATGCGAATCACCGTGATGCCGTTGTCTTCGGCCCAGCGATGATCTTTTTCGCTGAACAACGCGCCGCGAATGCCAATCTGCACGGTGCGTTTCGGATCCAGCACGCCCTCTTCCACCGCGCGGCGAAACGGTGTGCCGTGGGTAAAGCGCTCGCCGCCGAAATAGGTGTCGTTAGTATCGGAATGTGCATCAAAATGGATCATTCCCAGCGGCTGCTCACGCCCTAACGCCCGTAAAATGGGTAGCGTCGTCAGGTGATCGCCACCGGCGGTCAACGGCATCACCTTTTGCTCATGCAGCGCGCGGTACCAGGCCTCGATCAGCACCAGCGTGTCCTGCACATCTACCGGGTTGACCGGCACATCCCCCAAATCACCGACGCGGGCCTGGTCATACGGCGACTGAAAAGTCACCGGATGCACCCGCCGTACCAGGCTGGAGGCATTGCGTAATTCACGCGGGCCGTGCCGGGTTCCCGCCCGGTTGGTGGTGCCACCATCCCACGGCACGCCAACCACGCCGATATCGAGCGATGCAATTTGCGCGCCAAACGGCAGGCGAAAAAAGGTCGGCAGCCCGCTGTAGCGCGGAATTTCGCCGCTTTGCGGCTGCGGGTAATCCACTGGCGTTGAATGATTCACAGACGTTTTTCCCCCTGATAATGAACACCGGGCAACACACACAACATTTCGTACAGCAGGTTGGCGCCAAGCTGCGCCGTGATCCCGCTGATATCGTAAGGCGGAGAGACCTCCACCAAATCGCCGCCAATCAGGTTCAAGCCGCGGCAGCCACGTACAATCTCCAGCGCCTGAATCGCGCTCAGCCCGCCGACTTCCGGCGTGCCGGTGCCTGGCGCCCAGGCGGGATCGATGCTGTCAATGTCATAGGAAAGGTAGACCGGCCCGTCGCCGAGCATTTCGCGGATCTCTGCCATCAGCGGCGTCAGGCTTTTATGCCAGCACGCTTCTACCGGGATCAGTCGAAATCCCTGCTCCACGCCCCACTGGAAATCGCCGCTGGCATAGCCCTGCGCACGCTGGCCAATCTGCACCACGCGTTTGCAGTCCAGCAGCCCCTCTTCCACCGCCCGGCGGAAGGTGGTGCCGTGGGCAATCTTCTCGCCAAACATCTCGTCGTTGGTGTCGGTGTGGGCATCCACATGAATCAGCCCGACCGGGCCATGTTTTTTGGCGAGCGCGCGCAGGATCGGCAACGTCAGGGTGTGATCGCCGCCGAGCGTCAGCGGGATCACCGGCCACGCATTGAGTTCGCTATAAAACGCTTCGATAAGATCGACAGACTTCAGCAGGCTGTAGGTATTGATCGGCACATCGCCAATGTCCCCCACCTGCAATGACTCAAACGGCGCAGCGCCGGTCGCCATGTTGTACGGGCGAATCATCACCGATTCGCTGCGGATATGGCGCGGGCCATAGCGGGTACCGGCCCGCTGCGACGTACCGACATCCAGTGGAATGCCGACAAACGCCACATCCAGCCCGGCCGGGCTATCGCAATACGGCAGACGCATCATGGTGCTGCGTCCGGCGAAACGGGGCATGTCGTTACCGCTCTGCGGCTGGTGAAAAAGAGTTTCCATGCTGACTCGCTCCTCGCAATACAGGGTGTGTTGCGAAGATAGTGCCCGGGGGGAAACGGCGAAAAAATAGCAAAATACAAAAAATTAGTTTAGAAAAGTGAAAACTAATTACGCGCGAAAAAGAGGGCAATCGACTGTCATGGCTGCAAAATTTCCCAATCTGCGGTTAATGCATATTTTCGTCACCGTGGCGAAACATCAGGGCTTTGCCAGCGCGCAACAGGATCTCAACCTGACGGTATCGGCCATCAGTAATTACATGAGCGAACTGGAAGAGAAGCTGGGTTTTGTGCTGTGCCGCCGGGGGCGGGGAGGTTTTGCACTCACGCCGAAAGGCGAAGCGTATTTGCAGCAAAGCATGACGCTACTGAATACGCTGGAAAACTTTGAGCGCTACACCGCCTCGCTGCGCGGCGAACAGGGCGGGACGCTCAACCTTGGCGTCATTGACTCGACCATTACCGACCCGATGTTGCCGATCACCGATGCAATTGGGCAGTTCAGCGATCTCTTTCCGCTTGTGCATCTGAATCTGCAAATCAAAAACCCGAACGCCCTGCTACACGGCATTTTAAATAATGAACTGGATATCGCCGTCGGCACCTTTTCATTACAGGGAAACAGCGTGGTTTCGCATCCGCTGTACCGCGAGCAACACTGGTTATATTGCAGCGATCAGCACGAATTATTCGGCGTGCGCCATCCGACCGTCGCACATATTTCGCAGATGCGCATGGTGACCCGCAGCTACTGGAGCGCGGCGGATTTGGGGAAAAAAGGCTTTAAGCAGAGCGTGGCCAGCGTGGAGAGTATGGAAGCGCAGTTGATGCTGATCCTGTCCGGAAAATACATCGGTTATTTACCAGAACACTATGCGCTGCCGTGGGTGCAGCAGCAACGCCTGCGCGCCCTGCTGCCGACCGATTACGGCTACCAGGCGCCGTTTTCCCTGATCTTCCGCCGCGGGCGCAGCAAAGAGATCCTGATCCGCACGCTGCGCGATTTACTGCGCAGCGCGTCGAAATCGTGGAAAACGCGGCGTTAGCAATGCCAAAACAAAAGGCGCGTCCTGCGCCTTTTGTTCGTTTATTACCGCATTCCCGGCCCCTGATACATACCACCACCGCCGCCGTGACCGCCACCGCCAGGGCCACCACCGCCGGGTCCCCACGGTCCCCAGGGGCCAATACAACCGGTCAGCGCGCAGGCGCTGGCTAACATCAGCACGGCAAAAACTACTTTTTTCATATCCACTCCTCAGGGACATCACAGGTAAAACAAAACATTACTCGGACTGGCTGGCATGCCAGCCGCCGCCAAGCGCGGCAATCAATTCGACGCTCGCCACCCACTGCGTGCTCTGTAGCGACAGCAGGCTCTGCTGCTCGCTCAGGCTGCTGTTTTCGGTAGTGGCCACGTCGAGGTAATCAATCATCCCGGCTTCATACTGGTTGCGGGTTACGCGCGCGGATTCCTGCGCGGCATCGGAAGCGCGCTGCTGCGCGGCAATTTCCCCTTGCAGGGTATTCAGCTCCACCAGCCCGTCTTCCACTTCCTGCAACGCCGACAGCACCGTTTGCCGGTAGGTCGCGACTTTGCTGTCATACGCCGCGCGCGCCTGATCGACTTCGGCAGACGTCGCGCCGAAATCAAGCAGCGTCCCGCTCAGCGATGGCCCCAACGACCAGACGCGGTTCGGCAGCGAGAACAGGCTCTGAATGGCAGAGGCGCTGACGCCGCCGCTGGCGCTTAAACTCAGATCCGGATAGTAACCGGCCACCGCCACGCCAATCGCCGCATTGGCCGCAGCGACGTTACGTTCTGCTTCGGCAATGTCCGGCCGGCGCTGCAACAGCCCGGCGGGCAAGGTTTGCGGAATGGCGGGCATCGTGGCGCTGAGTTTTGCCACCGGCAGGCTGAAATCGGCAGGTGCTTTACCCAGCAGAATGGCGATGGCATGCTCCAGTTGCGCGCGTTGCCACTGGTAGTCCTGCGCAGTCGAGCGGGCGCTTTCCAGTTGCATTTGCGCCTGCGCCAGCGTGCCGCGCGATTCGCTTCCAGCCTGATATTTATTGTTGATGACCGTCAGATAGCGCTCATAAGCGGCAACGCTGCGCTGGTAGAGGGCGATTTTTTCGTCCATCACCCGCAGTTCGAAATAGTCCTGCGCCAGTTCGGATTGCGCACTCAGCGTCATGTTTGCCAGCTCAGCCGCGCTGGCTTCGGCGCTGGCGCGGTTCTCTTCCAGCGTGCGCCGCTGTTTTCCCCATAGATCCAGTTCCCAGCTGGCGCTGAGTTCCGCCTGGTGCGCATTGCCGGTGCTGCGCTGCCCGTCGCTATGGCTGCTGCTGCGGGTGGTACTGGCGTCATAACTGACGGAAGGGTATAGCCCGGCGCGCGACTGCGCCGCCAGCGCCAGCGCCTGGCGATACAGCGCGGCGTAACTGGCGACATTCTGGTTGGAGAGGCTCACCTGGCGCAGCAGCGCATCGAGTTGCGGATCGCGGTAAACCGCCCACCACTCGCCTTTGCTTGCGCTATCCTGCGGCGTTGCCTGCTGCCAGCCGCGCGCCTCTTTGTAGTGAACCGGCAGCGCCATCGACGGGCGCTGATAGTCCGGGCCGACGGTACAGCCGCCAAGCAGCAATAAGATGACCGGAGTCAGACGTAACGACATTTTCATCAATCAGGATCCTGCATGGCGCAGACGACGCCACTGACGGCGGGTCGCGCGGCTAAGCGTATCGAGCCAGAGGTAAACCACCGGCGTCGTAAACAGCGTCAGTAGCTGGCTGAGCGCCAGACCACCGGCAATCGCCAGCCCCAGCGGGCTGCGTAAATCGGCATCACCGCCGCTGCCCAGTGCCAGCGGCAAGGCACCAAAAAAGGCGGCAAGAGTGGTCATCATGATCGGGCGAAAGCGCATCAGGCAGGCCTGCACGATCGCCTGCTGCGGCGTCATCCCCAGCCGCCTTTCGGCGTCCAGCGCGAAGTCGATCATCATGATGGCGTTCTTCTTGACGATGCCAATCAGCAGGATGATGCCGATCAGGGCGATCACCGTCAGTTGGGTATTGCTGAGCAGTAACAGCAGCAGCGCGCCAACGCCTGCCGACGGCAGCGTGGAGAGGATCGTCAGCGGATGGATGTAGCTCTCGTACAGCATGCCCAACACGATATAGATCGCCGCCAGCGCAGCGACGATCAGCCACGGCATAGTGGCCGCCAGTTCCTCATAGGCTTTCGCCGTGCCCTGGAACCCGGCCTGAATCGATGCGGGTAAACCGATTTTCGCCATCGCGGTTTTAATCAGGCTCTGCGCCTGCTCCAGCGAGACGCCATCGTTAAGGTTAAAGGCTACCGTACTGGTCGCCGACTGCCCCTGGTGCGCCACCGACAGCGGCGCATTCCCGCTGACAATCGAGACAAATGCCGCCAGCGGCACGCGGTCGCCATCGTCATTAATCACAAACAGCTCCTGCAATATCGCCGGATCGCGGGTGTAGTTATCGGCGAGCGTCATCACCACATGGTACTGATTCAGCGTGTGATACAGAGTGGCGATCTGCCGCTGGCTGAACGCGTTATTCAGCAGGGTATCGAGCATGCTGACGTTGACGCCGAGGCGGCTGGCGCGATCGCGGTCGATCTGCAACACCACTTCCTGGCCGCCGGTTTGCGAGTCGGAATCCACGCTGTTCAGTTGCGGGATCGCCGCCAGTGCCGCCTGTACTTTTGGCGTCCACTCGCGCAGTAAATCGAGATCGTCAGCCTGCAGGCTGTACTGGTAGCTGGCGTTGGCGCTGCGCCCGCCAATGTGCAGATCCTGCGCCGCCATCAGGAACATTTGCGCACCGGGCACGTGGCTGGTTCGCCTGCTCAGCCGGTTGGCGATTTCAGTCGCGGTGGCGTCGCGCTGGCTAAAATCCTTCAGCCGGACAAAGAAGTTGGCGCTGTTGCGCGAACCGAACATGCCGCTGCCCATCGATGACATTACGCTGTCCACCGCCGGATCGGCCTCGATCAGTTTGGTGAACATCTGCACTTTCGGCTCCATCGCCTGGAAGGAGATATTCTGATCGGCACGCACTGCGCCCATCAGCAGCCCGGTGTCCTGATCCGGGAAGAAACCTTTCTGCACCACGCTGTAGAGAAACACGTTGAGTATGACGGTGAGCAGCAGGCTTAACATCACCACTTTCTGGTGCTCCATCACCCACGTCAGCCGCCGCGAGTAGGCCGCCAGCAGGCGGTTGAGCTGATTTTCAATCCACTGGTACAGCGGATGACGACGTTCATTGACGGCGGGTTTGGCTTTCAGCAACCGCGAGCACAACATTGGCGTCAGGCTGAGGGAGACGAACATCGAAATCAGCAGCGCCACGCTGAGCGTCACGGCGAATTCGCGGAACAGCCGGCCAATAATGCCGCCCATCAGCAGGATAGGAATAAACACCGCCACCAGCGAAACAGTCATCGACAGTACGGTGAAACTGACCTCGCGCGCGCCGCGCAGGGCCGCACGTAACGGGCTAAGCCCCTCTTCGATATGGCGGGCAATGTTCTCCAGCACCACAATGGCGTCATCAACCACAAAGCCGGTGGAGATAATCAGCGCCATCAATGAGAGGTTATCAAGGCTGTAGCCGAGCAGATACATCACCGCGCAGGTGCCAATCAGCGACACCGGCAGCGCCAGCGCCGGGATCAGCACCGCCTGCGCATTGCGCAGAAAAACAAACACCACCGCGATCACCAGCAGCACGGCGATCAGCAATGTCTCTTCGGTGTCATACAGCGATTCGCGCACCGTACCTGAACGGTCGACCACCACTTTGAGCTGCGTATCTGCGGGCAGATCTTTCTCAAGCTGCGGAAGCTGCGCTTTCACCGCATCGATAGTCTCCAGCATATTCGCGCCCGCCTGGCGCTTGATGCCCAGCATCACCGACGGGCTGCCATTGAGGAAACCGGCCTGGTATTTATCTTCGATCGAGTCATAGACGTTGGCGACATCGCTCAGGCGCAGCGCTTTGCCATTCTGATAGGTAATGATCAACGAGCGGTACTGCGCGGCTTTGTCGAGCTGGCCGTTGCCATCCACCACCCAGGATTGCGTGTCGCCCTGCAACATGCCTTTCGGCAGATTGGAGGTACTGTTGGCGACAGCCTTGCGCACGGTGTCGAGCGAAATGCCGTACTGCGTCAGGCGCTGCGGTTGCAGATCGATGCGCACCGCGGGCAAGGCGCTGCCCATCAATGACACTTCCCCGACGCCTTTCACCTGCCCAATGGCCTGCTCAATTTTGCTTTCCGCCAGATCGTAGAGTTCGCCCGGCGAGCGCGTCGCAGAAGTCAGCGCCAGCATCACGATCGGCGCATCAGACGGGTTGGCTTTGCGGTACGTCGGCAGCGACTCCATGCTGCTCGGCAGCAGGCTGCGCGCGGCATTAATTGCCGCCTGCACGTCACGGGCGGCGCCGTTGATATCGCGGTCGAGATCGAACTGCAAAACAATGCTCGCCGAACCCTGAGAGCTGCTGGAGGTCATCTCGGTAATACCGGCGATCTGCCCAAGCGATCGCTCCAGCGGCGTGGCAACGGTGGCCGCCATGGTTTCCGGGCTGGCACCGGCGAGGCTGGCGCTGACCATAATGGTCGGGAAATCGACCTGCGGCAGCGGCGCGACCGGCAACAGCCGGTATCCAAGGCTACCCAGCAGCAGGATAGCCAGCGTGATCAGCAGCGTGGCGACCGGGCGGAAGATAAACAGACGCGTCAGGTTCATGATTTCGCCTGCTGCCGACGTTTTATCCAGCGGCTACCGCGCGTGGCAAGGTCATCAAACAACAAATAGATCACCGGCGTGGTAAACAGCGTCAACATCTGGCTGACCACCAGCCCGCCAACAATCACCAGCCCCAGCGGCTGGCGCAGTTCCGCGCCCGAACCGGAAGCCAACATCAGCGGCAGCGCGCCAAGCAGCGCCGCCATGGTGGTCATCATGATCGGTCGAAAGCGCAATAAACACGCCTGATGAATCGCCTCGCGCGGGCTGAGCCGCTGCTTGTATTCGGCCTCCAGCGCAAAGTCGATCATCATAATGGCGTTCTTTTTCACGATGCCGATCAGCAGGATCACGCCGATCAGCGCAATCAGGCTGAAATCGGATCCGGCCAGCATCAGCGACAGCAAACCACCCACCGCCGCCGATGGCAACGTGGAGAGGATGGTCACCGGATGGATAAAACTTTCATACAGGATGCCGAGCACCACATACATGGTGAGCAGCGCCGCGAGGATCAGCCACAGCGTATTGCTGGTAGCGCTCTGGAAGGCGTCGGTTTCCCCCTGGTAGCGCAGGGTCATGCTGGAAGGCAACTGCAACTGCTCGCTCACCGCAGCAATTGCTTTTTGCCCGTCCCCCAGCGAATAGCCGTCATTCAGATTGAACGAAATCATCGCCGCCGGGAACTGGTTCAGGCGCATATGCATCAGCGAACCGGTGCGCTGATGGATGGTGGCAATGGAGGTCAGGCGAACCATACCGCTGGTGCTGGTTGAGGTCGTACTGGTCGAGCTACTGCTGGTTGAGCTGCTGGACGACGAGGTGCTGGTCGAGCTGCTGTCTGATGACGAAGAGGCACTGCTGGTCGACGGTTGCAACCAGACATCATCAAAAGAGGCCGGTGATTGCTGATACTGCGGCGCGACTTCCAGCACCACGCGATACTGGTTCGACTGGGTAAAAATGGTCGAAACCAGCCGCTGACCAAAAGCGTTATACAGCGCCGTATCCACATCGGAAGCGGTAATGCCAAAGCGGGAGGCTTTATCGCGATCCAGCGAAACATACGCCACGCGCCCCTGCGATTGCAGGTTGCTGACCACGCCGTTAAATTCCGGGCGTTTTTGCAACGCCGCCACCATCTTCGGCACCCAGGTGAGCAGATTTTCGCTGTCGGCATCGTCAAGGGTGAACTGATACTGGCTGGGTGTCACCTGGTCGTTGACCGTCAGATCCTGCGCCTGTTGCAGGTAGAGCTGAATACCCACCACCTGCTGCGCCGCCTGCTGCAACTGTTTGATCACCACCGGCGCTTTATCGCTGCGCTCAGCGAACGGTTTCAGGTTGATCTGCAACCGTCCGCTGTTGAGGCTGGTATTGTTGCCATCAATCCCAATCGTTGAAGAGAGGCTCTCCACCGACGGATTCTGCAAAATCACGTTCGCCAGCGCCTGCTGACGCTTCGCCATTTCATTGAACGATACGTCCTGCGAGGCAATGGTCACGCCCTGAATCAGCCCGGTATCCTGCACCGGGAAAAAGCTTTTCGGAATGGCGATATAGAGCACGGCGGTCAGCGCAAAGGTTGCCAGCGCCACCAGCAGCGTTAACTTGCGATGGTTAAGCACCACGGTCAGCAGACGGTCGTAGTAATGAATTAACCGATCAAACAGTTCCCCGCCCTTGCGGGAAAAACGCGACTGCTGTTCCGGCGGAATATGCCGCAGCAGATAAGCGCAAAGCATCGGCGTCAGGGTCAGCGACACCAGCATCGAAACGAGGATCGAAACCGCCAGCGTAATGGCGAATTCGCGGAACAGCCGCCCGACCACATCGCCCATAAACAGCAGCGGGATCAGCACCGCAATCAGCGAAAAGGTCAGCGAGATGATGGTAAAGCCAATCTGCTGCGAGCCTTTCAGCGCCGCCTGCATCGGCGTTTCGCCCTCCTCCAGCCGACGGGAAATGTTCTCCACCACCACAATCGCATCGTCAATGACGAAACCGGTGGCGATGGTCAGCGCCATCAGCGACAGGTTATTGAGACTGAAACCGGCGAGATACATCACGCCAAACGTGCCCACCAGCGACAGCGGCACCGCGATGCTCGGAATGAGCGTTGCCGCCACGCTGCGCAGAAACAGGAAGGTCACCATCACCACCAGCGCGATCGACAGCATCAACTCAAACTGCACATCGCTGATGGAGTCGCGAATGGTCTGTGTGCGATCCGACAGAATGCTCATCTTCACGCCATCCGGCAGCGCCGCCTGAAGCTGCGGCAGGCGCGCTTTGATGCTGTCCACCACCTGAATCACATTCGCGCCGGGCTGGCGCTGCACGCTGATGACAATCGCCGGGCTGTTATTGGCCCACGCCGACTGGAAGCTGTTTTCCGGCCCCTGCTCAATATGGGCAATGTCTTTCAGACGCAGCGCGGCGCCGTTCTGATACGTCAGAATCAGATTGCCGTACTCCTGCGCCGTACGCAGTTGGTCGTTGGCATCGATGGTGACCGAATGGTACTGGCCGTCAAAACCCCCTTTCGAGCCGTTGACGTTGCTGTCGCCGATCAGCGTATTGACGTCTTCCAGCGTCAGGCCGTGCGCCGCCAGCGCTTTCGGGTCCATCTGCACGCGAATCGCCGGTTGATGGCCGCCCGCCAGCGTCACCATACCGACGCCGGAAATCTGCGACAATTTCAGCGCCACGCGGGTGTTGACCAGATCCTGCACGCTGGTCAGCGGTAAGGTGTCCGAGCTGGCCGCCAGCGTGATGACGGCGTTATCCGCCGGGTTCACCTTTTTGTAGGTCGGCGGGTTCGGCAGGTCGCTCGGCAGCAAATTGTTGGCGGCGTTGATGGCCGCCTGCACTTCCTGCTCTGCAACGTCCAGCGACAGATCGAGCGAGAACTTCAGGGTGATGATCGACGAACCGCCGGAACTGGAGGAGGTCATCTGGCTGAGCCCCGCCATCTGCCCAAGCTGGCGCTCCAGCGGCGAAGTGACGGACGAGGCCATCACATCCGGGCTGGCGCCAGGATAAAGCGTCGTCACCTGAATCGTCGGGTAATCAACCTGCGGCAGCGCCGAGGTGGAGAGAAAACGGTAGGCGAAAATACCGCTGATCAGCACGCCGACCATTAACAGAATGGTGGCAACCGGACGTTGAATAAACAGACGTGACGGGTTCATTTCGCGCTGGCCGCCGCCGTTTTCGCCGGGCTTTCATCCACGACCGACACTTTGCTGCCCGCGCTAAGACGATCGATCCCTTCGGTTACCAGCCTGTCGCCCGGCGCAACGCCGGTGAGCACCACTTGCAGGTTATTCTGCCAGGCCGGGCCGGTCGTCACCGCTTTGCGGGTAACGGTATTGTCTTTGTTGATCAGCCAGACAAAGGTACCATCGCTGCTCAGTTGCAGCGCCTGCGATGGCACTACCGTGGCCTGTTTCAGCACGCGGGTCTGCAAGCGCAGATTGACAAACTGGTTGGCGTACAGCGCTTCGTTCTGATTGGGGAACAGCGCTTTCAGGGTAACCGTGCCGGTGCTGGTGTCGATCTGGTTGCTGATGAATTTCACCGCGCCCTCGTCCAGCACGCTGTTGTTGTCGGCATCGAAAGCGGTCGCAGGTAACGTCTGGCCGGCGTGCAGCGTTTTCGTCAGTTCAGGAATATAGCTTTGCGGCACGCTGAAGGTCACCGCCGCAGGCTGCATCTGGGTAATGATCACCAGCCCGGTGGTGCTGGAGCTTTGCACCATATTGCCCGGATCGACCAGCCGCAGGCCGACGCGCCCGCTGACCGGCGCGGTAATACGCGCGTACTCAATGTTCAGTTGCGCGCTGGCGATCTGCGCCTCGTCGGACGCCACCGCACCGCGATACTGGCCGACGGTGGCGATTTGCGAATCCAGATCCTGGCGCGCCAGCGAGTCCTGCGCATACAGCTTGCGATAACGCGCCAGCGTCAGCTCTGCGCTTTGCAGCAACGCTTTGTTTTCGCTTAATTCGCCCTGGTACTGTTTCAGCGTTGCCTGGTAAGTGCGCGGATCGATCTGCGCCAGCAACTGCCCGGCTTCCACTTTTTGCCCTTCGGTGAAGAACACGTTTTCCAGTTGCCCGTCCACCCGGCTGGTGACAGTGACCGACGCGTTGGGGATCACGGTGCCAAGCGCATTCAGGTAGACCGGCACATCCGCCGCGCTTGCTGTACCGCTATGCACCAGCGTGGTTCCGGCACCCAGCCTCGCCATCGGACCACCAGATCCTCCGTGCCCGTGCGGCCCACCGCCTGGAGGGAAATCACCGCCGGGCCCTTTCCCCACAGGCAGCAGACGCCACACCACACCGGCTGCAATCAACACCAAAATCAACACTATTAGCCATTTGAGCCAGCGGGAGCCATTGCTCGGGGATACGTTCGTTTTCATTGAATTCTTCTGGTGGACGGGAAAAAAGTCGCTGCTACCCGGCCAGGGAAAAACCTGTCGCCGGTTATGCCCGGTTAAACTCACATGAAATTATGAAGATAATTACTTTGGCGATATTTCAATTTATTTCAATATAATTCAAATAAATAACACCAAGGAAATAAATCAAATTTAATAATATTAAACAGTTCTTTTCATGCCCCTGACAAAAATACAGAATGCTCTCACAGACAAATAAAAATATCTCAGCCGGGTCGACAGATTCTTTACCCGCAGCTCCATAACCCTACCACTATCGAAGCTATTTCCCATATTCAGACGTTTATCCCCTCCGAATAATACTCCCGCATCGGGAAAACATAATTTATGGACAATTTGAGCAATGAAAATTAAATCATTGGCGTTACTGATCTGCGCAGTACTCCCCTCTTTCTCTGCGCTGGCGGAAAATATTCCGGTTATTCAGATCGCTTGGAAAGGCAATACTTACCCGGCCATTATGGTCAAAATGAAGGCCGCCTCCGGCCTCACTCGTCAGCAACTGCCCGCGCTGTTAGCGCTCGGCGATTCGTCTCTTAGCGTTAACGCGGCATTTAAGCACGCCACCGCACGCGGGACAGAAATAAGTGAGTTGCAGGCGCTGGATGCGAAGTACGGTTTTGACCGCTACCTGCGCATTGCCATTCCGGACGAACGCAAACGTGATATCGCGTATATCAACGGCATCGTCGAAGAGCTAAAACAAAATGCCAACGTTGAAGTGGTTTATCCGGAAGCGGAACTGATACCGCACGAAGATGCGGTAAAGACAGGGCGCGCCGCGAAGCAACTGAAAGTTATCGATTATCGCTCGTTGCAGTATTACACCAAAGGACCACATGACTCTTCCCCCTCCTACAGCCTCGGCGGCGTGAACCGCGACAGCGTAAATCAGTTTGAAGGTCATGAGGGTGCCAACGTCACGATCTTGTCCCATGAGCTGGGCATGTGGAACCAGAACCATATTAACCTGCCCAAAGCGGCCTTTATTCTGGGTACACCGAATAACAACCAGGCGATGACGGACCATGACACCGCATCGGTGGGCATCATGGCAGCGACGGATATCGGTGCGGGCGTGAAGGGCCTGGCCTGGAATACGCGCATGGCGTACGCCGCAGCGGGCAGCGATCAACTCTATAACGCCATTCCGCGTCTGCAAGCCGGGGACGTGGTGCAGATTGGTTTTGAGATTGCCGGTGGTCAGCAGGTTGGCTGTGCCGACGTGTGCGCTCTGCCGCTCGAAAGCCAGCAGGCGTACTTTGATGTGCTGAAAGCGCTGACCGACAAAGGCGTACACGTGATTGAAGCCGCTGCCAATGGCAATATTGACCTCGATAACAGCGCCTTCGGCGGCCTTTTCGATCTCAAAAAACGCGATTCCGGCGCCATTCTTGCGGGCGCAATCAACCCGGTAGACAGCATGCGCGCCAGCTTCAGTAACTACGGCAGCCGTGTCACCAGCGCAAGCTGGGGTTTATATGTCACCAGTACCGGCTATGGCGATCTCGCCAGACCGAATGTCAACGAAACCTATACCTGGCAGTTCAACGGCACCTCGTCGGCTAACCCGATTATCGCCGGGGCCGTTGCCAGCCTCTCCAGTATCGCCAAAGCGCACGGCAAAACCGTTACCCCACGCCAGATGCGAGACATCATTCATGACACGGGCACTCCGCTTGCGGGTAATACCTCCACGCTTATCGGTACCCAACCGGATATGGGCAGAGCGGTCGAGAAGATCCTTGAGCTGGACGGCGAAGTCATCTCCGATGAAGCGCCGGTTATCAGCGTCGATCGCGCCACCATCAATACCGTTGCCACCAGCACAAACTGGAGCTATCCGGTGACCGCCAGCAGCGATCAGGCCAACGTCTCCTGGGAGTGGAAATTCATTTCCGGCGACAGCAGCATCCGCCTGAGCAATACCAGCAGCGACAGCACCTCGATTATCGTCCCGGGCAACGTGGGCGATACTCAGGCGCGTTTCCAGGTGACGGCGACCAACGGCAGCGGTAAATCCTCCACCACCGACGTCACGATCGTTGTTACACAACCGACGGTGGTTATCGTCGGCGTGGACAGCATGGACACCAACAGCCCGGCCAGAATGTTCGCTCAGGCAAACTTTGAGCAGGCAAGCTATGCCTGGCAGTTGCTGAAAAATGGCCAGCCAGTGACTGGCGGCATCGATCAGAACGGCCAGATCAAAGCCGGTCTGCCTGCGGGCAACTATATGGCAGAAGTGACGGCCACCAATACCGCGCAGGGCACGCGCACAGCCACCACCCGCCACAGCATTAATGTGACCGGTGAAGCGGTACAGAACAACGATGCCGCCTTCATTCAGGCATTGCAGATGGCGATTTCCGCCACCGATAACGAACGCAGCGTGACCTTCAACGGCAACGTCACTTCCACACAAGCGGCGACCAGCACGCCGTCTTATCACTGGGCGCTGCCAGCGGGCGCACAGGGCAGCACTGACGGCCTGCCTTCCCAGCGTTTCACCATCACCAAAACCAGCCAGCCGCAAACGCTGACGGTGAACGTCACGGTGAACGCCGGTACCGAATCCCGCGTGCTGGCGCAGACGCTTACCGTTCCGGCGCTGACCAGCAACGACGGCGAAAACGACAAAGCACCGGTCCTCAACGTCGATCGTCGCATTATCAACACCGTTGCCAGCAATATGGCCTGGAGCTACCCGGTTGTTGCCAGCAGCGATCAGACCAACGTCGCCTGGGAGTGGAAATTCATTTCCGGTAACAGCAACATTCGCCTCGGCGGTAGCACCAGCGACCGTACCATCATCTCTGTACCGGCGAATGTGGGCGACACTCAGGCGCGCTTCCAGGTGACGGCCACCAACAGCAATGGCAAAGCCACTTCCACAGAAGTGGTCATCGTGGTGGCGAAACCGGCAGTCGTCATTGCCGGTGTGAAAAGCATGGATACCACCAGCCCGGCGAAACTGTATACCCAGGCGAACTTCGAGCAGGCAGGCTATGCCTGGCGTCTGCTGAAGGGCGGCCAGGTGGTCCGCAACGGCATCGATCAGAGCGGCCAGATCCAGTCTGGGCTGACAGCAGGTGACTATGTGGCTGAAGTGACCGCCACCAACACCGCGCAGGGCACCCGTACCGCCACCGCGACACACACGATCAAAGTGACCGGTGAAACCGTGCAGAACAACGACGCCGCGTTTATTAACGCGCTGCAAATGGCGTTCTCCACTACCGATAACGGCGACAGCGTGACCTTCAACGGCAACGTTACTTCCGCACAAGCTGCAACCAGCGCGCCGACCTATAACTGGTCGCTGCCAGCAGGTGCGCAGGGCGGCAGCAACGGCCTCGCGTCCCAGCGTTTTACCGTCGCCAAAACCAGCCAGCCGCAAACCCTGGCGGTGAATGTCACGGTGAAAGCCGGAACGCAATCCCGCGTGCTGACGAAGACCATCACCGTTCCGGCGAAAGAGGTGCCGAACACCGATGCCGCGTTTATTAACGCGCTGCAAATGGCGCTCTCCTCCACGGATAACGGCGACAGCGTAACCTTCAACGGCAACGTCACCTCCGCACAAGCAGCAACCAGCGCGCCAACCTATAACTGGTCGCTGCCAGCAGGCGCGCAGGGCGGCAGCAATGGCCTCGCGTCCCAGCGCTTTACCGTCGCCAAAACCAGCCAGCCGCAAACCCTGGCGGTGAATGTCACGGTGAAAGCCGGAACGCAATCCCGCGTGCTGACGAAGACCATCACCGTTGCGGCGCAGGCCAGCAATGATGACGGCGGCTATCCGCAGTGGGCCTTCGGCACCGCGTATAAAGCCGGTGATGTGGTGACGCACAAAGGCAAAAACTTTGAGTGCGTTGTTGCAGGCTGGTGTTCTCAGGCCGGTGAGTTTTCTCAGCTGCATTATGAGCCGGGCGTCGGTCTGAACTGGGGAATGGCGTGGAAACTCTCTAACTAAGTCATCTGGTTATCAAAGGCGATGATATCCGTCATCGCCTTTTTTATGCATTTTGTTAATACCGCGCAACATCTGAATTTATATTCAGCCAATAAGTAACAGCCTATTAAAATTCATTAACATTTATCCTGTAACTTCATTTACGCAAACACATCAAATAGATAAGAATGTATTTCCTTATCATTTAGCGCCGCTAAATTATTAATATCAAGAATATTCACCAAATAAATGCATCCTGTTGAAAAAGAGAAGAAAACTGCCGCCACCATCTATTTAAACTAACGAAATGCCTACTTTTTTACTTTCAATTGTATTGTTAGCCGACTTTCTTTTGTGTATCCTTATTTTCGTCTTAAGAATACTCCCTTAAGAAACTACTCAATAAGCGCACTATGATGCGCCGTAGTATGAAGTTCATTTATTATTAAATTGTTATTTGTTTTTTATTGTCGAAATAAGTGGTTGCTCGCTTTTATTAAATTAAGAAAAACATCGTTAACAGATTGTTGACATGTTGTTCTCAGGAGCAAACACATGCACGAACAAAATATGAATGAGCAAATGCAGTCTATTGAGGATCTGAACCTGTCCTATCTGTTACTGGCACAGCGTCTGATTCGCGAAGATAACATTGCGGCAGGTTTTCACCTTGGGTTGAACGAAACCACGATGGAAACCATCAAGGGGTTATCTCTTCCGCAGTTCATTAAATTGTCATCAACCGGTCAGTTAATTAGCCGACTGCGTATTGATGACGAAGCACTGATTGCTTGTTTGACAAAAGAATCCCGTATCGATGCGCTTCAGCGTTTTCATACTGGCATTATTTTATCGAGCAATTTGCTTTCTGAAGACAACGAAAGCAAAGCCGCATGAGGGATGACATGATGTGTGATAAAAGCATTATGTCTGAAATCAGGGACGCGCAAATCGCCATTGAGTTAATTACTTTTGGCGCCAGAATGCAGGTTCTGGAGAGCGAAACTGGCCTCAGTCGTCGCAAGCTGTTGAAACTTTATAAAGAACTGAAAGGCTGTTCACCCTCAAAAGGTATGTTGCCGTTCTCTGCGGACTGGTATATGGCCTGGGAACAGAATATTCATTCTTCTATTTTTTATAATATTTATTGTTTCATCAAAAAATCTGTATCTGGTCGCCCGGTAGAACTGATGCTGAAAGCATACCGTATTTATCTGGCGCAAGGTTTAGCGGATGCAGAGGAAAAGCCGGTACTGGATCTCACGCGGGCGTGGACACTCTTACGGTTTATTGATAACGGCATGATAAAACAGACCGAATGCAGCGAATGCAAAGGGAAATTTATCACCACGCCAGAACATATGTTTAACGGTTTTACCTGTAGCTTATGTGTTCCGCCATCGCGGGCCATGAAAAAAAGCGACAGATTAAATCAGTCAGCTTCTGCGTGAGTTTGTCGGGATAAATATTAATACCGTGCTTGAAACGTTTTCGGCGGCCTCGCATATTCAGGAAAATCCTGAAAATGCGAGGCCGTCGCGTTTTATCGTTATTCGGTAAACATACCGCGATAATAGGTAGGACAAATATTCAGGCGCATCAGAATATCACGTCGGTGAACATAAGCCGTTTTCAGGCTGATCCCCAGAGAGTCAGAAACCTGCTGCGCGCTCGCGCCACAGGCCAGCATACGAAGCACTTCGCGCTGACGCAGCGTAAGCAGCGGCGTAGTAGTGGTTCTGCGTTGAGGAAGCCTGTTTTTTCTCGCCAGGTGGCTTGCCAGAAACTCAAAGATTTCCGTCATTGATGCATTCAGTCCCATTACCGGAATCTCCGGAAATAATGCGGACAAGAGTGAATTACCGCTATCCCCTAATAACACACAGGGTAAATTTGCATTTTCCTTGCGCATATTATCAAACAGATGCGACATATCCCCGACGTTGGTTGCATCTGTCGCAATCCCTACCACCAGCCGTAGTCTGTTATTTTTCACCTGACGCATCTCCTCCGCGCGGCGAATATGGTAGACCTTCAAACTGGGTCGATAGAGTTTAATTAACTTGATAAGACCTGATGCAGCAAAAATATCCCCACTGTGAACCAACACATGTGCAGCTGCTAATGATAATTTTCCGTTCATAGCTCCCGGGCCTGTTTTTACGTCACCTCATGTGAACGCAGGTTGTCAAAAAAACGCAGGGCTCATTGTTCCTGCGTGTGTTAACCGAACCCTTTCAGAATGATGAAAAGAGTGTCGAAAATGCCCGCCATCATGTTTTCAAAAAAGGGGGCAAGCGTGTACATCACCAGCGACATGGCGACCATGCCGACAGTCAGCGAGACGGGAAAACCGACGATAAAAATAGAAAGTTGCGGTGTCAGACGGTTCAGCAACCCCAGCGTGAGGTTGAGGCACAGCAGCAAAGTAATGACCGGCAGACCGAGCATAAAACCGTACTGAAAGATCATGCGACCCTCGCGGACGATCTCCATCATTCCCTTAGCGCCCATCGGCGCGGCACTGACCGGGAACGCATTGAAGCTGCTCGCCACCACTTCCAGCAGATAGAGGTGACCATTGAAAACGAGGAACAGCAGCGTCACGCACAGGTTCAGCAGGCGGGCCACCACCGGCATATTGGTACCGCCGCTCGGGTCGTAGACCATCGCCATCGACAGCCCCATTTGCATACCGACCAACTCACCGGCGTGACGTACCGCGACAAAAATCAACTGTACGGAGAAGCCAATCGCGATGCCGATGATCAGTTGCTGGCAACCAGCCATCAGGCCATCCAGCGAGGCAATCGCAATGCCTGTATCGGGTAACTGCGGCGCAATTAAGAAGGTTGAAACCAGCGCCAGCGCAATTTTGATGCGCGCATTGATCTGTTTTTCACTGAAAATCGGCGCGGTGCCCAGGAGCGCGAGAATGCGCAGGCACGGCCAAAAGTAATGATTTACATACGGATACAGGCTGGCCAGAGAGAGCGTAAGCATTGTTAACGAAGGCTGGCAAGCGAGCTAAACAAACCGTGCATATAATCCACCAGCGTCGCCAGCATCCACGGCCCACAGGCAATCAGCACCACAATAATCGTCAGGATCTTGGGAATAAACGACAGGGTCATTTCGTTGATCTGTGTCGACGCCTGCAAAATACTGACAATCAGACCCGCAGCCAGTGCGGCTAACAATAAAGGCGCAGCAACCAGCAGCCCAACTTTGGTGGCCTGAAACGCCAACGACATTACACTTTCCGGAGTCATTCTCTTCTCTCACTTAGCGGAAAAAACTGTCTGCCAGCGAACCGATAATCAGTTGCCACCCATCCACCAGCACAAACAACATCAGCTTGAACGGCAGAGAAATTGTCGCCGGGGGAACCATCATCATTCCCAGCGCCATCAAAATACTTGCTACCACCAGATCGATAATCAGGAACGGGATGAACATTGTGAAACCAATCTGGAAGCCAGTTTTCAGTTCGCTGGTCACGAACGCGGGCACCAGAATGCTCATCGGAACATCCTCTGGCGTATTAAATTCAGCGGCTTTCGCAATACGGGAAAAGAGTGCTAAATCCGTTTCACGGGTCTGTTTGAGCATAAAGGCGCGCAGCGGCTGCGACCCTTTCTGCAATGCCACTTCCATGGAAATTTTGTCCTGCGACAGCGGCAACCAGGCTTCGTCATAGATGCGGTTAGCAACCGGCGACATCACGAAAAAAGTCAGGAACAGCGCCAGCCCCAGCAGCACCTGGTTAGGCGGCGTACTGGCAGTGCCGAGTGCGTTGCGCAGCAGACCGAGCACAATCACGATGCGGGTGAACCCGGTCATCATCAGCAACACCGCAGGTAAAAACGTCAGCGAGGTCATTAACACCAGCGTTTGCACCGGCAGAGACCAGCTTTCGCCATTCGCGGAATGGGTAAGCATGATGTCGTTATTTGCCGCCCAGGCGAAGTGCGCTGGCAGCAGGATCCCTGCCAGCACGGCACCGAGGCCAATCATTCTGGATGTCAGACGAGAGACGTTTTTCATGACTGGCTCCTGGCGGCGCGCTGTTTAAAACACCGGAGCAAAGAAGCCTGAAAATCAGAAACCACCGGCATGGCCGTGCTGCTCTCCTGCTTTTCCATCGTCATCAGAGGCGTAATGCTTTGTTGCGTCACCCCCAACAACAGCCATTTATCATCAACCTCAACCACCACCAGCCGCTCACGCGAACCGATACTCTGGCTGTGTTTCACTGCCAGCAGGTTATGGCCTTTAGCGACGCGAGAAACCACGCCAGTGCGACGGAGGATCCACGCAACCGCCACAATCATCACCAGCACCAGCGCCAGTGAGCCAACGATATTTCCCATGGAAATCGGGAAGGTCGCCGCTTCTGTGGTATGCGGCGCAACAGTATTCAGCGTCCCGGTATTCATTATCTGCTCAGCCGATGCATGCGCTCAGAAGGGGTAATAATGTCGGTAATACGAATCCCGAATTTATCGGAAACGACAACCACCTCGCCCTGAGCAATTAAATAACCATTAATCAAAATATCGAGCGGCTCACCCGCCAGGCCTTCCAGAGAAACAATGGAACCTGGGCTAAGTCTTAACAGCTCTTTAATTGTCATTTTCGTGCGCCCGAGTTCCACGGTCATTTTCACCGGGATATCAAGCACCAGATTTAAATCGTCAGTAAAATTCACCACAACATCTTCTTTTTCTGCAGATTGCATGGCCGTACCGTTTTCTGCGGTCAACTGTTCACTCATCGCGTCGCCCCAAAGATCGTCAAGTGATGATTTTTTTGCACCAGCAGATTGTTCAATATCGCTCATGTGACGATCACTCCTTCTTAAACGCTGATAATGTTGAATCCATCAGAGATTCGACCCGGATGGCATATTGATTATTGGCAAAGCCATATTTACCTGACATAACAGGCACATCATTAACAAAACCACCGACATCTTCTGGTTTATCCAGAGGAATAATATCTTGTGGTTTCAGACTCATAATTCTGGAAAGACGAGTCGAAATTTCGGCGAATTTCACCACCAGTTCCAGTTCGGTATCCCGAACCTGCGTTGCCAGTGAACTGCGCCACTGATTATTTTCCTGCTGTGAATTTTCCAGCGGCGGATTGGTTAATAATTCGCGCAGCGGCTCAATAATGCTGAACGGCATACAAATTTGTAATTCACCACTGTGCGAACCAATATCAACATGAAAAGGTGTGGTAACCACAATATCATTCGGTGAAGAGGTAATATTGGTAAACTTCACCTGCAATTCCGAACGCACATATTCCGTTTTGATTTTGTAAATCGAACGCCAGGCGTAATCGTACGCTTCCTGAGCCATCGCCAGCATGCGCTGGATAATGCGCTGTTCCGTCGGCGTAAATTCGCGACCATCGGCTTTAGTCGGGAAACGGCCATCGCCGCCAAACAGGTTATCCACCGCCATGAACACGAGGTTCGGCGAGAAGACAAACAGTGCCGTACCGCGCAGCGGATGCATGTTCATCAGATTCAGGTTGGTCATTACCGGCAAATTACGTGCAAACTCATGGTAAGGCTGAATCTTGATATTACCGACGGTGACATCCGGGCCACGACGGAGGATGTTAAATAACCCGATACGAAACTGGCGGGCAAATCGTTCGTTAATAATCTCTAATGAGTGCAGACGTTCACGAATAACACGGCGCTGCGTATTAGGATCATAAGGTTTAATATTATCGGCTGCGGTTAATGATGACATAGCCTCGATGCTACTGTTGCCAGCATTAGGGCCACCATTCAGCAGGTTATCAATTTCATCCTGAGATAAAAGGCTATCAGACATAATCACTACCGTAAGATAAATGCATTAAACAATACGCTTTTTACCATCACGCGTTTTTTTCCTGACAGTGGTTCACTCACCACAGCCATTATTTTTTCAGAAAGTTTTTTCTTTGCGTCATCGCTGATAAGATCTTCGGCTGACTGTTGAGAAAAAAGCACCAGCAAACGACTACGTACATCCGGAAGGTTTTCAACGAGAATGGCTTTCGATTTATCGTCCTGCAAGCGCAAGGTCAAACCAATATACAGAACACGATCGTCGCCATGGCTATCTGGTTTCAGGCTGACGGTAAAAGCTTCGAGATCTTCATACACCGGAACAATATTCTCTTCGTGTGCCGCAGATTCATTTGGGCCTTTCATATTGGCGATCTGTAAATTCAGCTTTTTAATTTCAATATAAGAATATGTCGCAACCGCACAGATACCAACGGCAATTAATAAGGTGAGCAGAGTCAGCAGCAGAGAACGCTTCCCGCTGTTAGCAGATAATTTCTTTTTCGACATTTAATGATTAGCTCTGTAAAAAATAAATCAAGATTCAGCAATTTGCCGGACTTGATGGGATGCGAATATAGTAATACAGCACCCACCAAGTACAATTCATTGATAAGCTGAAATTATTGCCAGTAACTTACTATTTAAGGCAATAATATCAGGCAAAAGTATTGATTCCGCTGGAATATATCAGCGTACGCGGTGTTGAAATGCGCTCTTCCGGCGCGGAAATGGCCATTTCGGACGACTCTTTCTCAGACTTTCCTTGCCCGGAATGCTCACCCGATGGCGCATCGCCGGTCGAGGAGAAACTTTCGGCGCCAACGCTGCTCTGCCCAAGCTGGATGCCGGATTCCTGCAGTTGCGTGCGCAGATGCGGCATCGCGGACTCCAGCGCGGCACGTACCTGATGATCGCCGGTAACAAAGTGCAGTTGCGCCTGATCGTTATTTAAACGCAGGCTAATCTGCAACGATCCCAGATCCTCAGGATGCAGACGCAGCTCCGCATGATGAACGCCATCACGGGTGAACACCGCAATCTGCTGGCCCAGCGATTGCTGCCAGGCGGGCGTTCCCACTTCAGCTTGCAGCGCGCCGGTAACCACTTTGTCGCCCGGCATCGCCGTCACCGGTTGGCTGACAGGCGTACTGATGTGGGCGGGATGCGCGTACTGAATCGGCTCCGCCGTTAAGGCAGAGTGCGGTTTCGCGGCGACATTTTCGCTGGTGACAACCGGCTGTGCGGCGGCCTCAGCGGTTTTCGCCGCCTCTGCGCTCTCCGCCGTTACCAGTTTCTCAACCGGCACCTCAGCCGTTTTTGCGGCTGCCGGTTTGGCAATGTGCAGCGTCGTCGCCAGCGGCGACATGCCGCTCTCCTGCGGTGGAAGTTTCGGCAGTGCGTCGCTCAGCAACGTGGCACTGCTTTGTGGGATATCCGCCGACATCTCACCGCTCAGCTCACTGCCCGGTGCTGCGGCGACCAGTGCTGCAGGATCCTGCACGGCTGAAATCTCTTGCTGGCCTGCTTGCAGGGCAGGCTCCTGAGGCAACAGTTCCTGCGGCAGCGTCACCGGCACCACTGGCGGTAACGGCAACGTGTTATCCGGCGCGATCGCAGCCGGTAACGGATTCAGTTGCGCGGCGTCGCCCTGCAAATCCGCCAGCTGTAACTCTTTTGTCGCGGGCTTCTTTTTGATCCCTTGCGGCAGGGGATCTTTTTCATCTCTCTGTTGCGGTTTATCAGCGGAGAGCTTCTTTTTCAGCTCCGTCGAGAAGCGATCATCCTGCGGGGCAGAAATCGACGCCGTTTGTTGTCCATTATTCCCGCTGGTGGAGGTCACAGGTTGTTGAATAATCATCTTATAACTGCCTCTGGCTGGCTGCCCGGCGAGCAAATTCATCCATCATTTTTTGCTCCAGCCGGTTCTCTTTTAATAATTGCTGCTCGTCGGCACGATCTTTCAGTGTCTGGAACGCATTCAAACGCCGCTTATCCTGTTTCCAGGCATCTTTCTCACTGTCAACCTTGTGCTGGCTGACGGAAACGCGTCTCACCTGCTGCGCCACAACGCCATCCAGCGAAGCGAGAAAATTCTGCTGCGTCTGCAAGCTGAGAATCGAAACACTGCTGGTGCGAATCGAATCCTGCAACTGCTGACGGTATTCGTGCGCGTAGGTGTGAAGCTGCTCCAGGCGAGAAGTTTCCTGTACATAACTCTGCTGCGCGCTGCCCAGCCTGATTGCCGTGTTATTGAGCTTTTTTTCTGCTAACTCACGAAGGTGATCCATCGGACCCGGTTTTGCCATTCGTTCCTGCCTTATTCCGGAAAGAGCGTAGAGAGCGCGTTATATGACGCCTCATATTCGCTGGACTCATGTATCCCCTGGCAGAGGAAATCCTGCATTTTGGGGTACTGCACAATCGCCTGATCCAGCAGCGGATCGCTGCCTGCGGCATAAGCGCCCACGCTAATCAGATCGCGGTTGCGCTGATAAGCAGAGAGCATCTGTTTGAAACGTTGCACTTTTTTATAGTGTCCCGGTTCAATCAATTCGGTCATCGCACGGCTAATGGAGGCTTCAATATCAATCGCCGGATAGTGTCCCGATTCCGCCAGACGGCGCGACAGCACCACGTGGCCATCGAGGATCGCACGGGCAGAGTCGGCAATCGGATCCTGTTGATCGTCGCCTTCGGTTAACACGGTATAGAACGCCGTGATCGAACCGCCGCCCTGCGTGCCGTTCCCGGCACGTTCCACCAGCGCCGGTAATTTCGCAAACACAGAAGGCGGATAGCCTTTGGTGGCAGGTGGTTCACCAATGGCGAGGGCAATCTCACGCTGCGCCATCGCGTAGCGGGTGAGTGAATCCATAATCAGCAGCACATCCAGCCCGCGATCGCGAAAATCCTCCGCAATGCGCGTGGCGTACACCGCGCCCTGCATACGCAGGATTGGCGATACATCTGCTGGCGCAGCAATAACGACCGAGCGTTTAAGCCCCTCTTTGCCGAGGATATTTTCGATGAAGTCTTTAACTTCGCGGCCACGCTCGCCAATCAGCCCGACCACGATGACATCCGCTTTGGTAAAGCGCGCCATCATGCCGAGCAGCACGCTCTTCCCTACCCCGGAACCGGCAAACAGCCCCATACGCTGGCCGCGACCGACAGTCAGCAGGCCGTTAATCGCCCGCACGCCGACATCCAGCACGGTTTTTATCGGATCGCGTTGCAACGGGTTAAACGGCGCGGTAAACAGCGGGCCTCTTTCGGAAGAGCCGGGCGCAGGAAGGCCATCCAGCGGACGGGCACTGGCATCCAGCACGCGGCCGAGCAGCTCCGGCCCCAGCGGTAAAAGCTTGCCTTTGGTATCGCCGCCGTGCGCATAGACGCGCGCGCCCGGCAGTACACCTTCCACGTTTTCCAGCGGCATCAGATAGAGCACGTTGCCGCTAAAACCGACCACTTCACTCTCGACGCGCTGCACGCCCTCTTCGCTGTCACGTTCGACAATGCACAACGTACCGATGGGCAGCTTTAAGCCAACCGCTTCCATCACCAGCCCGGTAGCCCGCGTCAGGCGGCCATACTGGCGGTACGGCGGTAGCGCTGACATTCGCTGTTCAGCGCGCGCGATACCATCCAGCCATGTTTTCAGCCGCGCCGTCATAAGGAAAACTCCTCGCGGCTCAGGGTACAGAGCGTATTCCAGCGGGTTTCCACGCTGGCATCGAGATCGCCGCTGTCGGTTGAGATCCGGCAGCCGCCAGGCAGCATCTGTGTATCGGGACAGAGTTCCCAGCCGCGCGGCTCAACAATGGCTTTCAGTTGCTGTAACACGCTTTCCGGTTCTTTATCGCTGACCCACAGTTGCACACTGCCCTGCTTTAAGCTCTCTTCATTCAGCAGTTGCTGAATACGCGTCATCAGACACTGGTGCGCATTCGCCGTGAGCGCGCTTTCACCCAGCATGCTGCGCGTCGCCATTAAAGCCACCTGCACCAGTCGCGAGGTCATTACGCTGTCGAGGCTATCGAGGGTAATGTTAAAATTATCAATCAGTTGCACAAGCTGTGCTAACTGTTCCTGCTGACGCTGTTGCTGTTCGATCAGCCCCTGCGCAATACCCTCTTGCAGACCTTGCTGGAACCCTTCGTCATAACCCTGCGCTTTGCCCTCTTCGATACCGCGCGTCTGGCCCTGGGCATAACCTTTCTTCTCGGCCTGCTGGCGAAGACGGGACAACTCAACCTGCATGGCGGCTTCTGTTGCCGGATCGGTTGTGGCGCTCGTCGGACGGAATTCAGGCTCTGCGCTGCTCTCATCGTGCAGGAGGTTTTCCGGTTTCCACGCCAGCCATTGCGTATTAGACATAGGCATCGTCGCCTCCACCGATCACGATTTCGCCGCTCTCGGCAAGACGACGCACCACCAGCAGAATGTTTTTCTGTTCCGTTTCGACCTGCGACATACGCACCGGCCCGCGGGAAGCCAGATCGTCGCGCATGATATCGGCCTGACGTTTCGACATATTGCGGAAGAACTTGTCGCGCAGTACGTCGTCAACGCCTTTCAGCGCCACAATCAGCGATTCACCGTCGATATCCTGCAAGATGCGCTGAATACTGCGGTCTTCCATCTCGACGAGGTTTTCGAACAGGAACATTTCGTCGATGATTTTCTGCGCCAGCTCCTGGTCGAATTCGCGCACGGCGGCAATGGCCGCATCTTCCTGGTGCGATTTCATCAGGTTGAGGATCTCCGCAGCAGGACGAACGCCACCCATCTTGTTGCGCTTGATATGCTGACCGTGCAGCAGCGAGTTGAGCACTTCGGTCAGTTCCTGCAACGCAACCGGCTGTACGCCGCCAAACGTGGCGATACGCAGCATAATGTCGTTACGTTCACGCTCATCGAAGTTCGCCAGCACATCGGCAGCCTGGCCGCGTTTCAGGTGAACAAGGATGGTGGCGATGATCTGCGGATGCTCATCACGGATGAGATCGAAGACCATCTGCGGTTCCATAAAGTTGAGCGTCTCAATCCCGTTGCTGCCATCTGACGAGTCGAGCAGATCTTCCAGCAGCGCGTTGGCACGCTCCTCGCCCAACGCTTTCACCAGCACGCTACGCAGGTATTCATTGGTGTTGACATCCAGCGCAGCATACTCGCCGGAGTCGCGACGGAAATCGCGGACCACGGACGAAAGCTGTTCATGGGTGAAGCTGCCCATGGAGACCATGGCGCTACTGATCATCGTCACTTCGTGGGTGTTAAGGTGCTTAAAGACTTCCGCAGCCCGCTCGTCACCGAGCGTTAGCATGAGGACAGCGCTTTTCTCGGCGGCATTCATGATGATTTCTTTTCCTTATTCAGCCACTGGCGAATAACCAGCGCGATAATCTGCGGCTCCTGCTCGGCAATCTTGCGCAGGTGCTGGGTTTCCTGTTCGGTCTCCATGCGCTGCTGTGCTTTTGCAGTCTCGTGGTGCTGTTTCTGACGTTGCTGTGCTTCCATCTCCGCCTGACGAGCTTCTTTTTCCAGCTCCAGACGATGCAGCAGCAGCTCCTGATGCTTGATCCAGAACGGCTGAACCGCTTTACGCCACAGGATCCAGGCAATCAGCGCCACAAAGAGGTAACGCGCGCCGGAGAGCAGCAACTTAATGAAGTCAGGTTGTTTCCACAGCGGTACGGGAGCTTCCGTATCTGCATCGGTGAACGGGGTATTGACGACGTTGAGGGTATCGCCACGTTTGTCGGAGTAACCCATCACCTCTTTGACCAGACCATTCACCTGATCAAGCTGCGCTTTGGTCAACGCGATGGTTTTACCGTTGCCATCCGCCACGTAATTCACCACCACCGCGACAGAGAGGCGCTGCACCGTGCCGGTATTACGCTTGATGTGCGTCAGCGTTTTATCCAGCTCGTAGTTGGTGGTTTCATCGTTCTGCTTGTTGTAAGGCGTGGTGGTCGTTGTCCCGCCCTGGCCATTGGCTGGCTGGTCGATCGGCGCGGTAACCGCCGCAGGCGGCTCGTTGCTTAACGCCCCCGGAACGCCGCCGACGCTGTTTTTACCGCCCTGCTCCGCATTGCTGCTCTGACGGCTGCGGATGGCCATGTTTTCAGGCCGACTGTTGGGCTGGTACTGCTCGGCAGTTTGCTCATGCTGAGTAAAATCGATCTGCGCCGTGACCTGCGTTCTGACATTCTGCGCGCCGACGATCGGCGCAAGGATCGCCTGAATACGGTGCTCATATTCGGATTCCACTTTACGGGTATATTTCAACTGCGTGGTTTGCGTGGCCTGCTCGCCACTCTGCGTCATCAGATGTCCGCTTTGATCGACGATAGTAACGCGATCGGCGCTCAGCCCCGGCACTGCGCTGGAGATCATGAAGGTGATCGCGCTGACCTGCCCGGCATCCAGCTTACGGCCATTGAGCAGATTCAACGTTACGGAAGCAGACGGCTGTTTTTTATCGTGCACAAACAGCGATGGCTTCGGCATGGCCAGATGAACGCGCGCGGTACGCACCGGACCTAACGTCTCGATAGTGCGTGACAGTTCGCCTTCCAGCGCGCGCTGGAAGTTAACCTGTTCGTTAAACTGGCTGATACCAAACTTTTCCTGATCCAGCAGTTCAAAGCCGACAGAACCGCCTTTCGGCAGCCCCTGCTGCGCCAGCTTCAGGCGCACCTCATAGACTTTGTCCGCCGGGATCTGAATAGAACCGTCATGCTCGGCAAAACGATAAGGTATCTGCATCTGCGTCAGCTGGGTGACGATCTCGCCGCCGTCCTGCTCGCTGATGTTGTTGTATAAGATGCGGAAGTCCGGCTCTTTTGCCCAGAACATCAATGCAATCACAACAGAAATAGCCGCCGCAGCAGCGATGAAAAAAATGATTCTGGGATTGCGCCAGATATTTTCAAGCATCGTTTTAATATCATCGATGCCTTTCTTTTTATTACCGTTGTTCGTGGCAAGCATGCCAATTTCCTGTGACAGTGAAAGGAGGCTATATAAATGAAACCCTATAGCGGCTCAGCGTTTCGCGTATGTAATAAAGTAGTAAATCGATATTTCGCAGGATATTTCCTGGTTGCGTATTATCTACAAAATGCGATGTTTCTTAAGTGCTGATAAGCTGAAACTTGTGTCAGCTTTTCACATTATGTTGTTGTCTGACCACATGTTAGGATTGCCGCAATTAATAGAAAGGTGTTTGTTATGTCAATAAATATGAGCAGCAGCATACTGGAGCAGATGCAGAGCCAAACTCGTCAAATTACCGGCGCGTCTTCGCTGAATCCATTTGCTTCTGCTAAAACCACTGAGAATAATCCATCCTTCTCAGATATTTTATTTAACAGCGTAAATTCAATTAGCCAAATGCAAAACCATGCCAAAACCCAGGCGGAAGGCTATCTGTCAGGCGTCGAAGGCATTGGTTTGAACGACGTAATGGTTTCCATGCAGGAATCTTCTCTGGCATTAAATATTGGTGTGCAGGCAAGAAATAAACTTGTTAATGCCTATCAGGAAATAATGAACATGCCGGTTTAATACCGGCCATTATCTTAATAACCACGAAATGAATTAACTATTCCGTTTCATCTTATTAATAACTGATTATTTTGCTGCGTACCTGAGCATCGCTGAAAACCCGGCAGGGGTACTACCGCTTATTATGATAAATAACTGGAACATTATGAACCCCGCAACCGAAGCCAATCAGTCTGGTCAGAAACAACTTACGCACAATGAAATAGAAAGAATTAGCGCGCTGATTTATCAACGTGCAGGCATTGTTCTTACTCCACAAAAACGCGACATGGTTTATAACCGCCTGTCGCGACGCATTCGCGTGCTGGAACTGAAGGGATTTACCGATTACATCAATTTGCTGGTCGCCAATCCGGAGAGCGATGAATGGCAAGTCTTTATTAATGCATTAACCACCAATCTGACCTCTTTTTTTCGCGAGGCGTACCACTTTCCGATCCTGGCGCGCCATGCGCAGGCCAGAGGCGGTATGTACAACGTGTGGTGTGCGGGCGCCTCGACCGGTGAAGAACCGTGGTCCATCGCCATGACGCTGGAAGAGACGCTGGGCCGCAGCATTACCGGCCCGCGCGTACTGGCAACCGACATTGATACCGATGTGCTGGAAAAGGCCGGTCAGGGCGTTTATCGCCTGGCGGATATCGACAGCCTGAGCGAACAGCAGAAGAAAACCTGGTTCCTGCGTGGTACCGGCGCGCAGAAAGAGCTGGTGAAAATCAAAGATGAATTACGCCATGCCGTTCAGTTCCGCCAACTGAACCTGATCGATCCGCAGTGGAACATCCAGGGCAATTTTGACGCCATTTTCTGCCGTAACGTGATGATTTATTTCGATCATAAAACGCAGGAAAAACTGGTCATGCGCTTCGCAAAAATGCTCAAACCCGATGGCTTGTTGTTTCTGGGGCACTCGGAACATTTTAACAGCGCTAACAGCCCATTCCGTCTGCTTGGGCAATCCGTCTACCGCATCGCAGAGTAAAAATTATGAACAAGATTAAGGTGTTGTGCATTGATGATTCGTCTCTGATGCGCAGGATACTGACGCAGATGGTCAATGAGCAACCGGATATGGAGATGGTCGCGGCGGCGCCGGATCCGATTATCGCCCGCGATCTGATCAAGCAACACAACCCGGATGTACTGACGCTGGATGTCGAAATGCCGCGCATGGACGGGCTGGAGTTTCTCGATCGTCTGATGCGCCTGCGTCCGATGCCGGTGGTGATGCTCTCGTCATTAACCAGCAAAGGCTCCGATATTACGCTGAACGCGCTGGAACTGGGGGCGGTAGATTTTATTACCAAGCCGTCGATGGGGCTGCATGACGGTATGGGGCAATACAGCGAGATGATTGCCGACAAAATTCGTATGGCGGCCAAAGCGCAGGTTCGTCGCCGCGAAGGACAACCGACCGCACCGCGAGTGATTCAGGCACCACGCGCAGGCAGCGATAAGATCATAGCGATTGGCTCATCAACCGGTGGCACCGAAGCGCTGCGCCAGATCCTGATGTCGATGCCGCAGGGTTGCCCGGGCATCGTTATCGCCCAACACATGCCGCCAGGATTTACCCGCTCATTTGCCGACCGCCTGAATAACTTGTGCCAGATTTCCGTGAGTGAAGCGACCGAGGGCGAGCGCGTGCAGCCTGGTCATGCGTACATTGCGCCGGGCGGGTTTCACATGGAGCTGAAGCGCAGCGGTGCAAACTACCAGATTGCGCTGAACAACGGTCTGCCCATTAACCGCCACCGTCCGTCGGTGGATGCGTTGTTCCACTCTGTTGCACGCTGCGCCGGTAAAAATGCCCTTGGCGCCATCCTCACCGGAATGGGCCACGATGGCGCCGCAGGGTTACTGGCGATGCGCCAGACGGGCGCGTGGACCGTCGCGCAGAGCGAGCGAACCTGCGTGGTATTCGGCATGCCGCGAGAAGCGATTGCCCTCGGCGGCGCCTGCGATATCGCCGACCTCGACCAGATTAGCCAGCAACTTCTCAACCATGCTGTCTCCCGGGCTCGCAGAGTCTGAGCCCTGGTTTCTCTCACCGTTCAATGACTTAACCTGGAAATAAAAAATTATGGCAGATACCAACTTGCGCTTTTTAGTGGTCGATGATTTCTCCACGATGCGCCGTATTGTTCGCAACCTGTTGAAAGATTTAGGGTTCAATAATGTCGAAGAGGCAGAAGATGGCCTGGATGCACTGAACAAACTGCGCGCCGCCACCTTCGATTTCGTCATCAGCGACTGGAATATGCCCAACATGGATGGCTTACAGCTGCTGACGGAAATTCGTAACGATGCCGCTTTCAGCAAAATGCCCGTGTTGATGGTCACCGCTGAAGCCAAGAAAGAAAACATTATTGCCGCCGCCCAGGCGGGCGCCAGCGGTTATGTCGTGAAACCTTTCACGGCGGCGACGCTGGAAGAGAAGCTCAACAAAATTTTTGAAAAGCTTGGGTGGTAATCGATGGACAAGATGGCACAAACACAATCGACAGACGATTTTAAAAATCTCTTTTCGCGCGTTGGCCACCTGGCCCGTTTGTTACGCGACAGCCTGGTTGACCTCGGGCTGGATCGCACCATTGCCGAAGCGGCAGAAGCTATCCCGGATGCACGCGAACGTCTGGACTATGTCGTCGGTAAAACCGCCGAGGCCGCCGAGCGCGTACTGACCAGCGTCGAACAGGCACGTCCTTTACAGGACGAACTGGGCGAACGCGCGGAGCAACTGACTGCTCGCTGGGACGGCTGGTTTGCCGCGCCGGTAGAGTTAGCCGATGCACGCGAACTGGTGGCGGACACCCGCAGCTTCCTCGCCAGAACGCCGGACCTTGCACGCAATACCAACAACCAACTGATGGAAATCATGATGGCGCAGGATTTCCAGGATCTTACCGGCCAGGTAATTCGCGGCATGATGTCGCTTATCGAAAGCGTCGAAAAAGAGCTGATTCTGGTGCTGCTGGAGTACCTGCCGGAGGACGTCAGCGGTCTGAAAGAGGTTGATACGACGCTGATGAACGGCCCGCAAATCGACCAGAACAAAACCGGCGTCGTCGCCAGCCAGGATCAGGTCGATGATCTGCTCGATAGCCTGGGTTTCTGATGACCGCCTCACCCACCGGGATGAGGCACTAACGGGAGGCCAGCGGCAGAGAATATGTCCGAAGAAAGTGATGTAGAAAAAACCGAAGAACCCACACCCCACCGACGACAAAAAGCGCGTGAAGAGGGGCAAATTCCGCGTTCGAAAGAGCTGAGTTCGCTGCTGATGTTGCTGGCCGGGTGGGCGCTGTTGTTATCCGGGGGGCAACATTTTGCCCATAACCTGATGCAGATCCTGCATAGCGGACTGATGCTGAACAGGCTACCGGTGACGGATCCCCGTTCCATGCTTCAGCAGGCCAGTTACCTGTTCTCGATGATGGCCAGCGGGCTGCTGCCAATTTTGCTGGGGTTATTCATCACCGGGCTGCTCTCTCCCATGCTGCTGGGCGGCGTGAACTTCAGCGGCAAGTCGCTGAAAGTGGACCTGGCGCGCATGTCGCCGATGAAAGGGCTGCAACGCATGTTCTCGGCGCAGGTGCTGTCAGAGATGTTGAAAGGTTGCCTGAAAGTTGCGCTGGCCGGTTGCGGGTTTGCGTTGTACGTCTACAACAACCGACCGCACTTTATTCAACTGGTTAACGCCTCATTCCCGACCGCAGTGAGCGGCGCCATCGGCATGATTTTTGACTGCCTGCTGATGGTGATTTTCTTCCTGCTGCCGGTAATGGGTTACGACGTGTTTTACCAGATCACCAGCAACCTGAAAAAACTGCGTATGAGCCGTCAGGAGATCCGCGACGAGTTCAAACAGCAGGAAGGCGACCCGCACGTTAAGGGGCGCATTAAGCAGATGCAACGCGCAGCCGCCCGTAATCGCATGATGACGGACGTACCGAAAGCCGATGTCATCGTTAACAACCCGACGCACTACTCCGTCGCGCTCTCTTACAAAGAAGGCGGGATGAGTGCGCCAACGGTACTGGCGAAAGGCGCGGGCGAAGTTGCACTAAAAATTCGTGAACTGGGCGCTGCACATCGCATTCCGATGCTTGAAGCGCCGCCGCTTGCCCGCGCCCTGTATAGCCACTGTGAGATTGGCGAACAGATCCCCGGCGAGCTTTATAGCGCTGTCGCAGAAGTTCTCGCCTGGGTCTACGGCCTGCGGCGGTGGCGCACCTCTGGCGGAGTTCCGCCTGTACAGCCCAGGGATCTTCCGGTTCCTGAGTCGATGGATTTTGCAAATGAGAGAAACTAATGGCCAGTATCGCCAGTAAATTACGTTTACCCGCATTTAAAGAGACACAGTGGCAAATTCTGGCTGGTCCGGTACTGATCATGCTGATTCTGGCGATGATGGTACTGCCGCTGCCGGCATTCCTGCTGGATACGCTGTTTACCTTCAATATCGTGCTGTCACTGATGATTTTGTTGGTGGCGATGTTTACGCAGAAAACCCTCGAATTTTCTGCGTTTCCTACCGTGTTGCTGTTCTCCACTCTGCTACGCCTGGCGCTGAACATCGCCTCTACGCGTATCATTTTGATGGAAGGACACACCGGCGCGGCCGCTGCCGGACGCGTGGTGGAAGCGTTCGGCCACTTCCTGGTGGGCGGTAACTTTGCCATCGGTATCGTGGTCTTCGCCATTCTGATCATCATTAACTTTATGGTGATCACCAAAGGTGCCGGGCGTATCGCCGAAGTGGGCGCGCGCTTTGTGCTGGATGGCATGCCGGGCAAACAGATGGCGATTGATGCCGATCTTAACGCCGGGCTGATTGGTGAAGCCGAAGCGAAACGCCGTCGTAATGAAGTGACGCAGGAGTCCGATTTCTACGGTTCAATGGACGGTGCCAGTAAATTCGTGCGCGGGGATGCCATCGCCGGGCTGCTGATTATGGCGATTAACGTCATCGGCGGGCTGACCATCGGTGTGCTTCAGCATGGGCTGAGCGTCGGCGAAGCCGGTGAAACCTACACTCTGTTGACTATCGGTGACGGCCTTGTTGCCCAGATCCCGGCGCTGATTATCTCTACCGCCGCAGGCGTTATTGTTACCCGCGTGTCCAACGAGCAGGATATCGGCGAGCAGATGGTCGGACAGTTGTTGAACAACCCGAAAGTGATGCTGCTTTCCGCTGGGGTGATTGGTCTGCTGGGGCTTATCCCGGGGATGCCGAACGTTGTCTTCCTGCTGTTTACCGCCGTTCTGCTGGGGCTGGCATGGTGGATGCGCGGTCGTCAGATGCAAGCACCTGCCCGTAACGTCACGCGTGAAGATAATGATAAAGCCGCGCAGGCTGCCAACGATCAGGCCTCTGCAGAAGCCTCATGGGCCGATGTGGAAATGGAAGATGTGCTGGGGCTGGAAGTCGGCTATCGCCTGATCCCACTGGTGGACAGCGCGCAGGATGGTCAGTTGCTGATCCGCGTGCGCGGTATCCGTAAGAAATTTGCCCAGGATATGGGCTTCCTGCCGCCGCCGATCCATATTCGCGACAACCTCGATCTGGCGCCAGGCGAGTACCGTATTCTGCTGAAAGGCGTTGAGATTGGCCGCGGCGAGATCGAACCGGAACGCTGGATGGCGATTAACCCTGGCTACGCCGAAGGGGAATTGCCGGGTACGCCGTGCGAAGATCCGGCGTTTGGTCTGCCAGCGTGCTGGATCGACGAAGTCTTCCGCGAGCAGGCGCAGATTCAGGGGTATACCGTGGTCGATCCGGGTTCCGTTATCGCAACGCATCTTAACCACGTGATCTCGCTGAATACGGAAGAGTTGTTCAGCCGCCAGGAGACACAGCAACTGCTGGAGCGCATTAATAAAGAGATGCCGAAGCTGGTTGAAGATCTGATCCCGGGCGTGATCTCACTGACGCTGTTCCACAAAGTGTTGCAGAATCTGCTGGCCGAGCGCGTCTCTATCCGCGATATGCGCACCATTATCGATACGCTGGCTGAACATGTTCCGCTACAAAACGATCCGGACGAACTGACCGCACAGGTTCGTATCCGTTTGGGCCGCGCCATTACGGCGCAGTGGTTCCGCACGGATAACGACATCAAGGTGATTGGGCTGGATACCACGCTGGAAAAACTGTTGATTCAGGCTCGCCAGAACGGCAGCGCGATCGAACCGGGTATTGCCGAAAATCTGATGAAGCAGGCCGAACGCGCCATCACCGACCAGCAAGCGCTGGGCATTTCGCCGGTACTGCTGGTGAATCCGGGGCTGCGCCTGATGGTTTCACGCTTCCTGCGCCGCGCCTTCCCGCAGCTGGCAGTCATGTCAACGCTGGAAATCAGCAGCAACAAAACGGTGCAAATGACCACCGTAATCGGTACACATTCATGATACCTGCCGCTGCTATTTTGGGCATGGCGCTGGTATTGCCAGCGAATGCCGCACCTTCCAGCGGTTCCTGGAGCGATACGGCAGCGGGTGGTAGCACCCGCACCGGCAAGCAGATTGTACGCGGGCGAGCGTTAAGCTCGCCTTCTGCGATCCCGGCGTCGGCAAAGGTTACCCGTGTTTCATGGCGTATTACGCTGCTGGCTCCGCCGCCGCCAGGGCTGGAGATCAAGCTGTGTCGTCACGATCGCTGCTTACGGCTGCCTTCCCTGGCCGGGCAACGCAGCATCACTTTTCCGCTCTCCGCAACGGGTGAATTTCGCTTTATTTACACAGTGAATAAGCGCGGCCCGTTACGACCCGCCCTGAATGTGGTCAACCAACAGTTAATCGTTAACTACCGCTAAAAAAAGAATAAGGCCATCAGTAAGTTAATTACTGGGCCTTATTTGTTTAATGTATTGAAGAGGTTTGCTGACTGGAGTAGAGCTTACTGAACGTGGTTCCACGATGTATTGAGGACAGATTCTGTTTCAGAACATGAAGGCGCGCCTGCAATTTCCGGGTTATTTCACCCTCGTTTTCGACCATCTGCTTTAATACCATTTTCAGATTTTCTCTTTCCGCAACAGATAGATCATCGGCGCTGACTTCCATAATGTCCTGCTTTTTCAGCATATAGCCAGCGGCCATTTCGGCAAGCAGGTCCCATTCTTCTTTCGCTGCCATATCCAGCAGCGTTAAATTCATCTCGTATAATTCAACGATAATTTTTGGCAGCACCTCACCCATAATTCACCCGACGTTGTGTTGGTTCGATCTCTTTCCATGTCATGGCCAGTTTCATTAACAGCGCATCGATGTGCTTTAATTTCTCCGGCTCGTTACGCAGATTCGCCTCTAATAATGTCCGCGACATATATTCGTACATTTGCTCCAGTTCTGCGGCAATGTGTACGCCCTTTTCGTGATCGAGCGCAGCGCGCAAACCGTTATCAATAATATTGATCGCCTTAGAGATCATCTTGCCACGCTGGGCGACGTTGCCATTCTCAAAATAGATATTGGCTTGCAGAATCGCGCTGTGCGCGCCGTCGAACAACATGGAAATTAACTGGTGCGGCGTGGCGCCAGAGAGCTTACTTTGAAGACCCACCTGCTCATACGCCTGGCTCCCCTGTGCTGCATACATGTTTGTCACTCCTGTTGGCAGGCCGCGGCGGGCCTGCGCAATGAAAAATTAGAGGGTTGAAAGCAATGACGTTAACTGACTGCTCATGTTGTTCAGATTCGACATCATGGTGTCGAGGTTCTGGAACTGCACACGGTAACGTTCGACCTGTGCGTCAATCAGCTTCTGCGTCTTGTCGATCTGGGTTTGCGCAATTTTAGTTTGCGACTCCAGGCTGTCGGTGGTGGTTTTAATCAAACCGTCCGTTTTGGTCTTCGAATCGCCAACGTAGCTGGTGATGATGGAGCCCAGCGCCGAAGAGAGCCCTTCGCTGTCGCCACGGCCGGAGAACATCAGGCTGATTTGTTCCGGATTATCGGCAATCGCTTCATCCAGCGTGTCTTCATCCAGCGTCATCTGGCCGGTTGCCGAATCAATCTTGATGCCTAAATCCGCCAGCGAGCCGTAATCTGCCCCGGCATCGCCGTAGACGCCATTGACGGTGGAGCGCACCTGGCTGACCAGGCTGCGCAGCGTGGAATCCCCCACCAGCGAGCCGCTACCGGAGTTTTGCGTCGCCACTTCTTCATCACCCAGGCTGGAGGTATCCGCCGCGACATATTTGCTGTCAGCGGTAGTCTCGGTAAGCAGCGCATTGTATTGCTTAACAAAATCCTGCAGGCTGGTTTTGATGGCCGAGGTATCCGAGGTCAGCGTCAACTGCTCAGCTTCGCCGTTTTCCGACACTTTTTTCAGGTTCAGCGTCACGCCGTCAATGATGTCGCTGATGTTGTTGCTGGAGCGGGTATAGTCAGAACCATCGACGCGCAGTTTGGCATCCTGGGCATCGGAAACGGCGATCATATTGTCGTTTGCGCCGCCATCAGCCACCACAGAGCCGTCATCATTAATATGCTGGCCGCCGCCGGAGGTGTTCAGCACACCCGCCAGCGTATTATCACCATCAACACTGACGGTCATTTCGCCATCGGAGCCGGTCTTTTTCGAACTCAGTACCAGCTGGTAGCCATCATCGGTACGCTGTACGGAAGCGGTAACATCACCCTTCTCTTTATTGATCGCTTTCGCAATCTGGTTCAGTGAGGTTTCATCATCCGCCAGCTCCACTTCCATGGTCTTGCCGTCATTCTGCGTGATCGTCACTGTACGGCTGCCGCCGGTGGTTTCGCCCAGCATGTCATCTGCGCTGGCTTCCGGCTGGGTTTTCAGTTTATGTGCCGTCGCGAGCTGTGAAATGGTCACCGAATGGCTGTCCGCCTGCGCGCCGCTGCCAGCAACGGCAGTAAAGGCTTCATTGGCGCTGACGTTCATTTTATTAAAAGCATCAGAACCCATGGTGGTAACGCTTTTTTGCAGATTCGACAGCAGGCTGGAGATCTTACCCCATGCTGAAATCTGCGACTTATAGCTGTTCTGTAGTTTGGTATAGGGTGTTAAACGCGATTGCTCACCGGCCTTCAGCTGTTCCAGCATTGATGCCGTATCGATCCCGCCAGTACCTACACCTAATGATGATATTCCCATTTCGTCTCCGGTCGGAAAGGTCATTTTGTTGAGTGAATTCTATTAACCAATCGGCCTGGGAAATAAAAAGATGAATATTTAATAAAGGAACTATATAGAAGAAAGAAAAAACTCAGCGCTACAGAGAAAATTCGCTAAATCGATAAGGGAATATAACGTCAGTTGTGCGCGCAATTCATATCTTCAATATCAGAATCGGCTGAAATAGCAGCTAAAAAATAGCTAAGTCATTGTTTCCTGAAATTCCCTTCAGCTATTCAACAAATCTTTCCGCAGCAAAAAATTTCAGTCCTTTTTTGAAGGGCCGATTTATTTAGTATGCGAGACAACTTACGCATAACCATAATCCATGTGAACTATAGAGTATTAAGGAATAAACATGTCCCAGGTTATTAACACTAACGCCCTCAGCCTCGTTGCACAGAACAACCTGAATAAATCTCAGAGCTCTCTGGGTACCGCTATTGAGCGTCTGTCTTCTGGTCTGCGTATTAACAGCGCGAAAGACGATGCAGCAGGTCAGGCAATTTCTAACCGCTTCACCGCGAACATCAACGGTCTGAGCCAGGCTTCCCGTAACGCCAACGACGGTATCTCTATCGCACAGACGACTGAAGGCGCGCTGAACGAAATCAACGATAACCTGCAGAACATCCGTCGTCTGTCTGTACAGGCGCAGAACGGCACCAACTCTGATTCTGACCGTCAGTCCATCCAGGACGAAATCAACGCACGTCTGGACGAGATCAACCGTATCTCTGAACAGACTGAGTTCAACGGCGTGAAAGTACTGAGCAAAGATCAGACTCTGTCTATCCAGGTGGGTTCTAACGACGGCCAGACTATCGATATCCAGCTGAACCAGATGGACTCTTCTACTCTGGGTATGGACGACTTCACCATCGCTAACGGCGTTGACGCAAGCACCCTGACTGATGCGACCACCGTTAAAGTTGATACCGGTGCTAAATACGATGTATCCACCATCACGGATACTGACGCTGCTGGCAAAGCTGCTGATGACGTTGTTGAGGGTGACGACGGTAACATCTACGTTAAATCTGGTAGCGACTACTTCCTCGCAACGACTGATGCAACGGGTGCTGTAACGTTTGACTCCGCTAGCACTGCTGCAACAGGTGTTACCATGGGCAACAGCGTAGCTGGCGACGCCGTTATGTTTGACAAAGCTCCGGACGTTTCTGGTATCACCGGTACCCTGAAAACTGACGGCGAAGGCAACTACTATGTTGAAGATGCTAACGGCGCGCTGACCGCTGCAACCGTTGACGATGCTGGCGTTGTGACTGATTCCGGTAAAGCAGTTTCTACCGCTCAGGCAACTGAAGATCCGCTGACCAAAATCGACGAAGCGCTGGCTCAGGTTGACGAACTGCGTTCCGGTCTGGGTGCGGTACAGAACCGTTTCGATTCTGTAATCAGCAACCTGAACAACACCGTTAACAACCTGTCTGAATCTCGTTCACGTATCCTGGATGCTGACTTCGCTTCTGAAGTTTCTGAAATGAGCCGTGCGAACATTCTGCAGTCTGCGGGTACTTCTGTACTGGCACAGGCTAACCAGGTTCCGCAGAACGTCCTGTCTCTGCTGCGTTAATTCGCGCTTTTCAGCCGAAGCCAAAGACCGCCCTCTCCGGGCGGTTTTTTTTTGCCCTTTCCTTACAACTCTTCTTTTTCGTCTGATCCCTTAGATGAGAAGAACGAATTCAAACTTGCGTTATCGTCGTAATCCGATGCGCCCGCAGCCGGACTGCGGGCCTGTGGTTCAGACGAGCCAGCTTAATAACAAGGTGGCAAAAATGACCGTTGAAGCACCACCAATGCGGGTGGCGATTTGCGCGAAGGGCATCAATGCCATTCTGTTGGATGCTGAGAGGATCGCCACATCCCCCGTACCGCCGAGGCCACTATGGCAGCTGGTGACGATCGCCGCCTCGACCGGATACATATTTAACTTTGTGGCAATGAAATAACCGCTGAGCGCCATAGCAATGACGATGGAGCCGCACACAATAACGTAGCCGACAGAGAATACCGCGACCACGCTTTCCAGCGGCACATAAAGCATGCCGAGACCAATCATCAGCGGCCAGACTAATGCTGCGGAAACAAACTTATAGCAACTGTGCGCGCCCTGCTCCATGGATTTGGGGATCACCTGTGCGTACTTGCACAGTACGGCAATCAGGATCATCAGCACCGGACCAGGAATATGCACCAGTTTTTCAAATAACCCGCCGACGATAAAAAAGGCGCATATCATCAACAGCCCGCCGCCCATAAGTTGAAAATCGGTATGCTGCGCCTCCTGCGTCTGTGCGAAGACGCGGTTATCCTCATCACTGCGGATCAGCATACCGTTACCGGTCAGGGAAGGACGGCGCATTCCTATACGCGCCAGCACGCCAGCGCAGATAATGGCAAAGATATTGCCCACCACTGCCGCGGGTGCCAGTTGGGCAACATAAACATCCGGGGTTTGCCCAAGAATGGCGGAATAGGCCAGTGACAGCGGTAATATGCCTTCGCCAATCCCACCGCCGATAATAGGCACGATGATAAAGAAAAAGGTGTGATACGGCGTGTAGCCAAATAATGTTCCTACCAGCAGCCCGGCGAGCACCGCGACCACAGTACCGGCCACCAGGGGCACAAACATGCGGATCATGCCCTGGATCAGGATCACCCGGTTCATGCCGAGAATGCTGCCAACCACCAGACAGGCAATAACAAAATAAAGCAGGTTGGCTTCTTTCATCAGCAGATGGACGGTGGCTAACGTATGCGCTTCAAACAGACCAAAATAGACCAGTACCGAGGGCACCATCAGGCACAATATTGCTGGCCCACCGACGTCCTTCAGCACCGGCAACATACGGCCTATTTTGGCAAAGGCAAAACCAAGCGTCATGATCACCGCCAGGCCGCCAATCATGTTTTTCGGCAATAAACCTGCGATAGCTGAAATGGCGACAATCGAAGCGATACCGATAAAGAGCAGCAAGGGTACGGCGCCGACTTCAAGCCCGTGCAGGCGCGAGAGTTGTGCACCCGCAGGGGATGCGTCAACAGAGGAAGAGAGAGGATTATCTTTCATTATTTTCACCTGATTCGCTATTAATAATTAACAGTGGGTCAGGAATAACCGCTGGGTTATTCGTAATAGGATAAAATGCTTGAAAAAATAAAGCCAACAAAATAAATATTGCCACCAGGAAGTTATGATTGAATAAATAACATAATCTTCGGCCTGTAAAGTGAGCAATAGTTACTGCTTATTGAATTTGTGAGTGCCGTAGTAATTCACATTTAAATAACTTAAACAGGCTATTCGTAAATAAAATAATTGCGCAGATACATGCATTAGATTCTTCTAATGAAAATATAAACTTAGCACCTCAATCTTTCCATTTAATTAAAGTATTCCTTTTGAAACTAATTAAAACACACGAAGTGTGATTCTAATCACCTTTGGAAGTAAATACGATAGATAGAGTTCCTGCCTGAAAACTATTTAAATAAAACAAAAACAGGACATTTTATGCCTTCACTACTCCTACAATCTTTATTCCCTTTAGTATTTATCATGTTACTAGGGTGGCTAAGTGGAAAATTAGGGTATACGCACCGTAAGGATGCCACTGTATTAGCGACAGTGGTGATTCGCTTTGCATTACCCTTTCATCTTTTTATCGGAGCACTGAACACCAACCCGGACAAAATCAAAAACTTCTCGTTTATGGCTGTGCTGGTAATTGGTCTGATGGGCTCTTATTTACTGACGCTGATCCTGTCGCGTTACGTTTTTCGTCATGATATCAAGACCAGCGCAATACAGTCTTTGGTTTGCGCTTTTCCTGATATGGCCTATTTTGGCGCGCCGGTACTGGCCGTGCTGATTGGACCGGAAGGATTTTTAGGTGTGCTAATTGGCAATTTAGTCACCAGCGTTTTAATGATTCCGTTGACCATTATCTTAATCCGCATGGGCGATAAAGATAGCGACATTGAAACGCTACATCCGGGCAAACTGATTATGCAGAATTTACTGCGGGCGGTGCGTAACCCGATTGTCTGGATCCCCGTATCCGGTGTGGTGCTGAGCCTGGCCGGTGTGCAGTTACCGCATCTGTTGAGTGCGCCGATTGAGATGGTTGGCAAAATTGCTGGTGGTCTGTCGCTGTTTGCCCTCGGTCTGCTGTTTTACGGTGAGCGCCCGTCGCTGAATCTCCAGACCTTTACCAATATCAGCATCAAAAATCTGATCCAACCCGCCATGATGGCAGTTGCCGGGCTGGCATTTGGCCTGAGCCACACCTTAATGCAGCAGGTCGTGATTATTGGTGCAACACCTTCTGCTATCGCTGCGGGAATGTTCGCCCTGCGCAGCGACACTTATATCGAATCCGCATCCTCTTCCATTCTTATTGGCACTGCGATCGGCGTATTAACTGAGGGCGTGATGATCTACTTGATTTCTTGAGCCTCTTTTCTGTTATCCCCGATACATCGGCAGCCGTGCCGTTATTATTTAGTCAGGAGCAGCAATAATGTTACGCAAAGAAACGCTTTATACGCCTTATAATGGTGCCGTATTACTGGAAAACCCGTTACTTAATAAAGGGCTGGCATTCACTGAGGATGAACGTCTGGCCTTTAATCTGTATGGATTATTACCGCATAACGTTGAAACCATCGAAGAACAAACAGCGCGCGCATGGCAACAATTTTGTCATTTTAAAAAAGACATCTCCCGCCATGTTTACTTACGCAATATTCAGGACACCAACGAGACGCTTTTTTATAATCTTCTGCGCTGTCATATGCAGGAAACCCTGCCAATTATCTACACCCCAACGGTAGGCGAAGCCTGTGAGCATTTTTCTGAGATTTATCGCCGCGCCAGAGGGTTATTTATCTCATGGCCGGATCGGCACCGCATCGATGAAATGCTGCAAAGTTTTTCACGCAATGATATTCGCGTAATTGTGGTTACCGATGGGGAACGCATTCTCGGTCTCGGCGACCAGGGCATCGGAGGGATGGGGATCCCGATTGGCAAACTTTCGTTATATACCGCGTGCGGCGGAATTGACCCGGCATCGACGCTGCCTATCATGCTGGATGTGGGTACCAACAACAGCCAGCATCTTGAAAATCCGCTGTATATGGGGTGGCGCCATCCGCGAATCAGCGACGAAGACTATATCGAATTTATGGATATGTTCGTTGAGGCCATCAAAGCGCGCTGGCCAAATGTCCTCCTGCAATTTGAGGATTTTGCCCAGAAAAATGCGACCAAACTTCTGAACCGTTACCGCCACCAACTGTGCTGCTTTAATGATGATATTCAGGGAACGGCAGCGGTCACCACCGGCACGCTGATTGCCGCTTCGCAGGCGGCGGGAATGCGCTTACGCGATCTGCGCGTGGTTTTCCTCGGCAGCGGCTCCGCCGGCTGCGGCATCGCGGAGAAAATCATTGCCTTGATGGTCGACGATGGTCTGACCCCGGAGGAAGCCCGCAACAACATTTTCATGATCGATCGCTTTGGCCTGTTAACAGATGACATGCCTAATTTACTGGATTTCCAGCAAAAACTGGTCACGCCACGTCGTCTTATCGCCGACTGGGATACCGATTCAGAGAATATGTCTCTGCTGGACGTGGTGCGCAATGTCCATCCCAACGTACTGATTGGCGTTTCCGGGCAACCCGGTCTTTTCAGCGAAGAAATCGTGAAAGAGATGCATCGTCACTGTTCCCGTCCCATTATCATGCCGTTGTCGAACCCGACCTCACGCGCGGAAGCCCAGCCCCGGGATCTGATTGAATGGACGCAGGGAGCCGCGCTCATTGCAACGGGAAGCCCTTTTGAGCCGGTCTTTTATCAGGATGAATCGTACGAAATAGCCCAGTGCAACAATGCGTATATTTTCCCGGGATTAGGTCTGGGCGTACTGGCAGGCAAGTTAACTCGCGTCACCGACACCATGCTGAGCGTGGCCAGCAAAACGCTTGCAGCATTCTCTCCGCTGGCAAATACAGAGAAAGGAGGGCTGCTGCCGCCAGTCGATATCATTGAAACCGTATCGAAAGCCATCGCCCTGCAGGTAGCCCAGGCGGGTCAGCAGGAGGGCGTCGGCCCGCTGATGAGTGAAGAGGAATTAACAACACGTCTCGAAAATATCTATTGGGATGCGCGCTATAAAGCGTACAAACGCGCGTCCTTCTGAGAATCGGCACGGCAGAGCGAGCCATACTCTGCCGTGCGTTAATCAGGACCAACCGTACATTAACTAAAACAGATGCGTTGAGGAGAAAAAGCCATTACGCCCGGCATATTTTGCGTGATAAAGCGCATCATCAGCTAATTCGATAAGCGTTGTCTCCTTGCCTTTCACTGCCGGACCGGGGCCGGAAGCGATACCAATGCTTACGGTCACTATTCCGAACGGGCTATATTCATGAGGGATATTTTCCTGACAAATACTTTGAATTATTTTTTTGGCTTTCTTTTCCGCCGCGATCAAATCGATTGCAGGAAGAATAACAACAAACTCTTCTCCACCATAGCGGGCAACCAGCGCAGAGCTGCTTTTTATTGTTTTTTTCAGGGATGTTGCGACTTGCCGTAAACAGTCATCACCCGCTAAATGCCCGTAATTATCGTTATATTTTTTAAAGTAATCTATATCAATGAGCATCAAGGATATTGCATGCTTATTTACGGCGCACTGTAATACCTCACGGGGCAGCGCCTCATCGAATTTGCGACGATTCGCCAGCCCGGTTAAACTATCCTCAGCCGCCATAGCCTTTAATTTCTCATTTGCGGTCATGAGTGATTCAGTAGTTTTTGACAATTCACGACTGGTGCGCACTCGCCGATGGATATCCCGCAGAAGAAAATAACCTGAAGTTATAACGCCTCCCATCAGGAAAATAACAATCACTATCAGAATCTCTGATTGTTTTTTCCAGGCCAACATTCCTTCGTCGATACTCACGGCGACAGTGGTAACTAATCCATATCGTTTGTTTTTTTGAAATGCATACATCCGTGGTATATTGTCAAAGCGAGAGACACTTCTTGCGGTACCGGAATTACTGTTTTTCAGGTATGTTGTAAAAAGTGGCGAATTGGAAATAACCCGACCAATATATTTATCGTCAAAAGGATAGCGTATCAGTAATATTCCAGACTCGCTTGTTAATGCAATAGCACCAGAATGTCCAATATCGATCTTGCCAAACGTTTCAAGGAAATTTTCAATATTGAGAGTGAGAACGGCGACCCCGGCAAATCTACCCTGGTGATCTTCCAGCCTGCGACTGATGGTTATCACCCATTTCCCGTTCGTCCGGCTTACTACGGGAGGACCAATAAAAACTTTTTTGGACGTATTGTTTTGATGATAAACGAAGAAAAAACGGTCTGCGCTATTGGCGCGGCCAGAAAGCCTTTCGTGTAATGCGATGAGCGTATTGCCAGTAGCATCATAAATAACAACATTATTGAGTTGCTCCAGCAATTCATCCTGACCAGCAAGAATTTTCTTTATATTGGTAATCTGGCTTTTGTCTTCACCATAAATTTCCGTTATGTCCGAAAGATTTTCTATGAGCATCTCGCCCTGCCGGATAACCCCCTCAGAATAAAGATTGAGAGTATGGCTTAAATTCGAAACGTTGGTATTAAGATCGTTGATTGTCTGTACACGGGTGATCCAGATATGGAAGGATAAAATTATCGACATCACGAAGAAGACAACAACAAGAATTGTCAACCCAATAAAACTCTCTCTCTTCATTATGATTTACCACCAGCCCAAATCACGTCTTAAATACCTTCATTACTGAGAACCTTTATCGTTAAAAATATAAACCCTGGCAGAAAATCGTTGCGGTCAGCAGGCAAATACATTTTTGCATTCAACTTTAAAGATTAACACCTGCAGCATAGCTGTGCTTTGCTTATTAATAAAGTGTTATATGAAATATTCATAAATTCATCTTATTACTATTAAAGCGAGAATGAGCGTAATTTCTTACAGACTGGAATTAGCACAGTAGTGCCACTGAAAAATATCCTATTTTGTTTCGTCTAATTTGCTGAATCGTAAGGTGATTAAAAGGATTGCCCGGCTGGTAAGCACTATCACTCTACACAGCGAAACGACATCGCCAATATACTTTCCTGAGCAGAACCAGCCCCTTCCAGCCCAACGCCATGGCGATGCCATGGCGTTGAAGTAAGCGCATTGCCAGGAAGGCATTCACCTGGCTTCACTCATCCACGCTTTCAGGGTAAGAGAGTAAAGCAGGCTCGGTGGCGCACTACATTACTTAAACAGTTTCTGGACAAACTCCGCATACGCCGGACGCCAGACATCCATTTCATGGTTCAGACCGGGGTACACTTTGTAATCAAACTTAATGCCCTGTTTCTCCAGCTCGCTCTTCAGCCCGGCGATGTCTTTCCCGGTGACGGAATCCTTTTCTCCGACAACAACGGTGAAATTATGCAGTTGCTTATTAATTAACGCCGGTTTACTGAACTGCGCGCTAACGCCAGCGTCAGGGACCGTTGTGGTGGTGACACCGCTAAAGGTTGCCAGCCAGCCGAAGCTTTCAAGATGGTTCATCCCGGAAACCAGCGCCTGATATCCCCCTTGCGACAACCCTGCCAGCGCGCGTCCGCTTGCATCTTTGCGTACGTTAAACCGCGCGTCGACCAGCGGAATAATATCGTGCATCAGTTCGCGGTCTGCCGCTTTGGCATTGAGAGGGTAAAATGTTTTGCGGCGATCTTTCGGCGGAAAATTCTCCGGGATCGCCTGCACAATGTCAGTTTCGGTATCCGGAACCACGACCAGCATCGGTTTGATTTTCCCTTCGGCCAGCAGGTTATCCATGATCTGCGGCAGACGTCCCTGATCGATAGCGGAAAGGCCGGTATCGCCAAAACCGTGGTAGAAATAGAGCACCGGTAGCGGTTCGCCTTTTCCGTTATAACCTGGCGGCGTCCAGATATAGACCCGCCGCTCGGAGCCCAGCTCTTTCGAGTGATAAGTCACCGTCAACAGATCGCCATGAGGAACAGCGCGATCGTCGAGAATACTGCCCGGCACCAGAATCAAACTGGTATTCACCTGGCGCTGCGGCTTCTGAAAACGGCTTCCCGTATCCACCGAGCGGAACCCATCGACATCAAAATAGTACTCATAGAGGTTCGGTGCCAGCGCCCCGCTCTTCCAGGACCAGACGCCGCTGGCGTCTTTACTCATATCATGCGAAACATAGCTGTCCGGGGTGGAACCCGTGATCACCGAGACCCGTTTTGCGCCCGGCGCGAAAAGGCGAAAGGTTATGCTTTTATCCGCGTTAACCTGCGTCACATACTGGCTGACCGGTACCGATAAGTCAGGCGTCACCGGAAAGGGCGCAGCAAAAGCCGGAACAGCCGCGCTGCCCAACAGAGCGGTAATGGCCAGCGTCAGACAAGCGATGTTTCTTTTCATATCACTCCCTCGTTTTTCACATTTATGCAGATTTATCGACCGGGCATTACTACCAGACCTTAGCCTGAACACCTGGGGCAAATGGTTTGTTTTTCTCATCAGTGCCGTTGAGATTACCCTGTTCGCTGCCCGGCGCATGAATGCCGATATCACAAAAAAGCATTTCCGCATGGAATTCAGGCATGCAGACGTTTCTTATCGACGTATTGGGTAAATTTTTTCAGGGGAGTGGAAATACAGCGAGGACGCGGCGTTAGCGTTACGCGTATTACACAGGCGGCGTTTTTTACTGTGTTCTTTCCGAACTCACACCCATTCTTTTATCAATAAGCAACAATAAAAAAAGCCTCTCCGTTAACCGGAAAGGCTTGTGAAATAAAAACGCAGAAAGAATTAATTGAAGCCGTTATCGGCGACTTTATCGATCAGTTCCATCTCATCACTGTTTAACAGTTTTTCGATATCCACAAGAATCAACATCCGCTCACCCATCGAACCGAGGCCCAGCAAATATTGCGTGGAGAGCGCGACGGTATATTCCGGCGCAGGTTTAATCTGCGCGGCGTCCAGCGACAGCACATCGGAAACGCCATCAACGACAATGCCCACCACGCGGCTGCTGTTCAGGCTGAGGACAATCACAATGGTGTTGTCATCAAAATTGGCCGACTCAAGAGCGAATTTCACCCGCAGATCGACAATTGGCACAATCACGCCGCGCAGATTGGTGACGCCAGCGATAAAGTCCGGCGTATTGGCAATACGTGTCACGCGATCGTAGCCACGGATCTCCTGCACTTTCAGGATCTCAATGCCGTACTCTTCATTACCCAGACGGAAGGCGAGGAATTCATGCCCCGCGTCATCCTTCAATTGCTTTTCTGTATCAGTTAAGTTCATTTAATAACCTTTCAACCTGTGATTCAGGCACCATTGTCAACGCATCTCTTTTTTTGGCTAATGTCGTTAACACGGCGACATCCAGTATTAACGCCACGCTGCCGTCCCCCAGAATGGTGGCGGCAGAAATGCCCGGTATTTTGCGGTAGTTTTGCTCAAGGTTTTTCACTACCACCTGATGCTGACCGATCAGTTGATCCACCAGCAGGGCATAGCGATTGCCCGCGCTCTGTACAATCACGGCAATCCCCTCGCTGATGTCGTAATCCGCTTCGTGAATGCCAAAGAGTTGTCCCAGTTCGACAAGCTGCAAATACTCATCGCGCACCTGCAACATCCGTTCACCACCGGTCATACGGTGCATTTTCGTTTCAGAAAGCATTAACGATTCCATCATGCTGCCGAGCGGCAACACATAGATCTCAGAACCGATGCGAACCGACATGCCATCAAGGATTGCCAGCGTCAGCGGCAAAATAATCCTGATAGTCGAACCTTTACCCTGCTCAGAATGGAGGGTGATATGGCCGCCCATCTCCTGGATATTACGGCGCACAACGTCCATACCCACGCCGCGACCGGAGATATCCGTCACTTTTTCTGCGGTGGAGAACCCGGCGGCGAAAATCAGCATCCACACATCTTCATCGCTGATGTTTTCGCTGATCAACATGCCCTGAGCCTGCGCCCGCGCGAGAATTTTTTCGCGGTTCAACCCGGCACCGTCATCGCTCACTTCAATAATGATATTGCCGCCATGATGTTCCGCAGAGAGCACCAGATTGCCCTTATCCGGCTTGCCGTTGGCGCGACGCACATCAACCGGTTCAATTCCGTGATCGAGGCTGTTACGCACCAGATGCGTCAGCGGATCGACGATCTGTTCGATCAGGCGTTTGTCCAGTTCCGCGGAGCCGCCCACCAGCGTCAGCTCCACCTCTTTATTCAGTTTCGCCGCCAGATCGTGAACCAGACGCGGGAAGCGGCTAAAGACGTAATCCATCGGCATCATGCGGATAGACATCACCGATTCCTGAAGGTCGCGGGCATTACGCTCAAGCTGAACAATGGTATTGAGCAGGGTATCGTGGCTTGATGAATCAAGGGTGCCGGAAAGCTGCGACAGCATCGCCTGCGTGATGATCAGTTCGCCAACCTGGTTGATGATCTGATCCACTTTTTCCACCGCTACGCGAATGCTGCTCGCTTCCGCCGCCTGCGGGCGGTTGCGTGAAGATTCCGGTCGCGAAGGACGCGGCTGTGCTGATGCGCCAGCAACAGGCTGCGCAACCGCGCTGCTTTCTGCCACTTCCGGCACAGCAGCCTCCTCAACGGCCAGCGGAGTAGCAGCTTTAGCTGGTGCCGGAGAGATGGTTATCTGCTCCGGTTCCAGAATAAAGCACAGTACCGCCTGGATATCATCGGCGCTGGTGGTGGTTTGCAATACCAGTTGCAGAGCGCCGTTTTCACGCTGCACATCGCTGATGCTCCCCAGATTCGCCAGCTCTTCCAGCAGCGGATCCTGATCCTCATCTTTCACTTTTTGCAGCACGATGAGCAGGCGCGGTTCGCCCTCTTCAGCTTCCGCCGGCACCGCGATGGCAGAGGCCGTCACTGGCGCGACGATAGCCGCCGGGACAACCGCCGCAACAGGCGGCTGTGCTGCGTGGTCGTTAGCAATTTGCCGTAGCGCTTCGCAAATATACTGATAAGCCTCCTGATCCGGTTCAGAGGAGGATTTGTAGGCGTCCAGTTGATCCTGCATGATGTCCTTACCTTCCAAAAACAAACTTCGAATCTCTTCTGTAATCCGCAGCTTGTCGCTACGAACATCATCGAGGAGATTTTCCAGAATATGCATTGTCTGCTGCAGCGCAGAAAAACCAAACGTACCGGCTCCCCCTTTTATCGAGTGGGCGGCGCGAAAAATGGCATTCAATACTTCTCTGTCTGGCGACAGCAGATCGAGGTCAAGCAGGTGCTTTTCCATGTCGGCCAACAACTCGTCAGCCTCATCAAAAAAAGCCTGATAAAAGTCGCTGATATCCACTTAGTTATTCTCCATGGCCGTTTTGACTGTTGATTCCGTTGCAGGTGCTGCTGCACCCTGCTCCGCTTTTTTACTCTCATCCGACAGAGAGACAGGGTCACGTAGCAGCACATCTTCCTGCAGGATTTGTTTGGCGCGCTCCTGGCTGAGCACCAGGATACTGATACGCCGGTTAATCGGGTCGTCGGCGATCGTTCCCGACTGCACCATCGTGTCGGCGGTACCAATCACCCGGATAAATTTATTGCTGCCAAGCCCGGCGCTAACCAGAATGCGACGCGAGGCGTTGGCGCGATCGGAGGAGAGTTCCCAGTTGCTGTAACCCGCTTCGCCATTGGCATACGGCAGCGCATCGGTATGGCCGGTCATAATGATGCGGTTAGGCAATTCATTCAGTACCGGAACCAGAGCCTGGAGGATATTCACCATATAGCTCTCCGGAACCGGGCTGCCGACTTTAAACATCGGGCGATCGGCGCTGTCGGTGATCTGAATAAGCAGACCATCATCGGTCAGCGAAAGCCGTAAATTAGAGGTGAAATTGTTCAGACGTGGATCGGTTTGAATCAGGCTTTGCAGCTTGTTTCTGGCGCGCTTCAGATTCGCTTCCCGCTTTTTCTCATCAATTTTATTCAACGTCTTTTTGAAGACTTCCCCGTCATTTTTCAGGGGATCGTCCCCGCCGCCGGGGATCACACTGTCGCTCAGGCTGGCTTTATCGCCCTTCGCCAGCGCGTTTTTCAGCGGGACTTTGAAATATTCAGCGATCTGCATACGCTGCTCCGGAGAAGAGGATGAGAGCAGCCACATCACCAGGAAAAAAGCCATCATCGCGGTCATAAAGTCCGCGTAGGCGATTTTCCATGAGCCGCCGTGCGACTCATGTTTTTTTCGGTTGAATTTGCGGACAACAATGGTTGCGGCTGACTTTTTCTTCACGTTGCCTCTCCCGTCGGTACGGACGATGAAGAGGAGCGGACTTCGCGCACGTGCTCATCAAGTTCAGCAAAACTCGGGCGCTCAGTCGAATAGAGCGTTTTACGGCCAAATTCAACGGCAATCTGCGGCGCATAACCATGAATACTGCACAGCAGCGTGGTTTTAATGCACTCCAGCATTTTCAAATGTTCGGCGCTACGCTGACGCAGCAACGTTGCCAGCGGCAGAACCATGCCGTAAGCAATCAGGATGCCGAGGAAAGTACCTACCATCGCATGGGCAATCAGTTCCCCCAGCTCCGCCGCCGGGCGATCCGCCGCCGCCAGCGCATTGACCACGCCCATCACCGCCGCAACGATACCAAATGCAGGCAGCGCATCACCCACGGCATTGATGCTGTTCGCCGGAACGTCGTGTTCGTGCTCGCAGGTCTCGATCTCCTCATCCATTAGCGCTTCCATTTCAAAGGCATTCATATTGCCGCTGATTATCAGACGCAGGTAATCGACAAGGAAATTCATGATTTCGGAATCCGCCAGCAGGCGCGGATAGGCAGAAAAGATGGCGCTGTTTTGCGGATCTTCTATGTCGTTCTCCAGCGCAACAACCCCACTTTGACGGCTTTTTGACAACAGCAGATACATCAGCGCCATTAAATCCATGTATAACGCTTTGGTGTAATACGAACCCCGAAATAAACGAGGAAAAGATTTCATGGTCGCGCGGATCGCTTTGCCATTATTCCCCACCAGAAAAGCGCCCAAGCCGGCGCCACCGATGATTAATAATTCAGTCGGCTGAAAGAGTGCGCCGAGATTACCGCCACTGATAGCAAAGCCACCAAATACGGCTGCAAATACCACGACATAGCCAATAATGACTAACACGTTAACTCCTTAATAATCTAAACGTCCGTTTATCATCTTTATTCCATGCATATAAGCGCGTAACCAGGCACGCATCGCTGCCGTTCTTCACGGGGTGGTGATGTACATAGCAGTGAGCCAATATTTACCGGTACCGATCCATTAAAAAAACTTCCGGATTGACACGTTTAATTGCTCGCGAAGGCGGAAAACACAAACTGCAAGTGTATATAGCGTCAGGGCTCTCCTGTGTGGTAATAAACGAACCACCACAAGAGCAACATTCCGTATGCCTGATCATGCCGCAATCAACAAATCGTAATAACGTCCATGCGCGAGTAATACCGAGCACAGGTTTTTTATCTTTGCCGTCAAGACTATTCTCAAGGTACAGACGATAACTTTTCAGCATTGTTTCAACAGGACGGCCACCTTCGGTTTTTTCCAGATAACGATAAATATTATAGAAAATCGATGAGTGAATATTCTGTTCCCAGGACATATACCAGTCCGCGGAAAACGGTAACATCCCCTTCGGTGGTGAACATCCCTTAATTTCTTTATAAAGTTTTAAAAGCTTGCGGCGACTTAAACTTGTTTCGCTCTCGAGGACTTGCATCCGTGCACCAAAGGAGATCAATTCCACGGCGATTTGCGCATCCTTGATTTCAGAGATGATGCTTTTCTCACACATAGATATTTCCCTGTCAGGCCGCCGGACGTTCTTCCTCGGCAAGAGAATTAAGTAATTCTGTAGACAAAATGATTCCAGTATGAATGTTTTGTAAAGCATCAATACGCGAATCTTTCGTCAGACAGTCGATAACCATATCGCTGTCAATGCGCAAACGGCATATTAGCTGGCCTGTTGATGAAAGTTTAATAAGCTGTGAAAGCGATAAATCTTTCAACATATCAATTGTTGATTCATTTAACCCAAGGCGAAATGTAGCGGATAATTTGTCTTCCATAATTAACCGCTGCGCCAGCAGCAGGTAAGAAAGATTCATATCCCGGATACATTGCAGTGGCTCGTCAAACGCTGTCACATTCATGGTAAACGTACCCTTATTATTCCCACCCGCGATCTTCCAGGCGGGCCCGTAATCGTTTAATTGTTTGGCTATGCAGCTGGCTCACGCGTGTTTCCGTAATGCCCAGCAGCACGCCAACCTCTTTCATATTCAAATCTTGTTGATAATAAAGATTCAGCAGCATCTGCTCTCTTTCCGGCAACGCTTTGATCTCATTGCTGACTTGCTTTGTCAGATCGCCTAACAGCGCATCATGCAACGGGTCTAAGTGATCCTGTTCCATCTCTTCCAGTTCAAGACCATCTGCCAGCAGCTCCTGGAGCTCATCCAGCGAGCAGAGCATGCTGGTATTCGTATCTGCCAGCGTCTGCTGATACTCCTGCAGCGACATTCCCATTTCCGCTGCAACATCCGCTTCCGAAGCAACACCGCCGGTGCTCTGTTCCACCCGCATAATCGCGGCAGAGACTTCGCGGGATTTACGGCGAACGCGGCGAGGAACCCAGTCATGTTCGCGTAATTCATCCATAAATGCCCAGCGAAGGCGTTGTGCAATATAAACGCTCATCTTGACCCCTTTAGTCGGGTCAAACTGTTCTACTGCATCCAGAAGCGCAATGGCGCCTGCCTGAATTAAATCGTCAATATCAACGCTTGATGATAATTTGGATTGTAATTTCAGTGCTTCGTAGCGGACTAAATAACCATATTTAGGCCATAGTTGTTCTTTCTGAATTGTGCCGTCAGAGCGATAAATCCCATTCACTATAACCATTCCCGAAGTGCTATTAATATATTTAAATTATTATTAATAATCGCCAAATCAAATAGCCCGATAAGCGAACGGAAAGTGAAACATACTCCTTATTTACGTCATGGCGGCACGACAGAAATTAAAAGGTTTCCCATTCACCTTCTGTTTTTGGCGCAGGTGAGAATTCCCGAATAACCGGAGAATTAACCACGCGGGGAACTTCAACCTTATTTCGCTCACGGGCTACAGCCGAAACATGGTGCTCATTCACCGTAAACTCCGCGACAATCTGATCGAGATTACGGGCATGCTGTTCGACATTCGTGGCCGTGCCAGCCGCCTGCTCAACCATCGTGGCGTTCTGCTGCGTGACGAGGTCCATTTCGTTGACCGCCTGGGCAATCTGGTTGATGCCGGTGCTTTGCTCTTCAGAAGCAGAAGCGATTTCCGCCATAATATCAGTCACCTGGATAACAGACTTCACGATCTCCTGCATCGATGTACCGGCCAGTTGCACTTCCTGCGAGCCGGTATTCATATTCGCCACGCAGGTGTTGATCAGCTGACGGATCTCTTTAGCAGCATCGGCGCTGCGTTTTGCCAGGTTACGCACTTCGCCTGCGACCACGGCAAAGCCACGCCCCTGTTCCCCGGCGCGGGCCGCTTCCACTGCCGCGTTAAGCGCCAGGATGTTGGTCTGGTTAGCAATGCTGTCAATAACGCTGTTGATGTCGGCAATTTGACGGGAGTTAACCGTAATTTCTTCCATGATGCGCTCAAGATTGCCCATCACTTCACCACCACTTTGCGCGCTGCTGCTGGCGCTTTCCGCCAGTTGTTTCGCGCTGTGGGCGTTGTCGGCGTTCTGACGCACGGTGATTTTCAGCTCTTCCATGCTGGCTGCGGTTTGTTGCAGCGCGGAAGCCTGCTCTTCGGTACGTGAAGAGAGATCGTTGTTGCTGTTGGCGATTTCTTGCGCATTACCATAAATATGCTTCACGCCGTTACGAATGCCATAGACCGTATCGGTCAGCGACAGACGCATCTTTTCGACTTCAATCAGCATCTCGCCAATTTCGTTTTTTGCACCAATATCAATCGCTTCGCTCAGGTTGCCGGTAGCAATCAACTGGAAAGACTGTTTCACCTGCTCCAGACGTCGGAACAGCGTTCGCTTAAGCCACTGACGGGAAAGGAAGGCGCACAGCAGGGCCACAACCAGTGCCACGGCAGTGAAAATAATCATTTTCTGAATGTGCCCGTGCGAAGTTTCACCATACTGTTTGAGCAGGCGATTTGCGTACTCTACGTATTGAGAAACACGATCCTGCAAGGCAATACGCTGTTTGGATTCTGCCAGCAGGTTACCGTGATAGTTGCCTGGATTGGTGATAAATTCCTTTTTATTCAATGTGGTAGAAATTACCGCTTCAAAACTCTGCTGAATGTCATGGCCGATTTTTTTCTCGGTTTCATCATCGAAAGGCGAGGTGGCGAAGGTATTCACCTTTTTTTGTGCGTCAGCCAGCGTGGCACTGATCTCCGCAATATCGTCTTGTTTTATTTCCTGTTGCAGCATGACGGCCAGCATCATGGCATTCACGCGGGAAACGCTACTGTTTACGCTAATTAATGCATCATTAAGCGTATCAATTTTTTTATTCGCTACGACAGTTGCATCGAAATTATCTGCCGCAGTCAGCGCATTACTCATTCCATAAGATGAAACAAAAATAATACAGACAACAATAACACCGAGAACAATACTGATCCCGGTTGAAATTTTTAACTCTTTAAACATAGAGAGACCTTTGAAGTAAAGGAGCGCCACAAAATATCTTTTAACGATATTTTTTCCGTGTGGTTTTAATTTCGCTCCTGCCGATAAACAATAAAAAAAATATCGCGAGGGTTAACCAACGATGTTGAAGATATTCAGTTGTTGCATCGACTGAAAAACCGTCATCGATGAATTCAGCGCGAACTCAGACATTTTTGACTGTGACAGCAGAGTGATCATCGAATCCCAGTCGGAACCTAGCGTCTCTTGCAGATGACTTTGGGTATCAATCCCCAGCGCATCCGCGCTGAAACCGAGCGTTTCCAGTTGCTGTAAGTTGGTGCCGACGACGGCGCGCACTTTACCGAGGTTATCGATGTTGCTCTTGATGCTGCGGTTGGTGCTGTCCAGCGTATCCTGCAACGCCTGACGATCGGCATCGTTGGTCACCGGTTGTTGTAATGCTGAGATAGCCGCATCCAGCGAGGCAAACAGATCATCCGCCGTACCGCTCATAAAGACATCGCTGCCAGTGTGACCGACCTGCATTTCGGTGCTGTCAGAAACCACTTGCGTCATCGCCGTATCACCGCCAACGTAAGTGCCATCATCCTGGAAAGGCGCAGAACCGGTTTTGTAGCCGCCGAAGATATAGCGGCCATCGCTGTTTTTGGTGTTCGCCAGATCCAGTAAGTTGTCGCGGATCCCCTGCAATTCCGTCGCCAGCGCCTGACGATCTTCATCAGAATAGGCGCCATTACCCGCGGCGACGATTTTTTCACTCAGATCTTCAGACAGCAGATTGGCAATCGAACCGAGAGTGTTATCTTCCTGGCCCAGCGCGTCCTGCGCGTAAGTGCGCGCCATATCGAACTGGCTCATTCTCGACAGCGCGCTTTGCAGCGTTACCGCCTGTGAAGCGCCGGTCGGATCGTCAGACGGCGTCAGCAGCGTTTGTCCGGCAGACAAGCGGCTGGAGAGATCGTTATAACCGGTCATCGCCTTCGACAGGCTGTCAATCCGGCTCTGAAACATAAACTGTGTGCTAAGACGCATCATTTATCCCTGTAGAGTGGATAGCGTGGGCCAGCCTGGCTGGCCGCAGGCTTAACGGATACTTAAAATGGTGTCGAAAATGGTGGTCGCCGTTTGTAATACCTGCGCATTCGCCTGGTAGTACTGAGAGAACATCTGCATATTGACGTACTCTTCATTCATATCGACGCCGGAGACCGACTGCTGCTGCAGCGACCACTGGTCGTAGACTTTGGCGGAGGTGGTAATGTCCCCCTTCAGCGCGCTCACCGATGAACCGACGGAACTGACCAGGCTGGCATACGCACCTGACAGCGTCATCTTGCCTACCACTTCCTCATCTTTAATGCCGATTAACGCGAGGATGTTTTCGTTGTTGCTCTCCTCTGTCGGATCCGCAGAAGAAGAGGCCGCAATTTCATCGCCATCGGTAATGGCAACGGCGATGCGATCGGCTGCGCCATCGGTCGGGTTAAGCGTAAAGCTGTCGCCCGGTTGCGGCGTACCGCCAGGCATAATGGAAATGCCCTCGAATTCCAGTTCGCCATTGCCGCCGATGGTCGGCGTGATGGTGCGCCCGTCGCGGGTGGTTACCGTCCAGTCGGTGCTGCCCGGCCCGTTATAGACCAGCTGATAATCTTGTGATTTCACTGCCGTGATATCGGTAAAAGAGACATCCAGCGAGCCGCTGCCCGCATTGTCGGTATTGCCAACCGCCTGCGGGTTGCCAATGGAGAAAATATCGCCGCCAGCGTTGCCGTTCAGATCGTAACCGTTACCGTTCACTTCGTTGAACTTGTTTGCCATTTGCAGCGCCAGCTGGTTCAGTTGATCGCGCGCGGAAACCAGATCTTCATTACGGAATTTAAACAGCCCGCCCAGCTTGCCGGAGGTCGCATTTTCATCCAGCGCCAGCGCATTGCCGGAGGCATCGACATAGGAAACCACCGTCTGCGCCGGGTTTTCTGCGGAAGTGCTGGCCTGCAACTGGTACGACTTACCGCCGCTGACCAGCGCCATACCATTACCCATCGAGACATCAACCGTGCCGGTCTCTTTATTCTCGCTGACCTTAATGCCGATATTCTGACTCAGCTGATTTAATAGCTGGTCGCGCTGATCGAGTAAATCGGATGGCATACCACCGGTCTGCCCGTGAATCTTCTCAATCTGCTGATTCAGTTCGGCAAGTTGTTTGGTACAGGCATTAATATCCGTCACGGTCTGATCAATTTGTGTATTCGTACTTTTCTCAAGACCGTTTAATGTTGAGCTGTTTGAACGATATTGGTTAGCAATGGCATTAAATTGCGCCAGTACGCCCTGCCGAGCCGCAGGATCAACCGGATCTTTACTCACGGCTTCCATGGCTTCAAACAGTCCATCCATGCTGGTTGAAATATTATTGGTACTGTCGCCCAACATATTATCAATTTGGCTAACTTGCTCGTAACGACCCGTTAATGACATATATTGAGTGGCTGCGCCGCGTACCTGATTGCTAATAAAACCATCATAGGCACGCTGCACGTCGCCTGTTTTTACGCCGTAGCCGAAGAAGCCGTAATTTGTGGATTTACCACCCGCTTCTCCCAGAATAATATTCTGTCGGCTATAGCCTGATGTCGTCGCATTGGTCAGGTTATTACCGACGACATTCAATGCGTTTTGAGCAGCACTCAGCCCACTTTGGGCAAGATTGAATAAATTCATAAATTATCGACCATGATCGGAAGAGGAGATCCATTATCTCCGGTAAAAATACGCTCTATATATTTAATCGGCCCGGTAAGAATTCACTAAAGCCCGGAGCTTAAAATAATGAAGAAAAATCTGACGACCACGCATCCACCGCCTGATTCACATGCTGTCTGACCTGCTGAACAATATTAATCAGTTTTTTCGCATACGCCGGATCGGTCGCATAACCTGCGGATTGCAGTGCTTTTGCGGCTATTTCCGGTGAATCTGAATTAACAACATTTCTATAACGAGGATTACTACTTATTAACGATGTATAATCAGCCAGCGCGTCAGCATAAGAATCATAAACTTTAAATTTCGCTTTTACTTTTTGCGCGACGCCATTCTCATATTCTGTGGTGGTAATTTCCGTGGTTTCCCCCTCCCAGTGACTTGTCGCTTTGACACCAAACAGGTTATGGCTGGGTTTGCCGTCATTGGTCATAATTTCCCGGCGTCCCCAGCCCGATTCCAGCGCGGCCTGCGCAATAATCAACTGATGCGGGATCCCGCTCATACGCGCCACTTTCATCGCTGGTGCCATCAGGCGTGAAATGAACCCTTCCCCGGAAATGGCCGCCGTTTTAGGCTGTGCCTCTGGTTCCGGTTCTGGCGTATTTTCCACGTCGGCGTTCACCGCTGGCGCTGCGGAATGCAGCGGCGCGACAAGCATTTGCGCCGGGCTGATACTCAGCGGCACTTCCTGCGTTGTCGTCACGCTGCCCGCACTCGCGGCTTTACCGGTCATCTGCTGGATCATCAGATCCGCAAAGCCCATTCGCCCTTTATCAGCGATGTTCTGCGCCACCTGTTGATCGTACATCGAGGTGAACATCTCAGACTGCTGGGTGTTGAACAGGCCATCTTTGAACGAGGCCTGGCGCATGCTTTTCAGCATCATCTGCACAAACAGACCTTCCATCTGTTTTGCCGCCGCTTTAAGCCCGTCTGGCGAGTCATCCCTGACTGCCAGTTTCAGCTTAGCAAGCGAACGCGCATCAAATGCCGCCCCCTGCGAGACGCTGGCGCTATTCATTAGTTGATCTCCAGACGCGCCCGCAAGCAGCCTGCGGCTTTCATCGATTGCAGAATCGCCATCAAGTCGTTCGGCGTCGCGCCCAGGCTGTTCAGCGCTCTGACCACACTGTTCAGATCGGTGCTGGTGTTCACCCGTTGCAGGGAGCCATTTTGCTCGCGCACCGACAACTGCGTATTCGGCGTCACCACGGTTTGTCCGCCCGCCAGCGGCGTGTTCGGCTGGTTGACCTGGTTGGTTCGGTTCACTTCGACCGCCAGATCGCCCTGCGCAACGGCACAGGAATCCAGCGCCACGCGACCGTTGATCACCACCGAACCGGTACGAGAGTTGATAATGATCCGCGCATCGCCTGCATCAACACGCAGCGGAATATCCTGCACTTCGGCAAGAAAACGCACGCGTGATGCGCTGTCTAACGGCGCACGCAGGCTCACAGTACGGGAATCCTGCGCGCTGGCGCTGCCAGGGTAGCGTCGGTTGATGGCGTCGCTGATCTGCTGCGCGACGGTAAAATCTTCATTATTCAGTTGCAGCATCAACGTATTCTGCCCGGCAAAACCTGACGGGACGCTACGCTCTACCGTCGCACCGCCGCTGATGCGGGCACCGTTAAGCTGATTGACCTGCACCCGGCTGCCGCCTGCCTGCGCACCCGCACCGGAAACCAGCAGGTTCCCCTGCGCCAGCGCATAAATCTGGCTGTCGGCCCCTTTCAGCGGCGTCATCAGCAGCGTGCCGCCGCGCAGGCTTTTCGAGTTACCCATCGAGGAAACCACCACGTCAATTTTCGCGCCTGGCTGGGCAAAAGGCGGTAACTCGGCAGTCACCATCACCGCCGCCACGTTTTTCAACTGCATGTTGACGCCTGCGGGCACCGTAATGCCCAGTTGCGACAGCATGTTGTTCAGGCTTTGCGTGGTGAAAGGCGTTTGCATGGTCTGGTCGCCGGTACCGTCCAGCCCAACCACCAGGCCGTAGCCCATCAGAGAGTTACTGCGAACGCCTTCTACCGTCGTCAGATCGCGGATACGTTCTGCGCTGGCTGTTGCCGGTAACAGCAGGCAAAGCAGCGCCATAAAGCAGGTTAAAAAAGCAGTTTTCATCATCAATTACATCGGAGAAAGGTTAAGGAACAGCCGCTGCAACCAGCCCATTTGTTGTGCTTCGTTGATGTAGCCATTGCCCACATATTCAATGCGCGCATCCGCCACCTGGGTGGAAACAACCGTATTGCTGCCGCTGATGGTGCGTGGGTTCACGATGCCGGAAAAACGTATAAATTCAGTCCCCTGGTTGATGGCGATCTGTTTTTCGCCCACCACAGCCAGGTTGCCGTTTTCCAGCACCTGTTTCACCGTGACGGTGATGGTGCCGCTGAAGGTATTTTTTGCCGCCGCGCCGCCTTTACCGGCAAAATCGTTGCTGCCGCTGAACGAGGCGTCCGCCTTCCCGCGGCCAACCAGCCCGGACATAAAACCAGGAACAGCCGTAATGCCCACATCCGTCGAGCCATCACGCGAGGCATTGGCGGAAGAGCTCTTGCTGGCACTGACATTTTCTTGCAGCACGATGGTCAGCGTGTCGCCGATGTTCCGTGGACGGCGGTCTTCAAACAGCGGTTGATACCCATAGTTCATCGCCTGCCCCGACTGGAAAATCGATCCATTGACCGCGGCCGCCGCAACGGGTGCGGGCGCCGCGCTGGTTGCGCCATCCACCAGCGGCTTTTGCGGGATATACGCGCAGCCAGCGATCACAAACGGCAGAATAAGGGTCGTTGCCAGACGACGGAGCACAGGCAGAGAGCAAAGGTGATAGGTCATCTCAGTCACTAAAGGAAAAGCAGCCGCGAGTGAACCCGCGGCTAAAGATCAAAGTTGAGTCAGGCGTTGCAGCATCTGGTCAGAGGTGGAAACCGCTTTACTGTTGATTTCATAAGCGCGCTGGGTCTGGATCATGTTGACCAGCTCTTCCGCTACGTTAACGTTGGAGGTTTCCACGTAGCCCTGTTTCAGGGTGCCAGCACCGTTCAGACCGGGGGTTGATTCATTCGGTGCGCCGGAAGATTGCGTCTCGCGGTATAAGTTTTCGCCAATGCTTTCCAGGCCGGAATCATTGATAAATGACGACAGCGTCAGTTGCCCAACCTGCTGCGGCGCAGTCTGCCCGGCGACCGTGACGCTGACCGTGCCATCGCTGCCGATAGTCAGGCTTTGCGCTTCCTGCGGAATGGTGATGGCAGGCTGCACCTGATAGCCGCTGGAGGTCACCAGTTGCCCATTCTGATCGAACTGGAACGAGCCATCGCGGGTGTAGGCCGTGGTACCGTCCGGCAGCAGCACCTGGAAGAAACCGCCGCCTTCAATCGCCACGTCTTTGGTGTTATTGGTCTGCGTCAGGCTACCCTGGCTGTGAATACGCTCGGTCGCCACCGGACGAACCCCGGTCCCTAACTGCAAGCCAGAAGGAATAGTGGTCTGTTCGGAAGACTGCGCTCCCGGCTGGCGCAATGTCTGGTAAATCAAATCTTCAAACACAGCGCGCTGGCGTTTAAAGCCATTGGTGCTGACATTCGCCAGGTTGTTGGAAATTACATCCATATTGGTTTGCTGAGCTTCAAGGCCCGTTTTTGCAATCCACAGGGAACGGATCATTCTCTTTCTCCTCGCCAGGATTAACCGGCGCTCAGTAACTGGTTGGCGCTTTTTTCGTTGTCATCCACGGTGGTAATGACTTTCATGTTCATGTCAAAACCACGGGCCGTTGCGATCATCTCCACCATTGATTTCATCGGGCTGGCGTTGCTGCCTTCCAGCATGCCGGGCATCAATTTGAGATTCGCGTCGGCGGGAAGCGTCGCCGGGGTCGTCGGATCGGCAACGTGAAACAGACCGTCATCGCCGTTTTTCAGCAGCGCCGGAGAGGCATTCACCATCTTCAGCCGCCCAACCTGCGCCACCGCTGTCGGTTCATCGCCCGCACCAAGCGCGGTGATTGTGCCGTCCGGCGCAATGGTCAATTTGGCTTGCGGCGGCACGGTTACCGGGTCGCCATCGCCCATCAACGGCATACCGCGAACCCGCAACGTGCCTTCGGCATCCACTTCAATGTTGCCGTCTTTGGTATAGCCTTCGCTGCCATCCGGCAGTTGTACTGCCAGCCAGCCGTTCTGCGGCAGCGCAACATCCAGATCGCGCCCGGTCGGATTGATGGCACCCATCGTGTCATCGCTCCACGGCGTGGACGCCGCCACCATCGTGCGGGTTTCAACCGACGGGCCGTGCACCGGAATAGCGCGATAAGCCGCTATCTGAGCGCGAAAGCCGTTGGTTGAAGTGTTGGCCAGATTGTTTGCGGTTACCGCCTGGCGATTAAGCGCCGCATTCGCGGCACCCATCGCGGTATATATCGCGCGATCCATAAGACGTTACCCTTAGCCCAGGTTAACCAGCGTTTGCAGGATGTCAGACTGGGTTTTGATGGTCTGAGAGTTGGACTGATAGTTGCGCTGGTAGACGATCAAATTGACCATCTCCTGGCTCAGATCCACGTTGGAGGCTTCCAGCATGTTGCCGTTCAGCGAACCCAGGTTGCCCGTATCGGCGATACCGATTACCGGCTGGCCCGACTCCGGTGTTTCCGCCCAGCAGTTGTTGCCCTGAGAAGAGAGACCGCCCGGGTTGGTGAAGTTGGAGAGCACCACCTGGCCCAGCAACTGGCTCTTACCGTTGCTGTAGGTTGCAATGATCTGCCCGTTATCACCCACGTTGTAGCCGTTCATCATTCCCGGCGGGTAACCAGTGGTGCTTGGGCTGTCCATGGTGTTTTCGGAAGCCTGCTGGGTAAGACCAGAGAGATCGATGTCGAAGTTCAGCGCATCGCCGCCTTTATAGGCCGCGCCCTGCACGTTCAGATCCGCCGGGTTAGTTATCAGCTTGCCGGAGGTATCAAATTCCAGATCCACCTGGCCCGGCGTCGCGCCCGGAGCGGTAGAGTCAACGGAGTAAGCCGTCCACTTGTTATCGGCGGTTTTAACGTAATAGACGTTAATGGCATGCTCGTTGCCCAGGCTGTCGTAAGCGTTAACCTGGGTGGAGTAGGTGTAGCTGTCGCCATCTTCCGGATCGAACGGCGTGGTGGTTACAACGTCGTTGCCGGAGTCGAGGTTACCGCTGATCGATCCAGCATCAGAGGCGCGAGCCGGCATCTGGCCGGTCGGGATCTGAATCGGCCCAACCGGTGAACCCTGCTGAATTTCCGGCGGAGTACCAATGGCCATATAGCCCGTCAGACGCATGCCCTGGCTATTAACAACATAACCATTCTGGTCGGTTTCAAACTGACCGTTACGGCTGTAAAACACGTTGCCAGCTTCAGTGACCATGCGGAAGAAACCGTTGCCCTGGATACCCATATCCAGCTGGCTGCTGCCTGCGCCCAGTACGCCATCGCTGAAGTTCTGGTTTACACCGGCAACCTGAACGCCCATGCCGATCTGCGATCCGGCAAAAACGTCAGCAAACGCAATCGCGCCTGATTTAAACCCTACGGTTTGGGAGTTAGCAATGTTGTTACCGACAACATCGAGTGCCTGCGAAGCGGCATTCAGGCCACTAAGACCTTGAGAAAAACCCATTTGATAAATTCCCTGTACAGTGATTGCACAAAACTAGAGGTGAAAATTATTCGATGAGGAACACATCGCTCAGTGAGGCTGAACCATCGATACCCAATTGCAGTTCCGCACCGCTGGCGGTGAACGCAACGCTCTGAACTTTTGCAGGCTTCAGCGCTTCAACTTCAGGCGTATTTCCGTCGGCGTTCGTCGCGGAGAAAGAGACGGTGAAGGTGGTATCGCTCAGCGCGCGCGGATCGGCAGGCTGGAAATCGCCCAAATCGTCCAGCGTGTACTGATGAACACCCGCTTTCACGTCCTGCATGGTGGTGGTGTACGCATTACCGGCGGAGTCGGTCAGCGTGACGGTGATTTCATCTGCATCGCTGCCAAGGTTGAGACCCATTTTCTGGTTGCCGCCCTCGGCAGTAGAGACCACTGGATCGCCTTTGATCATGATGTCGCGCCCAACCCAGTCCGCTGAGTTCATCTGCTGCATACCGGCAACCAGCACGCCCATGCTGTCCATGGTGCTGTTAAGCTGTTCGACGCCTGCGGCGGTGTTGAACTGCGCCAACTGCGAGGTCAACTGGTTGTTGTCCATTGGCGATGTCGGATCCTGGTTCTGCATCTGCGCGACCAGCAACGTCATAAAGTTATCCAGCAACTCATTGGCGGTGGAGTTGGTGCTGACACCGCCAGAGCCCGACGACTCAGACGCCGCGCGAGTTTTCGCGGTCGTCGTGGTCTGGTTATTCATTACGGGTGAAACAGACATAACAATCCTTATTGGCCTAAAGTCAGCGTTTTCAGCATTAACGTTTTTGCCGAATTCATAACTTCAACGTTCGCCTGATAACTGCGGGAAGCCGAAATGGTATTCACCATTTCACCGACGACATCGACGTTCGGCATATGTACGTAACCTTTGTCATCCGCTAATGGATTCGCAGGTTCATACACCAGACGATCCGGATTATTAGACTCGGTAATACCGCTAACTTTTACGCCGCCAATATTCTGGCCGACAGCATTATCGACATTAAATACAACCTGTTTGGCGCGGTAAGGTTTACCATCCGGCCCGGCTATACTGTCGGCATTTGCCATATTACTGGCACTTACGTTAAGTCTTTTTGACTGAGCGGACATGGCTGAGCCAGAGATATTGAAAATACTAAACAGCGACATGAGAATGATTAGCCCTGATTAATGACACTCATCATATTTTTAATCTGAGTGCCGAGAATGGTTAAACTCGACTGATATTTCACATTATTATCAGCAAAATTAACGCGTTCACGATCCATATCCACCGTATTACCATCCGCGCTTGGCTGGTCAGGAATACGGTAGAGAAGTTGCCGATCGTCCATTTTCGGCGCGACGCCAGGAATATGTTTCCCGGACGTTAATGATAATGACAATGGGCCATTATGTTGTGTTTCCTGACGCATCGCATTTTTCAATTGCTTAGAGAAATCAATATCTCGCGCCTGATATCCTGGCGTATCGGCATTCGCAATATTAGAAGCCAGAATATCTTGCCGACGGGACATCAAACTTAATGCCTGCTGCTGGAAACGTAATTCATTATCAAGTTTGTCAAACATGAAACGACTCGCCCTCGTTCGGGAAATGATTCTGGGCATAGTCTAAGAGACAAGCAGATAATTCTAAACTTTAAAAACCCGTCAGAAGTAAGCGCATTTGGATACTTCAAAAAAAGAGGATGACAAAAAGATAACGTAGAGATAGCCGACAACATTAATAGCGGGAATTGCCAGCAAAAGTGTCAGCATTTTACTCAGCAATAAAAGACGTACTCCATTACAATCAAATAACTATATCCGACATTTTTTATATTATCACCAGGGCCGTGTTTGTTATGCCTATTTCGTTAAGTAAACTCTCATGCACTTTATTAATGTGCTGGGGGTTATCTCTGTCCCCGGCGCAGGCAGCGACCAGCGAACTGCAAAGCCGAATCGCCAGTCTGTTAGCTGCTAATAATGAAGGGCAAAACCAGCCGACGTTTCATATCGCCATTTTGACGCCCGAAGCGAGACTCGCAAAGCTATGTCCTGAGCCGGATTTGCGCCTTATCGGGAATCCGGCGCGACTGACCGGAAACCGCAGCGTGGCGGCCCGCTGCGGGAATAAGCAGCATTTTATTCAGATAAAGGTAAATGCCACCGGCAAATACTGGGTTGTTGCACGCCCACTCACCGCCGGCCAGGTCATCACCCCGCCGGATATTCGCCCGATGGAGGGTGAACTGGCCAACTTACCCGCTGGTCTGCTGTTCGACGCAGAAAAAATTATCGGCTCCACGCCTACACGAGCGCTGCATCCGGGGCAGCCGCTGGCGGCCAACCAGTTGCGCCATCGCTGGGCGGTACTGGCGACCCAGGAAGTGGATATCGTCGCGCCGGGCGAAGGCTTTATGATCCACGCCCGGGGGAAAGCGCTGAATAACGGCGGGCTGGACGATCGCGTCCGGGTACAGATGCGTAATGGGCAGATTTTGACTGCCGTTGTGATCGGCGACGAGAGGGTAAGTATGAACATGGACAATTGATTTCAGTTTTATTGCCTGCGTGCCGACTTATGTATTAAAGGCCCACGCAACGCATTAAAACCAGGAACAGTATGAACATAGAACGCACCCGGCAGGCGAAGCCTGTCCAGGCAACCAGCATGCAATCTCAATCTGAGATACGCGACAAAAACGCTCAGGCTTCTCAAGCGCGTAAAGACGCCGCCGGAGAATCCAGCACCCAGGTCAAACTCAGTCAACTGACCCAACAGTTCAAATCGGATACCAGCCGGGATATCGATACCGCACGCGTTGCCGGGATCAAGGCCAAAATGGATGCCGGTGAACTGACCCTCGACAGCGACAAAATCGCCAGCGCGCTGGTGCGCGACATCTTCAATTTCTCGTAATACAGAGTCTGATGTAACGATGGAAAATTTTACCGTTATTTTGCACAACATGGTGAAGCGGCTGGACGAACTGGACAGCACGCTCGCCGAAGAGAACCGCCAGCTAAGTCAGGCGCAAATCAATCCGGTCTCGCTCCAGGTGATCTCGGATAACAAGAGCCGGCTGTTAGCGGCGATCAACTTTTATGATGAACAGCGCCGTCAGGAAGAGACGCAGTTGCGGATAGCGCCTCCCTTTATGCGTCATCGCGAACCTGCCGCCCTGTGGGAGCGCATTACCCGCGTGGTGAAAAAGTGTAATGAGCAGAATCAGCAGAGCTATCAACTGCTGGAGATGCACATGAAACGGGTGAGCGACGTGAAGAAGCTGGTCAGCCAGGTGGCCTCTTCGCCAATGTACGGCGCAAGCGGCGGTAGCGGCCAGCAGGATGCAGGCACGATGTACCGCATCTCGGTGTGATGCGCTGTCTCTATAGATGGTACAAACAGCGGGAAAGTGTTTCCAGATGTTTCAACCGGTTTGATAACCTTACGACATCGGGTCGCATTAAAGCGCAAAACCGCTTTTTTTGATCCTTTTTTTCCGGTTAAAAATTCTGAGTCAGCATAATTGAGCAACATTAAATAAAAAGGCACGGTAAATAAGTGGATATTCTGTGCCTTTTATCGTTGTTTGCAGAGAGAAGTTGCTTAAAAATAATGTTTACGAGCAGCATAAAAATAGCGAAAATATCCCTGTCGCGAAAATTCTGATACCGCGCCCGCGTATTAGTTTAGTAGTAGTTGCGATTATCCATTCTTATCATGCGATATAAACCACTTCTTTCGACTTGCCACCATTAGGTGGCAATTTTTTTGCATATCAATAATTTATAAAATAAAAATAAAAACCACATTATAAATACAAGTAAATTGAGTGGTATTTATTTAATTTCAAAAGAAGGGAATGAATGACAGGACATATATAAAAAAACAAACACCAAAAGATGCCATTAAGGCACCCATTTGTTTGTCATAGAATATACTTATCAGAACGTGAAGATCGGTTAATTTAATAATTAACAGAACACGTAGCATGTATTTTATGTGCAGAATGTGTTGCCGTCCAGCCTGACTTATGGCAAAAAGAAACAATATAACTCATTGTTTTAAAACAATATAAAAGTAAAATTACACATTACAGCCGCAAAACAGTAGCGGAAAGTATCGCTGAGCAGCGATCTCCCGCCAAATAACCGAATTTAAAAACCACAAGACAGCAATTCAGTGAGATATAACACTAGCGCGACGCATCTGCGACAACACCTTCCTCTGTGTCAGGTTCGTCGGTCCACAGGCGAGTAAAATCCGGCCAGCACTGTGAGTAGCAGCGAATCCCCTGAATTGAAGTCGGCGCCATCAGCCGGTAGCGTTGCAGGAACTGGGGCACTATCAAACCACGGTGAATCATAAAACGCAGCAGGCGCTGAATGCGCTGCTGATACGCTGTCGCAGCCCCGGCATTGATCTTATCCAGCGTGCTGGTTGCGCGCTGCCACTGTTCCGTTCCCCAGAACCAGCGCCAAATCACGCTGTGACGAAAGCGCTCTTCCATTGAAAACTCCGGGTAGTGACCAAAGCGCATAAACGCGAAGCAGATATCCTGCTCTTCCCAGATATTATCCTGCAGCAGCCAGTGGGTGACGTTCACCGGCGTCACGTTGAGCCGACACCCGCGATAGCTCAGGCTCTTCTCCAGCGCACCGACCAGCTTCGTCATTTTCGGCGAACGAAAATAGATCAGATTAAGGGTGGCAGGGAGTGTCGTTTCGACGTAACTCTCCTCTTCTTCCCGCATCCACTCCGGCAGCGGGGCGGCATTCTTCTCATTCTTGATAAAGGCCGCGCTAATCGATCGCGTGAGAACGCGGATCGTCTTCTGCTGCTCCGGGCTCAACCGGGCACGCAGCATATTAAAGAAAAGATAGTAAAAGGCATCGGCGCTCTGCTTGCAGGTCACGGCGTCCGGCGTCAGCAGCGAGCGGGGAGTATCCAGATGTACTTCGAACGGCAGCGGCAGGCTGTTCAGCGGTGTATTGAACGTCACTTCCGCGGCCTGCGGTGTTTCGCCGTACCAGTTGGCGGCGCGCGAGAGAACCAGCCGGGTATTGGTGTGCTCACTGACGCGAAACGGCCCCAGCCCGATCGAGCCATTCTCAGGGTGTGGCAAAGCATAAACCGGGTTAGCCAGCCGCCAGGGCAGCATGATATCCGGCTGGCGCAGCGTCAGCGTTAATACATGACCGCGCAGCGTTGCCGACACCACATGCGGCAGACCCGGCCCGCCGACATAGCGTTGCAGTGCAGCCAGCAGTTGTTCCGGTGCAACCGGTTCGCCGTTATGCCACACCAGCCCGCGCCGCAGCATAAAACGCCAGCACAACCCATCGTCACTGACGCGTACCGTATGCGCCAGACCGGGAACCGGCTCGAGCTGTTCTGGCAGGTGGCGCATTAATCCATCGTGCACCATCTGCAAAACATGACGTCCTGCCCTGTCGACATGCACTGAAGGAACCGGCGTCAGCAGCGGGCGATAAAAAGAGATGACGTAACGGTAACCATCTTCAGAAGCCTGCGTTCCAACCGTCGCAGGGGCGTTTTTCGTCTCCGACGCCGGATACTCTCCGGCGATCAAGGTTTCCATCGCCGCCGTTGTCATCCGGCACTGCAAAACGCCCAGCGCGCCGCGTCCCGGCCGGGAACTCCAGGCAAGCCAGCCCTCTTCCTGCATCTCATTCAGTAGCGAGCGCGCATAACGTGACGTGCAGGCCAGGGTTTCAGCAATCTGCGCCAGTGATAATTCGTTAGGATAAGTGCTGTACTTATTAAGCAGACGGTTATATCGACGAAGCAAACCACTTTTTTTGGCGGCGGAATTAAAAATCATTGACTTTTACCATAATGACGCGACACAACCAGAGGGAATCAGTGCTTCTGAAAAGAAACAATTTTAATTATAGCCTATTTTTCACACATTAAGACTATTCTCAATTAAAGCAATGAATAATTGCCATGTTAATTATTCCTAATAGTTAACATAATGAATTAAAAGAATTTTTTAAAAATAACTTTTAGTGCAAGAAAAGGATTCCAACGCGAGCGAAACACCTTAACGAGCGGTATTACTGACAGCATAGCGTTTTTCTTTTTTGCCGGTTAATTGATTAGGAATTATCACATCATAAATTCCTTACTTATATTTAGCAGTCGTGAAATACACTCAATGAATAAATGAAACCAGGCTACAGCACAACAAGTGAGCAAGTGCGGAGAAAATTTTCTGCCCGGCGAAACTTTTCCCTCTGTAGCGGCGAACTGTCTATGAGCGTTAACGTTCTTCACCCTTATGGAGCGCAACATGACCCCGATAAAAAAACTCGTGCTTAGCCTTACTGCCGCTGCCCTGCTCAACATCGCCAATGCCCAGGCCGCCCTGCCCGCCGGAGCACAGGCACCGGATTTTCAACTGCAAGGTGCGCTGGCCGGGAAACCGCTGACCTTCTCCTTACAGCAGGCGCTGAAAAAAGGGCCGGTGGTACTCTACTTCTTCCCGGCGGCGTTTAGTAAAGGCTGTACCATTGAAGCGCATGCCTTTGCCGAAGCCACTGACGATTTCAAAAAGCTCGGCGCCACGGTGATTGGCGTCACCGCCGGGAATACCGATCAAGTGGATGAGTTCTCGAAGCTGGAGTGCCGCGATAAATTCACCGTCACCGCCGATCCGGGAGCCAAAGTGGCCGCCCGCTACGACACGCTGATGCAGATGAATGGCAAAACCCTTTCCGATCGCACCTCGTTTGTCATCGCCCCGGATGGCAAGATCCTGCTGAGCTACACTGACAGAAATCCGGAAACGCATATTCAGAAAACAATGGAAGCGGTGAAACAGTACGCCAGTGCGCATTCCTGATGCGCAGTAACCCTCCAACTTGCAGAGAATCGCTATGTTGACCGCTATGCTCGCCGCCTTCGCAGGCGGCATTATTCTCAACTTTATGCCCTGCGTCTTTCCGATTATCTCGCTGAAAGCGCTGGGCCTAATCCGTCACGTCGGGGGACCGGCGCAAACCCGTCAGGAAGGTTTCGGTTTTCTGCTCGGCACCGTGGTGACGATGATGATACTGGCCGGGGTTCTGCTTGCATTACGTGCGGGCGGCACAGCGGTCGGCTGGGGGTTTCAGCTCCAGTCGCCGCTGGTGATCGCCTTTCTGGCGCTGGTGATCCTCGGCGCGGCGCTCAATTTGCTCGGCGTGTTTGAGGTGGGCCTCAGCCTGCAACGCGCCGGAGAGATTGAGGTTGAACGCGGCGCATTTATCCGCGCGGCGCTGACCGGCGCACTGGCGATCATTGTCGCAACCCCTTGCGCTGCGCCGTTTATGGCGGGCGCGATTGGTTATGCGTTAGTGCAGCCGCCCGCCGTTGCGCTGGCGGTATTTTTCGCGCTGGCGCTCGGGTTTGCCGCGCCGTTCAGCCTGATTTCGCTGTTTCCGTCGCTCGGTAAATGGCTGCCGCGCCCCGGCGCATGGATGAATACGCTCAAACGCGGGCTGGCGTTTCCGATGTTCGGCGCTTTCGGCTGGCTGGTGTGGGTGCTGGCGCAGCAGGCGGGCACCACGGCGCTGGCGGCGATTCTTGCTGCATCGGTGGTGGTGAGTTTTGCCGCCTGGCTGTACGGTATGGCGCAACAACGCCGCTTTGCCGGACGCGGTCATAAAGTGTTGTTCGCGACTACCGCCGTGCTGCTGCTTGCCGCCATTGTGCCGCTACCGCCGGTGGTGAAAAGCGGTAGCACGCTGCCCGCAGCGCACATTGCCGAGGTGAAATGGTCACCGCAAACGGTGGCGGAGAATCGCGGGCATGGCAAAGCCATCTTTGTCAATTTCACCGCCTCGTGGTGCATCACCTGCCAGGTTAATGAGCGTACATCGCTCTCCACTCAGGCAGTGAAAACCGCGCTGGCGCAGACAGGTACACTCTATATGGTGGCCGACTCCACGAAATTTAACGCGGATATTGATGACGCGCTCAACGACCTGGGCCAGGGCAGCCTGCCGCTCTATGTGGTCTACCCGGCAGACGGCAGCGCGCCGAAGATCCTGCCGCAAGTGCTGACGCCCTCGATCGTGGTGAATGCGCTGAATCAGGCGAGCGGGAAAAAAACCTAAAGGCGGATTATGCAAAAAAGTGAGGCAGCGCGTGACGAATGGCCACGCCTGATGGCGCTTGCGCAGGCAGGCGACCAGCAGGCTTACACGCGGCTGCTGAAAGCGCTGGTGCCCGTTATCCGCACGCTTGCCCGCAGGCAGATTGCCGACGAGGTGCTGGTGGATGATGTGATTCAGGATGTGCTGCTCACCGTGCACCGGGTGCGTCATACCTACGATCCCAGCGCCCCTTTCCTGCCGTGGCTGATGGCGATTGCTCATGCCCGCACCGTCGATGCACTGCGCAAACGCGGTCGCCACTGGCAGCGGGAAGTGGAAAGCGAGGACGCATCACTGCTGATTGCCAGCAGCGAGCCATCGCAGGCGCCGGAAGAGCTGTCGGCGCTGCTGAATCAGTTACCGGACCGCCAGCGGCAGGTGATTGAGCATGTTCATCTGCGGGAGATGAGCCTTGCGGAAACCGCGACGCACAATAACCTGACGGTCTCCGCCGTGAAGTCATTGCTGCATCGCGCCCTGAATAATCTTCGTCGGTTGGGAGCACATCATGGCCGATCATGACCTGTTAATTGAGAAGTTAAGCCGCTCCATCGCGCCGGTAAAACGCCCCTGGCAACCTGGCTTGCGCGTGATTGCCTGGCTGGCGACGGCGTTACCGTGCGGTATTGCCGCCAGCTTATTGCTGAACAGAACCCTGACCGACTGGTCGCAGAGCGGCGCGGCGTGGGTTATCGTGCAGTTGCTGTTGACCTTTGTTGCCGGAACGCTGGCGATTCGTAATGCTTTTTTGCTGAGCATTGCCGGGCAGCAGCCGCTTGGCTGGAAGTGGTTTGCGCCGCTGTTTAGCATCTGGTTCGCCAGCACGCTGAGTAATCTGCACCTGCACTACTCGCAGGCTTCTGCCACCAGCGTTGAAGGGCCGAATTGCTATCTGTTTATGCTGGTGGTCAGCGCGCCAATGATGGCGATTGTGATTGGTTATCTGCACCGCACCCGATCGCTGTTCCCGGCGCGGAGCCTGGCAGTGGCGGGCGCGGGCGTGGCCTGTATGGCGCTGACGTTGCTGGCGTTTTGCCATCCGGCGCACCTCAGCGCGCCGGATCTGTTAATGCATTTCGCCGCCATTTTGACCATTATCGCCGGCACCATTGCGCTGGGTTACCGCTGGGTGGCGTTACCCTGGTGAACCGCTTTTCGGGAAGATCCATAGCTGTTCGGCGGGCAGCACCAGGCGGTAATTCTGCTCGCTGCGCGGCTGAGTACCGTAAACGCGCAGCACAAAATCATCCCCCTGCGTGCGGAACAGATATTCCCAGCGGTCGCCAAGATACATGCTGGTAAGCATCGGCAGCTCCAGCGAGTTGTCCTGCGGTTGATCGCTTAACCGCAGGCTTTCCACGCGGATCACTGCCGTCGCTGGTTGGCCCACCTCGACGCCCGGCCCGGCCACGCCCCACAACGCCCAGCGCGCACCTTCAATACGCGCCTTGCCGTTCACCACCTCGGTAATGTTGCCATGCAGGCGGTTATTGCTGCCCATAAATTCAGCGGTAAACAGCGTTGAGGGCGTGCTGTACATCTCCTGCGGTGTGCCCTGCTGTTCGATAACGCCATTGTTCAGCAGCAGGATGCGATCCGAAATCGCCATCGCTTCATTCTGATCGTGCGTTACCATCAGCGCCGATAAACCGAGTTTGACGATCAGCTCGCGCAGGAATACCCGCGCCTCTTCACGCAGCTTGGCATCGAGGTTTGACAGCGGCTCATCCAGCAAAATAACCGGCGGGTTATAGACCAGCGCCCGGCCAATCGCCACGCGCTGCTGCTGGCCGCCGGAGAGTTGATGCGGGTGGCGTTTGCCCAGCGTTCCCAGCCCGAGTTGATCCAGCACCGTTTGCACCCGCTGAGCGATCTCCGCCGACGCCACTTTACGCAGTTTCAGCGGATACGCCACATTCTCGAATACCGTTTTATGCGGCCACAAGGCGTAAGACTGGAACACCAGCCCCAGATTGCGCTCCTCGGCGGGCACTTCACTGCGCGGATTGCCGTCGTACACCACATTGCTGCCAATGGTGATGCGCCCCTGGCTCGGTTTTTCCAGCCCGGCGACGGCGCGCAGCAGCGTGGTTTTACCGCTTCCGGAAGGGCCAAGCAGCGAAACAACTTCGCCCCGTTTCAGTTGCATGGAGACGCCTTTCAGTACCGGATTGTCGCCATAGGTCAGATGCAGATTATCTACAGCCAGCTCAATCATGTAATTTCACTCCAAAGCGCAGGGCCACGCCAAGACCGATGACCACCAGCAGAATATTGATAAACGACAGGGCAGCGACGATATCGATCGCGCCCGCCGCCCACAGCGACACCAGCATCGAGCCGATGGTTTCCGTCCCCGGAGAAAGCAGGTAAACGCCGGTTGAGTATTCACGCTCAAAAATCAGGAACATCAGTAGCCAGGAGCCGATCAAACCGTAGCGCGACAGTGGCACCGTGACGTGACGGGTTACCTGCCCGCGCGACGCACCAGTGCTGCGCGCCGCCTCTTCCAGCTCCGGCCCGACCTGCAACAACGTGGAGGAGATCAAGCGCAGACCGTACGCCATCCACACCACGGTATAGGCCAGCCAGACGCTGAAGATGGTGGTGCGCAATGAACGTAGCCAGACGATCAGGTTGTCGCGCAGCCACTGCGCCACCGGCAGCCCCGAGAGCCAGCCGTTTTTCAGCGACTGATCCAGCCACATCGGCAGGAAAAGGAACACCCATAAGAACGCCAGCCCCGCCAGCAGCCCAGGCACAGCGCGCGGCACCAGCACGCTATAGTCGAGAAAGCGCGTGACGTTATCCTGCTTGCGGTGCATCGCAATGCCGACGAACAGATAGCAGACCACCGCCAGCACGCCGCCAATCACGCCAATAGCCATTGAGTTGACGATGGCGCGCAGCAGGTTCGGCTGCTGCCAGATACTGCGAAACGTGGAGAGCGAAAACTCGTCCCACAACGAAACGCCGACGCCCCAGTTGGCAATAAACGCCCGCAGCACCACGCCTATCAATGGCACGCCGATGGTCACGGTGAGCCACGCCACCACCACCATTCCTGCCACCCAGCGCCATTTGCCGAGCGGCAGCGCGCGCGCCTGAGAGGCTTTGCCCTTCATGGTGACGAAACGGTTGGCGGTGCGCATCAACCGGCGCTGCAACATCACCAGCGGAATGGTGATGCAAATCAGCACCACGGCCACCGCCGCCATCAGGTGGTACGACGGCGTACCCAGTTTGTTGGTCAACTTATACAGATATGTTGCCAGCACCATGTTGCCTTCGGGATCGCCGAGCACCAGCATCAGGCCGAACACTTCCAGACCGAGGAAAAAGAGCAGCACGCAGGCATACAGAATCGAGGGGCGAACCATCGGCAGGCTGACGGCAGTCATCACCTGAAGTGGCGATGCGCCGACGGTACGCGCCGCCTCTTCAACATCCGAACCGACGCTGCGTAATGCTGACGAAATATAGAGATAAGCGTGCGGCACATGGGTTAAACCGGCAATCACCACAATGCTGAACATCGAGTAGATGTTCCACGGCACAAAACCGATAAGCTCCTCCGCCCAGCGCGAGAAAAAGCCCACCGGCCCGGCGGCAACCACATAGCCAAAACCGAGCACCATCGGCGAGACGAAAATCGGCACCAGAATCAACGGCTCGATAAACCGACGGCCCGGTAAATCAGTGCGTACCATCAGAAAGGCGAGAATACCACCCAGTGGAATCGCAATAATCACCAGCCCGAAAGCCAGAATGAAGCCGGATTTCAGCGCCAGATAAAAATCAGGATCGGTAAAAATAAAGGCAAAGGATTCAAGGCTGAACTCTTTGCTGCGGGCGAAAAAGGGTGCGGAAAGGAAGCTCTGCACCACAATAAATAACAGCGGGATATAAATAACCAGTGCGGTAATTAATACGGTTACGCCACGCGGCAACCCCTGCCATTTTCTGCGCACGATATTCATAAATCATCCCTTTACGCTCTGTCATGCCAACAAAACGTTGTGCATCGCAGCGATGCACAACGGTGATGGAGATTATTTGGCGGCGGCTTCACGCCACTGTTTAATAAATTCCAGACGTTTTTTCGGCTCCAGATATTCCAGCAATGATTCATCCACCGGGATCGGCTTCAGCGCCTGCCCCAGCAGTTTGGTCATGCCATCAATATCGTTTTTGCCTTCAATATCCTGGCGCAGGGAAGGAATATCCGCCTGGTTGGCGAGAATACTCTGCCCTTTTTCCGACAGCACATAGTCAAACCACAGTTTCGCCGCGTTGCTGTGTTCCGCTTCCGCACTGATAAACGACACGCGCGACAGCACCAGCACATAATCTTTCGGGTAAGAGATGCCCAGCGATTTATCCCCTTTAATGCGCGCTTCAGCATACGAGCCAAGGATGTTGTAACCGATCAGGTTTTCACCCGACGAGACGCGCTCCATCATGGTGCCGGTGGAGGATTGCACCGTCAGGCCGCCTTTGGCGATATCCCCCAGATGCGCGAAATAGTCTTTGTCGCTTTTGCTGTCCTGCACGGCGAGCATAAAACCGAGGCCGGACTTTTCAATATCGTAGGTGGTGACTTTATTTTTGAATTTATCGCTCTGCGCGGCGATTAATTTCGCCAGCGCGCTGTGAGAATCGGGAACATCGCCTGCGGGGATCAGCCGTTTATTATAAATAAACACCACCGGTTCATAGGTGGTGCCATAGGCTTTTTGCTGCCACACCGCCCACTTCGGTAATTTCTCTTTTTCTGGTGAAGCATATTCGGCGGCATAATCCGTCGCCAGCTTCAGCGCGGTATCCATCGATGAACTCCAGACCACATCGCCGCTGCCGCTGCCGGAGGCCTGCTCGCTGAGATAGCGGTTATACAGCTCGGTGCTGTTCATATCGTTATATTCGACTTTAATTCCCGGATATTGCTCCTCAAAGCCTTTAATCAGCGGGCCTGCAGCTTTGGTATCCGTTGTCGAATAGATAACGACTTTGCCCTCTTTCGTCCCGGCATCGACGATTTTCTGATACTCCGCCGGATAGCCCGCAGGCACCGCCGCCAGCGCAGAGCCAGCAAATACGGTGGCCAGAACGGCGGCCAGCGTTGCAATCTTCCCTTCCATACAACCCCCAGGTATTGTTTTTGAAACACAAAATTAACATATAGACCGTGCGCCAACCGATGCAATAAAGTTGCTTGTTTTTTCTGACTTTTGTGACGGTGACGTGATTTAAATATATGCTGTTTCCGCGCGGAAAATAGCAGGCAAAAAAACCGTAAATATCCGCTTAATATCATGCTCTGTCCGCCTTCTCGTGCCGAAAAATAGCCAGAAAGAAGAAAATAACGTCGTGTGAAATAACGTAAAAATACCCCGTTTAGTGTCTTATATCGCCCCATCGATATACCGATACAAGCGTATGCTGACCGCAAACTTTCAGGAGATCACAACGCAATGGCAGCAGTGGCAACGGACGTTATCAGCGGCGCAATCATTTCCGGGATTGAGAAAGCGCATGAAGATTACCGGAAAATGTCAGGTGGATACTGGGTGTGGACAGCCGCGGAGTACATGCTGACCACCTATATCGCCAAAGAGTTGAGCGAAATGGAAGGGGCGAAATTCGTTACCATCGAGAGTAATGGCAGCAGTTCGATGGAACATGCGCAGGCTATCGCGCCTGGCCCCAAACCTCTTAAAGCGCGGCTGAATGGGCGCTTTGATATTCTGCTGTGGTGGGGAAAATCCCAGCCGCGCGCCGTTATTGAAGTGAAAAACCAGCCCGGCGGCCCCTCCACCTGGTATCACGATATCGAGCGTATTACCTCAGTGCTGAAAATCAGCCGCGAAACCTCTTCCATTAAATTTGGCGCCTTCGCCTATTACTACTCCGCCGCCGACGGTGAGTTGCTTAGCGGTGCGGAGAAGGTGTCGCAGAAATTTGCGCGCGTGGAAGACTACGTACGGAAACAGATCGCTGACCGTTATCACGTTTACCAGGTCACTTCGGAAATTCATGACGAAGGGGTAGAAGGCGCCTGGGGCGCAGCGTGTCTGATTATCCGCATGATATAAACATCGCCTCAGCTACCCGCCACCGCAGCCTGCGGTGGCCTGCCCAACCTTAAGCGAAACCTTCGCGTTCATTATTTGTTCGCCTGTTCGTCATAAAACGATCATCTGTTGTGCCGTTAATGGTCGCCAGTTGAATGACAAAAACCGGAAGACTTATGAACAGCGCGTTGGCAGAACTTTCTGAACACCCCTATTCGCCTCTGCATCAATTAAACACCGTGCCGAAACAAAAGGTGCTGAGCGTCAGGAACTTGCGCAAATCATATAACGAGCATCAGACCGTGCTGGACGATATCAGTTTCGATCTGCACAGCGGCGAGATGGTCGGCGTGATTGGCCGTTCCGGCGCGGGTAAATCAACGCTTTTACATGTAATGAATGGCACGCACAGCGCCAGCGCTGGCGAGATCTTAAGTTACACCGATGATGAAGGCGAGCCGCGTGATGTCTCACGTCTGAAAGGCCGTGCGCTCAATCAGTGGCGCAGCCAGTGCGGCATGATTTTCCAGGACTTCTGCCTCGTTCCGCGCCTGGATGTGCTGACCAACGTGTTGCTTGGGCGTCTGAGCCAGACATCAACGCTAAAATCGCTGTTTAAAGTTTTCACCGACGAAGACCGCGCGAAAGCCATCGCCCTGCTCGAATGGCTGAACATGCTGCCGCATGCGTTACAGCGTGCAGAGACGCTCTCCGGCGGGCAGATGCAGCGCGTGGCGATTTGCCGGGCGCTGATCCAGAACCCCTCGTTATTACTGGCGGACGAACCTGTCGCTTCGCTGGATCCGAAAAATACCCAGCGCATCATGGACGTGCTGCGCGAAGTGAGCCAGCAGGGCATCAGCGTGATGGTCAACCTGCACTCTGTTGAGCTGGTGAAAGAGTACTGCACGCGGGTTATCGGCGTGGCGCAGGGACGCATTATTTTCGATGACCACCCTTCCCGGCTGACACAGGATGTTCTGCACGTGCTGTACGGCGATGAAATCAGCCAATTGCATTAATTATTCCTTCCAATGAGACAACACAGGCAATGACAATGAAAAACCCTATTTCTGGCGCATTACGTTTATCTGCATTGATGACAGGTCTTCTGTTGGCATGGCAGGCCTCTGCCGCTGAGCAGCCGAAGGAATTGAATCTGGGGATTCTGGGCGGGCAGAACGCGACCCAGCAAATCGGCGATAACCAGTGTGTGAAAGAGTTTCTCGATAAAGAGCTGAACGTCGATACCAAACTGCGCAACTCCTCTGACTACTCCGGTGTGATCCAGGGGCTGCTGGGCGGGAAAGTTGACGTGGTACTGAGCATGTCGCCTTCCTCTTACGCCTCGGTGTATATCAACAACCCGAAAGCGGTCGATATCGTGGGCATCGCCGTTGACGATAAAGATCAATCGCGCGGTTACCACTCCGTGGTGATCGTGAAAGCCGACAGCCCGTACAAAAAGCTGGAAGATCTGAAAGGCAAAGCGTTCGGCTTTGCGGACCCGGATTCCACCTCCGGCTACCTGATCCCGAACTACGCGTTCAAACAGAAGTTCGGCGGCAATGCCGACAACAAATACAACAACTACTTCTCCAGCGTTACCTTCTCTGGCGGTCATGAGCAGGACATCCTCGGCGTGCTGAACGGCCAGTTCGCGGGCGCGGTCACCTGGACGTCAATGGTTGGCGATTATAATACCGGCTACAGCACGGGCGCCTTTAACCGCCTGATCCGCATGGATCACCCGAATCTGATGAAAGAGATCCGCATCATCTGGGAATCGACGCTGATCCCGAACGGCCCGATTCTGGTGAGCAACAGCCTGCCGGCGGATTTCAAAGCCAAAGTCATTACCGCCGTGAAGAAACTGGATACCGATAATCACGCCTGCTTCGTGAAAGCGATGGGCGGCACGCAGCATATCGGCCCGGGCAGCGTGGACGATTTCAAACAGATTATCGAGATGAAACGCGAGCTGGTAACTGCACGTTAATCGGCACGCCATGAAATAAGCCCCTGCGTCGCACCAGGGGCTTTTATTCGATTGTCATACAGGACGCTATTGCAACGCATGAACACGTCGAATACGCAGTTTGAGCACTATTACCAGCAGGTCAGAGCGCGCCAGAAGCGCGACACTGTGGCCTGGTCGTTACTACTGCTGGCGCTCTGGTTTGCCGCCGGGAACGCCGCCGAATTTAATATTTTTACCATCTGGCACTCACTGCCCAACTTCCTCGATTACATGCTGGAAACCGTGCCGACGCTGCACTGGTCTGTGCTTTTTGCCGACAGCCACACCAAAGGCTCGCTGGCGTATTGGGGTTATCGCCTGCCGATTCAGTTACCGCTGATTTGGGAGACTCTGCAACTGGCGCTGGCCTCAACGCTATTCTCTTTTGTCATCGCTGGCGTGCTGGCTTTTCTGGCAGCGGGCAACACCTGGTCGCCACCGCCGGTACGTTTTGCCATTCGCGCGCTGGTGGCGTTTTTGCGCACCATGCCGGAGCTGGCGTGGGCGGTCATTTTCGTGATGGCATTTGGCATTGGCGCGATTCCCGGTTTCCTCGCGCTAGCGCTGCACACCGTCGGCAGCCTGACCAAAATGTTTTATGAAGCGGTGGAAAGCACGCAGGATCGCCCGGTACGCGGGCTGGCCGCCTGCGGCGCCACGCATCTGCAACGCATCCGCTTCGCGCTGTGGCCGCAGGTCAAACCGATTTTTCTCTCCTACGGTTTTATGCGCCTGGAGATTAACTTCCGCTCCTCCACCATTCTCGGTCTGGTTGGCGCAGGCGGCATCGGCCAGGAGCTGATGACCAATATCAAACTCGACCGCTACGATCAGGTCAGCATTACACTACTGCTGATCATCATTGTGGTTTCGGCGCTCGATACCCTCTCTGGCCGTTTGCGCCAGTGGGTGCTGGAGGGGACAAAATGACAAGCTGGCAAGCCGTACCGAATGTGACCTTAAGCCGGAAACTGCACAGTGATTTGTTCAAAGCGCAGGGGCGCTATCTGCGCCGTCTCGGCCTGATCGCGCTGGCCGCTGCGCTCTATTATCTGTGGTTTTTTATGCAGTTCGGCATTCCGCTCGATCAGGCACTTAACGGCATGCAGCAGATTGGCCGCTATCTGCTGCGCATGTTTGTCTGGCACGATTTCCTCAACTGGCCATTTGGCTACTATTTCTCGCAGATTGGCATCACGCTGGCGATTGTTTTCGCCGGTACGCTCACCGCCACCATGCTGGCGTTACTGCTCTCATTCCTTGCCGCACGCAACATCATGCGCGGCGGGTTTCTCGGTGCGGTGGCGTTTTGTATGCGTCGCCTGTTCGATATTCTGCGCGGCATCGATATGGCGATCTGGGGGCTGATTTTTGTGCGTGCCGTTGGTCTCGGGCCGCTGGCCGGGGTACTGGCAATCATCATGCAGGATACCGGTCTGCTTGGCCGTCTGTATGCGGAAAGCCATGAAGCGGTGGATCGTTCGCCGGGACGCGGTATGACGGCTGTCGGCGCGAGCGGCCTGCAAAAGCACCGTTTCAGCACCTTTACCCAGTCATTCCCGACCTTCCTCGCGCTGAGCCTTTATCAGATCGAGTCCAACACCCGTTCGGCGGCGGTGCTGGGGTTTGTCGGCGCGGGCGGTATCGGTCTGATTTATGCCGAAAACATGCGGCTATGGAACTGGGATGTGGTGATGTTTATCACTGTGATTCTGGTCGCGGTGGTGATGCTGATGGATATGGCATCGGCCTGGCTGCGCCGACGCTATATTATCGGTAAACCGGTGCCGCTGTTTAAGCCAGAGTAAGCTGCCAGTTAAGTTGCGGCCAGCGGCGCAGTTCTCCTTGCGCCGCCAGTTGCGGGCAGGGATTCACCATAAACACGTGGTTGGCGTATTCGCAGAGCGGCAAATCGTTAATCGAGTCGGTGTAAAACGTCACCTCCCCACGATGCTGCGGGTGATGAACAAGGAAGTTTTCCAGGCAGGTAATTTTGCCCTGCTGATAGCTCGGCGTACCGTCGATGACCCCCGTGTAGCGCCCGTTATCGGTTTTCACCTCCACGCCAATCGCGTGCTCAATGCCCAGCACTGGCGCAATCGCCTTCACCAGTAAACTGACCGACGCGGAGATAATCAGCATCGCCTGGTTGCTGGCCTGCAATTCCCTGATTAACGCCAGCGCCTGCGGGTAGATGCGCGGCACAATCTCCGTTTCCACACACCGCGCCACCATGCTATCCACCAGCGCCACCGGGAAATCGCGCAGCGGCGACATGGTCAGCGCCACATACTCGTGCAGATTCATTTCGCCACGCGCGTAATCCTGCATCATCCGCTCTTCATGGTGCAAATATTCCGCGCCATCGGCAAAACCTTCACGCACCAGGTAGCGGCTCCATAGCGTGCTACTGTCACCAGAAATCAAGGTGTTATCGAGATCGAAAACGTACAGCGGTTGCGGCATTGTTGCGTCCAGAGTAAGGAAACCCGCCCTGCACCTTAGCAAAAAAAGATGACAACTTAACGATGCAGTTGATTTGCTAAACCGGTTTAGTTAAGTTTTAGCGATTATTTTAAAGCGGGAGAGAGTTATGTCAGCACGAGTCTGGTGTCTGGGCGACGCCGTGGTCGATTTACTGCCGGAAGGCGCAGGGCGCTTGTTGCAGTGTCCCGGCGGCGCACCAGCGAATGTGGCGGTCGGTATTGCGCGTTTGCAGGGAAACAGCGGTTTTATCGGCCGCGTCGGTGACGATCCTTTTGGTCATTTTATGCGTCAAACCCTCGACGCCGAACAGGTGAATACCGCGTTTATGTCTGCCGATCCGGCGCAGCGCACCTCCACGGTGATAGTCGCGCTCGATGAAGGGGGTGAGCGCTCATTTACCTTTATGGTACGACCGGGCGCCGATCTGTTTCTCGCTGTGGATGATTTACCCCCCTTTCAGCGCGGCGAATGGTTGCACTGCTGCTCGATTGCGCTCTCTGCTGAACCGTCGCGCAGCACCACGTTTACGGCGATGACGCGCATCCGTGAGGCCGGGGGATTTGTTAGCTTCGACCCGAATATCCGCCACGATCTGTGGGCCGATCCGCAGCAGTTGCACGATGCCCTGAGCCAGGCCTTCACGCTGGCGGACGTGGTAAAACTCTCGGAAGAAGAGCTGGCCTTTTTTAGTGGCCAGGCGGATATCGACGCCAGCATGCAGCAATTGGCCGAACGCTTCGCCATCCCGCTGTTGCTGGTGACGCAGGGTAAAGCAGGCGTCAAAGCCTGCCTGCGCGGCGCGCTCAGCGCCTGGCCGACACAGCCGGTTATCAGCGTCGATACCACCGGCGCGGGAGATGCGTTTGTTGCCGGATTACTGTGGGAGCTGGCGCAGCACGGGCTACCGGATACCCAGGCGCAACTTGGCGAACGTCTTGCCACCGCGCAGCGCTGCGGAGCACTCGCCACCACGGCGAAAGGCGCGATGACCGCCTTGCCCTATCGTCATCAACTGGAAGAACAACCCGTCTGAGTGCCGCTTCGTTTTGCGAGCCGTCTCACAATCACTAAACCGGTTTAGCAAATTTGATTGCGTGATGAAATTAGCCGTGCGTATGATTCATCACCTAAACCGGTTTAGCAAAAAAAACAATCCTGTGATGATAGCTCTTCCTTAGGGATGCAAAATGATGAAAAAAAGCACGCTTGCTGTAACCCTTGGTTTGATATTCAGCTCTGGCGCTGCACTGGCAGCCGATCCCAGCATGAGCAGTATAGAAGCTCGTCTTGCCGCGCTGGAACAGCGTTTACAGGCGGCAGAACAACGCGCAAATGCCGCAGAAACCCGCGCCAAAGCGGCGGAAAAACAGGCGCAGCAACTGGCAACCGCGCAGCAGCAGACGCAAACCACGACCAGCCAGGTTGAGCAGCGCACTGCCAAACTGGAGCAAAAAGCCACCGATGAAGGCGGGTTTGAGTTCCACGGCTACGCCCGCTCCGGCCTGCTGATGAACAACTCCGCTGCTAAAACGCAGGGCGGACCAACGGTGACCCCGGCAGGTGAAACCGGTGGTCATGTCGGTCGCCTGGGTAACGAACCGGATACCTATGTCGAGATGAACCTCGAACATAAACAGACGCTGGCAAACGGCGCAACCACGCGCTTTAAGGTAATGCTGGCCGACGGGCAAAAAACCTATAACGACTGGACAGCCTCCAGCAGCGATCTCAACCTGCGCCAGGCGTTTACCGAAATCGGCCATCTACCGAGCTTCACCGGCGCATTTAAAGACTCCACCGTCTGGGCCGGTAAACGTTTTGACCGCGATAACTTTGATATCCACTGGATCGACTCCGATGTGGTGTTCCTCGCCGGGACCGGCGCAGGGATCTACGACATGAAGTGGAATGATGACACACACAGCAACCTGTCAATTTACGGCCGCACCTTCGGCGACATTGAGAACAGTGAAAACACGGCGCAGAACTATATTCTGTCGCTGAACAACTTCTACGGCCCGCTGCAACTGATGGTCAGTGGCATGCGCGCCAAAGATAACGACGATCGTGTCGATCTCGACGGCAATAAAGTGAAGGGCGATGCCGCGAATACTGGCGTACATGCGCTGCTCGGCCTGCATAACGACAGCTTCTATGGGCTGCGGGAAGGCTCGGCGAAAACCGCCCTGCTCTACGGCCACGGGCTGGGCGCAGAGGTGAAATCAATCGGTTCCGACGGCGCGCTGCTGCCGGAAGCGAACACCTGGCGCCTCGCCAGCTACGGCATCACACCGCTGGGCGGCGGCTGGCATATCGCACCGGCCGTACTGGCGCAAAGCAGTAAAGATCGCTACGTCAAAGGCGACAGTTACCAGTGGGCGACCGCCAACTTGCGCCTGATTCAGGGGATCACCGAAAACTTCGAAATGCAGTACGAAGGCAGCTACCAGTACATGGATCTGCGCCCGGAAGGCTATAACAGCCGTAACGCAGTGAGCGGTAGCTTCTATAAACTGACCGTCGCCCCAACGCTGAAAGCCAGCGACGTCGGCGAATTCCTCAAACGCCCGGAAATCCGCCTGTTCGCCACCTGGATGGACTGGGATCACCGTCTGGATAAGTACGCCAGCGATGATGCCTTTGGCAGCAACGGCTTTAAATCCGGCGGCGAGTGGAACTTCGGCGTCCAAATGGAGACCTGGTTCTAATGAGTTCGGCCCCTGCGGGGTGCGGGGGTCGTCTCAACCGGGTTAACACCACAATAACGAGAAGACAGAGGTTGTTATGGATTTTGCACAAATTGCCCGCGCGCTGCTGCCGCTGCTGGGCGGTAAGGATAATATCGCCAGCGCCGCGCACTGCGCCACGCGCCTGCGCTTAGTGCTGGTGGAAGACGCGAAAGCCGATACCGCGGCGATCGGCAAAATTGACGGCGTGAAAGGCTGTTTTCGTAACGCCGGGCAGTTGCAGATTATTTTCGGCACTGGCGTGGTGAATAAAGTCTACGCCGCGTTTATCGCTGAGGCCGGGATCAACGAATCGAGCAAGTCAGAAGCCGCCGATATTGCTGCGCGCAAGCTTAATCCGTTTCAGCGTATTGCCCGCCTGCTGTCGAATATTTTCGTGCCAATTATCCCGGCGATCGTTGCCTCCGGCTTGCTGATGGGGCTGCTGGGAATGGTGAAAACCTACGGCTGGGTGAACCCGGACAACGCTCTGTACATCATGCTCGACATGTTCAGTTCGGCGGCGTTTATCATTCTGCCAATCCTGATTGGCTTTACCGCCGCCCGCGAGTTTGGCGGTAACCCCTATCTTGGCGCGACACTGGGCGGCATTCTGACGCACCCGGCGCTGACCAACGCCTGGGGCGTGGCGGCGGGCTTCCATACCATGAACTTTTTCGGTATCGAAGTGGCGATGATCGGCTACCAGGGGACCGTTTTCCCGGTGCTGCTGGCCGTGTGGTTTATGAGCCTGCTGGAGAAGCAACTGCGCCGGGTGATCCCGGATGCGCTGGATCTGATCCTGACGCCGTTCCTGACGGTGATTATCTCTGGTTTTATCGCCATGCTGGTTATCGGCCCGGCGGGGCGCGCACTGGGCGACGGCATCTCTTTTGTCCTCAGCACATTGATTAGCCATGCAGGCTGGCTGGCTGGCATGCTGTTCGGCGGGCTCTATTCGGTGATTGTGATTACCGGCGTGCATCACAGTTTTCACGCGATTGAAGCCGGGCTGCTGGGCAATCCATCTATCGGCGTCAACTTCCTGCTGCCGATCTGGGCGATGGCTAACGTCGCGCAGGGCGGTGCCTGTCTGGCGGTGTGGTTTAAAACGAAAGATGCGAAGATCAAAGCCATTACCCTGCCTTCGGCGTTCTCGGCGCTGCTCGGCATCACCGAGGCGGCGATTTTCGGTATTAACCTGCGCTTTGTAAAACCCTTTATCGCCGCGCTTATCGGCGGGGCTGCGGGCGGCGCGTGGGTGGTTTCAGTGCATGTGTATATGACGGCGGTCGGCCTGACGGGCATCCCTGGTATGGCGATTGTGCAGGCCAGCTCGCTGCTCAACTATGTTATTGGGATGGTGATTGCATTTAGCGCCGCGTTTGTTATCTCTTACCTGCTGAAATACAAAACGGACTCCGAATAATGGCTTCAACAACCCTGCTGCCTGCCATGTTGCAGGCAGTAATGAAAGGCCAGCCGAAAGCGCTGGCAGACCCGCACTACCCCGCCTGGCATCTTGCGCCGGTGACCGGGCTGCTTAACGATCCGAACGGTTTTATCCAGTTCGCCGGGCGTTATCATCTGTTCTACCAGTGGAATGCGCTGGGGTGTCAGCACCTGCACAAATGCTGGGCGCACTGGAGTTCGGCGGATTTAGTCCACTGGCAACATGAACCGATCGCGCTGATGCCCGACGAAGAGTATGACCGCAATGGGTGCTACTCCGGCAGCGCCATTGATAACAATGGCGTACTGACGCTGTGCTACACCGGCAACGTGAAGTTTGACGATGGTTCCCGCACCGCGTGGCAGTGCCTGGCGGTACAAAACAGCGACGGCGGTTTCGACAAGCTCGGCCCGGCCATTCCGTTGCCGCACGGCTACACCGGCCATGTGCGCGATCCGAAAGTGTGGCGGCACGACGGGCAATGGTACATGGTGCTGGGCGCGCAGGATTTACAGTTGCAGGGCAAGGTGCTGCTGCTGCGCTCAGAGAATTTGTGGAACTGGCAAAACCTCGGTGAAATCGCCGGTAGCGACCTGAACGGGCTGGGCGATGCGGGCTATATGTGGGAGTGCCCGGATATGTTCACCCTCGGCGACCGCACCTTTCTGATCTGCTGCCCGCAGGGCGTAGCGCGTGAGGAGAAACGCTACCTCAATACCTACCCGAGCGCCTATCTCAGCGGTACGCTGGATTACGCCGGCGCGCAGTATCAGCACGGTGAGTTTGCCGAACTGGATGCCGGGTTTGAGTTTTACGCCCCGCAAACCACGCTCGCCGATGATGGCCGCCGCCTGCTGGTCGGCTGGATGGGCGTACCGGATGGCGAAGAGATGTTACAGCCAACCGTGGCGAATGGCTGGATCCACCAGATGACCTGCCTGCGTGAACTGACTGAACATAACGGTAAGCTCTATCAGCAGCCGGTTGCTGAGCTACAGGCGCTGCGCGGTGAAGAACAGCGCTATCGCGGTACGGCAGAAGCGATGCCTGCGCTGGAGGCAGAGCAACTTGAGCTGGTGCTGGAAAGCGAGGGCGGGTTAACGCTGAATTTCGCCGATACGCTCATTCTCGAATGGCGCGGCGACGAACTGCGTCTGGCCCGTCGCAGCCTGCAAACCGGCGAGTGGCTGTACCGTTACTGGCGCGGCAGCGCGCAGAAGTTGCAGATCCTCTGTGATCGCTCAAGCGTGGAGATCTTTATCAACGAGGGCGAAGGGGTGATGAGCAGCCGCTATTTCCCGACGCATCCGGCGCAATTAACCCTGCGCGGAGGCGCAGAAGTACAGGCCCACTACTGGTCGTTACGTTCTTGCATGGTAGAATAAGTGCTTGTTTCCTTAAACGATGCAAAACCGTGCGAAAAACAAAACGCGTTACCATCAGTGATATCGCTGCGCTGGCCGGGGTGTCGAAAGCCACTGCCAGCCTGGTGCTTAACGGCCGCGGCAAAGAGCTACGCGTGGCGCAGGAGACGCGTGACCGCGTGCTGGCGATCGCCCAACAGCATCACTACCAGCCGAGCATTTATGCCCGTCTGCTGCGCGAAAACCGCAGCCACACGCTGGGGCTGGTGGTGCCGGAAATCACCAACTACGGTTTTGCCGTTTTTTCCCATGAGCTGGAAAACCTCTGCCGCGAAGCCGGTCTGCAACTGCTGATCGCCTGTACCGACGAAAATGCCAGCCAGGAGACAGTGGTGGTCAATAACCTGGTCGCGCGCCAAGTGGATGGCCTGATTGTCGCCTCCAGCATGCAGAGCGACAGCGACTACGTGAAGCTCAGCGAACAGTTGCCGGTGGTGTTGTTTGACCGCCACATCAATGACACTCAGTTGCCGCTGGTGATCACCGATTCGCTGACGCCGACGGCGGATTTAGTCGAACGCCTGGCGCGGGCAAACCCCGATGAAATCTACTTTCTTGGCGGCCAGCCACGGCTTTCTCCCACCAAAGATCGGCTCGCCGGGTTTATGCAGGGGCTGGAGCGTGCGGGCGTAACGCCGCGCCCGGAGTGGATTATTCACGGTAACTACCACCCGAGCAGCGGTTACGAGATGTTCGCCGCGCTGTGCGCCAGGCTGGGTCGCCCGCCGAAGGCGCTGTTTACCGCCGCCTGCGGGCTGCTCGAAGGGGTGCTGCGCTATATGAGCCAGCACCATTTGCTGGAGAGCGACATCCATATCGCCAGCTTTGACGATCATTACCTGTATGATTCGCTGTCGCTGCACATCGACACCGTCGAGCAGAACGTGCCGCGTCTGGCGCAGGATTGCTTCGAGATAATCACCCAAATGATTGAAGGCAACGAACCGGCAATGCCGCAGCGCGTACTGCCAGCGACATTGCGCTGGCGTCATGCACAGTAATGACGGCCCGGAATTCAGATATTTGGCCAGGTAACAGAACAAAAGCCCCGATGGGGCTGTTGTTTAATGGGCGGCAAGTTCACGAAAGAAATCGGGATTTGCCTGAATTGTTGCCAGTACCTTGGCTGCCAGGCCTGTCGGGTTACGCCGTTTGGATTCCCAACTTTTAATGGTATCAACGCTGGTTCCCATCGCTTTCGCCATCTCACTTTGTGAAACGTTGAGTTGCTCTCTAATCGCTTTTACATCAGCTATTTCATAGCGGGTGACATTTGCCGGCGCTTTAACCCCATTTTTGATGTCTACCGCCTCTTCCAGAGAGGCTTTTAGTTCGTCAAAAAAATGCATGTCACACCTCATTTTTCAGTAATTTCGTCAGTTTTTTCAATTCACTCTTTTCCACATCAGTCAGGTTATCTTTGATGTTTTTCGGATAAGCCATAATCAAATAGATAACCTCTTTGGTCGCCAAAAAGTAAATGACTCTGGCGCTACCGCTTTTCCCCAGCGAACCCGTAGCCATTCTGATTTTTCCCCGCTCACCGCTTTTCGGTATAAAGCTGACTTTTGTGCGACTAATTAAACGCCACGCCCTTTGTGGGCTGCTGCAATTTCCCGGGCGGCTGCAACGAACCGCAGCTGTTGGGCTGTGGAGCGTTTTCCATCACGCCGCGGACAAACTTCAGTTCATCGGCAAAAGCGACGTTGACGGTGCCGTTATGGGTAATGCCGGGATAGGTTTTCCACTCCACCGCATTACCGCCGGCGCACAGCGCGGCCACTGCGGCATATTGGTGGTGCGGCGATAAGGTGTGATCGGCGAGCCCCGTGGCGGCAAATAGCGGCGCCGGGAAGGCTTTGACCGGCATATCGGTGACCGGCAATAGCGCATTAGTGACCTGCGCGGAACCGCCGATAAATGCCGCACTGCCGTCGAGTTTTTCGTGGCGCTCATAGCGGCCCAGCTCGCTCATACAGGTGGTTTTCGCCAATGCCAGCAACTTCGCACCCTTTTCTGTTACCCACTTTTCAGCGGGCGGCGCGCCATCCGGCAACGAGCCGCCAATCAATCGTAACATCGTAAAGCGTGATGGATCGCGATTGCCCGGACGCGCATTGCCGGGTTTCACTGGCCCATCCGGAAACGTTGCCACCACCCCCGTGGCAAGGGTGGCGCGCAGTTTCAATTCCGGGGCGTAATCCGGCGCAATCAGGCTGGCGCCAAGCGACGCGCCCGATCCCTGCGACTGGCCGCTGATCACCAGGTTATTCGCGAGCTGCTGCGGATACGCCTGTAACGCCGCGCGTACGCTGTCAAGCACCGAACGTCCTTCCGCTTCCCAGTTCATATACGGATGCGGCCCCGGCCCGCCGAGCCCCTGATAATCGGTGGCGACAACCGCAAAACCCTGCTGGAGCCACTGGTTAATATAATGCGCATCCCGTGCTGTCGGGTTAGTCCACGACGGCGCACAGCTATCGGCAACGCCCAGCGTACCGTGCGCCCAGGCGAGAACCGGCCAGCCTCCGGCCGGTGGATTGCCTTTCGGGAACCAAAGCGCACCGCTGACCGGCACAATTCCGGCGTTCCAGCGTTTATCGCGCGAGGTATACAGAATGCGTTGCGACTTGCTGGCTGCGGTGATTTCCGGCTGTGCGGGAAGCGGCTCTTCGCGCAGCATCATGCCGGGGTTCGCAGGTAAAGAACCGTCCCAGATATAAAAAGGTGAAAGCGATTGATCGCCTGCCGCAGGCCCGACGGGCAAGGCATTACTCCAGGCGCTCGCGCCATGAACCCAGACGCTGACAGCGCAGAGCGCATATTTCAAAACCTTCACATTCTTCTCCGGAAATATCGCCACACATAACCCTCAGTAAACGAAGGTGTTGAAGAGAATTCAAACCAAAAATGTTAAGGATTTATTCAGTGCTTGAATTCTTTCGCTCTTTATTTTAGATTTATCTAAATTTAGAAAAAACTAAATAACCATGACCAAACCCGATATCCCGTTACTTCAGAAACAGGCTGAGCAGGCATCCGGCTTACTGAAAGCGATGAGCAACCCGCACCGGCTGCTGATCCTCTGCATGCTGTGCGACGCGCCGGGCACCTCTGCGGGTGAACTGAGCGCCATCACGGGCCTTAGCCCTTCAGCAACATCGCAACATCTGGCGCGGATGAAAGAGGAAGGTCTGGTTGAAAGCCTGCGCCAGGCGCAGCGGGTCAACTACTTCATTAAAGATGAAGCGGTTGGCAAAATTATCAGCACACTCAAGGGGCTCTACTGCCCGCAGGAGTAACTATGTCTTATACCCGGATCTCCGCGGCTGACGCCCGCGCACAGCAAGCGGCAGGCGCACTGCTTATCGATATTCGCCAGCCTGATGAATTTCGCCGCGAGCACCTGCCTGGCGCCGTCTCATTGCCGCTGGAAGCATTGCTGAACGGTGCGCCAATTACTACCGACTCGCCCACACAAACAGTGATTTTTCACTGCCAGTCCGGCAGACGTACGCAGGAGAATGCCGATGCGCTGGTACGTGTCGCAGGGCAAGCGCCGGTGGCCATTCTCGAAGGCGGGCTAAATGGCTGGAAGCAGGCGCACCTGCCAACGGTGGAAGATAAACGCCAGCCGCGTCCGCTGATGCAGCAGGTGCAAATGGTAGCGGGCAGCCTGATCCTGCTCGGCGTGATACTCGGTTACGCGGCGCATCCGGGTTTTTTCCTGCTCTCCGGTTTTGTCGGCGCAGGCCTGCTGTTCGCCGGAGTCAGCGGCTGGTGCGGCATGGCGCTGCTGCTGGCGAAAATGCCATGGAACAAAGTGTGAAAATATGTGCATTTATCTGCCGATGAGGTGACCGCAACCGCCGTCGGCCAGCGCCACGGCAAACCGGTGGTGCTCACCGTTGAAGCGGGGCGGATGCACGCGCAAGGCTTTGTTTTCTATCAGGCCGATAACGGCGTGTGGTTGACGGAAAGCGTACCGGTTGCGTTTATCCGCCAATAACAGCTTGTCTGGCGTTTCTCCTCTGGGTCAAATGAGTGATATATTTCAGAGCGTCAATCCAAGGAGACGCCATGGCGGAATTTGATTCACTCGCACAGGAACTGCTGGCGCAGGCAGAGACTGAACAACAGCGACAGCAGGAACGCGACCGGGCATTACTCGATCAGGTGCTTGAAATCTACGGACAAAAGTACGTGGCCGAGCAGTTGAAAAAGGCGGGTAAAGCGGAATGGAGCCGTGAATCGCTCAACCGTTGGATAAACGGTAAAGGCAGCGCCAAAACGCTGACCGCCGCCGAAGAGGCGCAACTGCGTGCGCTGCTCCCCTCGCCCCCCGCTCATCACCCCAACTATCGTTTCCGTTTTATCGATCTCTTTGCCGGTATTGGCGGTATTCGCAGCGGGTTTGAAGCTATCGGCGGGCAGTGCGTGTTTACCAGTGAATGGAACAAAAACGCGGTGCGCACCTATAAAGCCAACTGGTACAACGATAAGTCCACGCACACCTTTAATCAGGATATCCGCGAAGTGACGCTGAGCGGCAATCCTGCCGTCTCTGAAGCCCAGGCTTACGCCCATATCAAACAGCAGATCCCCGAGCACGACGTGCTGCTGGCGGGCTTTCCCTGTCAGCCTTTTAGCCTCGCCGGGGTAAGTAAAAAGAATGCGCTCGGTCGCGCCCACGGTTTTGAGTGCGAAGCGCAGGGAACGCTGTTTTTCGACGTTGCGCGCATTATCAAAGCCCGCCGTCCGGCTATCTTCGTGCTGGAGAACGTCAAAAACCTCAAAAGCCACGACAAAGGCAAAACCTTCAGCGTGATCATGAATACGCTGGATGAACTGGGCTATGACGTGGCCGATGCCGATGCTTCCGGCAAAGACGATCCGAAAATCATTGATGGCCGCCACTTTTTACCGCAGCACCGCGAACGCATTGTGCTGGTTGGTTTTCGCCGCGATTTACACCTCAATGAAGGTTTTACCCTGCGCGATATCGACCGCTTTTACCCCACGCAGCGCCCGACCTTCGGCCAACTACTCGACCCGACGGTCGACAGCAAATATGTGCTGTCGCCCAAGCTCTGGGAGTACCTCTATCGCTATGCGCAAAAACATGCGGCAAAAGGGAATGGCTTCGGTTTCGGGCTGGTGGATCCCACCAATGCCGCAAGCGTGGCCCGCACGCTGTCGGCGCGCTATCACAAAGACGGTTCAGAGATCCTTGTCGATCGTGGCTGGGATAAAGCGCTGGGTGAAGCCGATTTCGGCAATGCAGAGAACCAGGCGCGCCGCCCGCGTCGCCTGACGCCGCGCGAATGCGCGCGTCTGATGGGTTTTGAAAAAGTCGGCGAACAGCCGTTTCGCATCCCGGTTTCCGACACGCAGGCTTACCGCCAGTTTGGCAACTCGGTGGTGGTGCCGGTATTCGCCGCCGTGGCGAAATTGCTGGAGCCGCGTATTGCGCTGGCAGTAAAAAAACACCGCAACAACCTGTAACGCACTTCCCGGCATGTGATATGCCGGGCACTTATTTAAGTCTTATTTAAGTGTTTAAAAAGCGATCATAAAGTTAACTTTGGCCAGGCCGATATTAACAGAGCAATCCCGACTCTCTCACGGACTATGGCCATGCTCAAAAATATACGGGTTATTACCGGCATCATTATTGCTCTTTCGGTATTTTGTCTTCTCCAGTTGGTCACCGGGGGACTTTTCTACTCTGCAGTCAATAATGACAGGCTGAACTTCCAGAACACCGGGGTTCTTAACGCACAGCAAGAAAACTTAGGCGACAGCGTTAACACGCTGATCAAAACACGCGTCACCGTTACACGCGTGGCGATTCGCTTTTTGAAAAACCAACGCGATCCGGCCTCCCTTGCCAGCATCGATAAACTCCTCACCACGGCAACCGACTCACTCGGCAAAGCAGAAGGTTATTTTAATAACTACAAAAACACGCCGCGCGTGGCGGGCCAGGACAGTGCATTAGCCGACGAAGTTTCGCAAAACATCAGCAAAATGCATGACGTTTTGCAGCAGTCGATCACCTTCCTGCGGGCCAATAATTACGAGGCTTACGGTAACCTGGATGCGCAACAGGCGCAGGATGATATGGACGCCAGTTATACGAAGTGGCGGGCGGAAAACAACACCTTCCTGCAAGCGGCGGCACAGCAAAACCAGAACAGCTTTACCAGTATGCAATGGACGCTGGGCGTAATTTTGCTGGTAGTGATTGCCGTAATGGTCATGATCTGGCTGGGTCTGCAACACCTGCTGCTGCGACCGCTGCACAGCATTATGGGACATATTCGCGCCATTGCCGGAGGCGATCTGACACAATCGATCGCTGCCGAAGGCCGCAACGAGATGAGCCAACTGGCAACCGGCCTGCATGAGATGCAATCAGCGCTGGTGCAAACCGTCAGCGCGGTGCGTAACAGTTCTGATTCGATCTACACCGGCGCCAGCGAGATCTCCACCGGCAACAACGATCTCTCCTCCCGTACCGAGCAACAGGCGGCTTCGCTGGAAGAGACCGCGGCCAGCATGGAGCAACTCACCGCTACCGTGAAGCAGAACACCGATAACGCCCGCCAGGCATCGCTGCTGGCGAAAAATGCCTCCGATACGGCGGCTCGCGGAGGCGAAGTGGTCAGCAATGTGGTGCGTACCATGAGCGAAATTTCCGATAGCTCCCAACAAATCGCGCATATCACCAGTGTGATTGACGGTATCGCCTTCCAGACCAATATTCTGGCGCTGAACGCTGCGGTGGAAGCCGCCCGCGCAGGCGAACAGGGACGCGGCTTTGCCGTGGTGGCCGGTGAGGTACGTACGCTGGCAAGCCGCAGCGCACAGGCAGCAAAAGAGATTAAGACGCTGATTGAAAACTCGGTGAACCGCGTAAACTCTGGCACCACGCTGGTTGCCGAAGCGGGCGATACCATGAAAGAGATCGTCAACGCGGTGACGCGCGTGACCGACATTATGGGTGAAATCGCCTCCGCTTCCGATGAGCAGAGCAAAGGGATTGAGCAGGTCAGCCTTGCGGTATCGCAGATGGACAGCGTCACGCAGCAGAACGCCTCGCTGGTGCAGGAATCGGCGGCGGCTTCTGCGGCGCTGGAAGAGCAGGCCGAGCAGTTGCGTCAGGCAGTGGCGGTGTTCCGCGTGAATGGACACAGCACGCTGCTGAGCAAAAAATCCGGTACGCCAAAACCGACAGCGCTGCGCCCGGCCACGCCGACGGCAGCCTCCGGGGACAGCAACTGGGAAACGTTCTGATAACTTCGCAAAGGCGCGATACTTGTTATCGCGCCGCTGCGTTAATCGCGGGTCTGCACCCAGAAAGCGTGAATCAGGCCGGGAACGTAGCCCAACAGGGTGAGCAGGATATTGATAATAAATGCCCAGCCAAAGCCTTTGCCCAGCAGCACGCCGAGCGGCGGAAGAATAATCGTCAGGACAATGCGCCAGAAACCCATGTTGCCTCCCATGCAGAAAAAATTCAGGTAATTGAAATAAAAGACTTTCTCTTTAAGAATAGCCACTCTGCAATGTACCGCCACCTCCGTCGCGCGCTTTTACCCTCTTTTACGCTGTACCCCCTACGACCTCCAGGCTAAGGTTAGAGACACAACAAATGAGAAAGGAGGAAGGTATGTTTTCTGTCGGCGATATTGTGCAACCGCGCGTTGGCGGGCCAAAACTTAAAGTGCTTGAAGTTCATCAGGATCAAATCGTTGCAGTTCCCGTTCACGATGAGACGGCAGACAAAATTACGCTGAAAGCGGAAGATGTCTCGCCATATAAAGAAGACGGCGATTTCGGCGTCTGTTAATCCCTCAGCGGTGGGCGTTCCCCACCGCCCTGACTATTATTTTATGCAAAACATAAGCATAAATAATCACGCACCACATCAGAATTAAACTCCACAAAAACACCCTTATCAGCATAAAAAATGCTGTTGGCTGTTTTATCTGCACGGCGGAAGCAGAGTACGCTAAAACGCGCTGCGTCTTCCCCTTCAGAGTGCTGCATTTATTCTCACATCATCCATAAGCTTTTGATATTGAATAAATTTAACAACCAGTCCAGTTAAAATAATGAAATGAGCATAAAACGCACAAACACAGAGCACTTTATCCAACAAAGAAAAGAAAATAAAAATTTATCCCTAGTTGTTAGTTTCAAACCAGATGGATACTCTATCCGCATTAATTCAGCCACTTCAAAACGCTAAAAGACCTGTTTATTCGCCTTTTCGTTGATTCTCAAGGAGCAGCACCATGTTCTCTTCGCAGTCTCGCCTGCGTCACGCCGCAGCAGACACCTTTGCGATGGTTGTCTATTGTTCGGTCGTGAACATGCTGATTGAAATATTTCTCTCCGGAATGAGCTTCGAACAGTCACTTTCATCGCGCCTGGTCGCCATCCCGGTAAACATTATTATTGCCTGGCCTTATGGTTTGTACCGCGATGCCTTTATGCGTTATGCACGCCGTATTAGCCCTTCCGGCTGGATGAAAAATCTGGCGGATGTGCTGGCATATGTCACCTTCCAGTCGCCGGTTTACGTGGCGATCCTCTGGTCGGTAGGTGCGGACTGGCATCAGATTGTCGCTGCGGTCAGTTCCAATATCGTGCTGTCGATGATGATGGGCGCCGTTTACGGCTACTTCCTCGATTACTGCCGCCGTCTGTTCCGGGTGAGCAGTTACCACCAGGCTAAAGCCTGATAGCGGATGGCAGGCAACGCCTGCCATCGTTTAGTGCTGTTCGCCAAATAATCCTTTCAGAAAACGTTCCAGCGCCACGCGCGAACTGAATCCGTGCGGAATGCCGTAATGCTCCTGGGAATCGCCGCCAAAATAGAGCGGGAAATTCTGGTAGTGATCGCACAACTTGATGTCCGAGGCGGGATCCGCGAGCGACGAACTGCGTTCTTTCAGCGTGGGGTGGATCACCAGCGCCGTACGGCCCATTCGCGCTTCGCGATTCACATAAACATAATTTTCACCGCGACGATAACCATAGGTTTTTGGCGTCGCCACATCCATTGTAAATCCCACGTTTTCCAGAACGCGTGCCACTTCATCGGGTCTTAAGTACATAGATTTTCCTCGTCATCTCTCTACAGCCTCGCCACCTTACATGACTAAGCATTGACCGTGATTCAGAAAATTCCACAAACGGGCGTGAAAGAGGTGATTGCCGTCAGGCCTTAAAAATTATGGTCTAAACTAAAATTCACATCAAAAACGAGGGAGGATCCTATGTTTAACAGACCGAATCGCCGTGATGTTGATGAAGGCGTCGAGGATATCAACAACGATGTCAGCCAATTAGCCGATAGTCTCGAAGAGGTACTTAAATCATGGGGCAGCGACGCCAAAGACGAAGCGGAAAGCGCACGTCGTAAAGCACAGGCGCTGTTAAAAGAGACCCGCGCACGTCTGCATGGCCGCAACCGTGTGCAACAAGCCGCGAGCGACGTTGTGAGCTGCGCAGATACCTTTGTGAAAGACAAACCCTGGTGCAGCGTTGGTGCTGCCGCCGCCATTGGTATTTTCGTCGGCGCGCTACTCAGTTTGCGTCGCTAAAACCCATTGTTTTCGCAAAAACCCTTGCCCGGTTAACCCGCGCAGGGGTTTTTATTTGCCCTCGCATCGCTGTATCCCTGTGTAAAATGTGTACAAATCACCCTTACCCATTGTGTCCATCCTTTGGGCAAAGCCTATGACAATTTCCTATATATTGTGTGGTTGCATCTTTCAATAACTACATCTAGTATTCTTCTCAGTAGCACACATACTAACTGACGCGAACCTTCGCGCCGTTTCTTCATTTTAAACGGAAATACGAATTATGCGCATTACCATTTACACTCGAAATGATTGTGTTCAGTGCCACGCCACGAAACGCGCCATGGAAAGCCGTGGCCTGGCGTTCGAAATGGTGAACGTTGACCATGTGCCCGAAGCGGCCGATGAGCTTCGCGCGATGGGCTTTCGTCAGTTACCGGTGGTTGTCGCCGGGGAAACGCGCTGGTCCGGCTTTCGCCCGGATATGATCAACCGCCTGCACAGCGCTCCCAACGTGGCCAGCGCATGAGTACCCTCGTCTACTTCTCCAGCAGCTCCGAAAATACGCAGCGCTTTATTACGCGTCTTGGGCTGCCGGCGGTGCGTATTCCGCTCAATGAGCGGGAACGCCTCTGGGTAGACGAACCTTATATCCTTGTCGTGCCCAGTTATGGCGGCGGCGGAACAGCAGGCGCGGTTCCTCGCCAGGTGATCCGCTTTTTAAACGATCCGCACAACCGGTCGTTGATCCGCGGCGTGATCGCCTCCGGTAACCGGAATTTTGGTGAAGCGTACGGTCGCGCAGGCGATGTGGTCTCGCAAAAATGCGGCGTACCGTATCTCTACCGTTTTGAGCTGATGGGTACGCAGCAGGACATCGACAATGTGCGTAAAGGAGTGAGCGAATTTTGGCAACGACAACCGCAGAGCGCGTGAAACACGAAACGCCGGATTACCATGCGCTGAATGCGATGCTGAATCTTTATGATAAAGATGGCCGCATTCAGTTTGATAAAGACCGTGAGGCGGTTGATGCCTTTATGGCGAATCACGTGCGCCCCAATACCGTCACCTTCAGCAGCCAGGATGAACGGCTGAACTGGCTGGTGAGCGAAGGTTATTACGATGCTACCGTGCTGTCGCGCTACGATCGTGCTTTCGTCGTCGATCTGATTGCACACGCGCACGCCAGTGGTTTTCGTTTTCAGACCTTCCTTGGCGCATGGAAGTTTTACACCAGCTACACGCTAAAAACCTTCGACGGCAAACGCTATCTTGAGCACTTTGAAGATCGCGCCAGCCTGGTCGCGCTGACGCTGGCGCAGGGCGACGAAGCGCTGGCGCGGCAGCTGGCGGAAGAGATCCTCTCTGGTCGTTTCCAGCCCGCGACGCCAACCTTCCTTAACTGCGGTAAACAGCAGCGCGGCGAACTGGTTTCCTGCTTCCTGCTGCGCATTGAAGACAATATGGAATCGATTGGCCGCGCGGTGAACTCGGCGTTGCAGCTTTCCAAACGTGGCGGCGGCGTGGCGTTTCTGCTCTCTAACCTGCGCGAAGCGGGCGCGCCGATTAAGCGTATTGAAAACCAGTCTTCCGGCGTGATCCCGGTAATGAAGATGCTGGAAGATGCCTTTTCCTACGCCAACCAGCTTGGCGCGCGTCAGGGCGCGGGCGCGGTTTATCTGCATGCGCATCACCCGGACATTCTGCGTTTCCTCGATACCAAACGTGAAAACGCCGACGAGAAGATCCGCATTAAAACCCTGTCGCTGGGCGTGGTGATCCCGGATGTCACCTTCCGGCTGGCCAAAGAGAACGCGCAAATGGCGCTGTTCTCGCCTTATGATGTCGAGCGCCTGTACGGCAAACCATTCGGCGATGTGGCGATTAGCGAGCTGTACGATGAACTGCTGGCCGACGATCGCGTGCGCAAAAGCTACATTAACGCCCGCGATTTCTTCCAGACACTGGCGGAGATCCAGTTTGAGTCCGGCTATCCGTACATTATGTTTGAAGACACGGTGAACCGCGCGAACCCGATTGCCGGGCGCATCAATATGAGCAACCTGTGCTCGGAGATTTTGCAGGTCAACAGCGCTTCGACGTTTGATGAAAACCTCGATTACGCCACGACCGGCCACGATATCTCCTGCAACCTGGGTTCGCTGAATATCGCGCACACCATGGATTCACCGAATTTTGGCCGCACGGTGGAAACCGCGATTCGCGGGCTGACGGCGGTGTCCGATATGAGCCATATCCGCTCTGTACCGTCTGTTGAGACCGGCAATGCCGCCTCGCACGCCATTGGCCTGGGCCAGATGAATCTGCACGGTTATCTGGCGCGCGAAGGTATTGCCTATGGCAGCCCGGAAGGGCTCGATTTCACCAACTTCTATTTCTACACCATCACCTGGCATGCGCTGCATACCTCGATGATGATCGCCCGCGAGCGCGGCCAGCATTTTGCCGGTTTCCCGGCATCGCGCTACGCCAGCGGCGAATACTTCAACCAGTACCTGGAAGGCGACTGGCAACCGAAAACGGAGAAAGTCCGTGCGCTGTTTGCCCGTTCCGGCATCACCCTCCCCACACGCAAGATGTGGCAGCAACTGCGTGAAGATGTGATGCGTTACGGCATTTATAACCAGAACTTACAGGCGGTTCCGCCGACCGGCTCCATCTCGTACATCAACCATGCGACATCGAGTATTCACCCGATTGTGTCGAAAATTGAGATCCGCAAGGAAGGCAAAACCGGGCGCGTTTACTACCCGGCCCCGTTTATGACCAATGAAAACCTGGCGCTGTACGAAGATGCGTATGAGATTGGCCCGGAGAAGATCATTGATACCTACGCCGAAGCCACGCGCCATGTCGATCAGGGGCTGTCGCTGACGCTGTTCTTCAAAGACACCGCCACCACGCGCGATATCAACAAAGCGCAGATCTACGCCTGGAAAAAAGGCATCAAAACGCTGTACTACATTCGCCTGCGCCAGCTTGCGCTGGAAGGCACTGAGATCCAGGGCTGCGTGTCCTGCGCGTTATAAGGAGAAAAGGATGAGCCAATTAACACGTATCAGCGCGGTGAACTGGAACAAAATCCAGGACGATAAAGATCTGGAAGTGTGGAACCGGCTGACCAGCAACTTCTGGCTACCAGAAAAGGTGCCGCTGTCGAACGATATTCCCGCCTGGCAGACGTTAAGCCCGGCGGAGCAACAGCTTACCATCCGCGTTTTTACCGGTCTGACGCTGCTCGACACCATCCAGAATACCGTTGGCGCACCGGCGTTAATGAGCGACGCGCTGACGCCGCATGAAGAGGCGGTTTTGTCGAACGTCAGCTTTATGGAAGCGGTGCATGCCCGCTCCTACAGTTCGATTTTCTCCACGCTATGCCAGACCAAGGATGTCGATGCCGCGTATAGCTGGAGCGAAGAAAACCCGGCGTTGCAGCGCAAGGCGCAGATCGTCCTGCAACACTATCGCGCCGATGAGCCGCTGAAGAAGAAGATCGCCAGCGTTTTTCTGGAATCTTTCCTCTTCTATTCCGGTTTCTGGTTGCCGATGTACTGGTCAAGCCGCGGCAAACTGACCAACACGGCAGACCTGATCCGGTTGATCATTCGCGATGAAGCGGTACACGGTTACTACATTGGTTATAAGTACCAGAAAGGGCTGGAGAAAGTCAGCGCAGAAAAACGCGAGGAACTGAAGAATTTCGCGCTGGATCTGCTGATGGATCTCTACGATAACGAACTGCAATACACCGAAGATGTATACGCGCAGAGCGGCTGGGCCGAAGAGGTGAAAGCGTTCCTCTGCTATAACGCCAACAAAGCGCTGATGAACCTCGGTTATGAAGCGCTCTTCCCGGCGGAAATGGCGGACGTGAACCCGGCCATTCTTGCCGCACTTTCGCCAAATGCCGACGAAAACCACGACTTTTTCTCCGGCTCTGGTTCCTCCTACGTGATGGGGAAAGCCGTCGAAACCGAAGACGAAGACTGGAATTTTTAACCACCTGCCCCTCTCCCTTTCCGGGAGAGGAATATTCCCGCTAATATTCTTTTTAAAAAACCCGCCTGTGAAAAAGGTTATTATTATTACGAGAATATCTGCGTATTTTTCCGGCATAATATTCAAACAGGCACTACACTGTAATTTCCTTGTCATTTTCACCTGAAGCGCTCCATTTCAGGTGCGATTTCGCGACGAATACGAAAAAATTATCATCCGCCGTCAGCCCTTATCTCATGGGAAATAGGGACGATTCTGCAAACGTCAAATTGTGCAGGCCCGGCAATTGAGGGTTGTCTCAGATTCTGAGTATGTTAGGGTATAGCCAGTCAATTATTCTCATCAGGTATTATATCGACACAATAAATAACAGGAACTCTTTTATTGCATGGCAATTAAATTAGAAGTGAAGAATCTCTATAAAATATTTGGCGAGCATCCGCAGCGGGCTTTCAAATATATTGAGAAAGGACTTTCAAAAGAAGCGATTCTGGAAAAAACGGGTCTGTCGCTTGGCGTTAAAGACGCCAGTCTGGCCATTGAAGAAGGCGAGATATTTGTCATCATGGGGTTATCCGGTTCGGGTAAATCCACTATGGTACGCCTTCTCAATCGCCTGATTGAACCCACCCGCGGACAGGTGCTGATTGATGGTGTGGATATCGCCAGAATATCAGACGCCGAGTTACGCGAGGTGCGCAGGAAAAAAATTGCGATGGTCTTCCAGTCGTTTGCGTTAATGCCCCATATGACGGTGCTGGATAATACCGCATTTGGTATGGAATTAGCGGGAACTGCTCCACAGGCGCGACAGGAAAAAGCGCTCGACGCCCTGCGTCAGGTCGGACTGGAAAATTATGCACACGCGTATCCGGATGAACTCTCCGGCGGTATGCGCCAGCGTGTTGGTCTGGCGCGCGCATTAGCCATTAATCCGGACATTCTATTAATGGATGAAGCCTTCTCAGCGCTCGATCCATTAATTCGTACGGAAATGCAGGATGAGCTGGTAAAACTGCAAGCGAAACATCAGCGCACCATCGTGTTTATTTCCCACGATCTGGATGAAGCCATGCGTATTGGCGACCGGATTGCCATTATGCAAAATGGCGAAGTGGTACAGGTCGGTACGCCGGATGAAATATTGAATAATCCGGCCAATGATTATGTGCGCACCTTCTTCCGCGGTGTGGATATTAGCCAGGTGTTTAGCGCGAAAGATATTGCGCGTCGAACACCGGTGGGTTTGATCCGTAAAACGCCTGGTTTCGGCCCGCGATCGGCGCTGAAACTGTTGCAGGATGAAGACCGTGAATACGGTTATGTGATTGAACGCGGCAATAAATTTGTCGGCATTGTCTCCATCGACTCCCTGAAAGCGGCGCTCAGCCAGAACCAGGGCATCGAGGCGGCGTTAATTGACTCCCCGCTGGCGGTGGAGGCAGAAACGCCGCTCAGCGAGTTGCTCTCCCATGTCGGACAGGCGCCCTGCGCCGTGCCGGTCGTCGGTGAAGAACAACAGTACGTGGGCATCATCTCGAAACGGATGCTGCTACAGGCTTTAGATCGCGAGGGGGCAAACAATGGCTGATCAAAATAACCCGTGGGATAGCGCGCCAGCGACCGATAGCGCGGCGCAGTCCGCAGATGCCTGGGGCGGCGGTTCTGCCACGCCCACCGACGGCAGCGGCGCCGACTGGCTGCACAGCGCGCCAGCACCCGCGCCGGAACATTTCAATATTATGGATCCGTTCCATAAAACGCTGATCCCGCTGGATAGCTGGGTAACGCAGGGGATCGACTGGGTAGTGATGCATTTCCGCCCGGTATTCCAGGGGATCCGTATCCCTATCGACTATATCCTGAGCACTTTCCAGCAACTGCTGCTGGGGATGCCCGCGCCGGTTGCGATCATCGTGTTCTCGCTGATCGCCTGGCAGATGAGCAGCGCCGGAATGGGGATTGCCACGCTGGTATCGCTGATTGCCATTGGCGCGATTGGCGCCTGGTCGCAGGCGATGGTCACGCTGGCGCTGGTGCTGACCGCGCTGCTGTTCTGCGTAGTGATCGGTTTGCCGCTGGGGATCTGGCTGGCGCGTAGCCCACGGGCGTCGAAAATCATTCGCCCGCTGCTGGATGCCATGCAGACCACGCCGGCGTTTGTTTACCTGGTACCAATTGTGATGCTGTTTGGTATCGGCAACGTGCCGGGCGTGGTGGTAACGATTATCTTCGCCCTGCCGCCGGTGGTGCGTCTGACGATCCTCGGTATTAACCAGGTTCCGGCGGATTTGATTGAAGCTTCACGCTCATTTGGCGCCAGCCCGCGTCAGATGTTGTTCAAAGTACAGTTACCACTGGCCATGCCTACCATTATGGCGGGAATTAACCAGACGCTGATGCTTGCCCTCTCCATGGTAGTGATCGCCTCGATGATCGCCGTTGGCGGGCTTGGCCAGATGGTACTGCGCGGTATTGGCCGCCTCGATATGGGGCTGGCGACCGTCGGCGGCGTTGGGATTGTGATCCTCGCCATCATTCTCGACCGCCTGACGCAGGCTGTCGGCCGCGATTCCCGCAGCCGTGGAAATCGTCGCTGGTATCAAACCGGCCCGCTGGGTCTGCTGACCCGTCCATTCGCCAAATAAACCGGTTTCCCGGCGCTCAGCGCCGGGCCAACACGTCCCACCTGAACAATAAGGAACAACGATGCGACATAGCGTACTTTTTGCCACAGCGTTTGCCACCCTTGTCTCTACCAGCACATTTGCTGCAGACCTGCCCGGCAAAGGCATCACCGTACAGCCCTTCCAGAGCACCATTTCTGAAGAAACCTTCCAGACGCTGCTGGTCAGCCGCGGGCTGGAAAAACTCGGTTATACGGTGAATAAACCGAGCGAAGTGGATTACAACGTCGGTTACACCTCTCTTGCCGCTGGCGACGTCACCTTTACCGCCGTTAACTGGCAGCCGCTGCACGACGACATGTATGCCGCTGCAGGCGGTGACAGCAAGTTCTACCGTTCCGGGGTGTTTGTCACCGGCGCGGCGCAGGGTTACCTGATCGATAAGAAAACCGCCGAGCAGTACCACATTAAAAGCATCGATCAGCTTAAAGATCCGAAAATCGCCAAACTGTTCGACACCAATGGTGACGGCAAAGCCGATCTGACCGGCTGCACGCCCGGCTGGGGCTGTGAAGCGGTGATTAATCACCAGATCGACGCTTACGGCCTGAGCAACACCGTGGTGCATAATCAGGGCAACTATGCGGCGATGATGGCGGACACCATTACCCGCTTCAAAGAAGGTAAACCGGTGCTTTATTACACCTGGACGCCGTACTGGGTAAGCGATGTGCTGAAACCGGGTAAAGATGTGGTCTGGTTGCAGGTACCGTTCTCTTCCCTGCCGGGCAAGCAGAAAGATATCGACACCAAACTGCCGAACGGCATGAACTATGGCTTCCCGGTGAACACCATGCACATTGTCGCCAACAAAGCCTGGGCAGAGAAAAACCCGGCAGCGGCGAAATTGTTCTCGGTGATGAAGCTGCCTATCGCCGATATCAATGCGCAGAATGCGATGATGCATGACGGCAAAGCCTCTGAAGCGGATATTCAAGGTCATGTTGACGGCTGGATCAAAGCCCACCAGCAGCAGTTTGACGGCTGGGTAAAAGAAGCGCTGGCCGCGCAGAAGTAATCCCTCCTGATAAAGCGCCATTCGGTTTATGCCGGATGGCGCTTTCGCTTATCCGGCCTGTGCGCCATATACCGCCAGCGTTGCAAATTCAGGCACCACCCGAAGGCCGGATAAGGCTGTACCACCATCCGGCAATTAAATCTCCCCCCGCGCTAACTGCACAGATAACAACACGCCCTCTCAAGTAATTGACTATGATAGGTTTCTGAAAAAACCATTACTGATTACGCATTCCTATGACACAAGCAAACCACGGCCTTAGCCCGGCGCTGATTGCGCTGATGTCTGTCGCCACGGGCCTTGCGGTCGCCAGCAATTACTATGCGCAACCGCTGCTCGATACCATCGCTCATGCCTTTTCGCTGTCGCCTAATCAGGCGGGCTTTATTGTCACCGCCGCCCAACTTGGCTATGCCGCTGGCCTGCTGTTTCTGGTGCCGCTCGGCGATATGTTTGAGCGGCGCACGCTCATTGTGGTGATGACGCTGCTGTCGGCGGGCGGCATGTTGATTACCGCCAGTAGTTCGTCGCTGAGCTTCATGATCCTCGGCACCGCACTGACCGGGCTATTTTCCGTCGTCGCGCAAATCCTCGTGCCGCTGGCCGCAACATTAGCCACGCCGGATAAACGCGGCAAAGTGGTCGGCACCATCATGAGCGGGTTGCTGCTGGGGATTTTACTGGCGCGCACCGTTGCCGGGTTGCTCGCCAGTCTCGGCGGCTGGCGCACGGTGTATTGGGTCGCCAGCGTACTCATGGTGCTGATGGCGCTGGCGCTATGGCGTGGTCTGCCGAAGCTCAAACAGGAAACGCACCTCAATTATCCGCAACTACTGGGCTCTGTTTTTACGTTATTCGCCGGTGATAAAGTGCTGCGCACCCGCGCCCTGCTCGGCTGCCTGAGCTTCGCCAACTTCAGTATTCTGTGGACGTCGATGGCGTTCCTGCTGGCCTCGCCGCCGTTCAACTTCTCCGAAGCGGTCATCGGTTTGTTCGGTCTGGTCGGTGCGGCGGGCGCATTAGGCGCGCGTCAGGCCGGTGGTCTGGCGGATCGCGGTAAATCGCACCTCACCACCACGGGCGGTCTGCTCTTGCTGCTGCTTTCATGGCTGGCCATTTGGCTCGGTCACAGCTCGGTTATCGCGCTGATTATTGGCATCATCGTGCTGGATCTTACCGTGCAGGGCGTGCATATCACCAACCAGACGGTGATTTACCGTATCAAACCGGATGCGCGTAACCGCCTGACCGCCGGTTATATGACCAGCTACTTTATTGGCGGCGCGGCAGGTTCGTTGATCTCTGCCTCCGCCTGGCAGCATGCGGGCTGGACGGGCGTCTGTGCGGCGGGCAGTACGCTGGCGCTGCTGAATCTGCTGGTCTGGTGGCGAGGATTTCACCGCCAGCAAGTGGCGAGGTAAGCAAGCGCTCACATTTACATCATTCCACTAAAAACCGGGTGTTAACGAGTCCTTCAGTCTGTTAAGGTTATAGGACTTGTTTATCCCGGTTATATTAACGTGGGTGATATATAACAAACACTATGGATAGTTCAGCAATACCTCCAGACGCCGAGCCAGTGAGAGTAGCCACGCTACAGGAAGGCATCAAAGACAGTCTTCCCATCGTTTTAAGCTACATCCCCGTTGCATTTGCCTTTGGCATGAATGCCAGTAAGCTCGGTTTTTCTCCTCTCGAAAGCCTCTTTTTCTCCTGCATTATCTACGCGGGTGCCAGCCAGTTTGTGATCACCACCCTGCTTGCTGCGGGCAGCACCTTATGGGTTGCCGCGCTGACCGTTATGGCGATGGATGTTCGTCATGTGCTGTATGGCCCGTCGTTACGCAACCGTATTCTGCAACCGCTTAAAAATCCGAAAACCGCGATCTGGGCCTTTGGCCTGACGGACGAAGTATTTGCCGCCGCGACCACCAAACTGGTGCGCGATAACCGTCGCTGGAGCGAAAACTGGATGATCGGCATCGCGTTATTCTCATGGCTCTCCTGGGTCGCGGGAACGGTGCTGGGCGCATTTTCCGGCAGCGGCCTGCTGGAGGGGTATCCGGCGGTTGAATCGGCGTTAGGTTTTATGTTACCCGCCCTGTTTATGAGCTTCCTGCTGGCATCATTCCAGCGTCGCCAGACGCCGAGCGTCACCGCCGCGCTGCTTGGCGCGCTGGCCGGTTTAACGCTGTTCTCTATCCCTGCGGCAATCCTCGCCGGGATCGGTTCTGGCTGCGTTGCCGCGCTGGTACAGGCGTTTTATCAGGGTGTTCCCGATGAGGCATGAAATTTTACTGCTCGGTCTGCTGGTGGGCGGCGTTAATTTTTTATTTCGCTATCTTCCTCTGCGCGTTCGCGTCGGGCGGCCAAATCCGACAAAACGCGGGGTTGCCGGCATCCTGCTTGACACCATCGGCATCGCCTCTATTTGTTCATTGCTGGTGGTGTCATGCGTACCAGAGATTATTCATGACGGCCGCCGCCTGTTACCAACGCTGATTGGCTTCGCGGTACTGGGCCTGAGTTTCTGGAAAACTCGCAGCATTATTCTCCCCACGCTACTGAGCGCACTTGCGTACGGAATCGCATGGAAACTGCTGACGGATGCATAGATGAGGCAAATTTATTAGCAGCAATAATACATTTACTTTATTTGTCACTGTCGTTACTATATCGACTGCAATTAATGAGGTCATACACAAATGGATAGTTCGTTTACGCCCATAGAGCAAATGCTTAAGTTTCGCGCCAGCCGCTATGAGGATTTTCCGTTTCAGGAGATTTTGCTCACCCGTCTTTGCATGCACATGCAGGGTAAGCTGCTGGAAAACCGCAACAAAATGCTGAAAGCGCAGGGTATTAACGAGACGTTGTTTATGGCATTGATCACGCTGGAGTCGCAGGAAAACCACAGCATTCAGCCGTCTGAATTGAGCAGCGCGCTGGGTTCTTCACGTACCAATGCCACACGTATCGCCGATGAACTGGAAAAACGCGGCTGGATCGAGCGTCGCGAAAGCGATAACGATCGCCGCTGCCTGCATCTGCAACTGACCGATAAAGGTCACGAATTCCTGCGTCAGGTTCTGCCCCCGCAGCACAACTGCCTGCATCAACTGTGGTCTTCCCTGAGCGAAGCGGAGAAAGACCAGCTTGAGCAGATCACACGCAAGTTACTTACGCGTCTCGACCAGATGGACGAAGACGACGTCATTCTTGAGGCGCTGCGCTAACGCGACAAGCCGCTCGAATATCCAGGATATAAGAATATAAGGGCCAGCCTGATGCTGGCCTTTCTAACGGAAGGTCGGCTGTGCCGACATCAAAAAATAAGATCGTGGAGAAAAGCATGAGCGCAAATGCGGAGAGTCAAACCCCGCAGCAACCGGTCAAAAAGAAAGGCAAACGTAAAGGCGCCCTTCTGATGCTGACCTTGCTCTTTGTTGTTATTGCCGTGGCATATGGGATTTATTGGTTTTTGGTACTGCGTCATTATGAAGAAACCGATGATGCTTACGTAGCAGGGAACCAGGTGCAAATCATGGCGCAGGTATCCGGCAGCGTGACGAAAGTCTGGGCTGACAATACCGATTTTGTAAAACAGGGAGATGTACTGGTTACGCTGGATGCCACCGATGCGCAGCAGGCGTTTGAAAAAGCGCAGACCGGTCTGGCAAGTAGCGTTCGTCAAACCCGCCAGTCGATGATCAACAGCAAGCAGTTGCTGGCGAGCATCGAAGTGAAAAAAACCGCCCTCGCCCAGGCGCAGAGTGATTTAAACCGTCGTATTCCACTCGGTACTGCCAATTTGATTGGCCGCGAAGAGCTGCAACACGCCCGTGATGCCGTGACCAGCGCGCAGGCCGATCTGGATGTTGCCATTCAGCAATACAACGCCAACCAGGCGATCGTGCTTGATACGCCGCTGGAAGATCAACCGGCCGTTAAGCAAGCGGCCACCGAAGTCCGCAATAGCTGGCTGGCGCTGCAACGTACGAAGATCGTCAGTCCAATCACCGGCTACGTTTCGCGCCGCGCGGTACAGCCTGGCGCGCAAATCAGTCCAACCACCGCATTAATGGCCGTTGTTCCTGCCACCAATTTGTGGGTGGACGCTAACTTCAAAGAGACACAGCTTGCGCATATGCGTATTGGTCAGACGGCAACCGTGGTCAGCGACATCTATGGCGATGAAGTAACCTACAACGGGAAAGTGGTCGGACTCGATATGGGCACCGGCAGCGCGTTCTCACTGTTGCCTGCGCAAAACGCGACCGGTAACTGGATCAAAGTGGTTCAGCGCCTGCCGGTACGTATTGAGCTGGATGCCAAACAACTTGCCGATCATCCGCTGCGTATCGGTCTCTCTACGCTGGTGAAGGTCGATACCGCCGATCGTGAAGGTCAGGTACTGGCAAGCCAGGTGCGTAGCAGCCCGGCGTATGAAAGCAACGCCCGGGAGATTAGCCTTGAGCCGGTCAACACGCTGATCGAAAACATCGTGAAAGCCAACGCCGGTTAATCTGAGGTGAGTGCAATGCAACAGAAACCGCTGGAAGGCGCGCAACTGGTCATTATGACCATTGCGCTGTCGCTTGCGACCTTCATGCAGGTGCTGGACTCCACCATCGCTAACGTGGCGATTCCCACGATCGCTGGCAACCTTGGCTCGTCACTGAGCCAGGGGACATGGGTGATCACCTCTTTCGGGGTAGCAAACGCCATCTCGATTCCGATCACCGGCTGGCTGGCAAAGCGTGTCGGGGAAGTAAAGCTGTTCCTGTGGTCAACGGTGGCCTTCGCTATCGCCTCCTGGGCGTGTGGCGTCTCCAACAGCCTGACGATGCTGATCTTCTTCCGCGTGATCCAGGGGATTGTCGCCGGGCCGTTGATCCCGCTCTCCCAGAGTTTGTTGCTGAGCAACTACCCGCCCGCTAAACGCTCCGTCGCGCTGGCGCTGTGGTCAATGACGGTGATCGTCGCGCCGATTTGCGGGCCGATCCTTGGCGGTTATATCAGCGATAACTACCACTGGGGCTGGATCTTCTTTATCAACGTGCCGATCGGCGCGCTGGTGGTGTTGCTGACGCTGCAAAGCCTGCGCGGCCGTGAGACGCGAACCGAACAGCGACGCATTGACGGTATTGGTCTGGCGCTGCTGATTATCGGTATCGGCAGTTTGCAGGTAATGCTCGATCAGGGCAAAGAGCTGGACTGGTTTAACTCGACGGAGATCATCGTGCTGACGATTGTCGCCGTGGTGTCGATCAGCTTCCTGGTGGTCTGGGAGTTGACCGATGAAAACCCGATAGTCGATCTGTCGCTGTTTAAGTCGCGTAACTTTACCATCGGCTGCCTCTGTATCAGCCTTGCTTATATGCTCTACTTCGGCGCGATTGTTCTGCTGCCGCAGCTATTGCAGGAAGTCTATGGCTATACGGCAACGTGGGCGGGCCTGGCCTCCGCGCCTGTCGGGGTAATCCCGGTACTGCTGTCGCCAATTATTGGCCGCTTCGCCCATAAGCTGGATATGCGCCGTCTGGTGACCTTCAGCTTTATTATGTATGCGGTCTGCTTCTACTGGCGTGCGTACACCTTCGAACCGGGAATGGATTTTGGCGCTTCTGCGTGGCCGCAGTTTATTCAGGGTTTCGCCGTGGCCTGTTTCTTTATGCCGCTCACTACCATTACGCTCTCCGGCCTGCCGCCTGAGCGACTGGCGGCGGCGTCCAGCCTGTCGAACTTCACCCGTACGCTGGCCGGTTCGATTGGGACATCGATCACCACCACATTGTGGACTAACCGGGAATCGCTGCACCACGCGCAGCTCACCGAGTCGGTCACCCCGTACAACCCCAATGCGCAGGAGATGTATAACCAACTGCAAGGCATGGGGATGTCGCAACAGCAGGCGTCCGGCTGGATAGCGCAGCAGATCACTAACCAGGGGCTGATCATTTCCGCCAATGAGATTTTCTGGTTCTCGGCGGGCATATTCCTGATCCTGCTCAGCCTGGTGTGGTTTGCCAAACCCCCTTTCGGCGCCGGTGGCGGCGGAGGCGGCGCGCACTGATTTTTACCGCTCCTTGTCCAGAACGCGACAGTGGTTGTCAGTTCCGATAAAGCAGCGCTCCTGAAATCGCTTCACGATGGTGAAAAGACAACAGGAGCGCATCACATGCTGAAAAACCCCGCAGAAAAATATTCCCCGTTTATCCCTTTCGCCCTGCCCGATCGCCGCTGGCCGGAACAGCGCATTACCCATGCGCCGCGCTGGCTTTCCACCGATCTGCGCGACGGTAACCAGGCGCTGGCGGAACCGATGGACAGCGCACGCAAGCTGCAATTCTGGGAACTGCTGCTGGCGTGCGGCTTTAAAGAGATTGAGGTAGCTTTCCCTTCGGCCTCGCAAACGGATTTCAACTTTGTTCGCCAGTTGATTGAAGAGCAGCGCATTCCCGATGATGTGACGATTCAGGTATTAACCCAGGCGCGGGAGGATTTAATTCACCGAACCTTTGCTTCGCTGCACGGAGCCAGACAGGCGACAATTCATTTGTACAACGCCACGGCACCGCTGTTTCGCCGCCTGGTATTTGGCATGGAGAAAGCGCAAATTGTCGAGCTGGCGACGCGCTCCACGCAGCTGATTCGCCGGCTGTGCGAAGAGAATCCGCAAACACGCTGGCAGTATGAATACTCGCCGGAGACGTTTTGCTTTACCGAAGCCGATTTCGCGCTGGAGATTTGCGAAGCGGTGGCCGATGTCTGGCAACCATGCGCCGAACGCCCGATGATCATTAACCTGCCGGCGACCGTTGAAGTCAGTACGCCGAATGTTTATGCCGATCAGATTGAACATTTCTGCCGCCACTTCAGCCGCCGTAGCGACGTGTGCATTAGTGTGCATCCGCATAACGATCGCGGTACCGGCATTGCGTGCGCAGAACTGGCGGTGATGGCCGGAGCCGATCGCGTTGAAGGCTGTCTGTTTGGTAACGGTGAGCGTACCGGTAATGTCTGTCTGGTAACACTGGCGATGAATCTCTACAGCCAGGGGATCAGCCCGCAACTCGATTTCAGCGATATGCAGCGCGTGGTGGAAGTGGTGGAAAGCTGTAACCAACTGCCGGTACACCCGCGTCATCCGTGGGCTGGCAGCCTGGCCTATACTGCGTTTTCCGGCTCACACCAGGATGCGATCAAAAAAGGGTTCGATGCCCGTAAAGCGGGCAGCCGCTGGGAGATGCCCTACCTGCCGGTCGATCCGCAGGATATTGGCTGTAGTTATGAAGCGGTGATCCGTGTGAACAGCCAGTCCGGAAAAAGCGGTAGCGCCTGGCTGATTGAACAGAACCATGGCCTGAAACTGCCACGCGCCCTGCAACAGGATTTTAGCCAGCATGTGCAGCAGGAGACGGATAAACACGGCAAAGAGATGACGCAAAATGCGCTGTGGCAACTGTTCCGCAATCGCTACGGTCTTATACCTTCGCCGCCGCTGGCGCTGCAACGCTATCGCAGCGACAGCCAGCAGGATGGTCAGTTACGCCTGACGGCGACGGTCATGCGGGAAGGTAAAACGCGCGAGCTGACCGGCAGCGGCAATGGCTTGCTTTCGGCGGCCGTCAACGCCATCACGCCATGGCTGGGCACACCGTTTGTCATCAAGGATTACCACGAGCATACGCTTGGCGCGCGCAGCGACAGCCGTTCAGTGGCGTATATTCGCTGCCTGTACCAGGATGGCAGCAGCCGCTGGGGTGTGGGGATTGATAATGATGTCGCGCGCGCCTCATTACAGGCGTTGCTGAACGCGGTGGGCTAAAGAGAAGGTTCGGCGGAAGTAATCGCTGGGTGAGACGCCCATCACCCGGCGGAACATCGCCGTAAAAGCGCTGTGGCTGCCGTATCCCAGATCCAACGCCACGCGCAGTACCGACTGCCCTTGCGCCAGGCGCAACAGCGCCGCCAATAAACGGGCGCGTCGCACCCATTCGCCGTAACTTAGCCCCGTTTGCTGCTGAAAATGCCGGTTCAGCGTGCGCTCGCTCATGTTCGTCAGGCTGGCTGACTGCGCACTGCTCCAGCTTAATCCCGGTTCGGCGCGGATCTGTTCGCAGAGCTGGCGCAACGCTGCGCTTTGCGGCTCCGGCAGGTGAAATGGCAGCACCGGCATGGCGCGGATTTCATCCAGAATCAGTTCATAGATGCGTTCATCACGGCTGCCGGGCGCATACTCCTGGGCCAGATCGAACGCAGCGACGATGAGTTCGCGCAGCAGCGGCGTGATCTGCACGATTTGGCAGGACGCAGGCAGATCGGCGCGAGCCAGCGGATCGATAAACAGCGTGCGGGCTGCGACGCTACCGGTAATGCGGATAGCATGCTGTGTTCCGGCGGGTAACCACACGCCGCGACCAGGCGGAACGACCCAGCACCCGGCAGCGGTATCCACGCGTACCACGCCGCTCAGGCTATGCAATAGCTGCGCGCAGTCGTGCTGATGCCACGGTTCGCTGTCGCCGTGCTGATAATCATGGGCGAAGGGATGCAGAGGGCGGTGCGTAAAGGAGAAGGTTAAAGTGGTCGTCATCGGGTTGCCGCTGGGTGGCGAGAGAGCAGGCCCGGTAAGCGAGCTACCGGGCGCTACAATGACAGCACTAGATGTGCAGTTCCTGCAATTTTTCTTTCGGCAGGGCCAGCTCTTCGTTGCTGTTAACGCGGACATCGCGGTCGAGAATGTGACGAGCGATTTCCTGCGCTTCTTCCAGCGAGTGCATGGTATAGGTGCCGCACTGGTAGACGTTCAGTTCCGGGATCTGGCTCTGTTCTTTCACCTTCAGCACATCGGCCATCGCCGCTTTCCACGCATCCGCAACGCGCTGCTCATCCGGCGTGCCAATCAGGCTCATGTAGAAGCCCGTGCGACAACCCATCGGCGAAATATCGATGATCTCAACGCCGTTTCCGTTGAGGTGGTTACGCATGAAACCAGCAAACAGATGCTCAAGCGTGTGGATCCCTTTTTCCGGCATGACTTCTTTGTTAGGCACGCAGAAACGCAGGTCGAATACGGTGATGGTGTCGCCATGCGGCGTGTCCATGGTCTTGGCTACACGGACAGCAGGGGCTTCCATACGGGTATGATCGACAGTGAAGCTATCCAACAATGGCATTTAGTCACCTCCGACAGTGATTTTTTTTAAATAAAAATGAACTCTTCTTTTTCATGCGAGTCTGAGTATATGAAAGACGCGCATTTGTTATCATCATCCCTGATTTTCAGAGATGAAATTTTGGCCACAGCGATGTGGCCTTTTTCTTTTCTGTCAGGCGTGACGCGCGAGTAACGCTTCAAATGACTCGGTATCCCGGGCTTCAACCTCTGCCTGACGCGCCAGCGATGCTTTGCACTCGGCGATAAAATCTTCCTCATGCAGGATTTCCAGCGGCTCTTCGCGAAGCTGTGAACGATACTGATCGCCCAGCGCTTTGCCGGTGCCGCCAATTCCGTTATCGATCATCGAACGCAGGATGCGCGCCGAGAAGGTAAGCTCCGGATCGTCGAAGCTGGCGACCAGTTGTTCACACACCTGTTCGTATTCGTTGCCACCGTACACGCCATCGAGCGTCTGCGCCACTCGTTTCAAATCCCGGAACAGATCCTTGCCGACGTTCGCCAGCGGGAATTGCGCGGTTTCACAGCCAATACCCAGCGTCAGCCCAGGTTTACGGCCTTCAAGAATCACGCGATTCCAGTTTGTACGCGTACACAGCAGTTCGTCGCTGCTCATCTCCGGCGCATCGGCCAGCACGCACCAGACCATAAACAGATCGAGGAAACGAACCTGCTGCTCGTCAACGCCAATCGCCGTGAAGGGGTTGATGTCCAGCGAGCGCACTTCAATATATTCAATGCCGCCGCGCAGCAGCGCGTCCGACGGTGTTTCACCGCTACGGGTCACGCGTTTCGGGCGAATCGGCGCATACAGTTCGTTCTCGATCTGCAAAATATTGGTATTGATTTGCAGATACTTATCGTCTTTCTTCAGACCAATTTTAGCGTACTCTTCCGAAGGCGTTTTTATCGCCCGCTTCAGCGCCACCACATAATCGTGCAGATTGTTAAAGGTGATGCCCAGATTGTTCTGCGATTTATTGGTATAGCCCAGATCGCTTAAGCGCAGCGATGTGGCATACGGCAGGTAATACATGCCGTTCGGCGTTTTCTCAAACGGCAGCGTGGTCGGTTTCCCTTGCAGGAACGACGAACAGATTGCCGGAGACGCACCGAACAGATACGGGATCACCCAGCCAAAACGGTAATAGTTACGGATCAGGCGGAAATAGCCGTCGGATACCGTTTCTTTATCGGTACCGCCGCTTTTCGCTTCCCAGAATGCCATCGGCAACGAGAAGTTATAATGCACGCCGGAAATGGTTTGCATCAGCGCGCCATAGCGGTTTTTCAACCCTTCGCGATAGAGCGTTTTCAGGCGACCGATGTTGGAGGTGCCGTACTGCGCCAGCTCAATCTGCTGACCATCTTTGATGTAGCACGGCATACTCAGCGGCCACATCCGCTCGTCACCAATCTGGCGCGCGGTGTAGCGATGAATATCGCGCATGATCGTCAACATATGGTCGATATCGCTATCGACCGGCGTAATAAACTCCAGAAGTGCTTCCGCAAAATCAGTGGTGATCCACTGATGAGTTAAGGCAGAGCCGAGCGTCGCCGCATGACCGGTGGTCGCCAGTGAGCCGTCTGCGTTTACGCGCAGCGTCTCACGTTCAAGACCGCGTTGGATCCCCTTTACTGCCTGAGGATGTTTTTCCAGCCAGGACAATGCCTGTGATACGTCCGGGATCAAGTTGACCTCCCGCCTGTAATAATCATTTTATTAAGCATAATTGTAATGGTTGACGATTAAAGGTCACTCACTCAGTCCAATTAGTGCCACCACGTCATACCTTGTAGCGTTACCAGGGCTATCGCCATATAGCGTAACGCCTTGCCAAGGCATAAAAAAAACAGCACTGGTCCCCATGAAAGGCGCATCCAGCCCGCCAGCAGACACAGCACATCGCCTATAACAGGCATCCAGCTCAGAAGCAGCGCTGCCGCGCCGTAACGTCTGAGCCAGTGAGTCGCTTTTTCCTGCCAGCGCGATGTTTTACGCTGCGGAAAGAAACGCCCAAGAATAACGTTAGTCAGCCCTCCAAGGCTATTACCCATTGTTGCTATTACTACGAGCAGCCAGGGCTGACTGACACCAGAGAGCAGCATCGCAATCAGCACAACCTCAGAATTGCCGGGCAACAGCGTGGCGCTGAGGAAGCTACTGGCAAACAATGACAGGAGCGACAGGCTGTCACTCACAATAAGCGTACATCAACTGCATCCATACCGGCGGCCTGCGCTGCCTGGATACCAAAATCTGCATCTTCAAATACTACGCATTGCGTCGGCTCCACGCCCATTTGTTGGGCGCAAAGCAGGAAAGTATCCGGTGCAGGTTTGTGATTTTTAACATGATCGGCGGCAACAACCGCATTGAAATAGTGACGCAGGCCAAGGTGCGCCAATAGCGCTTCTGCAATAGCGCTTTCACTGCCGGTTCCCACCGACATGGGACGACGGCCGTGCCACTCTTTTACAACTTCGATTAATGGCAAAGGGCGCACTGAATCCAGCAGCATTGCTTTGACCGCTGCGGTTTTCTCCTGCGCCAGCGCATGCGGATCGAGATCGCCCTGATTAGCTTCAATGATGAACTGCGCGATACGCCAGGTCGGTGAGCCGTTTAGCCCGACCATTGACTGCTCGTCAAAACGCATCCCGTAACGCCCCAGCACTTCATGCCAGGCTTTACGGTGGGTCGGCTCGGTGTCCAGAATAGTGCCATCCATATCAAAAATCAGACCAGCGTAACGTTCGTACATCATGTTCTCACAAAGCGGATAACAAACAGTTACTTTAACGTAAACAGCGTTTTTTGTCGCTGCTGGCAAGAGAAAGCTGAGATGCCTTTACTGGAAGGGGGTTCGCAGAATATGTTTTTTCAGAAGAGGTGGAGCTTGTAGAACATGAGTGGAATTTTGCAGAGAGATGGTGCATCCGGGAGGATGACTCGTCTTTCGACTCGCCCTGCGGGCCGTTGCTAAAGCAACGTTATCCGTCCTGGTGCCAACGGTTTTATCCGCGACGCCAGAAACATCCGGCTGGCTGTTATTTTATAAGAAGATGGTGCATCCGGGAGGATTCGAACCTCCGACCGCTCGGTTCGTAGCCGAGTACTCTATCCAGCTGAGCTACGGATGCATCGGGAATACTTGTTTACTACGCTGATTCAGTGCTGCGTTCCTCGCCACACTGACAAAGATGATGCATCCGGGAGGATGACTCGTCTTTCGACTCGCACTGCGGGCCGTTGCTAAAGCAACGTTATCCACCCTGGTGCAGGCGGTTTTATCCACCGTTATGGAAACGACAAACTCGCTGTCACTTCTTCACAATATGGTGCATCCGGGAGGATTCGAACCTCCGACCGCTCGGTTCGTAGCCGAGTACTCTATCCAGCTGAGCTACGGATGCATCGGGAATACTTGTTTACTACGCTGATTCAGTGCTGCGTTCCTCGCCACACTGACAAAGATGGTGCATCCGGGAGGATTCGAACCTCCGACCGCTCGGTTCGTAGCCGAGTACTCTATCCAGCTGAGCTACGGATGCATCGGGAATACTTATTTACTACGCTGATTCAGTGCTGCATTCCTCGCCACACTGACAAAGATGGTGCATCCGGGAGGATGACTCGTCTTTCGACTCGCCCTGCGGGCCGTTGCTAAAGCAACGTTATCCACCCTGGTGCATGCGGTTTTATCCGCCGTTTCGGAAACAACAAATTCGCTGTCATTCCCTCAAAATATGGTGCATCCGGGAGGATTCGAACCTCCGACCGCTCGGTTCGTAGCCGAGTACTCTATCCAGCTGAGCTACGGATGCAAAATGGCGGTGAGGCGGGGATTCGAACCCCGGATGCAGCTTTTGACCGCATACTCCCTTAGCAGGGGAGCGCCTTCAGCCTCTCGGCCACCTCACCACACGCCTCTTTCGAGTGCTTTGAAGAACTTGTTGAGAGCTCATCGTCGCTGCGTGGCGCACATATTACTTTCTGGGACTTATAAGTCAAACAATTTTTCCAGCCCCTGAATCGTTTGCACACTTCGCAGTCAATTAGCCTGTAAAAAGGCCAAAAAGGATGTTTTCTCAGCAGAATTTCCGCCGCTTCGCTGGAGAAAAACAGAAACAAACCTGCCACGAAAATACGAGCCTGATATAAAAAATCAGCGGGCTGAAATAAAAAGGAAACCTGGAGAGGGGAAAATCCGGAGGAGGTGTTGCGTCTCGCCGTACAACCGCGAGACGCATAATAGCATCAGTAGTTGGACTGCTGTGATTTTTCAGCCTGGATACGCTGGTAGATCTCTTCACGGTGAACAGATACTTCTTTCGGGGCATTAACGCCAATGCGCACCTGGTTACCCTTAACCCCTAAGACAGTCACAGTGACCTCATCCCCAATCATGAGGGTTTCACCAACTCGACGAGTCAGAATCAGCATTCTTTGCTCCTTGAAAGATTAAAAGAGTCGGGTCTCTCTGTATCCCGGCATTATCCATCATATAACGCCAAAAAGTAAGCGATGACAAACACGTAAAGTGTAAGCAGTCACGGCATCACATTCTGTTAAACGTAAGTTTAGCCGATATACACAACTTCAACCTGACTTTCTTGTTATCAATAGCGTAGTGGCAACAAGGCCATAATCGGTAAGATTATGGCCTGTGCATTCGCTTTGTAGTTATGACAGTTTCGCGCTTACCCAGTCTTTAACACTGGCAAGAGCAGCGGGAAGCGCAGCCGCGTCGGTACCACCGGCTTGCGCCATGTCCGGACGTCCCCCCCCTTTGCCCCCAACCTGCTGGGCAACCATACCAACCAGATCCCCTGCTTTCACACGGTCAGTCACATCCTTCGAGACGCCCGCAATCAGAGAAACTTTCCCTTCAGCCACAGTGGCGAGAACAATAACAGAAGCGCCTAACTGGTTCTTCAGATCGTCCACCATGGTACGCAGCATCTTCGGCTCGACGCCTGCCAGTTCGCTGACCAGCAGTTTCACGCCGTTAACTTCAATCGCTTTGCCGGACAGGTTCGCGCTCTCCTGCGCTGCTGCCTGCTCTTTAAGCTGCTGCAACTCTTTTTCCAGCTGACGCGTACGATCGATAACGGTACGCACTTTGTCACTGAGGTTCTGGCTATCGCCTTTCAGCAACTGCGCGATATCGTGCAGTTGGTCGCTCTGCGCATGCAGGCTGGCAATCGCACCTTCACCGGTAACCGCTTCGATACGACGAACGCCAGCAGCAGTGCCTGATTCAGACACAATGCGGAACAGACCAATATCACCGGTGCGGGACGCGTGCGTACCACCGCACAGTTCGGTAGAGAAATCGCCCATGCTCAGTACACGCACGCGCTCATCGTATTTCTCGCCAAACAGCGCCATCGCGCCATTCGCTTTCGCGGCTTCCAGATCCATGATATTGGTTTCGATCGGCAGGTTACGGCGAATCTGCGCGTTCACCAGATCTTCCACCGCGCGGATCTCAGACGGTTTCATCGCCTCGAAATGAGAGAAGTCAAAGCGCAGCGCTTTGTCATTCACCAGCGAACCTTTCTGCGCGACGTGAGTACCAAGAACGGTACGCAACGCAGCGTGCATCAGGTGCGTTGCAGAGTGATTCAGGCGGATGCGCGCGCGACGCGCTTCGTCGACTTCTGCTTTCACACCGTCACCCACTTTCAGGGTCCCGGTCGCCAGCTTGCCGATGTGGCCAATCGCCTGACCATATTTCTGCGTATCCTGCACGGTAAACGTAAAACCGTTGCCTTTCAGTTCGCCTTTATCGCCAACCTGACCGCCGGATTCTGCATAGAATGGCGTTTCATCAAGCACGACAACCGCTTCCTGGCCTGCAGCAATCGCGTTCACCGGTTTGCCGTCGACAAACAGCGCGGTCACTTTGCCGTTCAGTTCAAGGTGATCGTAGCCTTTAAATTCCGACGCGCTATCAACGCGAATCATCGCGTTGTAGTCTGCGCCAAATCCGCTGGATTCGCGTGCGCGGCGGCGCTGCTCTTCCATGGCGGCTTCAAAACCGGCTTCATCAATTTTCAGGTTACGCTCGCGGCAAACGTCCGCGGTCAGATCCATCGGGAAACCGTAGGTATCGTACAGACGGAAGACTGTTTCGCCGTCCAGCGTATCCCCTTTCAGTTTTGCCAGCTCTTCGTCCAGCAGCGCCAGACCGCGCTCCAGAGTACGGGCAAACTGCTCTTCTTCAGTTTTCAGAACCTGTTCAACCTGCGCCTGCTGGCGTTGCAGATCTTCACCGGCAGAGCCCATCACAGCGATCAGCGGCGCAACCAGTTTATAGAAGAAGGTGTCCTTCGCGCCCAGCATGTTACCGTGGCGGATAGCACGACGGATGATACGACGCAGCACATAGCCGCGGTTTTCGTTCGATGGGATCACACCGTCAGCAATAAGGAAAGCACAGGAACGAATGTGGTCCGCGATAACGCGCAGGGATTTGTTGCTCAAATCCGTCGCACCGGTCACTTTCGCTACGGCTTCGATCAGCTTAACGAACAGATCGATTTCATAGTTGGAATTCACATGTTGCAGTACGGCTGCCACACGCTCCAGGCCCATACCGGTATCCACTGACGGTTTCGGCAGCGGTTCCATGGTGCCATCGGCCTGGCGGTTAAACTGCATAAAGACGATGTTCCAGATTTCGATGTAACGGTCACCATCTTCTTCCGGACTGCCCGGAGGGCCGCCCCAGATGTGATCGCCATGATCGTAGAAAATCTCGGTACACGGACCGCACGGACCAGTATCGCCCATCTGCCAGAAGTTATCAGACGCGTAAGCTGCGCCTTTGTTATCACCGATGCGAATAATACGCTCACGCGGGATACCAACTTCTTTTTCCCAAATTTCGTAGGCTTCATCATCCGTTTCGTACACCGTCACCCACAGACGCTCTTTCGGCAGGTTGAACCAGTTTTCACCGGTCAGCAGTTCCCATGCATACTGAATAGCATCATGTTTGAAGTAATCGCCGAAGCTAAAGTTGCCCAGCATTTCAAAAAAGGTGTGATGACGTGCAGTGTAACCGACGTTTTCCAGGTCATTGTGTTTACCACCGGCACGGACACAACGCTGTGCCGTGGTGGCGCGGGAATAATTACGTTTGTCGAGCCCAAGGAACACATCCTTGAACTGGTTCATCCCTGCGTTGGTAAACAGCAAAGTCGGGTCGTTATTTGGCACAAGGGAGCTGCTGGCAACTACCTGGTGTCCTTTGCTATGGAAAAAATCGAGAAACGCCTGACGGATCTCAGCGGTGCTCTTGCTCATAATTATCCTGAAATCAAGCTAACGAAATGTGGTAACCAGCCGCCGCCATGACATAGCAGACGCGCCAGTTACTGGAAAAAGTGGGAATAAGATAAGTTTTCTTTAGTGCGAAGTAAAATCCCGTATGCGCTCAGTCGGCAAAATTTCGCCATATCTCCTGAATATCTTCCTGCAAAAAGCCACGATAGAGCAAAAAGCGTTGCACTTTTACTTTCGCGACAAACTCTGTCGGCAGTGGTTCTCCATACTTGCGCAGCGCCTGATCGCGAGCGCTGGCGACCCAGTCGATATCGCATTCGCGCATCGCCTGTTCCGTCGTTTCCCGCGCTATCCCTTTTTGATTCAGTTCCTGGCGAATACGAACAGGCCCATAGCCTTTGCGCGCCCGGCTGGCGATAAACTGACGCACGAAACGGGCATCATCGAGAAAATGGTGCTCAAGACACCACTCTACAATCTGCACCACCTCTTCTTCCGTACAGTCGAGTTCCTCCGGGCCGTTTTTCCCCATTACCGGCGCCGTCAATTTGCGGCGAAACTCTTTTTCACTGTGATCGCGCATCGCCAGAATCCGCATCGCCCGATCGCGCAAACGGGGAAGAGCAGAGCGGCGGGGAGTATCGTCAGACATGGCTCATTCCTGTGGTCGCAGAAAAGCAAAAGGGCTGCATCAGCAGCCCTCGATTGCGGTTCAGATTATCAGAAATCTTCGTTGGTTTCTTCAACGTCTTCGCCGTTGCTATCCACCGAGAATTCCGCAGCGGAATTCTGATTACTGAGCAGAATCTCGCGCACTTTTTTCTCGATCTCTTTCGCCGTTGCCGGGTTCTCTTTCAGCCAGGTTGTTGCATTCGCTTTACCCTGTCCGATTTTTTCACCGTTGTAGCTGTACCAGGCACCCGCTTTTTCAATCAGCTTCTCTTTCACGCCAAGGTCAACCAGCTCGCCGTAGAAGTTGATACCTTCACCGTAAAGGATCTGGAATTCAGCCTGTTTGAACGGCGCAGCGATTTTGTTTTTCACCACTTTTACGCGGGTTTCGCTGCCGATAACGTTGTCACCCTCTTTTACCGCACCGATACGGCGAATATCCAGGCGCACAGAAGCGTAGAACTTCAGTGCGTTACCGCCGGTGGTGGTTTCCGGGTTACCGAACATCACACCAATTTTCATACGGATCTGGTTGATAAAGATCAGCAGCGTATTGGACTGTTTCAGGTTACCGGCCAGCTTACGCATCGCCTGGCTCATCATACGTGCCGCGAGGCCCATGTGAGAGTCACCGATTTCGCCTTCGATTTCCGCTTTCGGCGTTAATGCCGCCACGGAGTCGACAACCAGCACGTCAACTGCGCCGGAGCGCGCCAGCGCATCACAGATCTCCAGCGCCTGCTCACCGGTGTCCGGCTGGGAGCACAGCAGGTTGTCGATATCAACGCCCAGCTTACGGGCATAGATAGGATCCAGCGCGTGTTCCGCATCGATAAACGCACAGGTTTTACCTTCACGCTGTGCTGCGGCAATCACCTGCAATGTCAGCGTGGTTTTACCGGATGATTCCGGCCCGTAGATTTCGACGATACGCCCCATCGGCAGACCGCCCGCGCCCAGCGCAATATCCAGCGAGAGCGAACCGGTGGAGATGGTTTCCACATCCATGGAGCGGTCTTCACCCAGACGCATGATGGAGCCTTTACCGAATTGCTTTTCGATCTGACCCAGTGCAGCTGCAAGCGCCTTTTGTTTGTTTTCGTCGATAGCCATTATTACTCCTGTCATGCAGAGTGAAGCGCGTTACGCCCCGCGGTGAATTACTGTTCTGTTGTCGCAATTATACTGTATGGTCATACAGTATCAAGTCTTTTGTAGAAAATGTTGCCAGAGGGTTTGCAGCGCATAAGCCGTCGCCTGCCTGCGCACCGCTTCGCGATCGCCAGGAAAGCATTCGCGCCGCGTAATCCCTTCCCCACTGACGCTGGCAATGCCAAACCAGACGGTGCCGACCGGCTTCGCCTCACTGCCGCCATCCGGCCCGGCGATACCGCTGATCGAAATAGCATAATCGGCACGCGCCGCTTTCAGCGCGCCAATCGCCATTTCCACCACCACCGGCTCGCTCACAGCACCGTGCGCATCCAGCGTGTCGGGCTGCACGCCAATCATTTGCGCTTTTGCTTCATTACTGTAGGTAACAAACCCACGTTCAAACCAGGCGGAACTGCCGGCAATGTCAGTGATGACCTTTGCAACCCAGCCACCTGTGCAGGATTCCGCCGTCGTTAGCGTTGCGCCGCGCGCTTTTAACGCCTGCCCGATACGCTCACTCAGTTGCATTAATTCAGTGTCCGTCATGATGGCTCCCGTGCACAAAAATCGTGGCGGAAAAGATACCACTTTCCGGGCAAATATGGGGATGGGTTAATGAATTTACGAGGAGGCTTCCGAAAAAAGCGCGGTAGAGAAAATGGCGGCCCTAACCACAGACCCGGCCGCCGGGTAATTCGCCGGAAAGCGGTTGCCGCTTATCCGGCTTATTGGGAGTTATTTCATGCTGTTTGCGATGGTGTCAACGTTATGGCGAAACGCTTTCTGATAAGTATCCGCCACGCCGCCTTTCGCGCTGAGCGCTTCCGGATAGAGTTCACCGCCCGGCTGCGCGCCGGTCGCACTGGCAATCTGTTTTACCAGACGCGGATCGAGCTGGTTCTCCATAAACCAGACGTGAACGCCATCGGCTTTAATCTGTTTAATCAACGACGCTACCTGCGCTGCGCTGGCTTCACTCTCCGAGGAGATCCCCTGCGGCGCCATAAACTCAACATTGTAGGCACGGGCGAAATAGCCGAAGGCATCATGGCTGGTCAGCACTTTACGTTTCGCCTGCGGGATAGCGCTGAAGCGCTCTTTCGCCCAGCTATCCATTTGTTTTAACTCGGCGATATAGCGCTGGCCGGAAGCATTAAGCGCGGCTTCATCTGCCGGATCGGCTTTCACCAGCGCGGCCAGAATATTTTGTGCATACAGCGCACCGTTGGCGGCGCTGTTCCAGGCGTGAGGATCGGTCACGGTTTTACCATCCTCTTCCAGAGTATGCGTGGATACGCCAGTTGAAGCCACCACCAGTTGGCCTTTAAAACCGGAGGCTTTCACCAGCCTGTCGAGCCAGCCTTCCAGCCCTAAACCATTAACCACCACTACATCGGCTTTATTCAGCAGCGCGCTGTCTTTTGCCGAGGGTTCAAAGGTATGCGGATCGCCATCCGGCCCGACCAGCGCCGTCACCTTTACATGATCGCCGCCAACTTCTTGTGCGATATCACCGAGAATAGAAAAACTGGCCACCACATTTAATGTTTTTGCCATCGCGCCCTGCGCCATCAAGCCCAGCGCAAGCGCCAGCATCACCCCTGTACGTTTCATCATTTCCCCTTGCTATGTTAAAAGCGCACGCAGGCTTTGAGCCAGCCCGCTGCGCGTGCCAAATAAAATGGAAAAAAAGAACACCGCGCTGGCGGTCAGCACAATGGCGGGGCCAGCAGGCAGGCCCGCCATCCACGATAAACTTAAGCCCAGCCAGGCGCAGAGCGCGCCGGTTATCGCCGCCAGCAGTAACAACGCCGGTAGCGTGCGCACCCAACAGCGCGCCGCCACTGCGGGCAGCATCATGACGCCCACCGCCATCAACGTGCCGAGGACCTGAAACCCGGCCACCAGGTTTAATACCAGTAACGCCAGAAACAGCCCGTGCAGCAATCCCGGCAAGCGGGATGCATTCACCTGCAAAAACGCACTGTCGAACGCTTCGCTGACCAGCCCGCGATACCCCACCGCCAGCACGATCAGCGTCAGGCTGGCGACACCCGCGACAAACAGCGCCGCATCACTATCCACCGCCAGAATCGAACCAAACAGTAGGTGCAACAGGTCAACGTTCGAACCGCGTAACGACACCAGCGTGACGCCCAGCGCCAGCGAGCCGAGATAAAAACCGGCAAAGCTGGCGTCCTCTTTCAGCGGCGTACGGCGGCTGACCCAGCCAGCGACCAGCGCCACGGTGATGCCTGCAATGAAACCACCAATACTCATCGCCAGCAGCGACATGCCGTTCAGCAAGTAACCGACTGCCACACCCGGCAAAATGGCGTGCGAAAGCGCATCACCCATCAGGCTCATACGACGCAGCAGCAAAAAGACACCCAGCGCCGTGGTGCTAACCGAAAGCGCCATGCAAACCACCAGAGCGCGGCGCATAAAACCAAATTCAATAAACGGCTGGAAAAAGAGATGCCAGATCATGCGCTGCACACCTCAGCCGTCATCTGAGACTGAGCGGATGCGCCCCACTGCGCGGTTTTTTCGCCAAGGCGCAAGGTTTGCGGAAAGTAACGCGCCACGCGTTCACTATCATGTAGCACCGCCAGAATGGTCTGCCCTTCGTGATGCATATCAACGATTTGTTCCATCAATATCTGCGAGGTAATTTCATCAATGCCAGTGAAGGGTTCATCCAGCATGACCAGCGGCGCGTTTTGTACCCAGACGCGGGCAAATAACATGCGCTGGAATTGCCCTCCGGAGAGCGTATCAATGGTTTCACGCGCCATGGCCGTTAAGCCCACGCGTTCCAGCCCTTGTGCAACCCGCATACGCGCATCACGATTCAGGCCGCGAAACAGGGAGATACGCGGCCAACAGCCCATGCAAACCACATCCTGAACGGTAAGCGGAAATTGTGATTCCAGCGCGTGACGCTGCGCCAGCCAGCCAATTGTCGGGCGTGATGGTTGCCAGCGCAGCACGCCGCTCACCGGAGGTAAAAATCCGGCCAGCGTTTTTAATAATGTCGATTTGCCGCAGCCGTTAGCGCCGACAATAGCGGTCATACTTCCGCGCTCCAGCGTGCCGCAGAGCGAAGGGGTAATTGCCAGCCGGTCATATCCCGCCACTAAATGGTCAAGTTCAATCATGGCAACGTGACCGCCCAATCAGTCAGGAGCCAGAGCACCAGCAATAACGCGACGGCCAGCAGCAACCGGGTCGCACCAGACAGAGAAAACAGAGTTACGGGGATCATCGATACGCCTCAAATATGTTATAACGTAACAATAAACATTCACGGCGTTGATGTAAATGCAGAGGCGAAACGGGAGTGCATCGAAATGTTTCAGATTCCCCTCCAGTAGGCTATCTCTTGATCAGATCGTCTGATCAAGAGGCTTCGCTGGGTGATATTCTTCAACGATATTCTGAAGCCTGAACCAGGCCGTGCCATATCACTACCCATCTGTCATCCATCGCCCCATCTTCGCAAGAGCCATTTACACTCATGTTTTTCCCATGGATGGGAAAAAGGCTCAAAAAAATCCCCGACGACCACATCAGGGATTTGAGTATAAGAAACAGAAAAGGGAAAGGGGGGAAAACGCGCTGTCCACATAAGATACCGTTCGTGTCACGTCACATTCAAACGATCATATTCTTTGCATAACAACCACTTCACGGGGACATCCTCCTCAATGGTCGGAAAACGCCCGCCAGGTTCGAGGAAATAGTTATCGCGCTTATCGTCATTCACCATCGAAATCTCCCAACCGAGCACAAGCGTTTTCTCGGCCCAGAAACGGTGATACAAACGCGGCGGCAGACACACCCCCTGCCCCGGTTTTAACACCAGCGTCTCGCCGGGCTTAAACGTACGTTGCCGCCCGTCCACGCTCACTTCAACCATGCGCCGCTCGTCAAACAGCGCCTCATCCGTCGCCCAGCCGAGCTGCATACACAAATCGCCGCGGCCCCGGTTCAGAATGTCTTTCATCTTATGGGTATGAAAATGCCACGGCGTCTGCTGCTCCTGCTGAATTTGCAGCATCTTTTCGGCATACGGCTTTGGGTACGCTCTCGAATTCAGCGCGCCGTTACGCAACGTCAGCAGCGTCAGGCCAATCTTGTCGAAATCACCCCGGCCAAAATCGGTGATATCCCAGCCCAACTGCAGATCCAGTACTTCGCCCCACTCCCCCAGCGGCTGCTTTCGCCAGGCATCGGCGGTAAAAAATGCAAACTCCGGCAGGCACACCCCGAACGTCTCGGCGATGGCATGAGCTTTATCAATGGCATAGTTAATCTGTGAACGTTTCATTCTGTTCTCCCGGTTCGAATGGCAAGCCAGGCAGCGCCACGCATGCCGCTGCTGTCGCCGTGATGGGCTTTCACGATGGGGGTGGAGAAATGATCGGTAAAAACGAAGTGGGCCACTTCGGTGTCCAGGTTCGCGATAAGCAACGCCGCATTCGACAGCCCGCCGCCAATCACAATCACACCTGGATCGAGAAGATTCACTACCGTCGCCAGAGTGCGAGCAAGCTGCTGGCGAAACCGCGCTACCTGCCGCACGGCATCGGGCTCCCCCTGCTGCGCCAGCGCCACAATCGCATCGCCCGTAAGATGCTGTCCGTTAAGCCATTGATAGCGTTCGCTCAACCCCGTCCCGGAGACAAACGACTCCACGCAGTTATCTTTACCGCAGTAACAGCGCACTGGCGGCCCATCGAGTTGCTCGCTGTAGCCAGGCAGGGTGATATGTCCGCACTCGGCGGCATTCCCCCACGCGCCAACAAACGGCTGGCGGTGAATGGCTATCCCGCCACCGCAGCCGGTACCGAGCGTGATACCGAACACGACTTCATGCTGCTGCCCCGCACCGTCACAGGCTTCCGACAAAGCGAAACAGTTTCCGTCGTTTGCCATCACCATTGTCTGCCCCAGCAACTGCTGGAGATCCGTCTGCAACGCGCGACCATTAATTACCTGGATATTAGAGTTCTTAATCAGACCGCTCAGCGGCGAGACGCTGCCCGGCAGGGCAATCCCCGTCATCATCGGCAGTTGTATGTCATGGCTAATCTGGTCGATAAAGGCGACCACCGATTCCACAAACTGCGGATAACTCGCTTTCTGCGTCGGACAACGGTAACGGGCTATTTCCTGCCCTTGTGCGTCCATCACCACCGCCGCAATTTTCGTGCCGCCGATATCCAGCCCCAGGTAGTACATATCTCTTTCCTTATTGCGAAAGAGGCGGGCGAACCCGCCTCAATGGCCTTAGTAGAGTGACGCTTTCCCGGTTGATCCAAACAGCTTCATTTTGTGGCGGATCACATCTCGCGCAGCGTTGATCGCATCCGGATAGATCACGTTCGGATCCCACCAGGTTTCTCTGGCAAGGATCTCACGCACTTTCTGGAAGTAGGCGTACTTCATGTCGCTGGAGATATTGATTTTGCCCACCCCCAGGGTCACGGACTCGGCGATTTCTACATCCGGGTTGGCCGAACCTCCGTGTAGCACCAGCGGAATATCCAGACGCCCGGCAATGTCGCGCAGAATGTTCATTTGCAGCTTCGGCTGCATCCCTTTCGGGTAGATACCGTGTGCCGTCCCGATCGCCACCGCCAGAGTATCTGCCCCGGTGCGGGCAATAAAATCCTCTGCCTGTGCCGGGTCGGTATAGGTCACTTCCGACACGCCGCCTTCCACAGACGTGCCCGTCTGGCCGATGGTGCCCAGTTCCCCTTCCACCGAAACGCCCACCGCATGCGCCAGACGCACCACTTCTTTGGTCAGCGCCACGTTCTCCTCATAGGGCAGTAGCGAGCCGTCGATCATTACCGAGGTGAAGCCGCACTGGATTGCCCGAAGCACATGCTCGACCGATGCGCCGTGATCCAGGTGCAGGGTGAACGGCACCGGGCTGCGCATGGTGATATCGCGGACATAGCCGAAAAAGCTATCCCCGACAAAATCGTGTTCGCTGGGGTGGATAGAGATAATTGCAGGCGTGTTGGTGGCTTCCGCTTCTTCCACCACCGCGCGAATGAAGCAGCTGTCCGCCACGTTGAACGCACCAATAGCGAAACCGTGTTGGCGGGTGGGTTTCAGTAACTCTTTCATCGAAATTAACATGTTAATTCTCCAGTTTCAGGGTGTAGCAAGCCCTGCCGGTGCATCGTTGCAGAGGCATAGAAGGCGTTACAGAAAAATGAATCAGGCTTTGCCGATGGCGCCGCTAGCCTGTAGATACGGGATAATGGCTTCCTCGCTGGCCTGCTCCATGGCCATCAGCACATCCACCAGTTCGCGAGAATGGTCATGACACAGGGTATGCAGCAGCGCGGCTTTCCCGGCTTCGAACACCGCAGCGCCGACGTTGATCTTGGCGACACCAAAGGACGGACAGCGCTGCATCTGGTCAAACGGGGTTCCGCTGCCGCCGTGCAATGCCAGGGGCACCGTCGATTTACGCGCCACCTCTTCCAGGCGTTGAAAATCGATGGCGGGCGTGATGCCGGGGGCGTACATGCCGTGCGCGGTTCCGACTGACACTGCCAGAAGGTCAATCCCAGTCTGCTGGATAAACGGCTCGACGTCGGCGGCCTGGGTCATCAGATCCGCATTGGTGGCGTGGTCGTAGCGCGGTGCATCGGCCAGATGGCCTAACTCCCCCTCCACACACAGCCCGGCGCTGGCAGCCAGCTCAACCACCGCGCGGGTCTGACGGACGTTCTCTTCCAGCGGGAAGGCGGACGCATCAATCATCAGCCCGCTAAACCCGGCGCGAAACGCCTGGCGAATACGCACGGGATCTTTCCCGTGGTCCAGCGCCAGTGTGACCGGCACCGTGGCCTCCTCGGCCAACGCTTTTACCACCGCCACGGCAACCGGTGCCGGGAAATGGGCAAGATGCTCCTGATACAGGTTCAGGATGATCGGTGCGCGGTGTTTCTCGGCAACCCGAACCGCCGCACGGGCGCTTTCCAGGTTCATACAGTTGATAGCGAGCAACGCATAGTGTTCACACCAGGCTTTGGTCACCATGCTTTTCATATCGGCAAACATAGGGTCTCCGTTTATTCCAGGGTGAAGGTGATCTCTTCGTCTTTCAGTTTCTTATCGCTGAGCTCGTCAAACTCTTCGTCGCGTTCGGTCACCGGTTTCTTCCACAGCGACAGCATCACGCCGCAGATAACCGTGCCGATCCCCAGCGCCAGGCAGAACAGCAGCGGATGGGTAAACAGCGGGACCACGAACATGCCACCGTGCGGCACCGGGCTTTCCACGCCCCACACCATGATCAGGCCACCCGCAATAGCCGAGGCCACCACACAGGAGCCGACCACGCGCAGCAGGTCACGCGCCGCAATCGGGATAACTCCTTCGGTAATCATGCAGATCCCCATCGGGAAGGCGGCTTTCAGCGCTTCACGTTCAGCGCGGGTGTATTTGTGGCGTGTCAGCAGGAACGAGAGGGTAATGCCGAACGGCGGAATGATAGAGCCGACAAACTTCACCGCTTCCGGCCCGTACACACCACTCACCAGCAGCCCATCGGCGAACAGCGACATGGTTTTGTTCACCGGGCCGCCGAAGTCGAACGTCGCCATTGCACCGAGGATGGCCCCCATCAGGAAGCGTGAACCACCCTGCATCGACTCCAGCATGTGGATCAGCGCTTCCTGCAGCCAGGCGATGGGTTTGCCGATCAGCGTCATCATCAGCAGGCCGCCGATAATGGTGCTCAGCACTGGCAGCACCATGATAGGCATCAGACCCTGCATTGATTTCGGCAGGCGAATATAGTGTTTAAGCAGCAGGACGGTGTAACCCACCAGGAAACCACCCAGCATCCCACCAATAAACCCGGTATGAATCTGTCCGCAGATAAAGCCAACAATCAGGCCCGGTGCGAATCCGGGACGGTCAGCAATGGAGTAGGCAATGGCGGCGCTGATCAGGGGTACAATCAATCCCATTCCCCAGCCGCCAATCTGATTGAGCATCCAGGGGATGGTGCCCGTTTTTTCTCCAACGTTTGTGCCGCCGAGTACCTGGCCGAGGGCAATACAAATGCCCGCTGCCACAATTAACGGAATCATCCACGAGATGCCCGTCAAAAGATGTCTTTTTATTTCCTGCGAAACAGGAACTTTATTTTCACTCATGTGACCTCCAGATAAGGATCACGCATTAGCTAATGATTTCTCGACCTTTTCAAGAAACTGAACGGGTGATTTAATGACAATTTCGGTTTTAACTCGCACGATGCGTTTATTAATGAAGCGCTCTTCTCCTTTTATTTTGACATCGACCGCAAGAATAACGACGTCGGCTGCGGAAATATCTTCCGCCAGCAACTCATTTTCAGTACCGATAGTGCCCTGAGTTTCAATTTTAATATTATGCCCAAGCGCTTTCGCGCCTTTAATTAACTTCTCGCGGGCAATATACGTATGTGCAATTCCTGCCGTACAGGCAGCGACACAAACAATATTCATAACATACCCCACTTTTTATTTAGCAAACATCGGATTCAGCATATTGACTAAACAAGTCAATAATCTTTTGTGGACTGCTCTCTTCAAGTAATTGCTCGATGATTTCTTCATCCGCCAGTGCACCTGCCACCTGAGAAAGCAGGCGAATATGCGTCGTATTTTGATCTTCAAGCCGTACAGCAAATAAAATAATGCAGCGCACGTTACTGCCATCCAGTGTTTCCCAGGGAATATCGTGGTGTGTGCGTCCAATCGCCAGGGTGGTATTAACTACCGCCGAGGATTTACCATGGGGTATCGCGATATGATTTTCGAAGCCAGTCGATCCTTCTGATTCACGTTGCCAGACATCCTGAATAAACGTTTCCCGGCAACTAATAGCGCCATCTTTTTGTAAAAGATCGGTTAATTCCTCAATCGCCTCCGTTTTATTCGTAGCTTTCATATTCAAAATAACGCGATTTGTATTCAGGATTTTTGTTATGTCCATTAAACATACCTCATGGATTCAGATATTAATGTTCGACGACCAGAGACGTCGCACGATGCAATTTTTCCGTAATAATCGTTTCCGTCACGCGCTTAATATCGGCGTCATTAAAAAAAGCGGTGACGTATACCACCGGCAGAGCAATGGTCGGCAGATTGATCGTCGAGACAACCAGTTCAATATCTTCCGTCAGTACCGACGGCAAGCTCCCCGCAGAAACCACGCCAACGATGGTCCAGTCCGGGAAGGCGCGCAGAATGCGGCTTTTCAGCAGATGCGAGGTTCCGACACCCGTCGAACAGACCAGCAGTACGCGCTTACGGGCAATCTGTCGCTCCATCGCCGCCTGGAAATGCACGGTTAAATAGCCGACTTCATCTTCCGATACAGCCTGCTCGCCCCAGCCACTGAACACCCGGTTCACCGCACACTGGGTCAGCCGCCAGACGTCCTGTAACTCGCCTTTGATATCGTCCAGCAGCGGGTTACGAATGCAAATCTGGTAATTGAGACGGTTGATCAATGGCTTAATGTGAATCAGTAGCCCGTCGTACAGCGCGATGTCCTGGCTAAAATCGCTGTCGACCATATCGGCGAAGGTTGCGATAAGCCGGCAGGTAATCAGCCGGGCCTCATCGCTGGAGTGCATATGGCCAATCACGCTGACGTCGTTATGCTCTTCGATGACCACGCCGGAAGAGATAATATATTGATAAATAAACCAAACTTCGTCTTCCGGCAGCGGATGGGCAATGCGTGTTTCGATACGCTGAATCATGCGGCTGGCAACAGAAAAGATGTTTTCATCGAAGACGCTGGTGTTATCGTCCTTTTTCGGCAGCGCATTGCCGCGCGTAATACGGTACATCATGATCAGGATATGAGTAAAAATATTGACGTAATACGGCTCGCCCAGCGACCAGCAGAGATCGTTTTCCATCTCCTGTAATAATGACTGAACGAATAAAACGTCTTCTTCGCCAAAATAATGGACCAGCGCGTTATAACTTCCCGGGTCGAGGCGGGAATAGATCACGCTGCCCGGTTCGTTATGGTTAATGATGCCATTAATCAGCGATGCCATCGCCTGACGCACACTACTTTCGCTGCCTTCGATATGCGTTCCGCTCTGGCTACGAATCAACGTCAATCCTAGCGGAGCAATCCAGGATTCAATCACTTTCAGATCGTTAACGATTGAAGCATTGCTGATAAAATAGCGTTCCGACAATTTGCTGATGGACGTTTCATGTGGCGTTTCGCTTAATAATTGTGAGGCTATTTTCACTCGCCGGGAATTGTTCATCATGCCATCGGTATCGTCACCTTCCACACTAAGTAGCTGCTCAAGATGCAACAGGTCCGTTATATTATCTGCGCTTAACATGACCCCGGCACCGGCACGTTTATTTATGCGAATACTCCATTCTGCTAGCCACGGCTCCAGCATTCGGAAATCGCGTTGAATGGTTTTTTCCGAAACATTTAAGTATTCAGCGATTTTTAACAAGGTAATAAATTCCCTTCGTGGAAGAAGGAATTTCAATAATCTGTTTTGTCGCGAGGTAATCATTTGCATTATTTACCCTTACGCAGATTAAAAATAATTAAGAAGCTCTCAACACATAAGCTCCACTTGCAATCCGTGATGATAAATATAAGAGGGCATTGAAATAACGACAATACTAAATCGTGTCCTGCCTTCCGGACAGAGAATAAGACAAGAAGGGGAATCTAAGAGATATTTCCAGCGCAGATCACACTTTTCACGCTAATTAACGTGATAGCGCTCGCAAATATGGGGAGGATAAAATTTTAAATCAGATAATTCTTTTGCGGATGTCCGGCGTTGCCCGTGTCAGGTTCAAAAAAATCCCTGACGACCACATCAGGGATTTGTGTATAAGAGACAGCCCGCAGAAGGGGGAGGGATCAGCGCACGCGCGCTAACGCCACAGCCTGGCCAAGCTGCCAGACCGCCATCGCGTAGTGGGTGCTGTGGTTATAGCGGGTGATGGTGTAGAAGTTCGGCAACCCGTACCAGTATTCATAACCAGTACCAATATCCAGGCGCAGCAGGCTGGCCTGTTGATGATTGCCCAGCGACTGCTGCGGCGTTAAACCTGCCGCCGCCAGTTGTCCGACGCTGTAGTTGGTTTTAAAGCCATTATCCAGCCCCGGCGCCTGGCCGTTGGCCGGTACAGCCACCAGATCGCCTTTCACCCAGCCGTGCTGTTTGAAGTAGTTCGCCACGCTGCCGATGGCATCGACCGGATCCCACAGGTTGATGTGACCATCACCATTAAAATCAACGGCAAACTCTTTATAGGAGGAAGGCATAAACTGGCCGTAACCCATTGCTCCGGCGAAAGAACCTTTCAAATCGAGCGGATCATCACTCTCATCGCGCGCCATCAGCAGGAAGGTTTCCAGTTCGCTGGCAAAGTATTGCGCGCGGCGCGGATAAGCAAAGGCCAGCGTCGCCAGACCATCCAGAATACGGGTTTTGCCCATCACCCGGCCCCAGCGCGTTTCCACGCCAATAATGCCGACGATGATTTCCGGCGGTACGCCATAGACCATCCACGCGCGATTGAGCGCATCTTCGTACTGGTTCCAGAACGCCACGCCGTTTTGCACGTTATCCGGGGTAATGAACTGTTTGCGATAGCGCAGCCAGGCGCCATTCGGCCCCGTCGGCCCGGTGTATATCGGCGCCTGTTTATCCATCAGGCGCAGCACGTAGTCCAGACGTTTCGCCTGCGACAGAATTTCGTGCAGTTGCTGGCGGTCAAAACCGTGCTTACTCACCATCATATCGATGAATTGTTCAGCGGCCGGATTATTGGCGAAGTCGCCGCCGGTCATCACTACCGAATGCTGCGGCTCCAGCAGAAAACCGCCGGAAGGCTTAGGTGATACGGTTTGAGGGGTTTCGGCAAGCTGGGGTTTACTGCTACAGGCGCAGAGCACAACAAACGCAGGCAGCAACGCTGCGTAATAACGCTTCAACATGGGACATCCATTTTAAACGAATTCAGCCAGGAGCAAGTATGGTAAAGCATCTGGCTATCCACAAGGAAGCAACATCAGGCCTGCGCGCACGATCGCACCCCACTTTTTCTCTTCTCATTGCGTGTTCATTTAAAAGCGTCGCTCTTCGCATAATCTTTCACAATGATCATTTTTTCTTTCATAACGAGATCTAAATAACACATTTCAACCTTTCATCATGATTATGATAGCGCACGGTTAAACAACAAAACGACAACCCTACAGGAGAGAACAATGGAAACCATCACGCATGGTGCCGAATGGTTCATCGGGCTGTTTCAGAAAGGCGGAGAAGTTTTTACCGGCATGGTGACCGGTATTCTGCCGCTGCTGATAAGCCTGCTGGTAATCATGAATGCGCTGATTAACTTTATTGGTCAGCAGCGAATTGAAAAGCTCGCGCAGCGCTGCGCGGGCAATCCGCTGACCCGTTACTTACTGCTGCCGTGCGTCGGCACTTTTGTCTTCTGCAACCCGATGACATTAAGCCTTGGGCGCTTTATGCCGGAGCGCTACAAACCCAGTTATTACGCTGCGGCGTCTTACAGTTGCCACTCAATGAACGGCCTGTTTCCGCACATTAATCCCGGCGAACTGTTTGTCTATCTCGGCATTGCCAACGGCCTGACCACGCTCGGTTTACCGTTAGGCCCGCTGGCAGTGAGCTATCTGCTGGTTGGCCTGGTCACTAACTTCTTCCGTGGCTGGATTACCGATCTCACAACGGCCATTTTCGAGAAGAAAATGGGGATTCAACTTGAACAGGATGTCCAACTCGCCGGAGCAACATCATGACCCACATTGTGATTGAAAAAGGCGCTGGCGGTTGGGGCGGCCCGCTGGAAATCGACGCCAGCGTTGAGAAGAAAATCGTCTATATCACTGCCGGAACACGTCCGGCCATCGTTGACAAGCTGGCGCAACTTACCGGCTGGCAGGCGGTGGACGGTTTTAAAGAGGGCGAACCACCGGAAACAGAGATCGGCGTGGCGGTGATTGACTGCGGCGGCACGCTGCGCTGTGGCATCTACCCGAAACGGCGCATCCCGACGGTGAACATCCACGCAACGGGAAAATCCGGGCCGCTGGCGCAATACATCCTCGAAGATATCTATGTCTCTGGCGTGAAAGAGGAAAACATTCATCTGCAAGGCGAAGCGGCCACGGCCAAACCGGCCGCCCGGCGGGAGTACGACAGCAGTAAAAAAATCACCGAGCAGAGCGACGGGCTATTGGCAAAAGTCGGTATGGGCATGGGCTCGGCAGTGGCGGTGCTATTCCAGGCCGGGCGCGACACCATCGATACGGTGCTGAAGACCATCCTGCCGTTTATGGCCTTCGTCTCGGCGTTAATCGGCATCATTATCGCCTCCGGTCTCGGCGACTGGATCGCCCACGGTCTGGCGCCGCTGGCCAGCCATCCGTTGGGTCTGGTGACGCTGGCGCTGATCTGCTCTTTCCCGCTGCTGTCGCCGTTTCTCGGCCCTGGTGCCGTGATCGCGCAGGTGATTGGCGTGCTGATCGGCGTGCAAATTGGCCAGGGGAATATCCCACCGCATCTCGCCCTGCCCGCGCTGTTTGCCATTAACGCACAGGCGGCTTGCGACTTTATCCCTGTCGGTTTGTCGCTGGCGGAAGCCCGCCAGGACACGGTTCGCGTCGGGGTGCCCTCAGTGCTGGTCAGCCGCTTTTTGACCGGTGCGCCAACGGTGCTGATTGCCTGGTTTGTTTCCGGTTTCATTTATCAGTAAGGAGCTGTCATGAGCGTTATTTATCAAACCACCATTACCCGCATTGGCGACAGCGCAGCGGATGCGCTCAGTGACAACATGCTGATTACCTTCAGGGAAGGCGCGCCCGCCGATGTTGCCGAGTTCTGTTTTATCCATAACCACGGTTCGCTTAGCGGCGCACTGCTACCCGGCGCGCAATTCGAGCTTGGCGAACAGCATTACCCGGTTACCGCCGTTGGCGATGTCGCCGAACAGAATTTACGTGAGCTTGGCCATATCACCCTGCGTTTTGATGGGCAAACGCAGGCGGAATACCCCGGAACGGTACATGTCGCAGGCCCGGTGCCGGACACTATCGCCCCCGGCTGCATTTTGAAATTTGTCGCTTAAGTCGTAAGGAGAAGAGTATGAAACAGGTTGCCGTAGTCATTGGCGGAGGACAAACCCTCGGGGCGTTCCTGTGCCGTGGGCTTGCCGCAGAAGGATACCGCGTGGCGGTAGTGGATATTCAGAGTGATAAAGCGGCGAATGTCGCCCGGGAGATCAACAGCGAGTTTGGCGAAGGGATGGCCTACGGTTTTGGCGCGGATGCCACCAGCGAACACAGCGTGCTGGCTCTGGCGCGCGGCGTGGACGAAATTTTTGGCCGTGCAGATCTGCTGGTCTACAGCGCCGGCATCGCCAAGGCGGCTTTTATCAGCGATTTTGCGCTGGGGGATTTTGACCGCTCGCTACAGGTCAACCTGGTTGGCTATTTCCTCTGCGCACGCGAATTCGCCAAATTGATGATTCGCGACGGTATTCAGGGGCGCATTATCCAGATCAACTCAAAATCCGGCAAAGTGGGCAGCAAACACAATTCCGGCTACAGCGCGGCAAAATTCGGCGGAGTCGGCTTAACCCAGTCGCTGGCGCTGGATCTGGCGGAATATGGCATTACGGTACATTCGCTGATGCTGGGCAACCTGTTGAAATCGCCGATGTTCCAGTCACTTATCCCGCAATACGCCAGCAAACTGGGCATTGCGGCTGACGAGGTTGAGCAGTACTACATCGACAAAGTGCCGCTGAAACGCGGCTGCGACTATCAGGACGTGCTGAATGTGCTGATGTTTTACGCCAGCCCGAAAGCCTCTTACTGCACCGGGCAGTCGATTAACGTGACTGGCGGCCAGGTGATGTTCTGACCGTGCATGCGCCATCATCTGATGGCGCTTTGCTTACAGGCCTGTGCGTACTGTCTGAAAGCGAAACGTCGCAGGCCGGATAAGGCGTTACCCTGACGCAACAATAAAGGAGGACAGAATGGTTTCAGCCCTGATTACCGTCGCCGCCATCGCCTGGCTCAGCCAGTTGGCGCTTGGCGGCTGGCAAATCCGCCAGTTCAACCGGGCGTTCGACGCGTTGTGCCAGCGCGGACGCGTCGGCGTTGGCCGCTCCGGCGGGCGCTTTAAACCCCGCGTCGTTCTCGCCATCGCTTTTGATAAGCAGGACTGCGTTTGCGATACGCTGCTGATGCGCGGCATTACGGTTTTCGCCCGCCCGGCAAAAATCAACCATTTAATCGGTGTGAAAAGAGAGGAATTAGAGCCTGATGTGATCTTTCCCCATGATCCGGCCTGTCAGAATGCTCTATCATTAGCGCTTAAAATGAAACATTGATAATTTCGTTGTGAACGCTATTAGCTTGCGAAATTATCATTTCGCAACGTAACGCAGGATATCAGCGCCTATGAAACCACGTCAGCGTCAGGCGGCTATTCTTGAGCATCTGCAAAAGCAGGGAAAGTGTTCTGTTGAAGAGCTGTCAGCATACTTCGACACCACAGGGACGACCATACGTAAGGATTTGGTCGCGCTGGAGCATTCCGGCGCGGTGATCCGCACCTATGGCGGCGTGGTGCTCAATAAAGACGAAGCCGATCCCCCTATCGATCACAAAACGCTGATCAACACCGTACAAAAGGGGCTGATTGCCGAAAAAGCGGTCACCTATATTCATGACGGCGACTCGATCATCCTTGATGCAGGCAGCACCGTTTTGCAGATGGTGCCGCTGCTCAGCCACTTCAATAACATCACGGTGATGACCAACAGCCTGCACATCGTTAATGCGTTATCGGAACTGGATAACGAGCAGACCATCCTGATGCCCGGCGGCACCTTCCGCAAAAAATCCGCCTCGTTTCACGGCCAACTGGCGGAAAACGCTTTTGACCATTTTAGCTTCGACAAGCTGTTTATGGGCACGGACGGCATCGATCTGAACGCGGGCGTCACCACCTTCAACGAAGTGTTCACCGTCAGCAAAGCGATGTGCAACGCCGCGCGGGAAGTGATTCTGATGGCCGACTCATCGAAGTTTGGCCGCAAAAGCCCGAACGTGGTGTGCAGCCTGGAAAGCGTCAATAAATTGATCACCGACGCCGGGATCCCGTCAGACGTTCGCGCCGCGCTGGAAGCCAAAGGTGTCGAGGTGATTATTGCCGGAGAAGATCATGAGTGAGTCGTTAATTAATGCCGGGCGTCAGACCCTGTTACTGGAGCTTCAGGAAGCAAGCCGCCTGCCGGAGAGGCTCGGAGAGGCTTTCGTGCGAGCCGCCGAAACGGTGCTGAAGTGCGAAGGTAAAGTGATTGTTTCCGGCATTGGCAAGTCTGGTCATATCGGCAAAAAAATCGCCGCCACCTTTGCCAGCACCGGCACTCCGGCTTTTTTTGTTCATCCGGCGGAAGCGCTGCATGGCGATCTGGGCATGATTGAAAGCCGCGACGTGATGCTGTTTATCTCCTACTCCGGTTCGGCAAAGGAGTTGGATCTGATCCTGCCGCGGCTGGCGGAGAAATCCGTCGCCCTGCTGGCGATGACCGGCAAACCGCGCTCGCCGTTGGCGCTGGCCGCTGACGCAGTGCTGGATATCTCCGTTGAACGTGAAGCCTGCCCGATGCATCTGGCGCCGACCTCCAGTACCGTCACGACGCTGATGATGGGTGACGCGCTGGCGATGTCGGTGATGCAGGCGCGCGGCTTTGACGAAGAGGATTTTGCCCGCTCGCATCCGGCAGGCGCGCTCGGCGCGCGGCTGCTGAATAAAGTGCATCATCTGATGCGCAAAGAGGAGCAGATCCCGCAGGTGCAACTGACGACCAGCGTGATGGAGGCGATGCTGGAACTGAGCCGCACCGGTTTAGGCCTGGTTGCCGTTTGCGATGGACAACGCCAGGTTAAAGGCGTCTTTACCGATGGCGATCTGCGTCGCTGGCTGGTGGCAGGCGGCGCGTTAACCACCGCCGTCAGTGAAGCGATGACGCACGGCGGCATCACCTTAGACGCCAACAGCCGCGCAGTGGATGCCAAAGAGCGCCTGATGCAGCGTAAAATCGCCGCCGCCCCGGTGGTGGATGACGCGGGAATTCTGGTGGGCGCCATCAACCTGCAGGATTTCTATCAGGCCGGTATTCTTTAACGCTTCAGCCCCAGACGTTTCGCCAGCCGGTGCAGGTTGGCGACGTCCATTTCCAGCGCCCTGGCGCAGGCCGCCCAGTTTCTCCCACACTCTTCAAGCGTTCTGGCAATCAGCGCCCGCTGGAAATCCTCAGTGGCATCGCGCAGATTCTGCCCCGCCGGTAACGCCGAAGCGGTTTGTACCACCGGCGTCTGTTCATCGCTGAGGGCAAAATGTCGCGCCTCCAGCACCACATCGTCGCTGTTGCGCGTCCCGCGCGCCAGAATCACCGCGCGGTGAATGGCATGTTCCAGCTCGCGCACATTGCCCGGCCAGCCGTAGCTGAGTAAATGCGTTCGTGCGCCAGGGCTGAGTGCCACCCGGCCAAGACCCAGACGCAGGCGGCACTGCTCACAGAAGTAACCTGCCAGCAGCACCACATCGTCACCCCGTTCACGCAGCGGCGGCACCGACAACGGAAACACGCTAAGACGATGATAGAGATCGGCGCGAAAACGGCCAGCCAGCACCTCTTCACGCAGATCGCGGTTCGTCGCCGCCAGCACGCGCACATCCACGCGCAGGCTGCGGTCGTCGCCGACACGTTGCAGATCGCCATACTGCAAGACCCGCAGCAGCTTGGCCTGCAATGAGAGGGACAATTCACCGATCTCATCAAGAAACAGCGTGCCGTTATCCGCCATCTCAAACTTGCCGCTGCGATTGCTGATGGCTCCGGTAAAGGCGCCTTTCACGTGGCCGAACAGTTCGCTCTCGGCCACGCTTTCCGGCAGCGCTGCGCAGTTGAGGTAAACCAGCGGGCTGGCTGCCCGCGCGGAACCTTCATGAATCGCCTTAGCCACCAGCTCTTTCCCGGTGCCGGTTTCGCCGCTGATCAGCACGTTAAGATCGGACGCGGCGACAATATCGATCTCTTTTTTCAGCGCCACCATACCGGGCGATAAACCAATCATTTCGCTGTGCGCCACCGGCTCAAACGCGGCGGGCGCGCCGGGCAGCATATTCTGGCTCTCCAGTTGCTCAATCAGCAGCGCGTTGTTCAACGCCCCTGCCGCCAGCGCTGCAATCAGTCGCAGCTCTTCGTCGCTGAAGGTGTCGAACTGATCCGGTGACATACCATCCAGCGTCAGCGCGCCAATCAGGTTCTGCCCGGCAAACAGCGGCAGCCCGACGCAGGCGTGCACTTTCAGGCTCTCCTGGCCGGGGATCAGCCCATCATAAGGATCGGGCAAATCACTATCGGCCGGAAAACGCACCACATCCCCGGCGCGGGCAATCGCTTCCAGCCTTGGGTGCCCTTCCAGCGTAAAACGCCTGCCGAGTACGTCCTGCGCCAGCCCGTCGATAGCCAGCGGGATAAACTGCCGCGCCTCATAACGCAGCAGCGCAGAGGCATCGCACGCCAGCACCTGGCGCAGCGTGGCGATCAGCCGCTGGAAACGATCCGCATGGCCGATACCGCTCTGCAATTCAATGGCGATTCCTGCCAGCACATTCAGCGAAAAACTCATGCTTACCTCAATGTCTTTTTGACAATGCATGGTGTCATATTGACTGTAAATATCATAGTCATAATGACATCCATTTTTTCAGCAAAATCATTAAAAATGATAAAAATCAATTAATTAAAAAGTTGGCACAGCCTTTGATATTAGCCATACATCGAACTGAAAAAAGTACAGGACATTTGATATGGCTATTCATGTAAAAAACAACATTCACTGGGTTGGGCAACGTGACTGGGAAGTGCGTGATTTTCACGGTACTGAATACAAAACGCTGAAAGGCAGCAGCTACAACAGCTATTTGATCCGCGAAGGCAAAAACGTGCTGATCGATACCGTCGATCACAAATTCAGCCGCGAGTTTGTACAGAACCTGAGCGCAGAGATCGATCTGCAAAGCATCGACTACATCGTGATTAACCATGCCGAAGAAGATCACGCCGGTGCGCTGACCGAGTTGATGTCGCGCATCCCGCATACGCCGATCTACTGCACGGCGAATGCGATCGACTCGATCACCGGCCATCACCATCACCCGGAGTGGAACTTTAACGTCGTGAAAACCGGCGACACGCTGGATATCGGCAACGGCAAGCAGCTGATTTTCGTTGAAACGCCGATGCTGCACTGGCCGGACAGCATGATGACCTACCTGACCGGCGATGCCGTACTGTTCAGCAATGACGCTTTCGGCCAGCACTACTGCGACGAACGCCTGTTTAACGATGAAGTGGATCAGGCGGAGCTGTTCGAACAGTGCCAGCGCTACTACGCGAATATCCTGACGCCATTCAGCCGCCTGGTGACGCCGAAAATCACCGAGATCCTCGGCTTTAACCTGCCGGTAGATATGATTGCCACCTCGCACGGCGTGGTGTGGCGCGATAACCCAACGCAAATTGTCGAACTGTACCTGAAATGGGCGGCCGATTATCAGGAAGATCGCATCACCCTTTTCTACGACACCATGTCCAACAACACCCGCATGATGGCCGACGCCATTGCGCAGGGCATTAACGAAGTTGACCCACGCGTGGCGGTGAAAATCTTTAACGTCGCCCGCAGCGATAAAAACGACATTCTCACCAATGTGTTCCGCTCGAAAGGCGTGCTGGTTGGCACCTCGACCATGAATAACGTGATGATGCCGAAAATTGCCGGGCTGGTCGAAGAGATCACCGGCCTGCGTTTTCGCAACAAACGCGCCAGCGCGTTTGGCTCTCACGGCTGGAGCGGCGGCGCGGTAGATCGTCTCTCCACCCGCTTACAGGATGCCGGGTTTGAAATGTCCGTCAGCCTGAAAGCCAAATGGCGGCCGGACATCGATGCGCTGGAAGTGTGCCGCCAGCACGGGCGCGATATCGCCCGCCAGTGGGCGCTCTCTCCTTTGCCGGAAGCGGTAAAACCGGCCTCCTCAGCAGCTCAGGAAGCCTGTGCCTGTGCCGCAGCAGCCGCTGCGGAACTCGGCCCGCGCATGCAGTGCAGCGTCTGCCAGTGGATCTACGATCCAGCAAAAGGCGAGCCAATGCAGGATGTTGCGCCAGGAACGCCGTGGAGCGAGGTACCGGATAACTTCCTCTGCCCGGAATGTTCTTTAGGCAAAGAGGTGTTTGACGAACTGGCAACGGAGGCAAAATGAGCGCAGGCATTGTGATTATCGGATCGGGCTTCGCCGCCCGGTCGCTGGTGAAAAACATCCGTAAACTCGACAGCGCCGTACCGCTGACGCTGATTGCCGCCGACAGCATCGATGAGTACAACAAACCGGATCTCAGCCATGTCATCAGCGAAGCGCAAAGTGCCGATGATTTGCTGCGCCAACCGGCGGGAGAATTTGCCGAGCAATTTAACCTGCGACTGTTCCCGCACACGGTTATCACCGCCATTGATGCTGAAGCGCAGGTGGTGAAAAGCGTCGATAAACAGTGGCAGTACGACAAACTGGTACTGGCGACGGGGGCAAAAGCCTTCGTTCCGCCGCTGCCGGGGCGCGAGCACATGCTGACGCTCAACAGCCTGCAAGAGTATCGCGCCTGTGAAAACAGGCTGCGCGATGCCGCCAGCGTGCTGATTGTCGGTGCCGGGTTGATTGGCTGCGAGCTGGCAATGGATTTTCGCCGTACCGGGAAAACCGTCACGCTGCTGGATAACGCCGCCAGTATTCTGCCTTCGCTGATGCCGCCGGAAGTCAGTAGCCGCCTGCAACATAGCCTGACGTCGCTGGGTGTGCGCCTGCTGCTCTCCTCCCGTTTGCAACACCTGACGGCGAGCGCGAATGGCATTTGTGCGCAGCTTGATGACGAACGCTGCGTAGAGGCGGATGTGGTGATTGCCGCCACGGGCCTGTCGCCGGAAGTGTCGCTGGCACAAGCCGCCGGGGTGGAAACCCGCCGTGGCATCGTGGTTAATGAGGCGCTGCAAACCAGCAACCCACAGATCTATGCACTCGGCGACTGCGCCGAGATCAACGGCAGGGTGCTGCCTTTCCTGCAACCCGCCCAGCTCAGCGCCATTACGCTTGCGAAAAACCTGCTCGGCAACAACGCGCAACTGGCGCTGCCTGCCATGCTGGTGAAGGTAAAAACGCCGCTGATGCCGCTGCATCTGGCCGGAGAAACCGCCCGCCGCGATCTGAACTGGCAGATTACAACCCACCCCCAGGGTATGGTAGCGAAAGGGCTTGATGCCGATGAAAAACTGCGCGCTTTCGTGGTCAGCGAAGAACGCATGAAAGAGGCTTTCGCCCTGCTTAAAGCGCTGGCGCTATAGTCCGCGCAGCAGCAACCAGCCCCTGGCCGAAGGCAATTCCGCCATCACCGGCCGGGAGCTGGTGCGGGAACAGCAAGGTAAAGTCAGGAAGCCAGGCTTGCAGGCGCGCCTTCAGCAGGCGGTTATGCAGTACACCGCCGCTGAATACCAGTGTCTGAATATCGCGTCGCTCTGCCTGTTCGCGGGCAAGGCTTGCCAGCCCCTGCGCCAGCGCGTCGTGAAACGCCCATGCACGCTGTGCGGGTGATGCCTGCCAGCCCAGCCACTGCCGCCAGAAGGCGGCGAGATCAAGCTGGTTTCCGCGTAGCGGCAGCGTGACGGGGTGCTCCACCGCAGAAGTGGACGCCGCCAGCGCTTCAAGCTGGCAGGCGGCTTCGCCTTCATAACTCAGTTGCAGCGGCGCGCAGCCCAGCGCACAAGCTACCGCATCAAATAAACGTCCGCAGGAAGAGGCCAGCGGCGCGTTGATGCCGCGCTCAATGGCGCGTGCCAGCAACGGCCAGTTTTGCTGCCGGAGAACCGCGGTTTCCGGGTAATGTTGCCACTCAGGCACAAACGCCAGCATCTGCGCCAGCAGGTTGCGCCACGGCTGCCGCGCGGCCAGATCGCCGCCCGGTAACGCCACCGCCGGTAAGCCGCCAAGGTGCTCGCATTCGCGATAATTGACGCGCAAACATTCGCCGCCCCACAGTGCGCCGCCCTCCCCCATGCCAATCCCGTCCAGGGTCAGCGCAATCACATCACCGCCGTCAAGCGGCCAGTTGTGCTCGCCGAGACACGCTGCGGCATGCGCATGGTGATGCAGCACCGTTTGCAGTGGCAATCCACTGCAATGAGCCCACTGGCTGGTGCGATAAGCGGGATGCGCATCGATGACCAGTTGCTGCGGAGTGAAGTCGTAAATCGTCTGCATCAGGCGCAGCGCGTTGCGCCACTGCGTTTCCACACCTTCATCGGTGAGATCGCCAAAGTGCTGACCCGGCACCGCCGCTTCACCGCGCAGCAGGCAAAAGGTGTTTTTCATATCCGCGCCAAGACACAGCAGCGGCGGTATGGCGTTGAACCCTTCCGGCAGGCTCAGCGCATCCGGCACGTAGCCGCGCGAGCGGCGCAGCATCTCGCCGTTTGCCCGCAGCACGGAATCATCCATGCGTTGCACAATGTCGCGATTGTGCAGTAAAAAACCACCGGCAATTCCCGCCAGATCGACCAGCGCCTGTTCATTCGTGAGGGCGGGCGGTTTGCCGCTGAGGTTGCCGGAGGTCATCACCAGCGGGCGCTGCAAACCCTGCGCCAGCAGATGCTGCAACGGATTGGACGGTAACATAACGCCCACTTCATCCAGGCCCGGCGCCACGGCGTCGCATAAACCGTCAACGGTGGATTTCGCTACCAGCACAATCGGCGCGGCTGGCGTGGCGAGTAAACGCTGCGCATCGGCAGGTAACCCTGCGGCATCCGGCAGCATCACCGCCAGCGGTTTTGCCGGGCGGCGTTTACAGGCGCGCAGATGCTGCACCGCCGCCTGGTTATGCGCATCGCAAGCGAGATGAAAACCGCCCACGCCTTTGACAGCCACCACGCCTCCGCTTTTCAGGAGTGAAATCGCGGCCTGCAATGCCGCTTCGCCAGTGGTTTGCCAGACATCGCTGCGCCACTCAAGCTGCGGGCCGCACTGCGGGCAGGCGACGGGCTGAGCGTGAAAACGACGATCGAAGGGGCTGCGATACTCCGCTTCGCAGTCCGCGCAGAGCGGGAACGCCGCCATCACCGTATAAGGCCGATCGTAAGGCATGGCGTTGATAATGGTAAAGCGCGGCCCGCAATGGGTGCAGTTGATAAACGGATAACGGTAGCGGCGTTCGCGGGGATCGTTCATCTCCGCGAGGCAGGCGGGACACGTCGCCGCATCGGGAACAATTTGCGTATTCATCGTGCCACCCGCGCTCTGGCGGATGGTGAAATCTTGTGGTGGCGATGGCCAGTGGAACGGTGAACTGACGACGCGATCGATGCGCGCCAATGGCGGGCAGTGTTGCTGCAACAGGGTGACGAAATCACCGGCATCGCCGAGCAGGCGAACTTCGACACCCTGTGCATCATTACAGACATCGCCTTTGCAACGGTGCTGCTGCGCCAGTTGCCAGACAAAGGGGCGAAAACCCACCCCCTGAACTTTACCGTATACGCGTAAGCAAACACCGTTGCTGGTTATCATCGCATCACTGCATCGCCGCGTTGAGCAAGCGATTCTTCATCTGTTGATAAGTGCTCTGAGTGTACTCCTCGGCCCAGCGCTGATCGTTGATCGCACTCACCCGAACGGCGCAGTATTTGGTTTCCGGCGTTTTGGAAATCGGATCCAGATTATCCTGCGTCAGTTCGTTACAGGCGCCAATCCACCACTGGTACGTCATATAAACGCTACCGTTGTTGATGCGTTCGTTGACATCCGCGCGGGTGATCACTTTGCCACGGCGTGATTCCACCCACACCAGTTGCCGGTCTTTCACACCCAGCGCTTCGGCGTCGGCCGGGCTGATCTGCACAAAGCCCGGTTCGTCGGCAAGGGTTTGCAACGCGGCACAGTTGCCTGTCATAGAACGGCAAGAGTAGTGGCCTACTTCACGCACGGTACAAAGCACCAGCGGGAATTCAGCATCCGGGCGCTCTGCGGGCGCACGCCACGGCGCGGCAAAAAGATGGCCTTTGCCGTCCGGGGTATCGAACTTATTGTTCTGATACAGGTACGGTGTACCAGGGTGATCGAGGGTCGGGCACGGCCACTGAACGTGTCCCATGTCGCCCATTTTCTCGTAGGTGACGCCGTAGAACAGCGGGCACAACTCGCGCAGTTCGTCCCAGATCTGCTGGTTATTGTCATAGTGCATCGGGTAGCCCATCTCGGTGGCGATCAGGCTGATGATCTCCCAGTCACGTTTGACGTTATACTTCGGTTCGATGGCTTTTTCGAAACGCTGGAAGCCACGATCGGCGCAGGTGAAGACGCCGCCGTGTTCGCCCCAGGAAGTGGCGGGCAGCAGCACATCAGCTTGTTCGGCGGTTTTGGTCATAAAGATATCCTGCACCACCACAAAATCGAGCGCTTCGAAACCTTTACGCACCAGCCCCAGATCCGCTTCGGTCTGCAACGGATCTTCACCCATGATGTAATAGGCTTTCACCTTGCCTTCCAGCGCCAGATGCGGCACTTCGGTAATGCGGACGCCGACTTTGTCATCCATCACTGCCGGATCGATGCCCCAGGCTTTGGCAAATTTTGCCCGCACCTCCGGGTTCACCACATCCTGATAACCTGGAAACTGGTTGGGGATCACGCCCATATCGCACGCGCCCTGCACGTTGTTCTGGCCGCGCACCGGGCCGACGCCGACATTTTCGCGCCCAAGATTCCCGGTCAGCAGCGCCAGGCTGGAGAGCCCTTTCACCACATCCACCGCCTGGCCGAACTGCGTCACGCCCATGCCCCACATAATGGTGGCGGATGGCGCTGCCGCGTAGGTGCGCATTGCCTGGCGAACCTGTTTTGCCGGCACGCCAGTCAGATGCTCTACCGCCTCCGGCGCATAGTCTTTAACCGTTTCACGATAGTCATCCAGCCCGGTGGTAAAGCTGGCGACATAATCTTTGTCGTACAGCTCTTCTTCCAGCAGCACATAGCCGAAAGCGTTGACCAGCGCCATATTGCAACCGTTTTTGAGTTGCAGATGCTGATCGGCAATACGCGCGGTCTCAATGCGGCGCGGATCGCAAACAATAATTTTGGCCCCTTTCTGTTTGGCTTTGATCACCCGGCGCGCGACGATCGGGTGCGAATCGGCGCAGTTATAACCAAATACCAGCAGGCAACTGGAGTTTTCGATATCGCCGATAGAGTTACTCATCGCACCGTTGCCAAGGGTTTCCTGCAAACCGGCCACCGATGGACCGTGGCAGACGCGGGCGCAACAGTCGACGTTATTGGTGTTAAGCACACCACGGGCGAATTTCTGCATCACATAGTTGGTTTCATTGCCCGTACCGCGAGATGAACCGGTAGTCATAATGGCGCGCGGGCCATATTTGGCTTTGATTTCACTGAGGCGCTTTGCGGTATAACGGATCGCTTCATCCCAACTGACGGGGGTCAATTTGCCGCCTTTTTCGTAACGGATCATCGGCTGCGTAAGACGCGGTGTCAGCAGTTTGGTGTCGTTGAGGAAATCCCAGCCGTAGTAGCCTTTCAGGCAGAGTTCATTCTGATTGGTGTGGCCGTCGGCCGCTTCTGCGCGGATGATTTTTCCGTCGTCGACAACCAGTTTCAGTTTGCAGCCCGCGCCGCAGTATGGGCATACACTTGTGATTTTTTTCATCAGTAACAGACCTGTTAAAAGTGAAAGTCAGATTGTTTAGAACACCAGAGAAACAGCGCTGTCCAGCGCGGCGCGACGTCGTTTCTCCGCGCTCATCTGTTCCAGTAAATTACGATCGACACAGACCAGCGCTTTCGTCGGGCACGCCTGCATACAGGCGGGACCGCTTTCACTGTGGTGGCACAAATCGCATTTGTTGGCTTCGGCTTTTTCTGCGCGAACATTCAGCCCTGCGCCGCTATGGCGAATAACCGGACGCACAACCACTTCCATCGCACCGTACGGGCAGGCCACGACGCAGGTTTTGCAGCCAATGCAGCGTTCCTGCATCACATGCACAAACCCTTCGTCACGGCTAATGGCACCGTTCGGGCAGACGTTGGCACACGGCGCGTCTTCGCACTGACGACAGAGTGTCGCTGTCGAGACGTTGACGCCTTTGACGACATGGATACGCGGTAAAAAGCTCTCAGGCGTGAGCGCCGCGCAGTCCTGGTTTTCCTGATGAGACACCACACAGGCGACCTCGCAGGTGCGGCAGCCAATGCATTTTGCAGCGTCCGCCATGATAAATCGGTTCATTATCTTCTCCGGCAATGTGCTTTATCCCGCCGGAATATTCATAAACCGTGCCAGTTTTTAATTTGCTGTTATTTAAGGAAATTTAAAGAAGCATTCGGTAAGGATGGCTGTCATCGACACTTCTGTCGATGACAGATGTCGAGGTCAGGCGTGCGGGCCGGAAATCAGTGAGTCACGTAACATTAATTCGCCAGGAAAGGTTTGCTGATAAGTAAAGTCGCCGCCATCGAGCATAAAGATTAAGCGGTTGATCGTCTCTTTGATCATTTCGGTGACCGGTATTTTCACGCTGGAAAGTGCCGGAACGGTAAATGGCGCCATCGCAATATCATCGAAGCCAATCACCGAAACTTGCTGCGGCACCGTTATTTTGCTGTCGTGTAACTGTTTAATTGCGCCAATCGCCATGTCGTCATTACTTGCCACCAGTGCGCTAAATTCAACGTTCCGGGATAAGAGTGTCTGTACGCCCTGCGCGCCGCTAACTGGCGTCCATTTCCCTTCAACAATCAACTCATTACGCAGCGCAATACCCTGCTGCGCCAGCGCATCTTTATACCCGGATAAACGTTCAATACCGGTCGGAGAATCGAGTGAACCGGTAATAAACGCAATATCACGATGACCATGAGAAATTAATTGTGACACCGCGCTAAAGCTTGAGGCTTTTTGATCGGAATAAACACAGTGGCTGCTGTTTTTACGTAAACGACGGTTAAGCACCATTATTGGCTGCGAATGACTGTCGATAATTTTATCCATTTCATCGACGCTCAAAAAACGCGGATAAATAATGATCGCATCACAGCGTAAATCGAGCAGATATTGAATCGCCTGACGCTCCTCTTCCGCGCTGTGTTTTCCGTCGGCCAGCAGTAACTGACGGCCTTTGTCTTCGGTCATTCGCGCAGCATGGAACAGCAATTCACTAAAATAAACGCCGTGGTAGAGGGTGTTAGTTACCACCAGCCCCAGCGTCTGGGTTTTACTGCTCGCCAGGCTACGGGCCAGTAAATTCGGGCGATAGCCACTTTCGGCAATGGCCTGAAATACGCGGTCTTTCGTCTCTTCGCTGACATATCCTTTGCCCGTCAGAACGCGGGAAACCGTCGCTTTCGACACGCCTGCCCGCTTCGCCACCTCCAGCATTGTCGCCATCTTTTCCCCCTGAAAATGTTATGAGCCGAAGTGTACTTCAGGCGTTGCGTTTAATGGAACTCTTTACGCCGCACAACGATTTCACATCCCGCGATCTTATAAGTGATCGTTATCACGATTTCAAAAATTGGCGCTTTTTAGTCCTTGTTAACCACAAATAAACTCTTCATGATTTTGTGGAACCGGTTACCTATTTCATGTTTCACAGCCGCCAGGCGCGGCTGTGAGCTAGTACCTTATTGATAAAACAGGATAATAACTCCATGGCAAAGAATTATGCGGCGCTGGCCCACTCGGTGGTCGATGCGCTGGGCGGCGCGGAAAATATCGCGGCCGTCACGCACTGCATGACGCGCCTGCGCTTTGTGGTGAAAGATGAAACGCGCGTGGACAGTCCGACGCTGAAAAGCATCAGCGGCGTGATGGGCGTGGTGCGTAACGACAAACAGTGCCAGGTGATTATCGGCAATACCGTCTCCCAGGCCTTCCGCGAAGTGGTCAGCCTGCTGCCGCAAGATATGCAGCCAGTTGAAGAACCTTCCACGCAAAAACTGACGCTGAAGCGCATTGGCGCGGGCATTCTCGATGCGCTGATCGGTACCATGTCGCCGCTTATTCCGGCGATCATCGGCGGCTCGATGGTGAAACTGCTGGCCATGGTGCTGGAGATGACCGGCGCACTGCCGAAAGGCTCCTCGACGCTGACCATTTTGACGGTGATCGGCGATGGCGCCTTCTTCTTCCTGCCGCTGATGGTTGCCGCATCTGCGGCGGTGAAATTCAAAACCAATATGTCGCTGGCGATTGCCATTGCGGGCGTGCTGGTGCATCCGAGCTTTATTGAATTGATGGCGAAAGCCGCGCAGGGTGAGCACGTTGAGTTCGCGCTGGTGCCGGTAACGGCGGTGAAATACACCTACACGGTGATTCCGGCGCTGGTGATGACCTGGTGTCTGTCGTATATCGAGCGCTGGGTCGATCGCATCACTCCGGCGGTAACGAAAAACTTCCTTAAACCGATGCTGATTGTGCTGATTGCCGCGCCGCTGGCGATTGTGCTGATTGGCCCGCTGGGCATCTGGATCGGTAGTGTCATCTCCGCGCTGGTGTATACCATTCACGGTTACCTCGGCTGGCTCTCCGTCGCCATCATGGGCGCGCTGTGGCCGCTGCTGGTGATGACCGGGATGCACCGCGTCTTTACGCCGACCATTATTCAGACCATTGCCGAGACTGGCAAAGAGGGCATGGTCATGCCGTCTGAAATTGGCGCGAACCTGTCGCTTGGCGGCTCTTCGCTCGCCGTGGCGTGGAAAACGAAAAACCCGGAACTGCGCCAGACAGCAATGGCGGCAGCGGCTTCCGCCATTCTGGCGGGGATTTCCGAACCGGCGCTCTACGGTGTGGCCGTTCGTCTGAAACGTCCGCTGATCGCCAGCCTGATTAGCGGCTTTATCTGCGGCGCGGTTGCCGGTATTGCCGGGCTGGCCAGCCACTCGATGGCCGCGCCGGGCTTATTTACCAGCGTGCAGTTCTTCGATCCGGCCAACCCAATGTCCATCGTCTGGGTGTTTGGTGTGATGGCGCTGGCCGTGGTGCTGTCGTTTGTGCTGACGTTACTGCTGGGCTTTGAAGATATTCCGGTGGAAACCGCGAGCAAACCGCAGGCAGCACAGCCGGTCAATGTTAAAGAAGCACGCGCCTGATTAACAAAAAAGAGGTTACGCATGTCAGTATTTCCGCAAGGATTTTTATGGGGCGGCGCACTTGCCGCCAACCAGTCGGAAGGGGGTTATCTGGAGGGCGGTAAGGGGCTGACCACCGTCGATATGATCCCGCACGGCGTCAACCGCCTGCCAGTGAAACTGGGCCAGGAAAAGCGCTTTCAGCTGCGTGACGATGAGTATTATCCGAGCCATCAGGCGATCGATTTTTACCATCGTTATAAAGAAGATATCGCGCTGATGGCAGAGATGGGGTTTACGGTATTTCGCACCTCTATCGCGTGGAGCCGTTTATACCCGAAAGGCGATGAGCTGACACCAAATCCAGAAGGCATCGCCTTCTATCGAGCGGTGTTTGAAGAGTGCAAAAAGTACAATATCGAGCCACTGGTGACGCTTTGCCACTTTGATGTGCCGATGCATCTGGTGATTGAGTACGGCTCCTGGCGCAACCGTAAAATGGTGGAATTTTTCACCCGCTACGCGCGCACCTGCTTTGAGGCGTTCGACGGGCTGGTGAAATACTGGCTGACCTTCAATGAGATCAACATCATGCTGCACAGCCCGTTCTCCGGCGCGGGCCTGGTATTCGAAGAGGGTGAAAATCAGGATCAGGTGAAGTACCAGGCCGCGCATCATGAGCTGATTGCCAGCGCGCTGGCGACCAAAATTGCTCATGAAGTGAACCCGCAAAACCAGGTGGGCTGCATGCTGGCGGGCGGTAATTTCTACCCTTACTCCTGCAAACCGGCCGATGTGTGGACCGCGCTGGAAAAAGATCGCGAAAACCTGTTCTTTATTGATGTACAGGCGCGCGGCAGCTACCCGGCCTACTCTGCACGCGTGTTCCGCGAAAAAGGCGTCAGCATTGTCAAAGAAGCGGGCGATGACGAAATCCTGAAGAATACCGTCGATTTCGTCTCCTTCAGCTACTACGCCTCACGCTGCGCCTCGGCCGATATGAATGCCAACAACACCAGCGCCGCCAATATCGTGAAATCCCTGCGTAACCCGCATATTGAAGTGAGCGAATGGGGTTGGGGCATCGATCCGCTGGGTCTGCGCATCACCATGAACATGATGTATGACCGTTACCAGAAACCGCTGTTCCTGGTGGAAAACGGCCTCGGCGCGAAAGATGAGTTTAATGCCGACGGCGAAATCGTCGACGATTACCGCATCAGCTATCTGCGCGAACATATCCGCGCAATGGGCGATGCCATTGAAGACGGCATCCCGGTTATCGGTTACACCACCTGGGGCTGTATCGATCTGGTGGCAGCTTCCACCGGCGAGATGAGCAAGCGCTACGGTTTTGTCTATGTCGATCGTGACGATGCAGGCAACGGCACGCTGGCGCGCAGCCGGAAAAAGTCATTCTGGTGGTATAAAAAAGTGATCGCCAGCAACGGCGAAGATCTCGACTGAGTTTGTCACGCAACCGGCCTGCGGACTCTGCAGGCCGGATAAACGCCAGCCTTACCTGCCAGACACCCGATATCCCGCTTGTTGTGCCGCCCGCGCGCCGGTGCCATCCCGGACATTGGCCAGTAGGATTGATGATAAAGCGTTATGAAATCCATGGTCGTCTCCGGTTGTGTTGTGCGATGAGTGTGGCGTTTGCCGCCTCTCCCTCACAACCGAAAATCGGACGACCATTTTTTACAGCCAAAGGCAGCATTACAGCCCGACAGCAAATAATCTTAAAAACGCCGTCTTGCCTTCCCCGGTAATGGTCACTTCACGGTAGCCGGGCGTTCTGCGCAGCCAGCCCTGCTGCTCGAAGGCGATAAGTAGCGCGGCACCCGCATCGCCGCCAAGATGGAAACGCCTTTCGCTCCAGTCCAGGCACGCGCAACAGGGCTTGCGGCGAGTATGCGGATCGAGCGTCACGCCGATCTTTTCCAGTTGCCGTTTACCGACATTCGTTACCGCGCTGCCATCGTCAGTGATCCAGCCTTCACGCTGCAAAAACGCGTAGATGTCCACCGCGATTTCACCGGCAAGATGATCGTAACAGGTGCGTGCCTGCCGCAGTTCCGGCGGCGTTCGGCTGGTCAGCGTACGTCCTGTGCGCATCGACACGCCCATCATATTTTCCAGCAGCGCAGCGACATCACTGCCCGCCAGCCGGTAGTAGCGGTGCCGCCCCTGCGAAACGCAGACCAGCAGGCCATGATTTAACAGCCGGTTCAGGTGGGCACTGGCGGTCGAAGGGGCAAGCTCCGTCGCCGTCCACGCCCGTCCATCCATCAGCGCACAAAGCATCCGCGAGCGCGAAGGATCGGCCATCGCACTGGCAATACCGGCAAGCGCCTCTTCCAGCGCCAGCGTGTTGCCGTGTGCCGCAGATAAACCGGGTAAACTCATGTCGCCCCCTTCCAGGGTTGCGTGACCTCATGGGTCAGCGGATCGTTGTCGGTCAGCAGAATCAGGCGATTATCATGATCGCTGTACTGCACAAGAATAGTGATGCCATGTTGCGCGATCGTGCGGGCAATCGCGCCTAGCTCACCGGGTTTTTCCTGCTTTAGTTTGCGGATCACCGGCTGCGCTACATTGCACACTGTAAATCCGGCAGACTCCAGAACCTGACGGGCACGTTCACCGTCGGCCACCAGAAAATGGGCATGGCTTTCACTCCCGATGCTGAAAACGCCGCCGCCTTCCAGACCAATACCGTTTTTACCCAGAGTTTCACCCAGTTCTGCCAGCCCGCCGGGCGCCTCATTAAGCATAACGTGAATATCATACATGGTCGGTCTTCCCTGCTGCGGATGAATAATCGCGAAAAACCTGCGCGACACGGATACGGTAAAACGAGAAAATCGATCGCCGTCCTTCCGCCTGCGCAGCCTGGTGCAGGACGTTGCTCTTCCATGCCAGTACCGCCTCTTCATCCCGCCACCAGGATAATGACAAAATCTTCCCTTCCGTGCTCAGGCTCTGAAAGCGTTCAATGGCGATAAAACCCTCGATTTCTGCCAGTTGCGGCTTGAGCTCCGCGGCTAATTGCAGATAGCGCTCCTGCTTGCCAGCGGCGACATCGGCTTCAAACAGTACAGCGATCATAAGCGCTCTCCATCAGTGAATGTGCCGCCAGTTTACGTAGCCCGGCACACCATGCTTCGGCCTGCAACGAAATATAAATGCCAAATATTGTGGCGTGATTTCCTTCGCAGTTTTCCATGAAACCGGTTGCGCGGCGATCTGACCAGGTTAGCATGAAACCGGTTTCACCCAGATACACCTACTCAGTCACCGATAATAAAAGGTAAACAAAAATGGCCGTTATCAGGGATTACAATAAGTTAGCGAGTGATATCCTGCGCGAGGTGGGTGGCGAAGAGAACATCAGCAACTTCTCCCGCTGCGCTACCCGCCTGCGTCTGGTATTAAACGAAACGCCCGCCACGGCGAAAGCCAGCATCCAGAGCCTGCCCGGCGTTATCGCCGTGGTGGAGAGCGGCGGTCAGTTCCAGGTGGTTATTGGTACCCATGTCGCCGATGTGTTTAACGCCCTGAGTGGTATGGTGAAAGAGAAAGACGGCAGCGCCGCGCAGCCGAAAACACGCTGGCTGGATGCGGTCATCGCCACCATGTCAGCGGTGTTTGCCCCGATTGTCTATATTCTTGCCGCCGCCGGGATTTTGCAGGGGCTGCTGATTCTGCTGGGCCTCGCGGATGCGGATATCAAAACCACCGGCACCTTCGCCATTCTTAACTTTATGTCCTGGACACCGTTTGCCTTTCTGCCGGTGTTTATCGCCATTACCGCGGCGCGCCATTTCAAATGTAATCCGTTTATTGCCGTGCTCTGCTGCTGTGCGCTGATCAACCCGGAGTGGACGGCACTGGCCGGGAAAATCGCCGCCGGTAGCGAAGTGAAATTCCTGTTCTTCCCGCTGGCGGAAACGGTTTATACCTCATCGGTACTGCCGCCACTGTTCCTGGTCTGGGCGCTCTCCTGGTTTGAACGCCGCGTCGAAAAATGGCTGCCGGAAGTAATAAGCCCGCTGTTTACGCCGCTTCTCTGCTTTGTGGTGATTGTGCCGCTGACGCTGGTGGTGATTGGGCCAATTACCAGTTGGGCCGCGCTGGGCGTTGCTCATGGCTATAACACGTTGTTCCATGCCGCTCCGGCCGTTGCCGCTGCGATCATTGGCGGCGTATGGCAGGTGATCGTCATTTTTGGCGTTCACTGGGGGATCACGCCGGTGATCATGGCGAACTTCGATACCCAGGGTTATGACTCATTCCAGGCTTACCAGACCATCGCGGTGATTGGCCAGATGGCCGCCGTGTTTGGCGTGTTTATCAAAAGCCGCAATAAAGCGCTAAAAGCCACCTCGCTTTCTGCGGGGGTTACCGCCATTTTCGGCATCACTGAACCCGCCATTTACGGCGTGACGCTGCGCTTTAAAAAACCGTTTATCTGCGGCTGTATCGGCGGAGCGATTGGTGCGGTGGTCGCCAGCCTGTTTGGCAGCCTCTACTACGCTTATGCGGCGCTGCCCGGCCTGTTCACGCTGGTGAATGCCATTAGCCCGGATGCGCCAATGTCGTTTATTGGCGAACTGGTTGGCGCAGGCACCGCGATTGTGCTGACCATTGTGATGGTGCAGTTTGTCGGTTTTGAAGATCCGCAGGAAAGCGCTGACCCCGCGCCGCTGAAGGTTGGTTCATTACAGATGCTCAGCCCGATTAAAGGCGAAGTGATCGCACTGGAAAACGTGCCAGATGAAGCCTTTGCCGGGAAAGTGCTCGGCGACGGTGTGGCGATCGTTCCTCACGAAGGCAAAGTGGTCGCCCCGTGTGACGCGCAGGTCGCCACATTAATTGACACGCATCACGCTATCGGCCTGATATGTGATAATGGCGCAGAATTACTGATCCATGTTGGTCTGAATACCGTTAACCTTCAGGGTCAATACTTTACGCCGCTGGTAAAAGAGGGCGACAGAGTCACCGCTGGCACGCCGCTGCTGGAGTTTGATAAAGCGCGCATTGAGCAGGCGGGTTACGATCTGACCACGCCGGTGCTGGTGGTGAACAGTGATGAATTTACGCTGACTCGCCATCAGTCGCAGGGTGCCGTCAGCCCCGGTATGCCGCTGATGTCACTGGAGACAGGAGCGCAGCCAGCATAATAACAAGAGTGAGGTCGAAAAATGGTAACGATACTGGATGTCGCCAGGCTGGCTGGCGTATCGAAAGCGACGGTATCGCGCACGCTAAATGGCAAAGTTTTTGTCCGTGAGGAAGTGAAGGAACGCATTTTCCAGGCCATTGCCGAGACGGGGTATCGCCCCAACCAGCTGGCGCGCAATCTTGCCAATAATAAGACCAACTCAGTGGGGCTGGTGATCACCAACGGGCTGTATAACGGCCCGTTTTTCGCCAGCCTGACTTACCACGCGGCGACCAACAGTGAAATGCATGGCCGACAATTGGTGCTGGCAGACGGTAAACACAGCGCGCAGGAAGAGCGCGACGCCATCGATCTGCTGATGTCGTTGCGCTGTGAAGCGATCATGATTTACCCCAAATACCTGACGGTCGATGAGCTGGACGCAATTATCGATAACAGCCAGACGCCTATCGTCGTCATCAACCGTGAACTCTCCCGCCACCGCAATCAGTGCGTGTTTGTCGATCATCAACAAAGTTGTGAAACGATGATGGCCCACCTGTTAGCGCAGGGGCATACGCGTATTGCTTTTGTTGCCGGTGCTGAAGGTTCGCCAACCGGGGAAAAACGCCTGGCGGGCTACCGGCAGGCGCTGCGCCGCGCCGGTATTGAGCCAGACCCGCAACTGCTGGTACATGGCGCATGGTCTACCGACAGTGGTTATGCCGCAGGGCGTGAACTGTTAGCGCGCAAGGTGCCGTTTACCTGCATCCTCGCGGGCAATGACGATATGGCGATTGGCGTGGCGAAAGCCTGTCTGGAAGCGGGGCTGCGCCTGCCGCAGGATGTGTCGCTGGCCGGGTTTGACGATTCGGTGCTCGGCAAGTATTACAACCCGTCGCTCACCACCATTCATGTGCCGATGGAGGCGATGATCCGTCACGCCATCGACATTCTGTTGACGCCAGGCGAGCACGCGGCCCGTTCACACGAAGGTGAACTGGTGCGGCGCGAGTCGGTGGCGCCCCCCAAATAATGGCTCTGTGGCGGCTGATTGCCGGATGGCGGCGATGCTTTATCGGGCCTATGAACCGATGCGATCCCACAGGCCCGATCGGGGCAACCATCCGGCGCAGAAGCTACGCGCCAATGCCGTTGAGTTTTTCCAGCGCTTCCGGCGGCAGCACGAGGTTCGCGCTCGCCATGTTTTCCTGTAAATGCTGCGGCGACGACGTACCGGGGATCAGCAGGATATTCGGCGAACGCTGCAACAGCCACGCCAGCGCCACCTGCATCGGCGTGGCGTTAAGCGATTGCGCCACCTCGTTCAGCTCACCGGATTGCAACGGCGTGAAACCGCCCAGCGGGAAGAACGGCACGAAGGCAATGCCCTGCGCGTTCAGGCTATCCACCAGCGCATCATCCTTACGGATCGCCACGTTATACAGGTTCTGCACGCAGACAATGGGCGTCATTTTCTGCGCGTCGGCCACCTGCTTCGCTGTAACGTTGCTCAGCCCGATATGGCGGATCAGCCCGCGCTCTTTCAGTTTGATCAACGCCTCCAGCGGCGCTTCGAGCGGCCCCTCTTCCGGCTCGTGCACACCAAACATCGAACGCAGGTTGACCACCTCTATCGTCTCCAGACCGAGGTGACGCAGATTATCTTCCACCGCACGGGTCAACTCTTCGGCGCTGAATGCGGGCAGCCAGTTGGCTTTATCATCACGACGCGCGCCGACTTTGGTGACGATGCATAAGTCGTCCGGATAAGGATGCAGCGCCTGTTTAATCAATTTATTGGTGACATGCGGACCATAAAAATCACTGGTGTCGATATGATTCACCCCGGCAGCAATAGCATCGCGCAATACCGCCAGCGCCTTTGCTTCGTCCGCGGGCGGACCAAACACGCCAGGGCCAGCCAGTTGCATCGCACCGTAACCCAGACGACCAACCTGACGATCGCCAAGACGATAAGTAAGTGTGGATTGAGACATGGAAAACCTCCTGTGCGTTAAGTAACCCGATTGTAGGAGCTGTACGGCTGTGCAACAATCCAGCAAAATTAATACACACTGTACGGTTCACCGAACAATGAAGCTGGATTTCGCCCTGTTAAATGCCATTGTCGCGGTCGCCAACGCCGGAGGCTTCCGTGAAGCCGCGCGCGTGACCGGTTCCAACCCCTCCCGCCTGAGCGACGCGGTGCGCCGCGCCGAGCAGCAACTCGGCGTACGGCTGTTTAACCGCACCACCCGTACCGTGGCGCTGACCGAGGCAGGCAGAGCGCTGATGGAGCGCCTGCAACCGGCAATGAGCGAAGTGAATGCCGCGCTGGACGCCATCAACCGCTATCGCACCACGCCGAGCGGCACGCTGCGTTTGAATGTCCCGGTCAGCGCGGCACGGCTGGTTCTGCCCACCATCGTCCCCCCTTTTCTGGCGCAATACCCGGACATTCGCCTGGAGATCGTCGCCGAAAGCAACGTACAGGATGTGTTTCGCGACAATTGCGATGCGGGGATCCGTTACGACGAAAGCCTGGAACAGGATATGGTGGCGCTGCCCATCGGCCCGCGCCGTCAGCGTTTTGCCGCAGCGGCGGCACCGGCCTATTTGCAGCGTTACGGCCTGCCGCAGCACCCGCGCGATCTGATTAGCCATAACTGCATTCGCGGGCGCTATGCCAGCGGCGTGATGCCAGAGTGGGAATTTACCCGCGAGGGTGAAACCCTGCGCATTCAGGTGAATGGTTCACTGGTGGTCAGCGTCGGCAGCGCGGTGGATCTGGCGGTGCAGGCAGCGATTGCCGGTAGCGGCATCATCTATCTGTTTGAAGAGTGGCTGCGCCCGTCGTTCGAAAGCGGCGCGCTGACGCCGTTGCTGGAAACCTGGTGGCAATCATTTAGCGGCCCGTGGCTCTATTACAATTCGCGGCGCTTAATCCCTGCGCCATTACAGGCATTTATCAATTTTATCCGCGCGCAGGGGCAAACCACGGATATATAACGCAATGATGGGAAGATCTGTCTACACTTGAGAAAACAAAGAAAATCGAGGATGCCCTATGATCTTCCCGGCCATGCCAGTCAATGAAAGAGAGCGGCTTAAGTCTTTGTATATGATGGATCTTCTGGATAAAAAGGATGATGAACGTTTTGACCGGCTCACCCGCACGGCAAAGACTACCTTTGATGTCCCCATCGCGGTGATAAGTCTGCTCGATCGCGATCGTCAGTGGTTGCTGTCGCGCAGCGGCATCGATACCCACGAAACGCCGCGCAATCTGTCGTTCTGCGCGCACGCGATCCTCGAAGAGGGCGTGTTTATTGTCAAAGATACCCTTGCCGATCCGCGCTTTGCCGAAAACCCGTTTGTCGTTGGCGAGCCGTGGGTGCGATTTTATGCGGGTTGCCCGGTGCGACTGCCGGACGGCGCAATTGCCGGAACCATCTGCGTCATCGATACCTATCCGCGCCCGTTTTCCAGTGCGGAAATCAATACCCTGCTCGATTTCGCCGCCATTGTGGAAGATGAGTTTCTGATCCTCAGCATGGCAATGACCGATTTGCTGACCGGCATGCCCAACAGCCGTGGCTTTTACCGCTCCGGCGAAAAACGTTTTGCCTGGCTCAAAGAGCATAAAAAAGATCTCAGTCTGCTCTATTTCAGCATCGACAATCTGAAATCGATCAATGAATTGCTGGGGAATAAAGAGGGCGACGAGGTGGTAAAAATCTTCGCCAGCAATATGACAAAATGCCTGAAAGATCAGGATATCGCCGCCCGGCTTAGCGGAGGTGAGTTTGCGGTACTACTGGCGAACACGCCGACTCACAATGCTGATGCGTTTCTCTTCGATCTGCAATCACGCATCGATGCCATCGACCATCTTTCCGGCAAGAATTATCACATCAACTACTCGCACGGGATTATTGAAAACGGCGGCGATAAGTACACCACGCTGCGCGGCATGCTGGAAGATTGCGATAAGGTGATGTACTCGGAAAAACGCCGTCGTTAATACAGCGCCGGAAACCCGGCGCTGTTTATAGCGGCTCGAACCCGCCGTTGCCTTCCCAGCCAGCCAGCCGCTGGTAAATTGTTTCTACCGCCGCTTTCACTGGCGGCGTCATCGGGTAGTAAAAGCCGACAATATCGGGCTGAATGCCAAGAAAAATCACCTCGCCAATATCCTCTTTCAACTGATCGATCAGATAGTTGAGCGGCATATTGTGAGTGGTCATCAGGAACATCTCCGCGATGTCATCGGGATCGACAATGCGCATCTCGCCGGGGTTCAGCCCCATATCGGTAGCATCCACAATCAGCAACCGCGTCGGGCGCAGCTCGCGGATCGCCACCACGTCGTTTTCCGGTGCGCTGCCGCCGTCGATCACGCGCCAGTTTCCCTGCGGGTTTTCCGCGCACATCTGCGCCAGCAACGGGCCTGCGCCATCGTCGCCCATCATGCTGTTGCCCACGCAAAGTAATACGTCAGTCACGTAATCTCCTTACCATCAAATAGATAGCGCTTTCCTGATGAATGTCGTGCAACATCGACAGCAGCGCCCTGCTCCAGGCCTGCTGCTGTTCATTCTGCCCGGCCAACGCCCGGTCAAAGGCGTTGGCCAGCATCATCACGTGCGTGCTGTCGATAACAATCTCGCCGTAACGCGGCACGCCTTCCATTTTTCGCCGCGCTTCACTGCCGCTCTCCAGCGTGCCGATCCACGCCAGATAAGCCTCCCAAGGGCAGGAAAGCGCCGTTTCCAGGCAATCGATCACGCCAAGATGGTGACCAATCGCCAGAGAGTAATAGACCACCTGCTGCGCCTGCGGCGGCGTGGCATCATTCTCATCGACAAATTTCCGCCGCAGCTGGCTAAAGGCCACCGTCTCGCTCATCAGATTTTCGCCTCCTGCACCACCTGATTAAGGTGGCTGACAATTTCGGTCAGACGCGGATCGTTCTCCTGCGCTAACCAGCGCACCACTTCATGTTCGCCGACGCTGCGCAAGCGCAGGTAATCATCGGCAATTTGGCGGCCATAGCGGTAACCCGCGAGGCGACGAGCGGTGCGATCCACTTTCACCCGCAGCGGCTGCACCATAGTCGGATGCAGGATCTCTGCCGGTTGATCGTCCTGCTCGCCAGGCAGACGGGCATGAATTTTCTGCTCCAGCAGCCCCAGCGCCATGGCAAAACCATACAGCGTGGCGGCAGGCGTCGGCGGGCAGCCGGGAATATAGACATCCACCGGAACGATTTTATCCGTGCCGCCCCAGACACAGTACAGGTCGTGGAAGATACCACCGCTGTTACCGCATGCGCCGTAGGAGATACAGATTTTGGGATCCGGCGCAGATTGCCAGGCGCGCAGCGCCGGTGAACGCATCGCGCGGGTGACGGCGCCGGTAAACAGCAGAATGTCGGCGTGGCGCGGTGAAGGTACGACCTTAATGCCGAAGCGTTCTGCATCGAACAACGGCGAAAGCGTCGCGAAAATCTCGATCTCACAGCCATTGCAGCCGCCGCAATCCACACGATAAACGTAAGCGGAGCGTTTGATTTTATTCAACAGCGAGGCTTTCATACTGGCGATGGATTCCTCCACCGTCATCGGCACCGGAATACCATCCGCATCACGCGGACCTATTAGCTGGCTCATTAGCTGGCCTCTCTCATATGGCGGGTCAATTCGACGCGGTCGGACGACACCAGGCATTTCTGACGTTTGCAATCCGGGCAGGTCTCAAAGCTGGCGCGGTGCTGCTCGGCGCGGGTATCGCCGTTATGCGCCAGCAGCGCAATGGCGTAATCGATCTCTTTCTGCACCGCGAAAGGCCGCGCGCATTCGCGGCACTGGCACAGCTCGTAGCGCGACTGTTGCAGAAAATCGGCTTTGCTCCACACCGCCAGTTCGTACTCCTGAGAGAGCGTAATCGCCGCCGTTGGGCACACTTCTTCGCAGCGGGCGCAGAAAATGCAGCGCCCGAGATTAAACTGCCAGGCCAGTTCGCCGGTCGCAAGATCGGTTTCCACCGTCAGCGCGTTCGACGGGCAGGCATTGACGCACGCCGCGCAGCCAATGCACTGCTGCGGGTTGTGCTGCGGTTTGCCGCGGAAGTTTTTATCCACCGGCATCGGCGCAAGCGGATACGCGCTGGTTGCCGTCCCGGTTTTGATCACTTTTTTGATAAAGGTAAACATCGCTAGCGTTCTCCCACTATTTCAACGGCGAGTTTTTACGCTCGATCCCGTAACGCTCCAGCTCTTTGTACGGCACGACCTTGCTTTTTTTCTTGCGCACATCCACCACCGTCATGCGGTCGGTGCAGGAGTAGCAAGGATCGAGGCTGCCAATAATCAGCGGCGCATCAGAAACGGTGTTGCCGCGCAGCATATAGCGCAGCGTTGGCCAGTTGGCGTAGGTCGCCGCACGGCAACGCCAGCGATAGAGCTTCTGGTTGTCGCCGGTCATACTCCAGTGGATATCATCCCCGCGCGGCGCTTCGGCAAAACCAAGGGCAAAACGGTGCGGAATGTAGGTAAAGCCTTCAACCATCAGCGGGCCGCCGGGCAGATTATCCAGACCGAAATCGATCATGTTCAGCGCGGTCAGCACTTCGTTGATACGCACTTTCAGGCGGGAAATGACATCGCAACCCTGCTCGCTGTGCACGGTCATTGGCAACAGGCCGTAACCGGCAAACGGGTGATCGGCGCGGGTATCGCGGGCGTGACCGCTGGCGCGCACCATCGGGCCGACGTTACTGAAATCGCGGGCGATTTGCGGATCAAGACGGCCAATACCCACGGTGCGCTGCTCGATATTCGGCGTGCTCATCAGCACATCAACCAGCTCCATCACATCGCGGCGCATCTGCTGCGCCAGCGCGCGCGTCTGCACCATATCGTCTTTCAGCATGTCGCGGCGAATGCCGCCGATCAGGTTCAGACCGTAGGTTTTACGCGCCCCGGTAAGAATTTCCGCCATCTTCATTGACGTTTCACGCACGCGGAAAAACTGCATAAACCCGGAGTCAAAACCGACAAAGTGGCAAGCCAGACCGAGGTTTAACAGGTGCGAGTGCAGACGTTCCACTTCCAGCAGAATGGCGCGGATCATCTGCGCGCGTTCCGGCACCACGATGCCCATCGCGTTCTCTACCGAGGTGGTGTAAGCGGTACTGTGGGCAAACCCACAGATGCCGCACACGCGATCCGAGAGAAAGGTGACTTCGTTGTAACCCATGCGGGTTTCCGCCAGTTTCTCCATCCCGCGATGCACATAGAACATGCGGTAGTCGGCATCGACAATATTCTCGCCATCCACAAACAGGCGGAAGTGGCCCGGTTCATCCGACGTAACGTGCAGCGGGCCAATCGGCACCACATTGTTTTTCTTGTCGCCCAGCTCGTTGATGAATTCATAAGTTTCCGCGTCGGTGGTCGGCGCGGGGCGCTGGCGATAATCCATGCTGTCTTTACGCAGCGGATAGAGTTCGTCCGGCCAGTCATCCGGCAGCACCAGGCGGCGCTCATCCGGCAAACCGACCGGCACCAGGCCATACATATCACGCACTTCGCGCTCGCCCCACACGGCCGCAGGCACGCGCGGCGTCACGGATGGATACTCCGGTTTCAGCGCATCGACTTCAACGCGCACCGTTATCCAGCATTTGACGCCCTGCTCCATCGACAGCACGTAGTAAACGGCAAAATGACCGTTCAGCTTGCGCTCGTCGTTACCAAACAGCACCGACAGCCAGCCGCCCTGCTGGTAGTAAAGAAACTCCACCACCTCCGGCAGATAGTTCACTTTCACGGTAAGGGTGATTTGGTCTTTGGTCTGCCACGCTTCATCCAGCACTACGCCGGGAAATTTCTCGTGCAGCGCAGCCAGATAGTGTTGACCGATTTTTTCTTCAGACATGCATAAACTCTCTTAATACGTCGCCAGTAAGGAGACGAACGCTAAAAAGGCAACGCCGAACCCGGCCCAGGTGACACGTGACGTGGCAGCAAAACGCAGGCGTGCCATGCTGTTTTCAAACAGGGCAATCACCAGTACGCCAACGATTAATTTCACTACCGCCACCACCAGCGCCAGCAGCAGACCCGCCGCGCTGAAGCTGCTCATCTGCCCCCACGGCAGAAAGACGCCGACAAACATTTGCAGCACCACCAGCTGTTTTAAGCTGATCCCCCACTTCAGCAGCGCAAAGCCGCTGCCGCTGTACTCCGACAGCGGCCCTTCCTGCAACTCCTGCTCCGCTTCCGCAAGATCAAACGGCAGTTTGCCCATTTCGATAAAGGTGGCGAACGCGCAGGCGCAGAGCGCCAGAAACAGCGGGATTGAAGCCGCGCGCGGCCAGTGGTAAACGGTGTCGGTGATATGGCTGATATGAGTGGAACCCGCGACCAGCGCCGCCACCCACAAACCGAGCAGCAAAATCGGCTCGACCAGCACGCCCAGCATCGCTTCGCGGCTGGCGCCGATGCCGGTAAACGGGCTACCGGTATCCAGCCCGGCAATAGCAAAGAAGAAGCGGGCAATGGCGAACAGATAGATCAGGGTGATCAAATCGCCCAGCAAAGGCAGCGGCGAGTTAATGGTGACCACCGGCAAAGCCGTCGCAATGGTCAGCATCACGCCCACCATCACAAACGGCATCAGGCGAAACACCCAGCCGGACGCTGCAGGCGCAATACTCTGGCGGCCCAGCAATTTGACCAGGTCGCGGTACTCTTGCAGCACGCCAGGCCCACGGCGATTGTGCAACCGGGCGCGCGCCACGCGGCTGATACCGGACAGCAGCGGCGCAAAGGCAAACAGCACCAGCGCCTGCAATAACGCATACAGAAAATTCATCATCAGGCTCCTCGGGAAATCACCACAACCACCAGCACCGCCAGCTCAATCAGTGCCAGCCGACGAAACAGCAGCGGAGCCGCGTCGGTACGCCAGCCGGGCAGAATCAGCGTGGGTTCCAGCCATTTGCGCAGCTTCAACACCGGGGCAAATGCGGCTTTTACCGGCATGGCAAAACCGTGGGCGGTGATCACCATTGAGCCTTCATGATCGTAGCCGCAGACCCAGGCGCTTCCGCGGTTGCGGGACGGAAGACGATCGCCTTTAAACAGCACCATCAACAGCAGCGGCAGCAGTGGCATGGCAATCAGCAGCAGCGTGATCATCGGTTGCGACACCACCGTGTTCGCGGTATGCAGCGGCAGCGGTACGGCGGCATACAGACGCGGCAGCAGCCACGGCGCAGCAACGCCGCCAATAACGCAGCAGAGTGCCAGTACGGCCACGCTTGCGGTCATCAGCCAGGGAATAGATTGCGGGTTTTCCGCCTGCGGGGTGCGCGGCGCGCCAAGGAAGGTGACGCCATAGACTTTCGCCATACACATCACCGCCAGCGCACCGGTTATCGCCAGGCCAACGGCCAGCAGCGGCCCAATCAGTTGCAGGACAAAGTGGCCGCTACCGCTCAGGCTGAAGAAGGATTGATAAATCACCCACTCACCGGCAAAGCCATTGAGCGGCGGCAGCGCTGCCATCGCCATCAGCCCGACCAGCATCGCCTGCGAGATCAACGGCATTTTTTTGCCGATGCCGCCCAGTTTTTCGATATCGCGATAGCCGGTGCCAAACCACAGCGCACCCGCGCCAAGAAACAGCGTGCTCTTAAACAGGCTGTGGTTGAAAAGGTGATACAGACCGCCAACCAGCCCCAGCGCCATCAGCGCCGGTTGCTGCAATGCCAGCCCGGTTACGCCCGTGCCAAGGCCAAGCAAAATGATGCCGATGTTTTCCAGCGTGTGATACGCCAGCAGGCGCTGAATATTGTGCTCCATCAGCGCATACAAACCGCCGACAAAGGCGGTGATCATGCCGAATACCAGCAGCACAACGCCCCACCACAGCGGCGGCTGGCCGCCCAGCAAGGAGAAACTGAGAATGCCGAACAGCCCGACTTTCATCACCACCGTAGAAAAGAGCGCGGCGGCCGGCGCTTGCGCGCTGGCATGCGCCTGCGGCGCCCAGGCGTGCAGCGGAATAATCCCCGCCAGCAAACCAAAACCAATCACCCCCAGCAGCCAGACGCCACTGCTCAGTTGTTGCCCGCTAAGCTGAACAAAATCGAGCGTCTGATAACGCTGCCAGATAAACCAGCAGGCCAGCACCAGCAGCACCGTGCCAAGACGCCCCATGGCAAACCACAGCTTGCCAGAGGCGCTGCACCCGGTAAGAAACACCGCGCTCAGCGCCATGATTTCGCTCATCACGACCAGCTCGCCCAGATTCGCGGCGCAGACGGCGCACAGCGCGGCGGCCAGTAGCAAATTGATCAACAACCCGTTGGCTTTCACCGCGTCATGGCGGTGCCAGTGGATGTTATAGAGGCTGATAAGCAGGCCGCAGAGGCCGAAGGTGATCACCCACACGGCACGCAGGGGTGTGACCAGTAACGGGTACTGCAACAGCGTCAGGCTGCCGGAAACGGCATCAGCGCCCAGCAGCGACAACAACCCGGCGGCTGTCGCCATGGCGCTGCCGATTGCGCCGCCAAGACCGGCCAGCCAGCCGCTGAGAATTTTCGCCCGCGTAAACAGGTACGCCAGCGCAGCAGCGCAGATAAACACCGCCACCGCGCCGTTGAGCAAAGAGAGGATCGTCATTTTGCACTCCGGTTAAGCTGGGTAAACAGCGACAAATCGCCGTAGTCCGTATTCAGGGTCTGCTCGCGTTTGCGACGGCTGGCGCGGGCGATGTCGAGGTTATTGACCAGATGCAGCGCCTTGGTCGGGCACATCCGCACGCAGGCCGGGCCTTGATCATCGAAATGGCAGAGATCGCACTTCACGGCGATAGCCCGCACGCCAGGCACCCAGTCCAGCAGCGTACTGACGCGCGCAGGCGCAGGCGGCGCGGCGGGCGCGAGCGGCGAGTTAACGTTGGCCGGAATATCCAGCGGACGGCTACCGGCAAATTCGATAGCGCCAAACGGGCAGGCAATCGCGCACAGTTTGCAGCTTACGCACAGGCTTTCATTTAACTGCACCGCGCCATCGACGCGATTAATGGCATTTACCGGACAAACGCCCGCACAGGGCGCGTCTTCGCAGTGGTGGCACTGCTGCGGCGCGGATTCATGTTCATTACGCATCACGCGCAGCCGCGGCATCGACTGCAAGCCATACGCGCGGTGCGTCTCCGCGCAGGCCGCCTCGCAGGTGTGGCAGCCGATACAGAGCGCCGGGTCGGCAATTACAAAACGGTTCACCAGCTAATCCTCAGGTGATTCACCCAGTCCGGGCGGTCATTTTTGACGAAATCAGTCGCACGACGTGTCACTTCGACACATCTCGACACCCAAACTCAGGCCAGCGCAGACGCGTGCGCGCTGCTGGCAAGAAGAGAGAGATTGATGGGGGTATCGTTTTCCACCGCCGCGTACAGGCTGTCGTAAACCGTGGCGATTTTTTCCAGATAGTGCTCCAGCACTTTTTCACGATCTTGGGTGCTGATAACGCCGTCCACTTTGCCGTCGCTGGTGAGCTGCGCCTTTGCAATCAAGCGTTTATCGCTGCCATCTTTATTGGCAATCGCATATTCGATGGTATGACCATTAAAGCCGCCGGTCAGAGAGACGGTGACCGTGAAGTGGCCGAACAGCTCAAAACAGAGCTGCTGCTCTGGCGCGCAACCTATGGCATGGTGCAGGCGCGCTTTTGACAGCGTGATCCCCTGAACCAGCGCGTTGCAGTAACTGCGCCACTCCTCCTGCAGGAGATGGTGTCGCCCGGCAATGTAATCTGCCTTTTCGCTAATTTCCCAAATCGTCATGTCTGCTTACCTGATTAATTGAAACAACGGCGGTAAAGCATCATCCATGCCAACATTTAATTTATTGATTATTAAAGGAATAAATAAAAATATTCGTTAATTTCGACGTGTCATCTCGACAGGTTCGACATCGTCACAGTGTCAAAATCACTCATGGCACTCTTATTGCATTAACGCGGCAACTCATAAGGAGGGATTATGCATGAGATCACTTTGTGCCAGCGGGCGCTGGAAATTATTGAACAACAGGCCACCGCGAGCGGCGCGCGTCGGGTTACCGGCGTCTGGTTAAAAGTGGGCGCATTTTCCTGTGTCGAAACCGAAGCTTTAACGTTTTGTTTTGATCTGGTGTGCCGTGGCAGCCTGGCTGAAGGTTGTACACTGCACATCGAACAACAGCAAGCGGAGTGCTGGTGCGAGTCTTGTCGGCAGTACGTCACGCTGCTCACCCAGCGTGTTCGCCGCTGCCCACAATGCCACAGCGACCAGTTGCAGATCGTTGCCGACGATGGAATGCAAATTCAGCGCCTGGAAATTGAGGAGTAAACAATGTGTACAACATGTGGTTGTCAGGACGGTAACCTTTATATCGAGGGTGACGAACATAACCCGCACTCTGCGTTTCGCAGCGCACCGTTCGCCCCTGCTGCGCGCCCTGCGCTAACTATAACCCGCGTCAATACCCGAGAGTTCACCCCAACCCAATCGGGTAACGGCGATTTGCATTACGGTCACGGCGAAGCCGGCACCCACGCGCCGGGCATGAGCCAGCGCCGGATGCTGGAAGTGGAGATCGACGTACTGGATAAAAATAACCAGATCGCCGCCCGCAACCGCGCCCGCTTTGCCGCCCGCCAGCAACTGGTGCTGAACCTGGTCTCCAGCCCTGGCTCCGGCAAAACCACCCTGCTTACCGAAACCCTGCAGCGCCTGAATGCGCGCGTACCCTGCGCGGTGATCGAAGGGGATCAGCAAACCGTCAATGACGCCGCGCGTATTCGCGCCACCGGTACCCCGGCGATTCAGGTGAACACCGGTAAGGGTTGCCACCTGGATGCGCAGATGATTGCCGATGCTGCGCCGCGTCTGCCGCTCGACGATCGCGGCATTCTGTTTATTGAAAACGTTGGTAACCTGGTATGCCCGGCGGGCTTCGATCTGGGCGAACGCCATAAAGTGGCGGTACTGTCAGTGACTGAAGGGGAAGACAAGCCGCTGAAATATCCGCACATGTTCGCTGCCGCCTCGCTGATGCTGCTGAACAAAGTGGATCTGCTGCCGTACCTCAATTTCGATGTCGAACGCTGCATCGCCTACGCCCGTGAAGTGAACCCGCAGATTGAGATCCTGCTGGTTTCCGCCACCAAAGGCGACGGGATGGACGCCTGGCTCGACTGGCTGGAGACGCAACGATGTGCATAGGCGTACCGGGGCAAATTTGCGCCATTGACGGCCTGCAAGCCAAAGTGGACGTCTGCGGCATTCAGCGCGACGTGGATTTAACCCTGGTCGGCAGCCATGATGAACACGGCCAGCCGCGTCTCGGCCAGTGGGTGCTGGTGCATGTCGGTTTTGCCATGAGCGTGATTAACGAAGCGGAGGCGCTGGATACGCTGGCGGCGCTGCAAAACATGTTCGATGTCGAGCCGGATGTCGGCGCGCTGCTCTACGGCGAGGAGAAATAATGCGTTTTGTCGACGAATATCGCGCCCCGGAACAGGTGATGCAACTGATTGCCCATCTGCGCGAACGGGCCTCTCATCTTAGCTATACCGCCGCGCGTCCGCTGCGCATTATGGAAGTGTGCGGCGGCCATACGCACGCCATCTTTAAATTCGGCCTCGATCAGTTGCTGCCGGAAAACATCGAGTTTATCCACGGGCCGGGCTGCCCGGTGTGCGTGTTACCAATGGGGCGTATTGATACCTGCGTGGAGATCGCCAGCCATCCGGAAGTGATCTTCTGTACTTTCGGCGACGCCATTCGTGTACCGGGGAAAAAAGGCTCGCTGTTACAGGCGAAAGCGCGCGGTGCCGATGTGCGCATCGTCTATTCACCGATGGATGCGCTGGCGCTGGCGGAAAAAAATCCGCAGCGCAAAGTGGTGTTCTTCGGCCTCGGTTTCGAAACCACCATGCCCGCCACGGCCATTACGCTGCAACAGGCGAAAGCCCGCAACATCAATAACTTCTGGTTTTTCTGCCAGCACATTACGCTGATCCCAACGCTGCGCAGCCTGCTGGAGCAGCCGGATAACGGCATCGACGCTTTCCTTGCGCCCGGCCATGTCAGCATGGTGATCGGTACCGACGCGTACACCTTTATTGCCGAAGAATTTCGCCGCCCGCTGGTGGTTGCCGGGTTTGAACCACTGGATCTGTTGCAGGGCGTGGTGATGCTGGTGGAACAGAAAATCGCCGCGCAGAGCCGGGTGGAAAACCAGTACCGCCGCGTCGTACCGGATGAAGGCAACCGGCTGGCGCAGGCCGCCATTGCCGATGTGTTTGCCGTCAGCGGCGACAGCGAGTGGCGCGGGCTGGGGGTGATTGGCGAATCCGGTGTACATCTGACGCAGGCTTATCAGCAGTTTGATGCCGAAGCGCACTTTCGCCCGGCAGCGCAGCAGGTGTATGACGATCCGCGCGCCCGCTGCGGCGATGTGCTGACCGGCCGCTGCAAACCGCACCAGTGCCCGCTGTTTGGCAACACCTGTAATCCGCAAAGCGCCTTTGGTGCGCTGATGGTCTCCTCAGAAGGAGCCTGCGCAGCCTGGTATCAGTATCGCGCTCAGGAGTGTGAAGTATGAATGAAGTCCAACTCGCCCACGGCAGCGGCGGCCAGGCGATGCAACAGCTTATCAGCCAGCTCTTTATGGAGGCGTTTGCCAACCCGTGGCTGGCCGAGCAGGAAGATCAGGCGCGGCTGGATCTGGCCGCACTGGCCGCCAGCGGTGACAGGCTGGCGTTCTCCACCGACAGCTATGTGATCGATCCGCTGTTCTTTCCCGGCGGCAATATTGGCAAGCTGGCGGTGTGCGGCACCGCCAACGACATCGCCGTCAGCGGCGCGACACCGCGTTATCTCTCTTGCGGGTTTATCCTTGAAGAAGGCCTGCCGATGGCGACGCTGAAAACCGTCGTCGATAGCATGGCCGCCACCGCACGCGCGGCCGATATCGCGATTGTGACCGGCGATACCAAAGTGGTGCAGCGCGGCGCGGCGGATAAGCTATTTATCAATACCGCCGGGATTGGCGCGATTCCACGTTCGATTCGCTGGGCGGCGCAGTCGCTGCAACCGGGCGATGTACTGCTGGCAAGCGGTACGCTGGGCGATCACGGCGCAACGATTCTTAACTTGCGCGAAGGGCTGGGGCTGGACGGCGAGTTGTCCAGCGATTGCGCGGTGCTGACGCCGTTAATCGCCACCCTGCACGATCTTCCCGGCGTGAAAGCGCTGCGCGATGCCACGCGCGGCGGCGTGAATGCGGTAGTGCATGAGTTTGCCGCAGCCTGCGGCTTCGGTATCGAACTCAACGAAGCCGCGTTACCGGTGAAACCGGCGGTGCGCGGCGTTTGCGAGTTACTGGGGCTGGAAGCGCTGAACTTTGCCAACGAAGGCAAACTGGTGATTGCCGTACAGCGCGAGGCCGCAGAGCAGGCGCTGTCACGTTTACGCGCCCACCCGCTTGGCGCGGATGCCGCTATCATTGGTGAAGTTGTTGAACGTCAGGGCGTACGCCTGGCGGGGCTGTACGGCGTTAAACGCCTGTTAGATTTACCCCACGCGGAACCGTTACCGCGTATTTGCTAATTTTTTGTTTTTTATTATTTTTTTCACACCTGCGAGTGTGTTCCTGGATGAGCAATATGTCGTATACACCGATGAGCGATCTCGGACAACAGGGGTTGTTCGATATCACCCGTGTTTTGTTACAACAGCCGGATATGGCGTCACTCAGCGAAACGCTGGCCCGGCTGACCCGCCAGGCGGCACTCGCGGATAGCGCGGCGATTGTGCTGTGGCATGCAGACAGCCACAGCGCCAGCCGCTACGCCGTCAACGCCCCTGCAAACAACGCAACTTATGAGGATCATTTACTGCTGGCGAGTGGGCCAGTCAGGCACATTCTTTCCCACCCACAGGCGCTCTATTGCAGCGCAGCCACGTTTGCGGAAACCTGGCCGGCGTTGACGCAGAACCGGCTCTATCCGCCGTTTGCGCACTACTGCCTGCTGCCGCTGGCGGCGGAGGGGCAAATTTTCGGCGGCTGCGAATTTTTTCGCCATGACGGGCAACCGTGGAGCGATAAAGAGAGCGAACGCCTGCACACCCTGGCGCAAATCGTCGCCGTGGTCGCCGAGCAGCTCCAGAGCCGCGACAGTCAGACGCCGGATTATCAGCTATTGTGCCAGGAGCGGGACGATTTTCGCATTCTGGTAGCCATCACCAATGCGGTGCTCTCGCGGCTGCATATGGACGAGCTGGTCAGCGAGGTGGCGAAAGAGATCCACTACTATTTCGGCATCGACGCCATCAGCCTGGTGCTACGCGGTAGCCGCAAAGGCAAGCTGACTATCTATTCGACGCACTACAAAGATGAACTGAATCCGAAGCATGAGATTCAGGAAGCCGACGAAGAGGGAACGCTGACCGAACGGGTATTCCGCAGCAAAGAGATGCTGCTGCTCAATCTGCACGAACGCGACAAACTCGCGCCCTACGAGCGGATGCTGTTTGAAACCTGGGGCAACCAGATCCAGACGCTGTGCCTGCTGCCGCTGATGTCCGGCAAAAATCTGCTCGGCGTGCTGAAACTGGCGCAGTGCCAGAAAGAGGTGTTTACCCAGGCGAATCTCAAGCTGCTGCGCCAGATCGCCGAACGCATCGCCATTGCCGTGGATAACGCGCTGGCGTACCAGGAAATTCACCGCCTGAAGGAGCGGCTGGTGGATGAAAACCTGGCGCTGACCGAGCAGCTAAATAATGTCGATAGCGAGTTTGGCGAGATCATCGGCCGCAGCCAGGCGATGTTCAGCGTGCTGAAACAGGTTGAGATGGTGGCGCAAAGTAACAGCACGGTGCTGATCCTTGGCGAAACCGGCACCGGCAAGGAGCTGATTGCCCGTGCGATCCATAACCTCAGCGATCGCAATAGCCGCAGAATGGTGAAGATGAACTGCGCCGCCATGCCCGCCGGGCTGCTGGAAAGCGATCTCTTTGGCCATGAGCGCGGCGCGTTTACCGGTGCCAGCACCCAGCGAATTGGCCGCTTCGAGCTGGCGGATAAAAGCTCGCTGTTTCTTGATGAAGTGGGCGATATGCCGCTGGAGCTACAACCGAAGCTGCTGCGCGTATTGCAGGAGCAGGAGTTCGAGCGGCTCGGCAGTAATAAACTGATCCAGACCGATGTGCGGCTGATCGCCGCCACCAACCGCGATCTGAAACAGATGGTCGCCGATCGAGAGTTCCGCAGCGATCTTTACTACCGGCTCAATGTCTTCCCGATTCATCTGCCGCCGCTGCGCGAACGGCCGGAAGACATTCCGCTGCTGGTGAAAGCCTTCACCTTCAAAATTGCCCGCAAAATGGGCCGCAGCATCGACAGTATTCCGGCGGAAACCTTACGCGTGCTGAGCTCCATGGAGTGGCCGGGCAACGTGCGTGAGCTGGAGAACGTCATCGAACGGGCGGTACTGCTGACGCACGGCAATGTACTGCAACTTTCGCTGCCGGAAATCACCGTTCCGCCTCAGCCCGTAGCGGAGCCTGCTGAAGTGGCTCGCGAAGGCGAAGATGAGTACCAGCTGATTGTTCGTGTGCTGCGCGAAACCAACGGTGTGGTCGCCGGGCCAAAAGGCGCAGCGCAGCGGCTGGGACTTAAACGCACCACCCTGCTTTCGCGCATGAAACGTTTAGGTATCAATAAAGACGCACTATGTTAAGCTGAAAAAACATTCAACATATCCATACATAATGGAGGGTCTATGGCAGTTTCAGCGCGAAATCAATTAACAGGCAAGGTCAGTGCAACCTCTCACGGTGCCGTGAATGATGAAGTGGAACTCACTCTCGACGGCGGCGCAACGCTGGTGGCGATTGTCACCAGCAGCAGCCAGGCGGCGCTGGGGCTGACACCAGGCAAAGAGGCTATCGCGCTGATCAAAGCGCCGTGGGTGACGCTAGCGACCGAAGATAGCGGGCTGAAGTTCTCCGCCCGCAATCAGTTCGCCGGGAAAGTCACTTCGGTTACCGAAGGCGCGGTCAATGCCACGGTGCATGTGCAGACCGATGCCGGGTTTGAGCTGGTGGCGGTGGTGACTAATGAAAGTGTGCAGGATTTGCAGTTGGACAGCGGTAAACGCGTGATCGCGCTGATTAAGGCGTCGGCGATTTTGATCGCTACGCGCGCCTGAGTGCAGCCGCAGTTGCAGGCCGGATAAGGCGAAGCTGCCATCCGGCCTGCGCCGCTGGTGAACGAAATAATTCCACGATCTTCCAAAAACGCCGGACGGCAACTCAACCTATTTCCGCCGATACTTCTCCGGCAGCTCTGGCACCGGGCGTTTATCGTCAATCAAATGGCGTACCGTCAGCACCGGATGCCGCCATAACATACGCGGCCCCGCCCAGCGCATAATCTGCTTCATCTCTTCACGCTTTGCGGGCTGGTAACAGTGCACCGGGCACTGCTTACAGGCCGGTTTTTCTTCGCCGAACACGCACTTATCCAGCCGTTTTTCCGCATAAGCGAACAAATTCACATAGTGCGACTCGCTGCTAACCGCATCCGCGCAGGCACGCTGATAGAGCGCGATCATTTTGCGGATGGTCAGTTTCTCCCGCAGGATCCGTGGACCAGACATACACAATACCCATCAATTAAGATGCATTAATAATACATCTTAATATAACTCCGTTGCACCTCATTAGTGCACTTTCTGCGCAATCATGGGGGCCTCTTCCCCGGCCCTGCGCTGCAGTGCGCGTGAACGCCCGCCTGCAAGAGTGGCGCGTTTCTTGCGTAACTGACTGTTTACCCGAGGAGACGTTTTCCCATTCATTTCACAAGGTATCGCTATGGAATTGAAATGGTTCGAAGATTTTCTCAGTGTCGCCCGCAGTCTTAGCTTCACGCGCGCCGCCGATGAGCGGCACATCACCCAGTCCGCCCTTAGCCGTCGCATCCGCCAACTGGAAGAGTGGCTTGGCGTCCCGCTGTTCGATCGCAAAACCTATCCGGTCACGCTGACGCCGGAGGGAGAAGCCTTTCACGCCACCGCCAGCGAAACCGTGTTCGCCATGACCCATCTGCGTAACGATCTCAACCAGCGCTTTCGTTCCCGCACGGCGGTGTTGCGCTTTGCCATGCTCAATACCCTGTCGCTGACCTTTTTCCCGGACTGGATCCAGCGCCTGAACCTGCAACACCAGCTTGGGTATATCCGCATGTGCAACTCCAAGCCGAGCTTTGTCGAGCATATCGCCACTCTGCACAGCGGCGAAACCGATTTTCTGCTTACCTACGCCCACGATGCAGTGTCGCTGATCCGCCAGCTTGCGCCTTACCCGATGATCCATTTAGGCCGCGAATGGGCGATTCCGGTCTGCCGACCGGACAGCGGCGGGCAGCCGCTTTACCCCATCAACCCCAATGGACGCCCGATTCCGTGGCTGAGCTACGGCAGCCACTCCTTTTTCGCCCATGCGCTGGCGCAAATGCTGAGCGAACGCCCGTTGCCGCTGGAAGCGGTGTATGAAAACGGCATGTCGGCCAACCTGAAAGCGATGACGCTGGCGGGCGGTGGCGTCGCCTGGCTGCCGCTGAGCCTTGTCCACGAGGAGCTGTCAAACGGCACGCTGGTGCGCGCCGGCAGCAGCGACCAGGAGATCAAACTGGCGATCCGTCTCTATCGCCAGCCGGTGCTGCGCAACCCGCAAGCGGAACAACTTTGGCAGTTGATCCAGCAGAGCGAAACCGCCCATGCCGCCTGATGGCGGCAGACTATGCAAGAACGGAATAGCCAGTGTGAATTGCTCATTGGCCTTTTACGAACCGTTGCCCTCATTCTGGTGGTACAGCGACGTTAACGCGTGCGCATTATGCCGACCAACCAAACTGGGGAGTATCATGGAAAACAAAGCGTTAGTCTGGAAGTGGGTAGAGAACTATCAGCACGATTTCTGCGATCTCAGCGATCGTGTATGGGGTACACCAGAGATCTGCTACACCGAATACCGCTCGGTGGCCGAACATACCGCCATGCTAAAAACGCAAGGTTTCCGCGTCACTGAAAACGTCGCCGGTATTCCTACCGCCGTAATGGGCGAAGCGGGAAGCGGCGGGCCGATCATCGCTTTCCTCGGTGAATACGATGCATTGCCTGGTCTGAGCCAGGCCTCCGGCGTCGCGCACTACTCGCCGCTGCCGGGCAACGGTCATGGACACGGTTGTGGGCATAATCTGCTCGGCTCCGGCGCCATGCTGGCAGCCACCGCGCTGAAAGCCTGGCTGGAAGAGACCGGCACGCCGGGCCGCGTACGTTACTACGGTTGTCCGGCGGAAGAAGGCGGCGCGGCGAAATCCTTTATGGCGCGCGCCGGAGCTTTCGATGGTGTTGATGTGGCGATCACCTGGCACCCCAGCGCACATCATGAAGTGGCGAAACCGCTGTCGCTGGCCAATACCCGCATGGATTTCTTCTTCACTGGCCGCTCCTCCCACGCCGCCGCCTCCCCACATTTAGGCCGCAGCGCGCTCGACGCCGCAGAATTGATGAACGTGGGCGTCCAGTTTCTGCGTGAGCATGTACCGCAGGATTCCCGCATCCATTACGCGATGCTCGATTCCGGCGGCATTGCGCCAAACGTGGTGCAGGCGAAAGCAGCGGTGCGCTACGCCATTCGCGCGCGCGATGTCCACGCCATGTTTGAACTGAACGAACGCGTAAAACGTGTGGCGCAGGGCGCTGCGCTGATGACCGACACCAAAGTGGAGATCAGCATCATGAGCGCCGTCTCTAACCTGCTCGGCAACCGTCCGCTGGAAGAGGCGATGCAGCGCAATCTGGAAAGCCTTGGTACGGTGCCGTTCGACGATGCCGACATGGCCTTTGCCGCTGAAATCCAGGGCACGCTCTCCGAAGAGGAGATTGCCAGTTGCTATCGCAAAACCGGGATTAAACCCGCAAACCCGAAACCGCTCAGCGACTACATCATCCCGCTGGATACCCACGGCGAAGTGATGATTGGCTCCACCGACGTCGGCGATGTCAGTTGGGTGCTGCCGACCGTGCAGGCGCATATTCCCACCATGGCGATTGGCACGCCGGGCCACTCCTGGCAACTCACCGCACAGGGCAAGATGCCTGCCGCCCATAAAGGCCTTTCCCATGTGGCGAAAGTGATGGCTGCCACTGCCGTCGATGTGTTGACCGACAAGGTACTACTGGCGCAAGTGAAAAAAGCGCACTTCGAGCAGGTGAGCGAAAAACCGTATCACTGCCCTATCCCGGAAGAGGTGATGCCGCCCATCCAGCCACGCCCGGCCACGTTATAAGGATATCCGACATGAAATTCACCCCGATTGCCGTAGCCGTGGCGCTGACCAGCGCCGTCAGCCTTCATGCTCAGGCCGCCACGCCGCCGGATTCACTGGTGATGGCATGGAATATTGACGCCATCAGCACCTGGGACCCGGCGCAGATTGGCGAAGTGGTGACCAGCGAAATCTACGCCAACACCTGCGATGCGCTGGTCGATTTTGATGTGAAAGATGAGAAGAAACTGACCCCGGCCATGGCGAAAAGCTGGGATGTCTCGCCGGACCGCAAGACCCTTACGTTCCATTTGCAGGACAACCTGAAGTTCCCGGACGGCACGCCCGCCAGCGCAGGCGATCTGGCGTGGTCCATGCAGCGGGTGGTGAAACTCGGTTACGGTAACGCCGCGCAAATCACCGAATATGGCTTTAACAAAGAGAATGTCGACAGCCGCATTATCGCGCCGGACGACAAAACGCTGGTGATGACGCTGGATAAACCCTACCCCACCAGCCTCGTTTTACAGGCAATCGCCGCCAATAACGTCTCGTCGCTGCTCAACCGCAAAGTGGTGGAAAAAGAGGCCGTGGAGGGCGATTTCGGCCACAAATACCTCACCACGCATACTGCCTGCGTTGGCCCGTATCAACTGGTGCGCTGGAACGCCGGTGAAGGCGTGATGTTGCAGGCCACCGATCACTACTGGGGCAAAGCGCCGGTACTGAAACGTGTACTGATCCGCCACGTTGCCGAAACCGGCACGCAGCGCCTGCTGTTGACGCAGGGTGATGTGGATATTGCCCGCGATCTGTCGGCTGATGATCTGAAAACCCTGGATCAAGGCGGCAAAGTCAGGGTGGACAAAGTCCTGAAACCGCAGCTCTTTTTCTGGACCTTCAACAACGAAGATCCAATCTTCAAAAATGAAAAAGTGCGCCTCGCCATGCGCTATCTGATCGACTACGACGGCTTAGGCAAAAGCGTGATGCCTTACCTCGGTGTACCGCGCGCGAGCTTTGTGCAGCTTGGCGCGTTCGGCGCGCTGGACGAAAAGGAGGGCCAGCCGTTCAAACTCGATCTGGCGAAAGCCAAACAGCTACTCACCGAAGCCGGTTACCCAAATGGTTTTAGCGCGTCGGTCATTTTCGGCACCCTTGCCCACTCCGCGCCCATCGCGCAAAGCATTCAGCAGAATGCCTCGAAAATCGGCGTCAAGCTGACGCTGGAGCGCATGGCGAACGCCCAGTTGTTTAGCCGGGCGCGCGGACGAGAATTCCAGAGCGCGATGATGGCCTGGCAAACCTCCGTGCCGGATGCCTACGGCAACGCCTCAAGGCTGGTGTTTAACCCGGATAACCGCAAAGAGGCTCGCGCCACGCAGTATCCGAGCTGGCGCGCCGCTTACTACGACCCGCAGATGAACCAGAAAGTGGAAGCCGCCCTGCTGGAGCCGGATGACGCCAAACGCAGTGAGATGTATGCCGCATTGCAGAAAGAGGTCATGGAAAAAGGACCGATGGCGATCATGTTCCAGATGTACAACAGCGCGGGCATTAGCCCGGCGGTGAAGAACTGGACGTGGAATGGTTTTCGCGTCTGGTACGGTGACGCAAGTAAGTAATGGAGGTTGCTGATGTCTCAGGTTATTGCACCGACCACAACCGATAACGCTCCGCCGCCGTGGATGCGCCTGACAGGCCGTATCTTCCGGGGAGCCCTTTCCATCTGCTGTACGCTGCTGGGGCTGGCGGCGCTGACCTTCTTTATCGGTCGGCTGCTGCCTATCGACCCGGTAGTGGCGGTGATTGGCGATAACGCCAGCCACGAAGCCTACGAGAAGATGTATGCGCAACTCGGGCTGAATCAGCCGCTGTGGAAACAGTTTGTCGATTATGTCTGGCAGTTGCTGCACCTGGATTTCGGCACCGCGCTGACCACCAGCCAGCCTGTGGCGCAGGATATCGCCCGCGTCTTTCCGGCAACGCTGGAACTGGCCACGGTGGCGGCGATAATTGGCGTCGGCCTCGGCATTCCCGCCGGGGTTTTCGCCGCAATGTATCGCAACTCGTGGTTTGATCACCTGATCCGTTTTGTCGGTTTGCTGAGTTACTCCACGCCGCACTTCTGGCTGGGGTTAATGGGGCTGCTGCTGTTTTACGCCACCCTTGGCTGGATCGGTGGTCCGGGGCGCATCGACTTTATCTACGAATTCGAGCTACACCCGGTCACCGGATTCTGGCTGCTGGATAGCGCCCTGAGCGGCAACTGGGCGGTATTCAAAAACGTCTTCAGCCACATCATTCTGCCCGCCTCGATCCTCGGGCTGAGCGCGCTGGCGTATATCAGCCGCATGACCCGCAGTTTTATGATCGAGCAGCTTTCCCAGGAGTACATCATCACTGCCCGCGTCAAAGGTTTGTCCTGGGCGCGCTGCGTCTGGGTACACGCGTTTCGCAATATTGCCGTGCCGGTGCTGACCGTGGTGGCGCTCTCCTGGGCGTGGCTGCTGGAAGGGGCGGTATTGACGGAAACCGTCTTCGCCTGGCCCGGTTTTGGCCGCTACCTGACCAACGCTCTGCTGGCGGGCGATATGAATGCCGTGGTCGGCTGCACTCTGCTGACCGGCGCGATTTTTGTCGCCCTTAACCTGTTGTGCGATCTGCTGTACCGCATCTTCGATCCGCGCACGCGACGGGAGGAGCAATGACCGATTCGACCAAATACCTGCGCGCCCATCCGCACCAGGGGCTGCGCGCGTGGCTGCGCGATCCGGCGCCGCAAACCCCGTTGCAAGCCAGAGTGCAGCTTAGCTGGATCCAGTGGCGACGTTTTTGCGCCAACCACTCCGCGCTGTTTGGCCTGCTGGTGCTGCTGATCATTGTTGCCGCCGCGCTGTTTGCGCCGTGGCTGGCAAACCACGATATCTACGCGCAAAACCTGGCGCTGCGCCTGCAGCCCCCGAGTGCGGAGCACTGGCTCGGCACCGATGAACTGGGGCGCGACATCTTCAGCCGCCTGCTTTATGGCGCGCGCATCACGCTCTATATCACCGGGTTGACGGCGCTGATTATCACCCCGCTCGGGCTGGTGATTGGCGCCACGGCGGGCTATCTCGGCGGGCGCGTCGATACGCTGCTGATGCGGCTGGTGGATATCTTTCTTGCCTTCCCCAGTCTGATCCTCGCACTGGCGTTTGTCGCTGCCCTCGGCCCCGGCATTGAGAATGCGATTATCGCCATTTCCCTCTCCGCCTGGCCGCCGATTGCCCGCCTGGCACGCGCTGAAACGCTGGCTATCCGCAAGATGGATTACATCGCCGCGGTGCGCTTACAGGGCGCATCGGCGTGGCACATCATTTTGCGCCACGTGATGCCAATGTGCCTGCCGTCGGTGGTAGTGCGCGTCACGCTCAATATGGCGGCGATTATTCTCACCGCCGCCGGGCTTGGCTTTCTTGGCCTTGGTGCGCAAGCACCCAGCCCGGAATGGGGTGCGATGCTGGCCTCCGGGCGCGAATTTATGCTGAACAATGGCTGGATTGCCGCCATTCCCGGTTTAGCGATTTTGTTTACCAGCCTGGCCTTTAACCTGCTCGGCGATGGCCTGCGCGATGTAATGGATATCCGCCATGAATAATCCACTGCTGGAAGTAGAAAACCTGAGCATCCTGTTTAAAGGGGCGCACGAAGATAACCTCGCGGTGCGCGACGTGAGCTTTCAGGTAGGGCGGGAAAAGGTCGCGATTGTCGGCGAATCCGGTTCAGGGAAATCACAGACCTGCCGTGCCCTGCTGAAGCTGACGCCGAAAATCGGCCAGGTGCGGGCCGCTAAAATGCGTTTCGGTGAGTTCGATCTGCTGAACGCCAGCGAACGGCAAATGCGCACTATTCGCGGCAACCGCATTTCGATGATCCTGCAAGACCCGCGCTTTTCGCTGAATCCGTTAATGCGCATTGGCGATCAGGTGGCGGAAGCCTGGCGTTTACACCGTCGCGTCAGCAAAGAAGAAGCCCACGCCCGCGCGCTGGAGATGCTAGAGTCGGTGCATATTCGCGAGGTGGCGAAAGTCGCCCGCCTCTACCCGCACGAAATCTCTGGCGGTATGGGGCAGCGGGTGATGATCGCCATGATGTTGATCCCGGAACCGGATCTGATCATCGCCGACGAACCAACCTCGGCGCTGGATGTCACGGTGCGCCGCCAGGTGCTCAGCATTCTTGATGAGCAACTGCAACGCCGCCAGACCGGGCTGCTGTTTATCACTCATGATTTAAACCTGGTGTCGCGTTTCTGCGACCGGGTGCTGGTGATGTACGCCGGGCGCATTGTCGAAGAGATCCGTGCCAGCGAACTTGACCAGGCCTGTCATCCCTATACTCAGGCGCTGCTCGCCAGCCAGCCCCGGCTGCGCGAACCGGTAGAAACGCTGCGCGTGCCGACGCGCGATCCCGCCTGGCTCTACGGCCCCAGTTACCGCAATGGAGTAGCCCAATGAACCCGATCCCGACAACCGAACGCGCCGTTGAAATGGTCAATCTCGCCATCGCTTTTGGTCAGGGCAACCAGCGCCGCCAGGTGGTGAACGATGTCAGCCTGATTCTGGCGCGCGGTGAAAGTTACGGCCTGATTGGAGAATCCGGCTGTGGAAAATCCACCATTCTGCGGGCGCTGGCCGGGCTGAACCCGGACTATCACGGCCATATTTTGTTTAATAACCGTGAACAACAGCCGCACCGCGATAAAGCCTTTTACCGTCAGGTGCAGATGGTTTTTCAGGATCCGTATGCCTCGCTGCACCCGCGAAAAATGGTGTGGGCCAGCCTGCGCGAGCCGCTAAAACTGCACGATATGGATCGGCACGAAGCGCGGATCAGCGAGGTGCTGCATGCAGTCGGCCTCTCTGACGCTTTTCGCTACCGCTATCCGCACCAGCTCTCCGGCGGCCAGCGCCAGCGCGTGGCGATTGCCCGCGCGTTGATCCTCGAACCGTCGGTTCTGCTGCTTGATGAGCCTACTTCCGCGCTGGATGTTTCTGTCCAGGCGGAGATCCTCAACTTACTCAGCCGCATGCGCCAGCAGCGCAACCTGACCTACCTTTTGGTCACCCACGATTTGGCGGTGGTTACCCACCTTTGCGAACGCATTGGCGTGATGTATCAGGGGAAATTGCTGGAAGAGATTAGTGCGGCGCGTTTACGAAAGGGCGACGCGCAAGAAACCTATACCCGTGAGTTTCTCGCGGCGAGTGAAGCATAAGCGCCATCTGGCGTCGGAAGGAGTTGGCATCATGACACTGATCGAAACGCTGGTGCGCTGGTGCGCCGCACCGCAGCCCTTTAGCGAGCGGGCAAAAACGCTGGCGCGCGAAGCCATTACCGATACGCTGGCCTGCATGGTCGCCGGGCAGAATGACTTTTCCACCCGCGCGGTAAGCGAGGCGTGGCACGATTCGCCGCGCAGTGCCGCACAGGCGGCGCTGGTGAACGCTACCGCTGCGCACGCCATCGACTATGACGATAATTTTACGCCGGGCATGAGCCACGCTTCCGCCGTACTGCTCCCGGCTCTATTACCGGTGGCACTGGCGCAGAACAGCAGCGGCGCGGAGCTGATTGCCGCTTATCTGGTGGGTTTGCAGGCGCAGGCGTTTATTGGTGAAGCGACCGGTTACGGCCATTACACCGCCGGATGGCACGGCACATCGACCATTGGCTGCATCGGTAGCGCCGCAGGCGTGGCAGCGCTGATGGGGCAAGATGCGCCAGGCATTGCCCGCACGCTGAGCATAGCGGTCAGCATGGCCAGCGGCGTAAAAGGCCAGTTCGGCACGCCGCTCAAACCGTTTCATGCTGGTATGGCCGCGCGTAACGCCGTTGAAGCTGCAACCCTTGCCCGCACGGGGATGCACGGCAGGCTGGATATTTTTGAATGCCCGCAGGGTTTTGCCGAACTCTATGCCGGAACGCTGAGCCAGCCGGGCTGGCTTAACGACCGACAGCATGTGATTGAGCGCATCGGCGTCATGCCGAAAAAACACCCCTGTTGCGGCTCGACGCACCGCATTCTGGATGCGATTGCCGATTTGCAGGCGCAACAGCTCTTCCATACCGATGAAGTTGAACAGGTGCACTGCCAGGTGGGCATTGCCAACTGGCGCAACCTGGCGTACCCGCAACCCGCTGACGAAATGCAGGCGCGGTTTTCCATGCCTTACTGCGTGGCGGTGATGCTGGAAAAAGGGGCGCTCAGCGTTTCGGATTTCACGCCGCAGGCCGTTGCTGCGCAGAGCGATGCGCAGAAACTGGCGCGTATTACCATGAGCCACTGGACAGCAGAGCAGGAAAATGAAAACGCCGCACTGCCGCATACGCTGACGGTAACGCTTAAAGATGGCCGCACGCTTCGCCACTCGCGCTGGCAGGCAAAAGGCGTGCTGGAGGAGCCGTTCAGCGAGGCGGAACGGCAGACGAAATTCCTCGATTGCTGCGCGTATCTGCCCGATGCGCAGGCGCTTTACCAGCAATTAGCGGATCTGGAACAAACGCGCGATATCGATTTTCTGCGCCGGATGATGGTCACCTGCCGCCCTTCGCTACCGGTTGATGCATAAGCCAGCATCGCCCTGCGGTTGCCGGGTTCCACAGAGCTTTGCCAGACTGCTGGTGATGATAAGCCGCCGCCGTAAACCACTAATAGACATCCCGCAGGTAGCGTTTCTCGCGCGCCAGTGCCGCCACCCAGTCGCTGGCCTCATCGGCGCGCATGCCGCCAAAGGTTTGCACCACCTGCTTTAACGCCGCGTCGACATCTTTCGCCATCTGGCTGGCATCGCCGCAGACATAAAAACAGGCACCGTCGCACAGCCAGCGCCACAGCTCAGCCCCCTCTTCCACCATGCGATGCTGCACGTAGATTTTTTCCGCCTGATCGCGGGAAAACGCCGTGCTCAGGCGGTGCAGAATGCCGTCGCGCTGCCAGGCTTCCAGCTCCTCCTGATACCAGAAATCCGTTGCCGCATGCTGCTCGCCAAAGAATAACCAGTTGCGGCCCGGCGCAGCGGTGGCCTGCCGTTCCTGTAAGAAGCCGCGAAACGGCGCGATACCGGTGCCCGCGCCAACCATAATCACCGGCGTTTGCGGGTTGGCGGGCAGACGGAAGTGCGGCGACGAGTGAATAAATACTGCCGCGCTGGTCGCCCGGTCGGCGAGAAACGTTGAGCAGACGCCACCGCGCTGATTCCCTTCACCATAACGCACCGTCGCGACCGTCAGCGCTACCTGCTGCGGCGAAACCTTTGGGCTGGAAGAAATGGAGTAGAAGCGCGGCTGTAAACGGCGCAGCACCGACAACCACGCCTGCGCCGACGCGCGAACCGGGGACATCTGCAGCAGATCGCTAAGCTGGCGTCCCCACAGCCACTGCGATAATTCCCCGGTGTTGTCGAGCCGCGTTTTTAGCGCCGCGTTGCCGGTCTGTTCACAGACAAACCGCATGATTTCCGGAGTAATGCGCGTGATATCCATCTCGTTGGTCAGCGCTTCACGTAACGTCATTTCACCTTTATCACTCAGTTGTACCGGCGTTTGTGCATCCAGTTCCAGCAGACGCAGTATCTGATCAACCTGCTGCGGGCAGTTGATCGGCCAGACGCCGAGCGCATCGCCCGCCTCGTAATGCATGCCGCTGCCTTGCAGATCAAAAACCACCTGGCGGATCTCTTTTTGCGCCACCGACGCGTTCAGCCGCTGATTGACTACCAGCGGAACAGTTAACGGCTGATGGCGGCTAAAGCTAGGCTTTGGTTGCGTTTCGCCGGTTTCCGCGATGACCTCACCGAGCAGCGCGCGCTGCACCGCATTCAGCCACTGCTGCGCTGGCACATTATCGCCAGCATCGCATTCATGGCGCGCCACCAGCCGCTGAGCGCCCAGCGCTGCCAGACGGGCATCAAGCTTGCGGCCAAAGCCGCAAAACCGATCGTAGCTGGTGTCGCCAAAGGCCAGCACGGAAAAGGCGATACCGGTAAGTTCAGGCGCGCTGTCGCTTTCCAGCGCGGCCCACAGCGCCGCGCCATTGTCCGGCGGATCGCCATCGCCGAAGGTACTGGCAACCAGTAATACGTGCGAGGCGGCGGCAATATCGGCCACGCCGACGCTCTCCATTCCCCGCAGTTTTACCGCCTGCCCGGCATCGAGAAAATGCCCGGCGCAGCGGCGGGCAAAGGCCTGCGCATTGCCGGTCATTGACGCCCACAGCACCAGCAGCACGCCCGGCGTGGCTTGCGCGGTTACGGCGTTTTTTTCGCTCATCACCGGCTGCTGCGCGCTGCGCGTCATCGCGACGGCGGCATGTTTCAGTTCCGGTTGCAGTGAAATGGGATCGATGGCGTCGCTGGTCACCGCATTGATTGCCAGCCTGTCGCCAAACAGATCGTTCCAGTGAAACGGCGCGAAACAGGTGCCGGGGCTGACCCGATCGGTGATCACCGCAGGTAGCGTCGCCAGCCCGCGCCGGGAGCGAATATCCACATGATCATTTTCTCGAATGCCGAGCCGTTCGGCATCCTGTGGTGCGATTTCAACAAACGGACCAGGGTTAAGCTGATTGAGCATCGGGATCTTCCCGGTTTTCGTCAGGGTATGCCACTGGTGCTGGACGCGCCCGGTATTCAGCACCAGCGGAAATTCGTCATCCGGCATCTCCACGGGTGCCAGATCCGGGCGGGCGAAGAATTGCGCCTTGCCGCTGGCGGTGGCGAAACGCACCCGCGCCGTGGCGCAGTGCTGCAGATAACGAATCGGGTGGCGTTGCTGTGTGTCATCCGGCGGGCACGGCCATTGCAACGGCATCTCGCGCAGCCGCGCATGGCTGGCACCGCGAATATCATAGCCGGTTTCCGGGTTATACGACTGGCGGATCTCGTCGAAGACTTCGGCGGCGCTGGCATAGGTAAAGCCATCGGCATAGCCCATTTCGCAGGCCACGCGGGCGATAATTTGCCAGTCGGCCAGCGCCTCGCCCGGCGGCAACACCGCCTGCTGCATCAGCGTCATGGTGCGTTCGGAGTTGATCATCACCCCTTCCGCTTCCGCCCACAGCGCGCCCGGCAGCAAAATATCGGCATAGCGGTTGGTTTCGGTATCGAGAAACGCATCCTGGGTGATCACCAGTTCCGCCTGCTGTAGCGCGGCAATCACCTGCTGGCGATTGGGGACCGTGGCGACCGGGTTAGTGCAGATTATCCAGCAGGCTTTAATTTTCCCGGCGCGCATCTCATCGAACATCGACACCGTGCCGTGGCCGCTATCGCTGCGCAATGAACCCGGTGGGCGCTGCCAGAGTTGCTCGACAAAGGCTCTGTCTTTTTCCACCAGCAGCGAGCGCTGGCCGGGCAATCCTGCGCCCATATAGCCCACTTCGCGCCCGCCCATCGCGTTTGGCTGCCCGGTCAGCGAGAACGGGCCGCTGCCGGGACGGCAAATCGCCCCTGTTGCCAGATGCAAATTGCACAGCGCATTGGTGCTCCAGGTGCCGTGGGTGCTCTGGTTCAGCCCCATCGTCCAGCAACTCATCCACTCGGTGGCTTCGCCAATCCACTGTGCCGCCTGGCGAATGTCCGCCTCCGCCAGCCCGGTACGTTCGGCCACCTGCTGCGGTAAATAGTCCTGCAAGAAATCCGGCATCGCCTGCCAGCCTTCGGTGCAATGTTCAATAAACGCCTCGTCGATCTGGCCGTTCTGCACCAGTAACCCGAGCAAACCGTTCAGCAAAGCGAGGTCGGTGCCGGGTTTGATCTGCAAAAACAGCGAGGCTTTCTCCGCCGTGGCGGTGCGGCGGGGATCGACGACAATCAGCTTTGCCCCGGCTTTGACTCTGTCCATCATGCGCAGAAACAGGATCGGGTGGCAGTCGGCCATGTTTGCGCCGATCACCAGAAAGAGATCGGCGCGATCGAAATCATCATAAGATCCCGGCGGCCCGTCAGCCCCCAGCGACAGCTTATAGCCGCTGGCGGCGCTGGCCATGCACAGCCGCGAGTTGGACTCGATATGTTGCGTGCCGATAAACCCCTTTGCCAGCTTGTTCGCCAGATACTGCGCTTCCAGCGACATCTGCCCGGACACATACAGCGCCAGCGCATCAGGGCCATGATTATCGATAATGGCGCGCAACCGTTGTGCGGTTTGCGTGATGGCGCTGTCGATGCCGACCGGCACCGACTCCTGCTGGCGCGAAGTGCGCAGCCATGCGCGATCCAGCCTGCCCGCTGCGGTAATCGCCTGCGCACAGCTTTTACCTTTGGTGCATAAACGCCCCTGATTGGTGGGGTGCGTTTTATCCCCTACTACGTTGATAATGCGCTGGTTTTCCACTTTCATAACCAGCCCGCAGCCTACCCCGCAATAAGGGCATACACTTTTTAGATCCATTTTTGCCCCCGTTGCGGCTTATGACGCTTCGGCAATCGCCGGGAAAGTGCTCTCTGCCAGCGGCTGGCGATGAACCCAGATATGCCCGTCGATAATGTTGACCGGCCAGACGCGCACCCGCAGCGTGGCATCGTCGAGGCTGACGCCGTCGCACAGTCGGAAACGCTGTTTGTAGAGCGGCGAAATCACGATCGGTTCGCCCTCTTTATCGCCCACCAGACCGCGCGCCAGCACATTGGCTTCGCTGCCCGGTTCGCGATTGTCCAGCGCGAAAATCTGCGCCTCGCTTGCGGGCAGATGGAACAGCGCAATCTGTTGCTGACCCAGACGCGCGGCAACCCCGCTGTTGGCCGGAATATCCGCCACCGCGCCAACATGCACCCATTCGGCTTCGGCGCCCGGCAGCGTTGTCGCCTGCGCGGGTTTTTCCTCGCTTCTGGCCGGGCGGATCTGCCCGCGCTCCGGCACCATCACCACCGCTTCATCCGGGCGATCGCTGTTGAGGAAGCCGCGGAACAGCAGACGGTTTTCCGCGCTATCGAGCGTGGTTTTCCATTCGCACTGGTAAGCGTCCACCACCTGCTGCATTTCACGCTCCAGCTCCGCGCCAATCTCCAGGCTGTCGTGCAGGATCACCTGTTGTAAGTACGTAAGCCCGCCTTCCATATTGTCGAGCCAGGTGCTGGTGCGCTGCAGGCGATCGGCGGTGCGGATATAGAACATCAACACGCGATCGATGGTGCGGATCAGCGCTTCGCTGTCGAGATCGCTGGCGAACAAGTCCGCATGGCGCGGCTTCATGCCGCCATTGCCGCAGACATAGAGGTTCCAGCCTTTATCGGTGGCGATCACGCCAATGTCTTTGCCCTGCGCTTCGGCGCATTCGCGGGTACAACCGGAAACGGCCATTTTGATTTTGTGCGGCGAGCGCAGCCCCTTGTAGCGGTTCTCCAGGGTGATCGCCATGCCGGTCGAGTCCTGCACGCCGTAGCGGCACCAGGTAGAACCGACGCAGGATTTCACCGTGCGCAGGGATTTGCCGTAAGCATGGCCGGTTTCAAACCCGGCGGCGATCAGCCTCTCCCAGATCGCAGGCAGTTGCTCCAGCCGCGCGCCAAACAGATCCACCCGCTGGCCGCCGGTAATTTTGGTGTAGAGGTTGTAGCGCTGCGCCACTTCGCCAATGGCGATCAAACCCTGCGGCGTGATTTCGCCAGCCGGAATGCGCGGTACCACTGAGTAAGTGCCATCTTTCTGGATATTGGCGAAGAAGCGGTCGTTGGTATCCTGCAACGGTAGATGCTGCGGTTTGAGCAGGTAATCATTCCAGCAGGAAGCCAGCAAAGAGCCGACCAGTGGCTTGCACACTTCACAACCGTGGCCTTTGCCGAAGCGGCTAATCAGTTCATCGAAGCTGCGAATTTCATGCAGGCGGATCAGGTGATACAACTCCTGGCGCGACCAGGCAAAGTGCTCGCAGAGATCTTTTTTCACTTCCACGCCAAGCTGTTGCAGCTCATGCTCCATCACCTGCTTCAGCAACGGCACGCAGCCGCCGCAGCCAGTTCCGGCTTTGGTGCAGCTTTTTATCGCCCCCAGTTCGCTGCAGCCGCCAGCGACCGCCGCAGCAATGTCGCCTTTGCTGACATTGTGACAGGAGCAGATTTGCGCGCTGGCCGCCAGCGCCGCCACGCCGAGGCCTTTCGGCGCATCGCCGGAACGGGCGGGTAAAATCAGCGTTTCCGGCTGCGCGGGCAGCGCCATGCCGTTGAGCATCATTTGCAGCAGCATGCTGTAATCGGCGCTGTCGCCAATCAATACTGCGCCGAGCAGCCGTTTGCCGTCGGCGGAGACAACGATTTTCTTGTAGATTTCACGCGGGCCATCGGTCCACTGATAGCTCTGGCAGCCTTCCGTTTTACCGTGTGCATCGCCGAGCGACGCCACTTCAACGCCGAGCAGCTTCAGTTTGGTGCTCATGTCCGCGCCGGTAAACGGCGTATCGTGCGCCGCCAGTGTGTCCGCCACGCTGCGCGCCATCTGGTAACCGGGCGCCACAAGGCCGAAAATCTGCCCGTTCCACAATGCGCACTCGCCAATGGCGAAAATCGCCGCGTCGGAAGTGCGGCACTGGTCATCAATCACAATGCCGCCGCGCGACCCTTTTTGTAGTTGCGCACTTTCCGCCAGCTCATCGCGCGGGCGAATACCGGCTGAAAAGAGCAGCAGATCGGTCTCCAGCCAGCTACCGTCGGCAAAGCAGAGGCGATGCAGCGCCTGCTCGCCATCAACGATTTCCCGCGTCTCTTTGCGGGTGTGCACCTGCACGCCCAGGGCTTCAATTTTGCGTTGCAGCATCATCGCGCCGCCTTCATCAAGCTGTACCGCCATCAGGCGCGGGGCAAACTCCACCACGTGGGTTTCCAGCCCTAACTGACGCAGCGCGTTGGCCGCTTCCAGCCCCAGCAACCCGCCGCCGATCACCACGCCGCGTTTGGCGTTTTTCGCCTGCGCGGCGATAGCGTCCAGATCGTCAAGCGTGCGGTAAACCAGGCACCCAGGGCGGTTATTGCCACTGATCGGCGGCACGAAGGCGTAAGAACCGGTGGCGAGCACCAGTATGTCGTAATGCGTTTCTGTGCCCTGTTCGTCGCGTAAACAGTGACGTTCGCGGTCGATCGCGACAATTTTGCAGCCGCTGCGCAGAGTGATGCCGCTGTCGGCAAAAAAACCATCGCTGACCAGCGAGAGCGATTCGGCGCTGCGCCCGGCGAAGTATTCCGAGAGGTGGACGCGGTCATAAGCGGGCAGACGCTCTTCGCCGAACACCACGATGTCGTAATGCTGGTGCAGCTCGCGTTCCACCAGCTGTTGCAAAAAATAGTGGCTGACCATGCCGTGCCCAATGACGGCTAAAACCGGCTTTTTCATCATCTGGATCCTTATCGAACAAGTGACAGAGACATCAGGCCGCTTTCGGCTGTTTCTCGTACAGAAATTGCAGAACCTGCTGGCGATAGCGCTGATACTGCGCGTCGTCGGCCAGCGCCACGCGCGAACGCGGACGCTCCAGCGACACGTCCATGATTTCGCCAATCGTTGCCGCCGGGCCGTTGGTCATCATCATCACCCGATCGGAGAGCAGTACCGCTTCGTCAACGTCATGGGTGATCAGCACAATGGTGGTGCGCAGGCGCTGCTGGATCTCCATTACTGCATCCTGCAAATGGGCGCGGGTTAAGGCGTCCAGCGCGCCAAAGGGTTCGTCCATCAGCAATACGGTGGGTTTCATCGCCAGCGCGCGGGCAATGCCGACGCGCTGCTTCATGCCACCGGAGATTTCGTGCGGGCGCTTGTTCCAGGCGTGGCTCATCTGCACCAGATCGAGGTTGTGCATAATCCACTCGTGCATCTCTGCTTTGCTCATTTCGCCGCGAAAAACCTGGCGAACGGCCAGCGCCACGTTGTCATAGGTGGTGAGCCACGGCAGCAGCGAGTGGTTCTGAAACACCACGCCGCGCTCCGGCCCTGGACCATCGATTTCGCGGTTATTGCACAGCAAGCCGCCGCTGGTTGGCCGCGTCAGACCGGCAATCAGGTTTAACAGCGTTGATTTGCCGCAGCCGGAGTGGCCAATCAGGCTTAGAGTTTCACCGGCGTGGATATCAAAGCTGACGTTATCCAGCGCGAGAAACTCGCCGCTGCGGGTGTTGAAACGCTGGCTGACCTGCTGAACCTGAATAATCGGATGGGTACGCATCGTGGCCTCCTTAGCGGCTGGTGTAGTTAAAACGGCTGGCAATCCACATCAGCCCCTGCTCCAGCAGCAGGCCGATCACGCCAATCACCACGATGGCGATAATGATGTTTTGCACATTGAGGTTGTTCCATTCATTCCAGATCCAGAAGCCGATACCGATGCCGCCGGTCAGCATTTCTGCCGCCACAATCACCAGCCAGGCAATGCCAATGGATAAGCGCATGCCGGTGAGAATGCCGGGCAGCGCGGCGGGCAGCAGGATTTTGCGCATGATGGCGAATTCCGAAAGCTTCAGCACCCGCGCCACGTTCAGGTAATCCTGCGGGATCTGCCGCACGCCTTCGGCGGTGTTGAGGATCATCGGCCAGATCGAGCAGATAAAAATCGTCCAACTGGAGGCCGGTTCAGCGCGCTGAAACAGCAGCAAACCAATCGGCAGCCAGGCCAACGGGCTGACCGGGCGCAGCAGCGAGATCAGCGGGTTGAGCATATTGGCGACAAACCGGAAGCGGCCAATCAAAAAGCCCGCCGGAATGCCGACCAGCGCCGCGAGGCCAAAACCGACCGCCACGCGCTGCAACGAGGCCAGCACGTTCCAGCCAATGCCCTGATCGTTCGGCCCGGCGATATAAAACGGGTCGGCAAAGATCTCCAGCGCCGCCTGCCAGGTTTGCCACGGCGTGGGGAAGTTTTTACTGTTGAGCGCCGCTACCTGCCACAGGCAGATCAGCAGGCCAATTCCGAGCAACCCCGGCAGTACGCGCTCCATCAGCGGGCGTAACAGCGGTGAACGACGCGCTACGGGTTTGCTGGGCAGCGTCACAATTTCGGCGGCCATACGCGGCTGCGCCGTCTCTTCGCGAGGAAGGGGGATAATCTGCGCCTGGTTTTTCATAAGCGACCTCCTATTTCTTTACGCTAAAGCCGCTGGCATAGGCGGCAGGGTTGCTGCCATCCCAGCGAATGCCATCGATCAGGACACTGCTGCGCATGTCGCTGCCCGGCAGCGGGACGTTACTGACCGCCGCAGCAGCCTGTTTGTAGATGTCGATGCGGTTAACCTTGCGGGCGACGCCGAGGTAATCCGGATCGCTGGTAAGCAGCCCCCAGCGTTTATGCTGGGTGAGGAACCACATGCCGTCGGAGAGCCACGGATAGTTGACGGAGCCGTCGTGGAAGAAGCGCATCGCGTGCTCATCTTTCCAGCTTTTGCCCAGGCCGTTTTCGTACTGGCCGAGCATGCGCCCGAGAATGGTTTCCTCTTTGGTGTTGAGGTAAGCGCGCCCGGCGATGACCCGCGCCGTTTCGCGGCGGTTATCGTCGGAGGCGTCAATCCAGCGTGAAGCCTCAAGAATGGCGGCAGTCAGCGCACGGGCGCTGTTGGGATTTTTGGCTACCCAGTCTGCGCGGGTGCCGAGCACTTTTTCCGGATGATCCGGCCAGATATCCTGCGTGGTGGTGGCGGTAAAGCCGATGCCATCGCTGATGGCGCGTTGGTTCCACGGTTCGCCCACGCAGTAGCCGACCATGTTGCCGATCTTCATGTTCATCACCATTTGCGGCGGCGGCACCACCACGCTGCGAATGTCAGTGAGCGGGTTGATGCCTGCGCTTGCCAGCCAGTAGTTGAGCCACATGGCGTGCGTGCCGGTGGGAAAGGTCTGGGCAAAGGTATAAGTGCCTGCCGGGCTGGCGGCGATATGTTTTTGCAGCGAGGCTAAGTCATTAACGCCCGCCTCGTGCAACTGGTTCGCCAGCGTGATCCCCTGCCCGTTCTGGTTGATGGTCATCAGCGCCGCCATCTCGGTTTGCGGCCCGGAAAGCCCCATTTGCAGGCCGTAAAGCTGGCCGTAGAGAATGTGCGACGCGTTCAGTTCGCCGGAAACCAGCTTGTCGCGCACCGCGGCCCAACTGGCTTCTTTGCTCGGCACAATGGTGATGCCATATTTTTTGTCGAAGCCTTTAACAGCGGCCATCACCACCGAGGCGCAATCCGTCAGCGGGATAAAACCGACGCGGATTTCGCTCAGTTCCGGCGCATCCGAGCCTGCGGCCCATGCGCGATTGATCACCCCTGGCAATAGCAGGCTGCTGCCCAGCGCCGCGCTGCCCAGTAAAAACTGCCGACGGGAAACCGTCATACCTTTGTTGCCATCGCTCATTGCCACCCTCTTGCTCACCGTTGCGGATGCAAAAAAAAAAACGGCGTCCATAAGCCTGTGCAAAGCTGCACGCTTATGGACGCCGTTGTCCGGTTGACGCAGCACCGACCGCCATTGGCCGATAGTGCGTCTTAATTAATTTCTCAATGGATAAAGCAAGGGCTGTGCCAGAATGCGTGATCACGCTGCAACAGGCGAAATTTCACGCGTTGCGCAAAATTCACCCGTTTGCCGGGCACGTTTTCGCACTGCCGGAGAGCACATTTCGCACCCCGGATGTGCAGCTACTCCTTAGGGGGTAGAGGAAAAACATCCGCGACCGCCAGCATCGCGCCGGCGATCTCCACCAGCTTTTTGTTCTGATTCATCGCCATGCTGCGCAGGGTTTTATAGGCCTCTTCTTCGCTGAGCTGGCGATGCTGCATCAGCAGACTTTTGGCGCGCTCAATCTGTTTGCGTTCGTTGAGCGTTTCCCGCAGCGCCGCCAGTTCGGTATCCAGCGCCTGTAAGCGGCGTGACTGCTGCTGCACCAGCGTTAACAGTGAACGCCCGAGCTGTGGGCGCACGCCGCCGCTCTCCAGCCAGCCGTGATTGTCGATAAACACCGAATAGCGGCTCTCCTCCTCTTCCGGCTGCGGCATCAGGCTTTCGATATCGGCCTGCTGCTGATGGCTGGCCTGTTCAGCGGCGGCAATGCGCGCGCGGCAGTGCGCCATCAGCGTTTGTGCCAGCGCATCTTCCTCGATTTTCATCGCATCAATGCGCTGCGTGGCGAGCGCGAACCAGCGCAAACCGCTGTCCGCCGCAAATCCTTCACGCCCGGTACAGGCAATACGCCGCAGTCGCTCAAACTGGCTGTCGGTCTGCATCTGCTGCCAGCGCAGCCGGTGCGGCTCATCAGCAAAATCGGCAAAGGTGGCGAAGCAGCGCTCCTGTCGCTCAATCAGATCGAGCAGCTTTTGCCGGGTTTCTTCGCTGAATTGCCCGGCGGCAAAGGCGGCAGCGGCAATGGCCCGCTCCTGCCCGGCAAACTCTTTCCCCTGCATAAAGCTGAACATGGCGATCAGCGCACGGGAGATGTCCGGTTCGGCGGCGGTATCAGTGAGTTCAAACACCAGCGACAACAAATGGCGAATGATGTCGTTAAAGAAGCTCATCGCCTGCGGCAGCGGCAGTTTGCGCTGGCGGATTTGCTGGCGCAGCGCGGGCAGCAGGCTGAGCGCGTAAATAACGCTGGCAACGTGGCTGAAGAGGCGGCTGGCCTGCGGGCTGGCGGCAATCTGGCTCTCCAGCGTGTCGAGTTGCGCCAGCAGCGGCGCCTGCGCCCCGGCAACGTCGCGCGCGCGTTGGGATAGCTCATCGGCAAACTGCCCTTCAGCCGCGCAAAGAAACATATTCGAGGTGCCGCGCTCGCGTTGCAGCATATGCACCAGTTGGCTGATTTTGCCTACCAGTTCACCGCGTTGCAGCAGATAACGCAGGCTGTTCAGCTCACACTGGCGTGATGCCAGTAAAAAACGGATGGTGGTTGATGAGTTGGCAATCATGCGCGTGCTCCCCGGAAGTCATGCCGGGTTAATGCAAGCAACGCGCCAGGACGAAAAATCCGCGTTATACGCTGGCCTGCACCATCGCCATAATCACCGCTTTCAGCTCCTCTTTGGCTTGCGCCTCGGTGATGGCGCCCTGCACCGCCGCCCATGACAGCCCTTCCGCCGCGCCGAGCATGGCCCACAAGGCAGCATCACGTAACGGTTTTACGCAAAATGGCGTGAACAGTGCGCGGCACTTCTCAATGAAATCGGCGGCATACTCCTGGCGGATTTTTTCCAGCTCCGGCGTGCCCGCCAGCGCTGCCAGTACGCTGGGCATTTCACGCCCTTGCAGCAGTACGCATTCGATATAGGCGGTGGCGATCACCGTCGCCCGTGGCGCCAGTTCGGCTTTGGTAGTGCGCAGCGCATCATCCATTTTTTGGTTCTGCCGCTGATCGTATTCACGATACAGCGCCGCCAGCAGACCAGAGCGGCTGGTGAAATGGTCGTAAACCACGGGCTTGGTGACACCGGCGAGTTCAGCAAGATGGCTGAGCGTCAGCGCTTCCGTGCCTTCATCACGAATGATTTGCCAGGCCACCGCCACCAGTTGAGTAAAACGCGCTTCCCGCGTGAGTCGCTGCCGTGTGCCTGTTGCGGTCATCCTCTTTCTCCGTTGACAAGGTTATATACCAAAGGTAACTTACTATTGGTAGGTTACTAATGGTATATAAGATTACGTCCGTTCATCGCGGATGGCAACCGAGGAGGTTTCATATGCACGCTTTGATCGTGGTATCGCACCCGCTGGAGAGTTCATTAACGCACGCTCTGGCGCAGGCAGTCGCGGAAGGTATTCGCCAGCAGGGGCAACACTGCGCGGAAATCGCCGACCTGGCGCGAGAAGGGTTTGACCCGCGCTTTTCAGAAGCAGATGTCGCCGCCTTCAATCAAACCGCGCCGCTGCCCGCCGATGTACTCGCCGAACAGGCGCGTATCGCTAACGCCGATGCACTGGTGCTGGTGTTTCCTATTTACTGGTGGACAATGCCGGGGCTGTTAAAGGGCTGGATCGATCGCGTCTTTAGTAACGGCTGGGCCTATGCGGATAGTGGTGAAGGTAAAGTGATTAAAAAGCTCGGCCATTTGCCAATCCATCTTGTGGCGCTGGGCGGTGCCGACCGCCGCACCTTCGAAAAGCATGGTTATGCGCAATCGTGGAACACGCAAATCGCGCACGGGATTTTTGATTACTGCGGCGCGCCGGTGCTGACCAATGCCACGCTGATGCTGCCGGATCTCGGCAGCGCGGAAGCGGCGTTACAACAGGCCGTTGAAATTGGCCGCAACGTCTTTAACCGCTGAGTTTTAGCCGCCGCTCTCCGGCGGCTAAATATTTATTTGGGAGATTTAACAGATCGCTGCGGAATAACTATTTCACTCGCCCCACCGCGAAACATTTCAGGCAAAAAAAAACCGAACATGACTGTTCGGTAAGATATTTCAAGCGCGTTAGTACTACCAGATCTCATTATTGTCCGCACGTTTTACTCTCTGTCAGCAACAAAACGCTTAACAATCTGTGCCTTTATTATGGGCACATATCATTATTAGCAAAACGAGCTTTTTTTCTTTAAAGCGAGAAAAATTACCGCCAGACATGTATTCAGACAAATATAAAAAACAGAAACCAGACGTTACGTTTATATACATTTAAATAAATTAAGCGCACGAATCTCTAATTTTGGAAACAGAACTGTCATATTCGTAAATTACTATGCCCGCGCTAATAGTGAGTAGCATTCCCGAGGAAAAATAAATGAATACTAAATTAAAAATGCTGACAGCCTCGATCGGTGCAGCAGTGGCATTGATGTCTTTCGCAGCGCAGGCAGAAATTACTCTGCTGAAACAGGATCCACAGGCCGACGACCCGCTGAGCCGTCTGAACTTTACCGTCGGGGGGTCTATCCGCCCGCAGTTCGATAACGCGATGGGCAACAGCGACAAAGGCTCGTACAAACGTAACGGCTACGATGGCGGTACCCGTTTTCGTTTCTCCTCCGACTACTATCTGTTTGATGATATTAGCTGGATTAACTATTACGAACTCGGCGTGAACATTCCGGCACTTTTTGACTGGGATAATCACTATGCCGAAGGCACACGAAATACGACCCGCCGTATGCTCTACACCGGGCTGAAAAGTAAAACCTGGGGGACGCTCACCTACGGTCAGCAGAACAGTATTTATTACGATGTCGTGGGTGCGAAAACTGATATCTGGGATTACGACATGAAGGCCCAGGCGCCGGGCAACGGTATCAACGGCGACTACGACGGCTCTTATCGCTCACGTAATATGCTCAAATATAAGAAAACCGTTGGCGACGCGGATATTTATGTCTCTTACCTGTTCAATGATTCCGACTATCTGCCGGGCAACGGCACGCGTTACAAACGTAAAGGCGGCGGTTCACTGGGTGTCGATTATCACCTGACCGATACCCTGACATGGGGTACGGCGTGGAACTACACCCGTGCGGAAATGCGCCTGCCATCAACGGACGACAGCAAAAACTACGATCAGAACATCCTCGGTACCGCGCTGAGCTGGACGCCGGATAACTGGACCTTCTCCTTCGGCGGCGGCTGGTATCAGAACTTCCTGCTGACCAAAAAATCCGACGTGCAAAACTACTTCGCGGGCGATGCGTGGGGGATTGAATACTTTGCCGGTTATAAAATCCCGGTGGGCCAGTACGCGCTTAAATATGTTCAGCCGTACGTGATGGGCGACCGTCTGCAATACACCACTGGTCGCGATTATCAGCGTATTGATAACGGCGTCGGTGTGACTTTCCAGTTGGATTATGGTTTCCGTGTCGATTACGAACACGTGTTTACCTCCAGCAGCGACAACCTGAGCGACATGAATATCGTGCGCCTGCGCTACGACTTCTGATGCACGCCTGCCCCCGGCCTGGGGGCATTTCCTCTCCTGCCACCGCCCCTCTCATCACCAAAGCACAATTTTTAACGATCTATTTACGAAAATGTGAAGATGAACATAGCGCCAGGTCAACCACAGACAATTTTGGCAAGTTGAGAAATATCCTAAGCCGGAAGCGTGCCTTATACTTGTTTCGGACGCAGAAAAAAGTTCTCCCGCTTCGCGGGGCAGCCATTGCAGGAAGCCCTAACGCAGCCTGCATAGGATCTGGCCGACAGAAAATCGCATATTGAGGGACGCATAATGGAAAAAAAACGTATTTATCTGTTTTGTTCAGCGGGTATGTCAACGTCGCTGCTGGTGTCAAAGATGCGTGCGCAGGCGGAAAAATATGAAGTACCGGTCATTATTGAAGCATTTTCTGAGTCTCTGGCCGCAGAAAAGGGGCCGCAGGCGGATGTGGTATTGCTCGGCCCGCAAATTGCGTGGAAGTTAGCGGACATTCAACAATTGCTGCCGAATAAACCAGTCGAAGTGATTGACTCGCTGCTGTACGGCAAAGTTGATGGTCTGGGCGTGCTGAAAGCGGCCGTCGCTGCCATTAAACAGGCCGCCGCCAATAATTAACGTCTCTTATTACTGAGTTATTCCCTCACACTGCGCCGCAATAACCTGTTGCGGTATTTAAGGGTATTTTTCTATGAGTAATGCGATTGCTTCACTTGAAAAGATACTTCTTCCTTTTGCGGTTAAATTAGGAAAACAGCCTCACGTTAATGCGATTAAAAATGGCTTTATTCGTTTAATGCCATTAACGCTCGCGGGTGCGATGTTTGTTTTAATTAATAACGTATTTTTAAGTTTTGGCGAAGGATCGTTTTTCTATTCGTTAGGCATCCGCCTGGATGCCTCGGCCATTGAAACGCTCAACGGTTTAAAAGGTATTGGCGGCAACGTCTATAACGGCACGCTGGGCATTATGTCGTTAATGGCGCCGTTCTTTATTGGTATGGCGCTGGCGGAAGAACGCAAAGTTGATGCGCTGGCCGCCGGGTTATTATCCATTGCCGCTTTTATGACCGTCACACCTTATAGCGTCGGCGAAGCTTATGCCGTTGGCGCAAACTGGTTAGGCGGGGCGAATATTATTTCCGGGATGATTATTGGCCTGGTAGTCGCCGAATTGTTTACCTTTATTGTGCGGCGCAACTGGGTGATTACGTTGCCGGAGAGCGTGCCCGCTTCGGTGGCGCGTTCGTTTTCCGCGCTGATCCCCGGCTTTATTATTCTGTCGCTGATGGGCATTGTCGCCTGGGCGCTGACGCATTTCGGCACCAACTTCCACCAGCTGATTATGGATACCATCTCCACGCCGCTGGCCTCGCTCGGCAGTATTGTCGGCTGGGTGTACGTGCTGTTTGTGCCGCTGCTGTGGTTCTTTGGTATTCACGGTTCGCTGGCGCTGACCGCGCTGGACAGCGGCATTATGACGCCGTGGGCGCTGGAAAATATCGCCGTTTATCAGCAGTACGGCTCCGTTGATGCGGCGCTGGCCGCTGGCAAAACGTTCCATGTCTGGGCCAAGCCGATGCTGGATTCGTACATTTTTCTGGGCGGCAGCGGCGCGACGCTCGGGCTGATTATCGCCATCTTCTTCGCCTCCCGGCGGGCGGATTATCGCCAGGTGGCGAAACTGGCGCTGCCTTCCGGCCTGTTCCAGATTAACGAACCGATTCTGTTCGGCCTGCCGATTATCATGAACCCGGTGATGTTTATCCCGTTTATTCTGGTGCAACCGATCCTCGCCGCCATCACCCTGCTGGCCTATTACAGCGGCATTATTCCACCGATCGCCAACAAAGCGCAGAACGTGATTGATCAGGAAGAGAGCGAAGAAGATATCGCCGCGGCGCTGAAGTTCTGAAGCCAGGGCGGTGGCTTGAGGTAAGTGCGCTTATCCTTAAGCCACCGCCCGATGTAAAACGCGTAAGGAGTTAACCATGCAGCCACAGATCAACACGCAGGGAATTAAAACGGTTCGCGAGCAGCAGCTCTTCAACGGTAAAAATTTCCATGTGTTTATCTACAACAAAACCGAGAGCGCGAGCGGGCTGCATCAGCATGATTACTATGAATTTACACTGGTTCTCACCGGCCGTTACTACCAGGTGATCAACGGAAAACGTGTGCTGCTGGAGCGCGGCGATTTTGTGTTTATCCCGCTCGGCTCGCACCATCAAAGTTTTTACGCGTTCGGCGCGACGCGCATTCTGAATGTCGGCATCAGCAAGCCGTTCTTTGAACAGCACTATCTGGCGCTGCTGCCCTTCTGCTTTGTCGCTTCGCAGGCCTATCGCACCAGCAATGCCTTTATGGCCTATGTCGAAACGGTCATCGCTTCGCTGAATTTCCGCGAAAACGGGCTGGATGAGTTTATCGAAGCCGTCACGTTCTACGTGATTAACCGGCTGCGCCACTACCGGGAAGAGCCGGTCATGGATGACGTTCCGCAATGGCTGAAAACCACCGTCGAAACGATGCACGATAAAACGCAGTTTGGCGAAAATGCGCTGGAAAATATGATCCAGCTGGCGGGCAAATCCCAGGAGTATCTGACCCGCGCCACCCGCCGCTATTACCGCAAAACACCGATGCAGATTATTAATGAAATCCGCATCGATTTTGCGAAAAAGCAGCTGGAAATGACCAACTATTCGGTGACGGATATTGCCTGGGAGGCTGGCTACAGCAGCCCCAGCTTATTTATCAAAACTTTCAAAAAAATGACCTCATTTACGCCCAATAACTATCGCAAGCGATTAACGGAAATCAATCAGTAAGGTGACGGGCGCGTTTCATTGCCCGCTGTCATTCATGACCGAATTCAAGGGAGAATTTATGAGCCAGAAATTAAAAGTCGTCACCATTGGCGGCGGGAGTAGCTACACCCCGGAATTACTGGAAGGTTTTATTAAGCGCTACCATGAATTACCGGTTTCTGAATTATGGCTGGTCGATGTCGAAGAGGGGCAAGAGAAGCTGGATATTATTTTTGCGCTCTGCCAGCGCATGGTGGAAAAAGCGGGTGTACCGCTGAAAGTCTATAAAACGCTGAACCGCAGGGAAGCATTGCAGGGCGCAGATTTTGTCACCACACAACTGCGCGTCGGTCAGTTGAAAGCGCGCGAACTCGATGAGCGGATTCCGCTCAGCCACGGTTATCTGGGGCAGGAGACCAACGGCGCGGGCGGTTTGTTTAAAGGGCTGCGCACCATTCCGGTGATTTTCGACATTATTAAAGATGTGGAAGCGATTTGCCCGAACGCGTGGGTTATCAATTTCACCAACCCGGCCGGAATGGTCACCGAAGCCGTTTATCGCCATACCGGTTTTAAGCGTTTTATTGGCGTCTGCAATATTCCCATCGGCATGAAAATGTTTATCCGCGATGTGCTGAACCTTGCCGACAGCGACGAACTGGCGATCGATCTGTTTGGCCTCAACCATATGGTGTTTATCAAAGATGTGCTGGTCAACGGCACGTCGCGCTTTGCCGAACTGCTCGACGGCGTCGCGTCCGGCAGGCTGAAAGCCTCGACGGTGAAGAACATTTTCGACCTGCCGTTTAGCGAAGGGTTAATCCGCGCGCTCAATCTGCTGCCCTGCTCTTACCTGCTCTATTACTTCAAGCAAAAAGAGATGCTGGCGATAGAGATGGGCGAATATTACAAAGGCGGCGCGCGGGCGCAGGTGGTGCAGCAGGTTGAGAAGCAACTGTTTGAGCTTTATAAAGATCCGGCGCTCAAAGAGAAGCCGAAGGAACTGGAGCAGCGCGGTGGCGCGTACTACTCCGATGCCGCCTGCGAAGTGATCAACGCCATCTATAACGATAAGCAGGCCGAACACTATGTGAACATCCCGCATCACGGACATGTAGAAAATATCCCGGCGCACTGGGCAGTCGAGATGACCTGCATTCTCGGGCGCAACGGCGCGACACCCCATCCGCGCGTGACGCAGTTTGACGAAAAAGTGCTTGGGCTGATTCACACCATTAAAGGTTTCGAAGTGGCCGCCAGCAAGGCGGCGCTGAGCGGTGAATTTAACGATGTGCTGCTGGCGCTCAATCTCAGCCCGCTGGTGCATTCGGATCATGATGCGGAACTGCTGGCGCGTGAAATGCTGCTGGCGCATGAAAAGTGGCTGCCCAACTTTGCTGAGTGCATCGGCAAGCTGAAAGCGTCACCGCGTTAAGGAACGGCTATGGAACGCTTATTGATTGTTAACGCGGACGATTTTGGTCTCAGCAAAGGGCAAAACTACGGCATTGTCGAGAGCTTTCGTCACGGCGTGGTGACGTCCACGACCGCGCTGGTCAACGGCGCGGCGATTGAGCATGCGGCGCAGCTGAGCCGTGAACTGCCCGCTCTTGCGGTAGGTATGCACTTTGTACTGACGCTGGGCCAGCCGTTAACGCCTATGCCCGGCCTTGCCCGGCAGGGCGAACTGGGAAAATGGATCTGGCAAATGGCCGAAGCCGATACATTACCGCACGCAGAAATCGCCGAAGAACTGGCGAGCCAGTACCAGCGCTTTGTTGCGCTTTTTGGCCGCGAACCGACGCATCTGGACAGCCATCACCATGTGCATATGATCCCGCAGATCTTGCCGATTGTGGCGCAGTTTGCCGCCGTGCGCGGGTTGCCGCTGCGCCTCGATCGCCCGGCAGGATTACCCGCCAGCGATTTGCCGGCTGGGCTTCGCAGTACCGAGGGTTTCAGCAGCGGCTTTTATGGCGAGGCGATTTCTGACGCGCTCTTTTTACAGGAGCTGGATGCCTCAGCCGCGCGCGGCGAGGATTCGCTGGAGATGATGTGTCACCCGGCGTTTGTCGATAACACCATCCGCCAGAGCAGCTATTGCTACCCGCGTTTAACCGAACTGGAGGTGCTGACCTCGCTGTCGCTGAAATACGCCATTGCTGAACGCGGCTACCGGCTCGGCAACTTCCGCGATCTGACATAGCGCCTTTTGCGGCGCGCGCTGCGCCGCATTTCCCCGCTGGCCGCGACCTTGGCTCAGCCTTTCATTCGAAATTTCACGCACTCTTTTCATGGATTTCGCACCTTAAACGTATCCGCCTGTAAGCAAATATCCTTTATATCTTCACTTTTCCTCGTATATTTTTTCGCCTTCATTTTGCTATCCTCCCGCATGAGAATGAACGTTCATTACTGAGGTTTGCAAATGGCATTGAAAAGAATAATGGTGGCCGTACTGGCATGTCTGATTGTCGCCTGCGACCAAAAACCGGAAACGAATGCAGGTGCGATGGCAATGCAAGTTGGCGTGGTCACGCTGAAGGCCGAACCGGTAACACTATTCAGTGACCTGACAGGACGCGTCACTGGCACCATGGTTTCTGATGTTCGCCCGCAAGTCGAAGGCATCATCAAGAAACGGTTATTTAAAGAAGGAGACGATGTTGTCGCGGGCCAGGTGCTATACGAAATTGACCCGGCAACGTATCAGGCAAGCTACGATGAAGCCATCGCCCAGTTGCAGAATGCAGTGGCGATTGTTAACAGCAGCAAACTGAAAGCCGAGCGTTATGCCGCATTGGTGAAAGAGAATGGCGTATCTCGTCAGGATGCGGACGACGCCATGGCCACCTACAAACAAAACGTGGCTTCCGTCGCGCAGTATCGCGCCGCCGTGGAGAGCGCCAAAATCAACCTCGGTTACACCAAAGTCAGAGCGCCGATTTCCGGTCGCATTGGTATTTCCTCCGTTACGCCTGGCGCGCTGGTCACCGCCAGCCAGACCACGGCGCTGGCAACCATCCGTACCCTTGATCCGATTTACGTCGATTTAACACAATCGAGCACGCAACTGCTGAAACTGAAAAAACAGCAGTTGCAGAACAGCGATAATACGGTTCCCGTTACCGTGACGCTGGATGACGGCAGCCAGTATCAGCATCCTGGTAAACTGGAGCTGACCGAAGTCTCTGTTGATGAGTCCACCGGCAGCGTGACGCTGCGCGCCGTCTTCCCGAACCCGGAACACGATTTGCTGCCGGGCATGTTTGTGCGCGCTACCGTCAGTAACGGCGTGCGCAGCGAAGCGATCCTTGCGCCGCAGCAAGGGATCACGCGCGATGCCAAAGGCAACGGCACTGCGCTGGTGGTGAATAAAGAGAATAAAGTGGAAAGTCGCGAGGTGGTTACCGACCGGGTGATCGGCAATAAATGGCTGATAACTCAAGGGTTACAGAGCGGTGACCGGTTAATTACCGAAGGCACCAGCAAAGTGCAGGCTGGCATGACAGTGAAAGCGGTGGAAGTCGGCGCTACCGAATCCAGTGATGGAAACGGAGGGAAGTAATTATGCTGGCTCAGTTTTTCATCCGTCGCCCGGTCTTTGCCTGGGTTATCTCGATCGTCATTATGCTGCTTGGCATTATCAGCATTAATAATCTGCCGATCGCGCAGTACCCCGATGTTGCGCCGCCGCAGGTCAGGATCTCCGCCACCTATACCGGTGCGTCTGCGGAAACCCTGGAAAGCAGCGTAACGCAGGTGATTGAACAGCAGCTGACCGGCCTGGACGGCATGCTCTATTTCTCCTCCTCCAGTACCGCGTCCACGGGCCAGGTCAAAATCACCGTTACCTTCCAGCAGGGTACCGACCCGGATATTGCGCAGGTGCAGGTGCAGAACAAAGTCCAGCAGGCGGAAAGCCGCTTACCGGATGCGGTCACCTCGCAAGGCGTGACCGTGGAGAAAGCGCAAAGCGACTTCCTGCTGGTCATGGCGCTGTATGACAAGACCAACAAAAGTACCTCTTCGGATGTCTCTGACTACCTGGTCAGCAACATGGAAGATGTGCTGGCGCGCGTTAATGGCGTGGGCCGCGTGCAGGTGTTTGGTTCGGAATATGCGATGCGTATCTGGATGGACCCGAACAAGCTGGCCGCTTACTCGCTGATGCCTTCCGATGTGGAAAGCGCGCTGGAAAACCAGAACACCCAGGTCTCATCCGGGCAGTTAGGGGCACAACCGGCCAGCGGCGAGCAGCAACTGGTTGCCACCGTGCGTTCGCGTTCGCGTCTGCAAACGCCGGAACAGTTCCGCAATATTGTGCTGAAAACCAAAACCGATGGTTCCGTTGTCCGCTTAAGCGATGTCGCCCGGGTTGAAATGGGCAGCGAAGATTACAGCGCCAACGTACTGGCCAACGGCCACCCGGCAGCGGGTATCGCCATTCAGTTGGCCTCCGGCGCGAACGCCTTATCCACCGCAGAACGGGTTAAAAACACCGTCGATGAGTTCCGCAGTACCATGCCTGCCGGTTACGCCATTGACTATCCGCTCGACAGCACCGACTTCGTCAAAATTTCCATTGAGGAAGTGGTGAAAACCCTCGCCGAAGCGATCGCCCTTGTGGTGGTGGTGATGTTCCTGTTCCTGCAAAACCTGCGCACCACCTTGATCCCGACGATTGCCGTGCCGGTGGTGCTACTGGGAACCTTCGGCGTGCTGGCGGCCTTCGGCTACTCCATCAACACCCTGACGATGTTCGGGATAGTGCTCGCCATCGGTTTGCTGGTCGATGACGCCATCGTGGTGGTGGAAAACGTCGAGCGTGTGATGCGGGAAGAAGGGCTGCCGCCACGGCAAGCGACAGAAAAATCGATGAAGGAGATCACCGCAGCGCTGATCGGTATCGCCATGGTGCTTTCCGCCGTGTTCCTGCCGATGACCTTCTTCAGCGGTTCCACGGGGGTGATTTACCGCCAGTTCTCCATCACCATCGTCTCGTCAATGGTGCTGTCGGTGATCATCGCGTTAACACTCACCCCTGCCCTGTGCGCCACGCTGCTGAAGCCGCACGATCATGAAAATGCCGGTAAAGGTTTCTTCGGCTGGTTCAACCGCAGCTACGAGAAAATACAGGAGCGTTACCACCAGCGCGTGGCGAAAGTCCTGCATGGTCCGGGCCGTTATCTGGCGCTGTACAGCGTGCTGTTAATCGGCTGCGCAGTGATGTATATGCGCCTGCCGACCGGCTTCCTGCCGACCGAAGACCAGGGTTACATCATGGTGCAGTACACGCTGGCGCCAGGTGCCACGGAAAACCGCACTCTCGAAGTGCGTAAACAGATCCAGAACTACTTCCAGACCAAAGAGAAAGATAACGTCAACGTCAGCATGCTGGTCGATGGCTTCAGCTTTGCGGGTAGCGGGCAGAACGCCGGGGTGGGCTTTATCTCGCTGAAAAACTGGGATCTGCGTAAAGGTACAGAGAACAGCGCCGATGCGATCGCGAAGCGGGCAATGATGAACCTCTCCTCGATCCGTGATGCGCAGATCTTCGTGCTGACGCCGCCGTCGGTTAGCGGCCTGGGCCAGTCGAACGGCTTCACCTTTGAGTTGCAGGCGCGCGGCGGCACCGACCGCGATACGCTGCTGAAACTGCGTAACCAGTTGTTGGCCGAAGCGGCGAAGGATCCGACGCTCTCCAGCGTGCGCCCGAACTCACTGCCGGACTTACCGCAAGTGCAGGTCGATGTGGATGACGTGAAAGCGCAGTCGCTGGGGGTCTCCGTCAGCGATGTCAACAGTACCCTCAGTTCAGCTATCGGCGGAACGTATGTGAATGACTTCTCGGATCGTGGACGGGTGAAAAAAGTCTACATCCAGGGGGATTCAGCCTTCCGCAGCAAGCCGGAGGATATCGATAGCTGGTTCGTTCGCGGTACCGACAGCGATGGCAACAGCACCATGGTGCCGTTCTCGTCGTTCGCTTCTGCGCACTGGATTTATGGCGCGGATGCGCTCTCCCGTTATAACGGCCTCTCTTCCTATGAGATTCAGGGGCAGTCCGCGCCCGGCAGCAGTTCCGGGGAAGCGATGAACACCATGGAGAAACTGGCAAAAGCCCTGCCTGGTGGAGCCACCACCTATGCGTGGAGCGACCTCTCCTACCAGGAGCGCCTGGCCGGGAACCAGGCCATGTCGCTGTATGGTATTTCGCTGATTGTTGTCTTCCTCTGCCTGGCGGCGCTGTATGAAAGCTGGTCAGTGCCCTTCTCGGTCATGATGGTGGTTCCGCTCGGGGTATTTGGTTCCCTGTTAGCCATTACGCTGCGCGGGCTGGAGAACGATGTCTACTTCCAGGTGGCGCTGCTGACCATCATCGGCCTGTCGGCGAAGAACGCGATCCTGATTGTGGAATTCGCCGAGGAAAACTACCGGCGAGGCGAAAACCTGGTGGCGGCGGCGATTCACGCGGCCAGCACGCGTTTACGCCCGATCATCATGACATCGCTGGCGTTCACCGCCGGTGTACTGCCGCTGGCTATCTCAACCGGCGCGGGCGCTAACAGTCGAATCGCCATCGGGACGGGGATTATCGGGGGGACAATCGCCGCCACCTTGTTGGCCATTTTCCTTGTTCCTCTGTTCTTCGTGCTGGTCAGACGCGTATTCCCTTCCGTGCCGGAGGAGTACAAAGCAGTGCGCGAAACGACAGAAAAATCAGGAGAATAAGATGTCAGCAAGACTTTTAGCAGCATGCGTACCGTTTCTGTTAGCGGGCTGTATTTCGCTGGATCCCCACTATGACAGGCCAACCTCGCCGGTCAGTGGCCAGCTTCCTGCCGGGGAGGCCTATGCCTCCCTGAAAGGCACTCAGGGGAATAACTATCGCGATATCGACTGGCAGCAGTACATTCTCGATGACCGCCTGCGCCAGGTAGTGGCGATGGCGCTCGACAGCAGCCGCGACCTGCGGGAAGCAGTCGCCAGCGTGAAATCCGCGCGGGCGCAGTATGGCGAAGAGCGTTCGAACCTCTTCCCGACCATTAACGCGGAGCTGACCGGCACCCGTTCCCGCTCGCTCAACAACACCGGCAGCGGGACGTCTGTCAGTTCCAGCTATGAAGGCGATGCCAGCACCAGCTCGTTTGAGCTGGATCTGTTTGGCAAAAACCAGAGCCTGACGCGCGAGCAGTATGAAACCTGGCTGGGTACCGTCGAAGGGGCGCGCAGTACGCGTCTGACGGTGCTCTACAACACGGTGGATTACTGGCTGACGCTGGCGGCGGATAAAAGCAATCTGACCATTGCGAAAGAGACTGCCGAAAGCGCGCGGCAATCGATGGAAGTCACCCAGGCGCAGCTTCGTCACGGCACTGCGTCAATGGTAGATGTCTCTTCCGCCGCCACAACGTACCATTCGGCGCTCGCCGATGTGGCGAAATACCAGACCAGCGTGGCGCAGGATAAAAACGCCCTCGATCTGGTGGTTGGGCGGGCCGTGCCGGATAACCTGATCCCGGAAAACATTGATGCGGTGGCAAATGCGTTCAAAGAGATCCCGGCGGGCATCTCTTCCGACGTGCTGCTGAATCGTCCGGATGTGCTGGAAGCCGAGCATAATCTGAAATCGGCCAATGCCAGCATTGGGGCAGCGCGGGCGAATTTCTTCCCAAGCATCTCGCTGACCGCCAGCGGCGGCGCGGCAAGCAGCGACCTGTCGTCACTGTTTAAACACGGCGCCGGGGTGTGGTCCTTCTCGCCAAGTATTTCGCTGCCCATCTTCACTGGTGGCTATAACATTTCGCAGTTGAACTACACCAAGGCGCAGAAGGAGTACTACGTAGCGGCCTATGAGAAATCGGTGCAGACGGCCTTCCAGGAAGTGGCCGATGCGCTGGCGCGGCGCGGTACGATTAACGATCAACTCACCGCGCAGAAAAACTATACCAAAGCGGCCGAAGAGTATTACCGGCTGGCGTATCTGCGTTACCGCAATGGTGTGGATACCTGGTTGAACGCGCTTGATGCCCAGCGCACGTTATACACGGCCAGAACCTCGCTGGTCAGCGTGCAGCAGGAGTATTACACCAACCTGATAACGCTGTATAAAGTGATGGGTGGCGGTACAGGGCTGGAAGAGAAAACGGCAGCACTGCAGCAGCGTTAAGACACTGTGTAAGCACCCGGTAGAAGAATGCTCTGCCGGGTGTAAAGAGAGTCTGTTCGATACTTGTGACACACCGGGAAAGGCAACCATGAAAAAACACACCTGCACCTTATTCGTCTTACTGAGTCTTTCATTCAGTACAATAGCGGCACCTTTTGGCGATCCGCACCGCCCAGGCCCCGCGTTGCCGCGCGATAATGCGCCCCTGACCATCTTACCGCCTGCGGCGGAACTGATCGTGATTGGTGGATTAACCTACTACCTGCTGAATGGTCTCTATTATCAAAAACAGGATGGTCGTTATGTGGTGGTCGACAGACCTTCTGGCGGCGCGATGTCGGTGCTGGACTACAACGGCAAACGCTATTACGTAAAAGATGGCCACTATTACCAGCGCAATATCGATGATGAGTACATTGAAGTGCCACGGCCGGCTGGCCTTTAACCTTAATGCTCCTGTGGACAGGCAAAGCGGCCACAGGAGCAATATTTACCCGTCCGCAGGTAACTTATTTTGGCGACAAACAAACAAGAGCAACGCGTAAATGAACGCCGACAAATAATCATTGAAGCGGCAAAAGCCTGTTTCAGCGAGCACGGCTTTCACGGGTGCAGTATGGCCGAGTTATTCAGCCGGTCGGGTTATGGCGCGGGCCAGCTTTATCGTGATTTTCACAGTAAAGAGGCGCTGATTAATGAGGTGGTAAAAAGTGTCGCGGCCCAATGGCGAGCGTTTTTATTTCGCCAGCTACGATCTGATACGACGCTGAGCGATCTTCTTAATATTGAATCCGCTTTCTGGTCCGGCTGGAGTCAGCGCGAACACGCGTTATTACTGGAAAGCTATTCGGAAGCCTCAAGAAATGAACAGGTGCGCAAAATATTAACTGATGAAGAAGAACGAACCATTAGTTATCTTGCCGGAAACGCCGAACTCCTGAATAGAGAAACGCAGCAACCGTTTAGCCGGGCACAAATTCGTCTGCTACTGACTATTATCGATGGCTTTATTTGTCGGGTGGTTTACGATCAGCAACTCAATGAAAATGAGCTGCTGCGTCTTAATACGTTGATTTTTAGCAACCCGAACGCCTGAAGGAGACTAAATTATTTCGCATGCACCAGATTATGCAAAATCGCATTAATCATCTGGCGTAATTCGTCGTCGATGACATAGCCTTTTCTGCCGCACTGCACAATGACGCCATCCAGCAGCATGGTGATGACATAATGGCGGGTACGAATAATCGACTCATCCATTGCCGGGTGTCGCTGTTTCTCGCGCCGAACGATATCATCCTGCAAGGCGTTGTGCGCCTCCGTCACCAGCTTTTTATAGCGCTCGTTGCGGATCGCAGCGGAGGCGATATCCATCAGCATAAAGATATTATCCTGCAAATCCGCCCAGAAAGCAGATTCCTGGAATATATCTAACGGCTGATTCTCATCATGCCGGGGTTTGTCATTTATGTGACTTCGCATATTATTAACAATGTCGGTCACCAGCGCTTCAATGATGCTGTCTTTATTTGCAAAATAGCGATAGATAAGCCCGGCGCTGACATTAGCGCAGGCCGCGATATTTTTAATGGAGGCATTATGAAAGCCTTTTTCTATCATGCAGGTTCTGGCGGCGCGGAGTATAAGTTCGTGACGATTCATTGTCTGGCTCCGAAAATAAATACCATCATATAATGAAATGTTAATATCACCAAGTCAGCTCAAAACAGAATAAAGAATTTACGACCGTCATCACGCAAATAATCGGAAGCGGGAAAATGTATTAACGAAGCGCAACGCGCTCCGTATCATTATTCAAAATCAGCGTGCCGTTTAAACATGCTGTTGCTGGATTCGCCAAGCTGCGCCATCAGTTCAAGAATAATCGCGTCACAGGTAATAAAACAGAGCTGCTCGAAAGCAGAACCCATCGGCTGGGAAAACGCACCTTCAATGCGCGCATTCTCTGTTTTTGCTGTGCCCGGCAAGACCAGTACGCAGTTTGCCATGCGGCCTATGGAAGAGTCGGCGTTCAGGGTAATCAGCGCCACATCCACCCCGCTTTCCACCGCTTTTTGCGCCAGGCTTTTCAGGCTGCCGGTTTCGCCGCTACCGGAACCGATAATCAATAAATCCCCCGGTTTACTGTGCGGCGAAGACATTTCCCCCACCACGCTGACGGAAAAACCAAGGTGCAAAAGCCGGTTGGCGAAACCACGGATAGCAATGCCGCTCCGCCCGGCGCCCTGCAAAAAGATATGGCCCGCTTTTCTGATATGCGCGATAAGCTGCCCGGCTTGCGCGTTATCAATGCTCTGCGCATTTTGCGCCAGTTCATTTAAAATACTGCGGATGTTTTGCTGCACGCCCATTTTCTTTCCTCCTGAAGCCGTTGCCATACCTCAACCAGACACAAGAGCATAGCGGGATCTGCGCAGAAGATAAGCGACAGAGCGTAAAATCTTCCGCTACCGTGATGCCGCTGCGGTTATCTTTTTGCCTCCGCCCAATGAAACAGAGAGGGAAATATCTTCATTAAAAATAGAAAATACGCTTAATCTTTAAAAAAACACGCATCCACAAATACAAAAAACCTCTTCAAAAAAAGTCACCACCTATATTCCAGTCACCAGACAAGAAAAACATATAATAATTTATCGTGATAACACAAAATTATTTATCAGCGATCCACGCCATTTTTAGGATTCTATCTTCTTAATTCAATCCGGAGATGGTGTAAATTCCAGAGCCGTTAGAAAAATAACCGGGAAATAGAGTACAAACTGGATGATTACTGCGCTTTTTACTACCGGGATGAATAATTATTTCTTAGGGACACCTGCCGCAAGGAATGGAGTCATTATTGATGGATATTAAAAAAACCACCTCGGGATTACTGATACTGACGCAGCTATTACCTGTCTGGCATCCGCTGGCACACGCTGCTCTGCCCACTCCCTCTTTAACCACCGACAGCCAAAACAACACGGAAAACCGTTTTTCTGTTGCCACGATGGCCACTGGCGCAGCACTGCAAGCAGATGACCAGTCCGGGGCATTGAAAAACCTGGCGCTGGGCCATTTTTCCGGCGCAGCTAACAGTGAAGTGCAGGCCTGGCTCTCACAGTTCGGCACCGCTCGCGTACAACTGAACGTTGATACCAAAGGGAACCTGGGCAATAGCGCGTTAGATTTCTTGCTGCCACTTTATGATGGCCCGAAGAATATCCTGTTTGCGCAGCTCGGATATCGTGCGCCAGAGGGGCGGCAGACCGGCAACCTGGGGCTCGGATGGCGAACGCTCTACGGCAGCTGGATGTACGGCGCTAATCTGTTCCTGGATAACGACTTCACCGGCAGCAACCGCCGCGCGGGTTTCGGGGCTGAAGCCTGGACCGACTACCTCAAACTCAGCGCGAACAGCTATTTCGGCCTCACGGGCTGGCATCAGTCCAGGGATTTCGCCAATTACGATGAACGCCCGGCGGACGGCTGGGACATTCGCGCCGAAGCCTGGCTGCCTGATTATCCGCAGTTGGGCGGCCGTCTGGTGTATGAGCAGTATCGGGGAAGTCACGTGGCGCTGGTTGATAAGAACAACCGGCAAAATAACCCGCGGGCGATTACAGCAGGGCTGAGCTGGACGCCCGTTCCACTGCTGACAACGGGGGTGGATTATCAGACTGGCAGCGGCATCAGCGATACCCGCTTCTCGCTGATGTTACGTTATCAGCCGGGCGTTTCGCTGCGCGAGCAGCTTAATCCGGATGCGGTTCGTATCATGCGTAGCCTGGCCGGAAGCCGTCACGATCTGGTCGAACGTAACAATGCGATTGTGCTTGATTACCGTAAGCAGGAGATGATTACGCTGGCGTTACCGGCCAGGCAAAGCGGCAATGCCGGCGAAACGATCGCGCTGGACGCCATCGTCACCGCAAAATACGGGGTGAAACGCGTCGAGTGGGATGCGCCAGAGCTGCTGGCCGCTGGCGGTAAAATTAATGTGACGGGCACGACCACGGCCACCGTTGTTCTCCCACCGTGGCAGAGCGGCAACAACACCTGGCCTATTCGCGCCGTGGCCTGGGATAACCAGGACAACAAATCAAACCGTGCCAGCACAGAGGTGACGGTGAACCCGCCGGTCGCCACCATCCAGGGCAGCGATCTTATCGTTACCCGTGATAATGCGCTGGCCGATGGCGCCGCCGCCAACGCCGTGAAGGCAAAAGTGACCGATGGTAACGGCAACCCGCTTGCCGGGCAGACCGTCAATTTTAGCGCCAGTAACGGGGCGAAAATCGTCACGCGCAGCGGAACAACTGACGCAGACGGGGTTGTAGAGACGACGCTGACCAGTACCCTGCCGGGAAGCACCATCGTCACCGCTTCGCTGGCCAGTGGTGCAGCAACGTCAGTAAAAACTACCTTCACGTCGTCAACCAGCGCGATGATGAACAACATGATGGTCACGCGCAATAATGCGCTGGCCGATGGTAATTCTGCCAACGCCGTACAGGTGGAAGTGACCGACGGTAACGGCAATGCCCTTGCCGGAGAAAGCGTGACCTTCACCGCCAACAAGGGCGCGCAGGTTACGACGGTGACCGGAACGACGGGGGCAGACGGGCTGGCCTGGGCCACGCTGACCAATACCGCCGCAGGAACCACGACGGTAACGGCGGCGTTAAGCAATGGCACCACAACGTCGGTGGATACCCACTTTACGCCGGTTATCAGCTATATCGTGAGTAGCATGACCGTCACGCGCAATAATGCGCTGGCCGATGGCAGCGACAAAAACAGCGTGCGAATAGTGGTCACCGACAACAACGGTAAGCCACAGGCTGGACAGAACGTTACCATCACGGCGAATAATGGCGCAGTGGCTTCAGCATCAACCGTGACGACAGACAGCAATGGCGCTGTAACGGTCGACCTGACCAATATTCAGGACGGCCCCAGTACGGTAACGGCAACGCTGGACAACGGCACCCGCCGCCAGGTTGATGTGGAGTTCGAATCCCGTGTGGCGCGGGCGCAGGTTAACCTGATGACCACCAAAGACAATGCATTGAGAGACGGCGTGGATCAGGATGAAGTGGAAGCCACCGTGCTGGATATCAAAGGAAATCCAATCGCTGGCGTTAACATCACTTTTAAAACCCAGGATACGCTCAGCCAGGTGCTGGGCACCCAGGCGACGACCAATGCCAATGGTAAAGCCAGAACAGAAGTGGTATCGCTTGCAGCGATAAAAAATACGGTTATCGCTTCTCTGGATAATGGTAACGAAGCGACAAGTCCGGTGAATTTCCTCATGCTGCAAAGCATGTTCAGGATGATCACGGATTATTCTCCGGCTAACGGCGTGGATCAGAACGTCTTCGCGGTGAAGTTGATTCGCCCCGATAACGGGCAACCTGTCGCCGGTCAGACGCTAACCCTGAGCACAACGGATCCGATGACCTTGTCGACAACCCAGACCACGACGGATGCTAACGGAACGGCAACCATCAGCGCGACCAGTACGGTTGCTTCCGGTACAGCGGGCTTCAGCGTCCGGGTCAGCAATGTTGCCTGTTGCAGCATCACTTATGACGGTATTCACTTCAACTAACCGCAGCGCATCCGATAAGGGCGGAAATCGCCTTACCGGTTAACGCTCCTCCTGGTGACGGACAACATGGCGTTTGTCCGTCACTTTTTTGCGCCTGATACTGTCATTTTGACCGGATATGGACGCCAATTGACTGGATATGTTGCTGTCTGAAATCCGCCACGGGGTAACATATCGCTTTCCCGCGACGTGAGATAAGGATGCAGAGATGAAACTGTTCAGCCAGAACTTCAGTAATGGTGATGTTATTCCCGGAAAAAACGCCTTCGCCGTGCCCGCCAGCGAGGGGCATATTACGTTGTCGCAGAATGCCAGCCCGCATCTTGCCTGGGATCAGATCCCACCAGGGACGAAATCACTGGCATTGCTATGCCACGATCCGGATGTTCCTTCCCGCGGCGATGATGTTAATCAGGAGGGGCGCGTGGTTTCCAGCACGCTGCCACGCATCGATTTTTATCACTGGGTTTTGCTGGATATTCCCGTCACGCAGCAGGAACTGGCAGAATCGGCTTTCTCTTCCGGCGTGACGCCAAAAGGAAAAACGCTCGCCAGCTTGCCAACAGGTTATCGCCACGGCATAAACGACTATTCGCTGTGGTTTGCCAGCGATGCGCAGATGAGCGGCGACTATTATGGCTACGATGGCCCGTGCCCGCCGTGGAATGATGAAATCGTCCATCGTTACGTGTTTACGCTGTATGCGCTGGATGTGGCCAGCCTGCCGGTTGATGGCGCATTGACAGGACAAAATGTCCGTAAAGCCATAGAATCGGTGAATGTCCTGGCGCAAGCTGAATTGACCGGACTCTACTCGCTTAACCCGACGGTTCGTTAATCAAGGTTCCACTATGCTTCAGCCCCCGATGGTAGAAAAAGAATCACATGAGCTGCTGAATATCCAGCCCGCCGGGGGCAGCTTCTTTTCCGCACCGCGTTTAATCCATCGGGATAATCTCTGTTCACTCTCCCGACCGCTGCTGCGCAATAGCCAGAGCACAAAGGATTTTTATTTTCCGCAGGCCACCCTGATTATTATTTTGTCAGGTTCGCTGGTTCTGCATACAGGTCATTCAGCGCAAATTCTGACGCCATCAACGCGCGCATGTCTTATCGCACAAGATACCTGTATCGATATTGAAAAATATCCTGACGGTGATGGTCAGCCTTTCCAGTCATTATTTCTGACGATCTCAGCAAACGTTATTCGCGAGTTTGCCAAACGCTATACCGACGTTATTTCCCGCACCAGTTCTGTTACTGAAATCGCCGTTATTCCGTTGAAGAAAGCACTTATCGATTCGCTTTTTACTTTACAGGCGAGCCTAAACCGACCGGAACTTGATGATAACCGCCTGACGTTACGGCTGCTGGATCTGCTGTTGGTGCTGGCGGAGCACGGCCACTGTTTTTTACCGCTGGCGAAACGCTCTGTCACCCTGCAACTCCGGGAATTATTGCAAAAAGCGCCGGAGCAACACTGGACGGTGAAAGAGGCGGGAAAACGGCTGGCGATGAGTGAATCAACATTAAGACGCCGACTGTCGGATGAACATTCCCGCTTCGAAACACTGCTGCTGGAAACACGTATGATGCATGCGATGTTCCTGCTGCAAACCACCTCCTTCACCCTGCAATGGGTCGCAGAACAGTGCGGCTATCTCTCTTATGCACGATTTGCGGAGCAGTTTAAAAAACGCTTTTCGACGCCGCCTTCCCGGGTCCGCTAACGTTTTTTTTCACCCACGCGAATTATTTGTAAGAGATATACCGGGCAGAAAGGCGCTTTATTCCTCTTTTTTTGCCGCCGGGTTGAGGGTTATTTCGGCACGGCTTACGCAAAGTCATTCACTAAAAATAGCAAATGAAAATACTGTGAAGCTAATTTTGTGCTGACGATCATATTTTTTTGGCAAGATAATTTTACTCGCACAAATTTATAAAACTCAGAATTTGCAGTTATTACACTCAAAATTCCGAACAACTCCCCTTGCCTAAGAACAAACATTATGAAATATATAAAAACAGTGGTGAAACAACCTGTAATATCTGCTTTAGCCGGAGCCTTATTCCTTTGTCTGCAACCCAGCCTTGCCCATGCGGCGGACGCCTTCAGCGCCGATTCCCCGTGGATGTTTGGTGACTGGGGCGGAACCCGCACCGAGCTACAGAAAGAGGGTGTCGATTTCCAGGTGAATTACACCATGGAAGCCGCATCAAACCTGGCTGGCGGCTATAACACCTCAACGACGGCGCGCTACAGCGATCAGCAGGTGTTCGGCGTTAATCTCGATCTGCAAAAACTGCTCAACTGGCAGGATGCCGAGTTCCAGTTAACCATCACTAACCGTGACGGGCAGAATGTCGCCGATCAAGTGGCCGATCCGCGTACCGGCATGCTCTCTTCCCCGCAGGAAGTGTACGGCCGCGGGCAGACCTGGCGTCTGACACAGTTCTGGCTACGTAAAGGCTTCTTTGACGATGTGCTGGATGTGAAAGCCGGGCGTGTGACCGTAGGCGAAGATTTCGATAATTTCGACAGTAAGTTCCAGAACCTGGCGTTCGGCAGCGGCCAGGCGGGTAACTGGCGCGGCGATCACTGGTACAACTGGCCGGTTTCCCAGTGGGGCGGTCGCGTGCGTATTAACTTCACGCCGGAAGTCTTTATGCAGGTCGGTTTCTACAACCAGAACCCGTATAACTATGATCGCGGTGACGGTTTCCGTTTTGAATTCAACCCGACCGAAGGTAACCTGGTTCCGGTAGAACTGGGCTGGAAACCGCTGCTCGGCGCGGACAAACTGCCGGGGAATTATCGTCTTGGTTACTACTACTCCTCGACCAACGATAATGTTTACGGCTCATGGCGCGATGGCAGTTATCAGGATACCGCCCACTCTTACGGCGGCTATATCCTCGCCCAGCAACAACTGACCGCGCAGGGCGGCTCCAGCGATCGCGGTATTACGCTGACCGTTCAGGCGGTGATGAACGATCACAAAACGTCAAAAACCGACAACTATCAGTCGATTGCGCTGACGTGGAAAGGGCCGTTTGACGCGCGTCCGCAGGATGAAATTGGTATCGGCGCAGGCCGTATCCATATCAACTCCTCCTACACCCGCCTGCTGGACGACGAGAACCGCTTCAACGGTGAGACGGACTACAACAGCCTGGCCTATCTGCCGATTCAGGACGGTTCCGAGTACGACTACGAAATCTATTACAACATTCAGGCGACGAAATGGCTGCAAATTCGCCCGAACCTGCAATACATTTCCGCACCGGGCGCAGTCAGCCAGGTTGATGACGCCTTTGTCGGCGGCGTGACGGCGAACATCAACTTCTGATCCCCATAAAAGCAAAAATCCACGCTACGGCGTGGATTTTTTTGCGCTTAAGGCAGAGAAGGCGTCTTGCCCAACTGCATAAACAGCCCGAGCCAGTCTTCCATATGCCAGGTTTTTGTCACGCGCTCACCGTTAAGTTCGTGCATCTCATGCAAACGGATGCGCACAAATTTCCCCGTCGCTTCCATCCCCATAAACGTTCCCTGATGCGTCCCGGTAATCTCCGCGCGAACGGCAATCTTACCGGGAAGCTGCATCAGATCCTGAATGACAATCTGCACATCGGGAAAAGCCGCGATAAAGCTTCTGATGATGGGTTTTAGCCCTTGCGGCCCGGCTGCCTGGCCGGGAGCCAGCGGAATATCCTGCCAGTCTGGCGTCACCGCTTCATCGAGCAGATCCGGGTTTTGCAGGCTAAACGCCTGATAGATTTTTTCTACGGCCTCGCGCTCGCGCACAAGACGATTCGCTATTTCATTATGGTCTGACATCACTACCTACCTCGCAGGCTGACGGTTTTGCATTGGTTTATTTGCCGTACGCCGCTAGTATCACATTCGCGATATCAATAAATAAAACAAATATAAGATATAGAGGAGTATCCGTTTTATGGATTTTAGAGGGCTTGATCTGAATCTTCTCGTCGCCTTTAACGCGCTGATGGAAGAGCAGAATGTCACCCGCGCTGCCGGTAAGGCGTCAGTCAGCCAGCCAGCAATGAGCGCCGCGCTTGCACGTCTGCGTAGCCATTTTGCCGATCCGCTGTTTATTCGCAGCGCCAGCGGATTACTGCCCACGGCGAGAGCGAAAGAGATCCATGTGCATGTCGGCCGCGCGCTGGACGAAATAACCCACCTGCTGGCACCGGAAGAGGCGTTCAGCCCGCAGAATCGAAGCATGGCCTTCACACTTGGCATGTCGGAATACCCGCTGATGGTGTTCATGCCGACGATTATGCGCGCGGTCAGCCAGCAGGCGCCGGACGTAACGATCCATGTGCGCACCTTTGTCGATCGCGATCAGTCCGTGGCGATGCTTGATAGCGGCGAGGTCGATCTGGTCATCGGTATCGTGCCAACCCAGGCGGAAAAACGCATCCTGTCGCAGCCTTTGATCCGCGATGAGTTTGTCACTCTCGTACGTCGCGACAGCGATGCCGCCCGTGACGGCATGACGCTGGAACGCTATCTCGCCATGAAGCACATTCTGGTCTCGCCCGAAGGCAATCACTACGGCCTGGTGGATGAGCAGCTCCGCAAGCAGGGGCTCAGCAGAATGGTGCGCCTGACGCTGCCCACGATGTCGGCCGTCTCGCGGATTATTGCGCAGACCAGCTATGTTGCGACCGTGCTTCGGCGCAGCGTGCTGGCGGATGAAGCCAATGACAATGTTGTACTGCTCAAGCCGCCGCTGGCACTGCCGGAGATTGCGTTTCACCTGCTGTGGCACCGCCGCTCGGATGGCGGTAACGCGCACCAATGGCTGCGGAAATTAATCCATGCGCAATTCAGCACGTACGCTGAATGAATTGCCGCCGGTCACAACATATCCCATAACGGCTGGCGCAGAAGAGATTCTCTGCGCTGCAACATCTACCACACGAGTTGAGCAACAGGAATAAAAACGCTCGCCCGAGAAAATCATCGTCTGTCACCATAAGACAAAACGCATTATTTATATTTCTTGTGATAACAACTGATATTTATTTTCGGGATTTTAATTTCTGATATTCAGCAAAGCAGTAACAGCAATGCTGGCAGGCAATAATATCAGATTTACTCTGATATATAATCAAAAGATATATAAAGGCAAAAATTATCATTTAAAAGCAAGTCAAAAAACTGTCATAAAAAATACACACTCACTTGCTCGCAACTCTGGCGCTGCTTCGTCCTGCAGCATTAAGTATTGAAGGTCTTATCGCCGCTCCCGTGGCCTTATTTATCTACCGGGCGGTGGGGAATTTACTCTTCCGCCGGGCAAGCGCGCCGCTTTATGAACGTCTGCTGACAGGTTTTATTGCCATTTACGGTCTGCTGGTACTGACGAAAGGATACATTTGAGAAATGATGACGACGCTGTCTTCGCTTGCACCGGTGATGTTCCTGATTGTTATGGGATTTGTACTGCGGGCCAAAAACCTGCTTGATCATCAGTTCTGGTTGCCCTGCGAAAAGCTCAACTATTTCTGGCTGTTTCCGGCGCTGATGTTTTCTCAGGTGGCGACGGCGAGCCTGAATGATTTTCCGGTCAGGCCAATAGCATGGTCGATTCTGGGCGCCGTGGCGATTGGCGCAGTGTCACTCTGGTTGTGGCGAATATGGCGAAGCCAGCCGGGAACCGTCTTTTCTTCCGTTATTCAGGGCGCGCTGCGCCCTAACACCTATATTGGCGTTGCGGCGGCGGCGGCCACTTACGGCACTACCGGGTTGACGGTCACGTCTATCAGTATCGCGGTGGCAATTCCCCTGCTGAATGTCGCGTCTATCATCATCCTGATGCATTACGGGCAGGGCAAAAGGCCTGGCGTATGGCAGATAGTCAGAGCACTGGTACGTAACCCGGTGATTATCTCAGTGGTCGCGGGGCTGGCGTTTAATGTCAGTACGCTCAAACTTCCGGATATGATCGGCAATATTCTGCATATTCTCGGCGGCGCATCGCTGCCGCTGGGCTTGCTGGCGGTTGGCGCAGGGCTCGATCTTAAAGCTGCGCGCTCGGCGCACGGGCCGGTATTACAGTCGTCGTTTGTGAAATTATTACTGGTACCGCTTATCACGCTGTTTATTGGCGTTGAATTGGGTATTTCCGGGCCGGTACTGGCCACCGTCGTCCTGTTTAATGCCCTGCCCTGTACGCCTTCCGCCTATATCATGACCAAACTTCTCGGCGGCGATCATCGGCTTTCTGCCGGGATTATCTCCGTGCAAACGGTGCTGGCGGCGGTGACCATTCCCTTTATTCTGATGCTGACCCAACTGTCACCGAACTGAGGGATAAATCCGCTTCATATCTGGCCCAGATCTCTTCCTGCCACCGGGTAGAATTAAAACGTGCACAGATTCCGCCGGTTTTCCCTCTGCGTCATTCCACAATAAATAGAATGAAATTAGCGGCTGAATAGCTATCAGCAAATAAAATCGCCCGTTAAAAACCGGGATTGCTTATGCAAAACAAACATAACAACACGCTGTTTTCCCTGCCCGGTTTAGTGTGAATATAGCCATTAATAGCGCAGGAGGAAGAATGAGCGTGGATTCAGGTTCCATTGAGAAAGAAAGTTCGCCGACCGTCGAGAAACCGCAGAGCCGCAAAGTGCTGGGTGCAACCGGCCTTGCTCACCTTTTCCATGATGGTGCGACGGATATGCACTATGTGCTTTTTGCCCTCTGGCAGCAGCAATTTGGGCTTTCAATGGCGCAGATCGGTTTACTGAAGATGCTGTTTTCTGGTGCGATGTCGGCGTTTCAGATCCCATCGGGAGAACTGGGCAGAAAATACGGCGAGCGGAAAGTGTTAATCGGCGGCACGCTGCTTTTAACCGTCGCGCTGCTGCTGTATGGAACGTCAGAAACGCTGATACAGCTCATGATATTGATTGTGATCGGCGGCCTTGGCGCCAGCGTTCAACATCCGCTCTCCTCCAGCTTTATTACGCGGTTTTATCCCCCTCAGCGCGCCCGTATCGCACTCAGCACCTACAACTTTTTCGGCGATGTGGGTAAAGGGATCATCCCCAGTGCGCTTTCTGCCTGCCTGTTGGTTATCACGTGGGGAACCGCACTGCAGTTGATTGCGCTTTTGGGTTTCCTCGTTACTCTCGGTCTCTATGTGTTACTGCCTGCGGATGGCAAAAAAACGCCCCAGGTGGCTACGCTGGCGGGCAAAGAGGCGACACAGCAGAAGCAACAGGCCTCCTCCTGCGTAAAACTTCCCGAGCCGCTTCGTAAACGTGCTTTCACTGCGCTGTGCGTGATTGGCAGTATCGACAACGCCACGCGTACCGGCACGCTGACGTTCCTTCCCTTTTTAATGGCCGCAAGGGGAGCTTCTGCAACGCAAATTGGCTTTGCGCTGACCTTAATTTTTATTGGCGGGGCATTTGGCAAACTGGTTTGCGGGGTGCTGGCAACAAAACTCGGCGTAATTAAAACCGTCGCAGCCAGTGAGATCATTACGTCGGCCATTGTACTGGGAATGACGGTTGCCCCTTTACAGGTAAGCTGGCTGCTGTTGGTTCCGCTGGGTATCGCGCTGAACGGAACGTCGTCCATTCTGTATGGCAGCGTAGCCGAACTCGCCAGACCGCATCAGCAAACCCGCGCATTTGCTATTTTCTATACCGCATCGTTGGGATGTGGCGCGCTTATGCCGCTTATCTATGGCCTGGCGGGTGATGCGATTGGGGTGAAACAGACATTAATCGTTGTTGCACTGCTGGTACTTTGCATATTGCCTTTGCTCATTCCCGTCAGGAGCGCGACAAAAATGACCGGACATCCGCCGCGCTAATGAAAGCCATCGAGAGATACGCTGAGAGCAGGAAGAAAGCGCAATCGGGTATAGAAAAGGTGACTCAATACACCAATTGCATAGCAACCCGGCGCAGCGGTGCCAGCCCGGAGATCGTTTCTGCTGCCAGTAAGTCTTTTAGCCGTGGCGAGAGGGCCTCTTCTTGCACAATTTCGAACCCCAAAGAGGCATAAAAAGGGGCGTTAAAGGGAGCATAACGATCGGTCGTCAACGAAGCGCCGGTTAAACCGTGAGCCTTACCTTCAGCCAGAAGCGCATTTATCAGCCGTCGGCCAATTCCCTGCCGCTGCCAGTCTGGATGCACATCTGCTTCGGCGATATGCAGCCAGTTCGCCGTAATATAAGCCCCGGCGAAACCAACCGGGATCTCCTCTGCTGCGAATGCCGCGAAGAGAATTCCTTCCTTGCTCAACCTGCTGAAATCATCCAGGCTGCCCGCAACCGGCTCACCTGTCACCGCGCCGGTGACACGCAATGTTTCAAACGAGGCGAGTTCAATCGCCCTTAATGCCGCCAGATGCTCGCTCTGTGCCGGTTTGATAGTGATATCTGTCATCGGGTTATCCTTATGAACATGGCAGGTAATGTTGTCGTCTCCTTTCAGTGATGGAGACTTAAGCGTCGCCACGTAGAATCTTGCGACCTCTCCAGGCCGACCGGTTTCAACACGGTGCTTGCCCTTTCCTGACTTACCGGCAGACAGGCGATAAAAATAAGTCGCGCTGCCGGATACGCTGTGTCTTCGGATGCGGAGCCATTCGGATTTTATAGCAAATGGGTAACTGACCGGTGGCCCGCAAACAAGGTTAAAGCGGTGAAATGGCTTCCACGTCATGCTGGAAAACGTAAGGGTCGGAAAGCAGCTCAAATTCTTCATCATCCGGATAAGTTACCGCCACATGATAGTTTTCTCCGGCAAACTCCCGCACCGACTGCAGATCCTGCCAGTAAGTGGCCAGAAAGAAATGCGCCCACTCTCCCTGCACTTCCATGCGCACGAACGCGCCTCGATTACCCTCTATGCTCCTTGCGTGCTCGACTCCGGTTTTCTCAAGGTGTTTCGCGAAACCTTCTGCATGTTTAAGTGGAACACAGCCGTGCCAGGTTCTTACAATCATGAGCTTTCCTCTCTTTATGCTAAAAATATAACGCGAAGACCGGTTAGTTCCGAAGAACAGTAATTTAACGTGATCGCCAACAGGTCATTTTGGTAAGCGACATGAGTGTATATTGTTGGGGGAATCACTCTGGAAATACAAATGAGTTCAGGACATGATCCTGCCAGACACCGTTTATTTTCAAATAGGATTCGGCATATCCCTCTTTTACAAACCCCAAACGTCTTAATGTATTGCTACTGCGTTCGTTATCCGGGAGATGATTGGCCATTATCCTGTGCATGCCATAGTTTTCACGCACATAACGAAGAGACTTCTCAAGGGATTCATGCATTAAGCCTTTACCCTGACAATCATGATCCAGTGAAAAACCTAAGTAGCATGCCTGAAAAACACCAAAGATGAAATTAGTGAAGTTAATACTGGCGATAATGCGATCTTCATTTTTTAACGTCACTACAAGGTTCAGACACTTTCTATTCTCGTAATCGTTTAGTGAGTTTATTATTCTTTGCGATATATTTTCGAGTGTAAAATAGCCTTCATCACGTAATGGTTCGAACGGCGCTAAATGGGACTTGTTATTAAGCAGATAACGCTGAAAACTTTCTGCAAGATCGGTGACAAGCAAATGCACATCAGTTCGCTCGGTAGAAAATAACTTCATAATTTATCCATACACGAAAAGGTGGGAGGGAATAGTATTAACAAAAATAACGGGATATTTACAGCGATTCGCAATGGGGTATCTTCGATTATCGATCGTGCACGCTTGCTGTGGTGACAAACAAAAAAGGCCGCTGTTGCGGCCAGATAATTCAGTTTGCAGGAAGATAAGTGGCACTGAATGCATGAATATCGAAATTCACGGCTATCGGCTCAGAGCCACCGATGGACATCACTTTTTCCACAAAATTGTTGCGGTAAGTTTCGCCACCTTCCAGTTCAATAAAACGACTGGCATAGCTTGTTGAGAGGAAAAATAGCGCCACTTCTTCTGCACTCAGAAACAGGATATTTGCAAAGGCTTCACGCCTTGCATCCTGCAAATGCGGGCAATCACGCATCAGCTCAAGCGTGTCATCGTATTGTATTAAACGGGGATCGCGATGGGCAGCCCAGTGTGTTACCAGCTCTTTTTCAATGAAGTCCCGTAACGGGCCATAGATTATCGGGACATCATATCGGTAAGCGCAAAAAAGCCCCTCCGGGCGCAACCAGTTTTTCAGGTTGGCCAACACCGCTTTACGATCCATCCAGTAAAAAGAGGTGGCGCTGGTAATCAGATCAAAGGCCCGTCCGGGAGAAAACGTTTCTGCCGGGGAAACGGTGAAGCTCAGTTCCGGATAGTTAACCCGCGCCCGTTCAATTAACGCCTCCCCTAAATCGCATCCTTCCACGTAACTGAAATAGTCTTTAAGGCGAATGCTGGAGACCCCGTTACCACAGCCAATATCCAGTGCGGCACTGGTCGCGGGAGCCCGTTCGGCAAGATAACGATACAGAGCCTGTGGATAGGTAATCTTGCTTCTGATTTTATCGTAAGCATTTGCATTCTTGTTGAACTGTTTCACGCGATATTCTCCAGTTACCCTCTTCACACCGCCCTGCCAGTATATTCAGTGCAGGAGAGATAATGCCCTCCATATTATGGCACGTGCTATTGGCGATATAACGATTCCGACAGGCTGCTCGCTTCACACTTGAGGTGAATGTACGACACGGTTATTTTTTCAGTTTATTTCTGTGCACCGGTAATTTTTTTCGCATGACGATCAGTATTAACGCGAAAGGTGCCAGTTAATATCATCAGCCAGCGGACGCATTAATTTTGTACATAAACGTTGTGCCGTGTAAGGTGTTTTCTATCGACCTCGCATAACAAGGTATTACCCCGGCTATCTGCCACCCCAGGGAAAGATATAAATCGCTGGCCACATCTCCGGTTCGTGTATCAAGTACGAGTAAAGAGATGCCTTTTTTCCAGGCCATATCTTCTGCCCGACTCATTAATTCTCTGGCAATCCCCTGACGACGAGCCTGCGGATGAACGAGGAGTTTGGATATTTCAGCGCGATGGCGACCGTTAGGAATGCCGCAATAGTTAATGATGACGGTTGCAGCTAAAAAACCATTATCGCGGGCGACTAATAACTCGCAATCGTGGCTGGCAAGACTATAAATTTTATCTTTCCAGAAACGGTCAATAGCCTGCCGATCATCGGGATCGGTAAAACCGACACTGGCTCCATCTCTTACACAAGACTGCAATACGTCACCTAATTCTGGTAAAAATTGATGCGCCTGTATAGCACTGAGAAGTTCATATTCAATCATGATTTACATATCACCAAAATATAATGTGCACCGAGGCTCTGATGAGCGCTGAATGATGAATAACCTGATAAATGGAAACGCAAACTGTCGCCTTCTTTCAAACTCCATTTTTCAGTGTTCATCGTAATAGTTAATTCACCTGCATATAACCATAGATATTGCTCAAGCCCCTGAACGGGAGGGCTTGAATATTCAATGAAAGCGCCAGGGCGCAATTTTCCCTCGATCATCTCGCATTTGAACTGACTGGAAGGCGGTAATAACATGCGTCGCTCAAATCCATTGAGTTCATCCTGCCACAGAGGTTGCTGCTCTGCCCTGAACAGATTATCTGCTGCCTGTTCAATCTCGCTTAACAGCCGGGACATCGTCATTCCGTATACAATACAGAGTTGGTTGAGAACCTCCGCTGTCGGGCTGACTTCACCCCGTTCAATCCGTGATAAGGATGCCCGGCTAATGCCCGACGCAGTGGAAAGCTCGTCAAGTGACCAATTGTGTTGTAAGCGCAGCGCGGCCAGACGGGCGGCTAACCTTGCTCTGTAATCCTGGTTGTTCATGTCTTTTCTCTTATCTGAGATATTATTCCCATAAAAGAGAGATTACTGATTACTGAAACCCTGTCAAGCGCTATTGCAAAAGGGGCATGTCATGCTGCGGGTTGATGTTAACTGCGTTCATCAAAGGCAAATGTCCTGGTATTTCTGTTAATTCTTGACCCTATGGGGTGGGTCATTATGGCGATATATTGCAGCCTTAACACCGCCGGACAAATTGATGGCGCCCGGTTGAAGGCGATCAACACTCTGTGATTTCCGTCTGTAACGCTAGTTACGGCATTTCGTCATGAGGTTCCCGTGTTTACACAGCCTGATTCATCCTTCTCGCAGAGAAAGACACTTTTGCATTTCAGCCCTTTCAGGCGGCTTATCATCATCGCCGCTGCAGGTGCGGCATTGCTTTTCGCGGGTGATATTGCATTTGTATATCATTCGGGCGCTTCAGCGCCGGCCATGCATCATAATGACCAACACGCTTTGACGGGTTTACAGATGTCCGGTATGTCCGGTGCCATGGATACCGCGCGCCCTGAAACGAGTATCAGGCCCGTTTCCTGTGAAACTTTGCAGGACATTCCCGGCAAATCCATCACCGTAGCGGTGGTTGACTTTCCGCCAGACGCTTATACACCGCGGCATCGTCATCCGGGTTCGGTTTTGGCGTTTGTCCTGAAAGGCACGTTGCGCTCGCAAATGGAAGGAGGTGCGGCTGAAACTTATACAACAGGGCAAACCTGGTTCGAGCCGCCTGGCGCATTACACCTTTTTGCCGAAAACGTCAGTAAAACGGAACCTGCCGAATTACTGGCTACCTTCATTACCGACAGTGATTGTGGTGCGCTGGTGATACCTGACTGAATATTTCCTGAGTCAGAAACATCCCAGTCTGGAATATAAAAATAATCCCCGCTCACAGGTGGTTGTCAGCCGTGTATTCTGCCCCATGTGTGAATACGTTATCCCGAATGCAGGAACGGTAAAATACAGGTGATATTATGACTGAGCATATAACAAATCAGCCGGGTGGAAATTATGTTCCCGTCATCATCCATGACGGGCTGGCTTATGTGAGCGGGCAACTCCCGCGCAAAGGTGAAACGCTACTTTATTCAGGAAAAGTGGGACAGGACATTGATCTTCCCGCCGCCCAACAGGCCGCTGCTTTTTGTGCAGACCTCTGTATTGCGGCAGTGAGTGAGGCCGTAGGCGGCGAGGCTAATATTATCCAGGTGATTAAAGTCGTAGGGTATATTGCTTCTGCCCCCGGTTTTATCCAGCAAAGTCAGGTAATGAACGGAGCATCCGATCGGCTCGTCGCGAGGCTTGGAGCAAGGGGCACGCATGCCCGCACTTCGGTAGGCGTAGCTGAATTACCGCGCGGCGCGCCTGTTGAGCTGGAAATGATAGTCGCAGTGCGAAAGTGAGAAAGGCCTGCCGGAAAAGTCTCACCTGCAACTTTTATATCGCAGAGACATTTCTGATTGGGGGCAGATAATCGCGCTGCCCCGCTCTATTTCCGTCGTGACGGCATTTATTTAGAAGATGATGATGAAAGAAAAGTCCGTTTATATACCCGTCCTCGAATTTTTACAGCGCCAGTTGCAAGGCACACTGGACGATACGATGACAACATATATGAATTATCCCACAGCCATCTCAGGGCTGCTGGGTTTCAGCATTGTGGATATTGGCGAAGCAAAGGCGACGCTGATGCTTGATGCCGATTCGGCACGTCATGGAAATCAGCAGGGCACTGTCCATGGCGGCTTATTATGCGAACTGGCAGACGCTGCAATAGGAACCGCGCACTCCACTTTAATGCAGAAGAATGAAAGTTTTACAACGATAGACCTTAATGCCACTTTTCTTCGTCCTGTCTGGCGTTCGCGTTTATTAGCTACCGCACATGCTGAGCATCGTGGCAAAACGATCAGTCATTACCGATGTGAAATATCTCGCGAAGATGGTAAGGCCGTCGCCATTATAACCAGTACGGTATTAACGCTAACGGGTGAAAAAGCCCGGGGAAGATAAGTTCTCCGTTATGACAGATAAAATATGAGACGCTGTGTCGTTAATAATTAACGTACAGGTGTTTATATTTTGAAAAATTGGCGAAAAGTGGATACAGGGGTTATTAACAGCGATCTTCATGCGGTTGGGACATCTCCACCGCCGATATTTCTTGCAAAGGAGTACCACATGTATCCGATACCGTCGGCCAGACCCATTGCCGCTGTCCTGGCTGTGGTGGTGCGTGAAAAACACGTTCTGCTGGTAAAACGGAATAACCCGCCGGACGCCGGTATGTGGGGCTTTCCCGGTGGGAAAACGGAGATCGGCGAAACATCACTCGCCGCCGCTCAACGTGAGCTTTATGAAGAAACGGGTATCGTGGCAGACCCGGAGCGGATACTCACGGTGGTGGACGCGATTGCTAAAGATGATAACGGCGATGTGAGCACGCACTACGTTATGGTTGCAATACAATGCCGGTACGTGAGTGGCGAGCCAGTTGCAGCCGATGACGTAAGTGAAGCCCGCTGGGTGAATATTCAACATCTTCTGCAGGACAGCGACATAATGAGTGAAGGCGTGTCGGAGCTGGCCATACTCGCCTCCGGGGGAGCAGCCTGAATTCCTGCGAACAGGCGCGGGGCATAAGCAATATGCTGAATATTCACCGTTCCGGCGCATCCCTGAGCCGGACGTCATGATTACTGACGCATGCCGATCGCCAGACGGTTAAAGGCGCTCATCAGCGCGATCGCAAAGGTCAGGTCGGAAATTTCAGCTTCGCTGAAATGCGCCTGCAGAGGAATATAATCATCATCAGGCGCATGCGTTTTATCTACGTGCGTCAGAGACTCCGCCCACGCAAGGGCGACACGCTCACGTTCGCTGAATAATTCGCTGACGCGCCATCCCGCCAGGCTATCCAGTCGTGCAGCGCTTTCACCGTCGGCGCGCAGGGCTTTGGCGTGCATTTCAAGACAAAATGCGCAGCCGTTAATCTGCGAGATCCGCAGCCAGACCAACTCTATCAGCGCTTTCCCGAGACTGCTTTTACTCAGCGCTTTTTTGGTCGCAGCAAACCCGTTATAGGCCTCCGGGGAAAGGGTGAAATAGGGTAAACGTTGTGGGGTGCTCATCAGGTTATCTCCGGTTATTAAAAAACGTCATGCCAGGGTCTGACGAAAGTGCATGCCTGCCGCCAGCAATCCCTGTCGATAGTAAAAACGTTGTCCCAGCGCATTGCCTAAAGCGGTATCCAGCACCAGGTGAGTACAATTCTGATCGCGCGCCTCTGCGCGCAGGGCATCGATTAATTTCGCCCCCAGTCCGTGGCTGCGGGCACAGGGTGCAGTCACAAGGTCATCAACGTACAGAAAGCGCCCGTACAGCAGATTTTCCGCAACCCGATAGCCCGCCAGGGCCAGGAGCTGTTGATCCTGCCAGACGCCTTGCAAGCAATACCCTTGTTCAGCCTGACGATGGACGCGCGCGATAAAGCTCGCGGCATCGGTCAGGTGCGGTCGCAACTCGCGCATTAATGTGTACGCGGCATGGAGCGCCAGTTCGCTTTCAACCTTGTATAGTTCAAATGTCGCCATTCGTTCCCCCTGTCTGATGGCTGCAATATATCGCCGACATGACCCATGCTACAGTGACAAGAATTATCTAAATTACCAGGACAAATGACGTGAAAGCACAGATGCTGAAATCCAGCTGGCAGCCTGACAAACCACTCTATTTGCAGCTTTATCAGCGCTATCGCGACGCGATCACGACCGGCCGGCTGAGCCCGGGGGAGCGTGTTCCATCAATACGCAATCTCGCCAGCGAGCTTCACGTCGCGCGGGGAACGGTGGAAATGGCTTATCAGATGCTGGTTAGCGAGGGCTACCTGGTGACGAAAGGCGCGGCGGGCACCCGGGTCTCGCCCCAACTGGCGAGGCTGCCGAACGCCGGAAACCCGCCGCAGCACAGAACCTCAGGTGAGCAGCCTTATCAGGTGCGCCAGACGGGGGATATTTTACCGTTTCAGCCAGGTGTACCGGCGCTTGATGCATTCCCGCGTAAAATATGGTCTCGCCTGTCGGGGCAAACGCTGCGGATGATTGAGGCTACGATGATGAATTATCCCGATCCTGCCGGATACGCACCGCTACGGGAAGCCATCGCTACCTATCTGGGCATTTCCCGTGGGATCGCCTGCGCGCCGGAACAGGTCTTTATTACCACCGGCTATCAGGGAGCGCTGGAACTGCTGTGTCGTACCGTTTTACGGACAGGCGACAGCGGTTGGTATGAAAATCCCGGTTATTTTCCTGGTCGATACGCTCTGCAACAAATGGGCATGACGCTGACCCCCGTTCCGGTGGATGAAGAGGGGCTACAGGTCGCTGCCGGACAGCAGATGGCACCCAATGCACGGTTTGCGGTCGTCACACCTTCACACCAAAGCCCCACTGGCGTCGCACTGTCTCTCCCCCGACGTCTGGCGTTGCTGGCGTGGGCGAACCAAAAAGATGCCTGGATCATTGAGGATGACTACGACAGTGAATTCCGTTACCACGGGCATCCGCTACCGGCCCTGAAAAGTCTCGATCATGAGCAGCGTGTGCTTTATACCGGAACCTTCAGTAAGGTCCTGTTTCCCGGCTTGCGTCTGGCCTACCTGGTGGTGCCCCCCGCTTTGCAACAGACCTTTCACGAGGCGGTTAATCACTGGCCTGGACCGGGATCAATTCTGCCGCAAGCGATGGTGGCGGCGTTCATGCAACAGGGGCATTTTGTCCGCCATTTGCGCAAAATGCGCCAGTTGTACGCCGTCAGACGCGGTTATCTTGTGGAGGCACTTGAAAGCATTATCGGCTCCTCTCTGCGCATCCAGCCGCAGGCCGGGGGAATCCAGGTTCTGGCCTGGCTGAACGAACATCAGTGCGATAAAACGCTGGCGACAGCGGCTCAGGCCGCAGGGCTTGGTGTCAGGGCGCTCAGTGACTGGGAGGCAGGCACCCGGCAGCAGAACGGGCTATTGATGGGATTTACCAGTTTTACCAGCGCGGAAGAAGCACAAGCTGCAGTGAAACGTTTGGCAGCACTATTAGCGCCATAAGGTCGCCTGCTGGCACGCCTGCACGTGCATAAATCACATTACGCATTAACCTTGCCGCCGATCATCCCCCTCTGCGCAGCCCTTTCAGTAATGCCTGTGTCGCAGCAGACGATTTTCCGCATGGCGAACAAACCAGACCAAATTCACGCTGTACAGCAGGTGTCACCGGCACCACGCACAAGCCGCGTAATTCAACCGACAGGGCAGATTCAGGGACCAGCGCGACACCCATCCCTTCCCGCACCAGCAGGCAGGCGCTGCTCCAGTCGCGCACTTTCACGCGTACGTCAGAGAGCTGCAAACCTGCCTGTTCCATCAGACTTTTTCCATTGACGACACATCCGCCTGTGGCGAGAACAAAGGGTTGGTCTGCCAGTTTTTCCAGCGTTATGCCGCTCGTACCGGCATGACGTCCCAGCGGATGACTGGCTGGCATTACTGCTACCCATACATCCTGCCCTAATATGACGTCGGCTCGTCCTGGTAACGGGTTCATTACCACGCCCAGCTCAACGGTGTCTGCGGCAAGCCACTCCTCGACTTCCTCGTCCGTACCTTCCAGCACCACCACTTCCATGCCCGGGTGCAGGCGCTTAAAGTCGCGCAGCAGTCCAGGCAACAATGTCGATGTCACGGAAGGAAAGCTGGCAAGGCGAATGCGGCCGCCCTGTAAACCCCGGCTCTCATCCGCCAATACGCGGATCGCGTTAAGCCGCGCCAGCATGCTCCTTGCATGCCCGACAACCTGCTCACCCAGCGCAGTGACACCGATATGCCGACGCTCACGCGTAAATACCGCGAATCCAAGTGAAGCTTCCAACTGGGCGATAGCCTGGCTGGCACCGGACTGAGTCATTCCAACCTCCTCAGCGGCACGCGAGATATTGCTGGCATCTGCCACTGCGACCAGTAAGCGCCAGTGCAAAAGATTCATCATAAGTATCAGTAGCTCAGCTAATAGCTAATTTATGAAACATTAATTTTACAGCGCGAGACGCTTTAATCACAGTGTATTGAGGATCGCGCTGAATGTTACGCGACAGCTTTTCAATTTACCGGAGAGAGAGCATGAAATTGTATTACGCCCCGAACACCTGTTCACTTTCACCACACATTGTGCTGCGTGAACTCGGGCTGGCGTTTGAGCTGGTCAAAGTGGACAACAGGAGCAAACTCACTGCGGACGGACGCGATTTCCGGACCATTAACCCTAAAGGCTATGTCGCTGCACTGGAACTGGATAACGGGCAGATACTCACCGAAGGCCCGGCCATTGTGCAGTACCTCGCCGACATGAAACCGGAAAGCGGGCTGGCGCCGCGAGCGGACAGCTGGGCGCGGGTGCGTCTGCAGGAGTGGCTGAACTTTATCACCAGTGAAATACACGCAGGCTCAGCACCGCTATTCAACACCACGCTGCCGGAAGAGGTCAGAACGGTTTTTCGTGAGAAGCTCTTCCGGCGCTTCGATTTCCTTGAGGATACACTCAACGATAAACCCTATCTGACCGGTTCGTCGTTCAGCGTCGCTGATGCCTACCTTTTCACCGTGCTGGGCTGGTGTAAATTCTTCTCCTTCGAACTGAATCGCTGGCCCGCCCTGTTAGCGTATAAGAGAAAGATCGATGCGCGTCCTGCTGTGCAGGTGGCATTACTTGCAGAAGCGTCGCAATAAGTTCGCAGAGGTTTCGGTGAGCGCGTGCGTTGCATTCTCAGCGAACCTTGATGATCAGTTTGCCGGTGACGTGCCCTTCTGCGCTCACCCGATGTGCTTCTGCCGTCTGCTCCAGGGGGTATACGCCCTGAACAGGAAGTTGAAAAAGGCCATGCGCACAGAGACGGGCAACTTCTGCAAAGGCAATTTCCGGTTGCTCTGGCGGCCCATGGGAAAATTTCGCGCCATATTGTTCTGCTGAAAAATCCGCGACGGAAAGCACATGAGCAGGGTTTCCCACGATGGCAATCAACTCAGCGATAACCCCGGATCCCGCAACGTCAATAGCGGCATCGACGCCCATGGGGGCTAACTGAGTTATTCGTGCCTTCAAGCCAGGAGCGTAAGTCGTAGGCACTGCGCCTAATGAAGCGAGATAAACATGCTTAGGAGAACTTGCGGTGCCAATAACGTTAATGCCGCGCAGACGTGCCAGCTGAACTATCGCTGTGCCTACGCCCCCTGCCGCCCCGCTAACCAGCAGAGTCTGCCCGGCTTCGATGTTCACTTCATCCAGTGCCCGGGTGGCAGTATCAACAATAACAGGCAAGCCGGCTGCCACTTCAAAAGAGACGGCAGCGGGTTTGACCGCCCAGTGGGTAAGAATGGCTTTCTCCGCGACGGTGCCATCGCCAAAGCCAAATACTGCATTGCCAATGGCAACGTCACAAACGCCATCGCCAATCTCATCCACAATGCCGCTGGCTTCCACACCGACCGTGAGCGGAAACGTGATCTCTTCGAATGCCCGATACTGGCCTTCTCTTCGTTTCCAGTCAGAGGGGTTCACACCCGCACAATGCACCGTAATGCGGATCTCTTCGGGTCCAGGATGTGGAACCGCTATTTCCTCGACTTTCAATTCGTCAGGCCCGCCGAAAGCGTGATAACGGATTGCCTTCATCTTGTGACTGTCGCCGGAGCGCAAAGGATGAGAAAAACCCGGAAGTGAACTGACAGATAAAGCGGGTTTAGAACTTGAGTTTGACATAGATGCGCTCCGTTTATCGTATCGCTACGCAAGGGTAACGATAAGTGCTCCCGCCATTTCATGGCAGTAAAGCCGTTGATTTCGAAGACGCTGGTCAAACTGTGAGGACACAGACTCGACGTATGCGCGATCACTCCAGAAACAGAAATGATCGTTTTTCGCGACGTTGTGTAAGCCTATTCAGGCCAAAGTTTGCTGTCAAGTGTACCTGCGCGGCGGCGCTTTTCTATCGTCAATCGGGGTTATTGTTGATAAGTCCTGACGTTTGTACTTCGCTGTGAGTTCAACAGTTCAATGCAACGCTATCCTTAATCAAGAGGGACGTTGATAACATTGTGATATGTTACTTTATGGGGAGCAGGCCAAATTAGCTATCAAGCGCTGTTATCTGAACATTTTTAGGATCAACAATCTTACCGCCTGCGGTGACAAAGGCGCTATACAGCACTTCTCCACTTTCTTTATCCGTTAAGGCGATATGCGGTGAGTCGTGCAGTATGTTTTTATGACCCCACTCCATCATGGAGAAAAGAATTGGCGCAAGGCTGCGACTTTTGGCTGTGAGAACATATTCATACCGTTCACGTACCCCTTCTTCTTGATAGGGGATTTTGCATAGTAGATCGAGTTCAGTCATTTTTTTTAATCGGTTTGCCAATGTCTGCTTCGTGATTTTTGTATGAGCACGTATAGTTTCAAAGCGGGTGACCCCATAAAATGCCTCCCTTAGAATCAACAAAACCCATTGATCTCCAAGTAGTTCTGCTGACGCAGCAAGCCCGCAAAGCTCAGGTAGCAGGTATGGTAATGATTTATCTTTTGACATGTATGCATTTGCCTCTTAACCTGGGTATGATTTTAATACCCAGCTATTTAAGGAGAATACAATGCCCTTCGTAAAAGTGCAAACCATTAAAGGAATTATGAATTCGGAGCAAAAAAATGAACTGCTACGTCGAATGACTGATCTTATTGTTGAAATTGAGGGGAAAGGCGATCCTGAATTCCGGCGATCGGTATGGATCCTGATTGACGAGCATGAACCGGAGCAGTGGAGTCTTGGGGGAATACAGCCCACATCTGAAATGATTGCTGCAAAATTCGCATCACCACAGCAGTCCTGACTTGTTTGTAGTAATTCACATTTAGTCATGAATAATCGGCGGACAGTATGAATATCCGCCCCTTGCTCTGAGCGGACATATCTCCCCACCAGGCCGACGCCTTCAAGCCAGCAGCGGATGTTACCTGCACCTGGGTGCGCTAATCACAGCACCACGGCTAAATACCTGAAGAACTCCAACAGTGAATAACGCTTTATGCAGGCTGTTTTCCCGAAAGAGATGAAGTGGCTTGAAAATGCTGTTCAAAACCAGCCACAGCAGCGTCCTGAAGTTGTGTCAAAGGACTTTCCCGGCAATGAAAACGATGGAGCTACTGGCCAGGGCATTACCAACTGGGTTTACCGGAGAGTGGGTTGGCAGTTCATTGCAGGAAGCGGCATTATCAGCGGCACGTTATTCGCGGTTTTCTTTGTTCCACTATTTTTATCGTGGTAACAACTTTTTTGACAGGCGTTTAAGGTTGTTAAAGGGACGAAAAGAGTAACGCCAATCTGATAAGTGTTTGTTTAAAAGCCCCGCAAGGGGCTGAACAAACGTTAACTATGGTGCCGGGGGAACTGGCGGCGTGGGCACGGGCGCCAGTTCCCTCACTTCCAGCCGGACTTCATAACGCCTCCCATTTTCCAGCGCCGGAAGATTTTTAACCACATTGTTTAACGCCTCGACCGGGGTGGTGGTTTGCTGGACAACACCATACACGAGTGGCGCAGGGCCCTGTATGGGCGGGCTATCCCTTTGTAAAGGCGGCGGTTTTATATCGCCCTCTGTTGCAGCATTAACGGAAAAAGTGCAAACCATAAAGGCAGTGGCAAATAATGTCTTCGTTAATTCTCTCATGCTGTTCTCCACGTTTTGGTTAAAAAAGCTTCACCAGAGGGAAAATAGCCCGCCAACAAGAAGGGAATGTGAACGCGTTTCGCAAGAAAGGAAAATAGCCAGACAACATCGCGATGTCATTGCCAAAAGCGGCGTCGTGGCAGGCGTTTGTATCACCTGCGTCACGCTTTTGGCTTCCCAAACGGTGGTGAGCGTCGCATAGAGGCCGTAGTTGCTTGTATCCGATGCGTTAATCGGCGTGTACTAATCAACGGGGAGCATGTCACAAGCCTGAAAATTACCTTTTAGCCACAATTCGCATTTCCACAAGCGCATTTTCTGGAATGAATTCTGATACGCCAATGGCGGACCATGCCGGGTATGGCGCCTTTATATACTCATCTTTTACTTTAGAAAAAACGTCTATATGTTTTTTGAGATCAACGTGAAAAGTGGTCATCTCAAGTATATTTTCATAGCCCAAACCGGCCGCTTTCAAATAAACACCCAGCTTATAAAACGCATCATGGAATTGTTCTTCAGGATGCTTACTTATTGGTTTGTCCTTGCGTGCTGCGGTAACACCTGAAAGATATACTGTGCCATCTGCTTCGATGACGGGGGAGAAATGCCAGTCATTGAAATAATGCTGAAACTCTTCAGGAACTATCGATTTTTTCATGGTTTTCTCAAATGGATGACTGAATAAATGCCAGCATGTACCAAACCATTATGCCTGGCCAGGACCACAGACTTACCAGATAGTTTGACATAATAAAGTGCCTGATCTCACCTGTCAGCATATCGCACATGCCAGCCCTTAATGTTGGCCGCTTTGTACCGAAAATTTATGCTGTGCAGAATACAACAGGGCCAGGCTTATCGGCCCTCAGCACATTCCTGTTATCTGTGGCAGTAACTGCTTTATCACTTCCACAACGCTTCTTACCCGTTGAGGTATAAAACGGGCATCCGGGAAAACCGCGTAGAGGAATCGGTCTGGCAGTCGCCATTCAGGCAGAACGGGAACCAGCAAGCCTGACTGCACCGCTTCAGCAGCAAGGGGAAGCTGCATACCACCGACACCGATGCCTGCCTGGATCGCCTGCAGCAGCCCTTCGCTGGTATTGGCCCGAAACACGGTATTCACCATCAGATTTATTGTTTCATCACCTGAAACTAACCGTAGCGGCGCATCAGGCGCGATACCACTAAACCGGATATGTGGCTTCTGAGCCAGCTCATCCACTGAATCGATGTGTTCAAATTCCGGGGCAGCGTAAAGCGCCGTCGCAATGCGGCCCAGTACGCGCACGGCATGTGACTCTGGCGGCTCGCTCGCCAGCCGCAGCGCAACGTCAACCCCTTCGCTGACCAGATCGGCAATGCGATCATCAAATGAAAGCTCAAGATGTAACTCTGGGTGCGCCTTTTGCAGGGCCAGAAGATGAGGAAGAAAAAGCCGACCTAAACCGCTCGGCAACTGCACATGGACGCGGCCCTGCCAGTGCTGGCCCGCAGGATTGAGGTTGATTTCTGCTTCCCGCATCGCGTCCAGCAAAGGCTTCATTTCACGCCTGTACTTCTCTCCCTGCTCAGTAAGCGCCATTGCACGCGTCGTACGGCGCAGCAAAACCACACCAAGCTCTGCCTCCAGTGCGGCAATTTGCTGGCTTACGGCAGATTGCTTCACGCCAATCTGGCGTGCGGCGGCTGAAAATGAGCCAGCTTCGGCCACACGCAAAAAGGTGACGATCGCATTGAGCTTGTTATTCATTTAATGATTTCACTTATAAGTGCCATCAGTTACAGGGGATATGAGCGGAAAAATTAATATATCACACTCTCTCCGTCACTTTATCTGGAGAAACCATGAATATGACTCACACAAACAACGTCGCGCTGGTCGCCAGTGCCAAAGGGATTGTCGGTAGCCAGCTCGTTAAAACGCTGCTGCACTATGGCTGGGAAGTGATTGGCCTGAGCCGCAACGCATTACCGCATCCGCAGAATATCCCACTCGTCACCGCTGATTTGCTGGATGCAAAGCATACTGCGCAGGCACTGCAGCCCTTAAGCAAGGTCACTCATCTCTTTTACAGCGCCTGGATAAACGCGGAAAACTGGACGGAAATGTTGGAGCCCAACGTCACGATGCTGCGTAACCTGGTCTGCCACACGGCGATGATTTCATCGTTAAAAACAGTGAGCCTGATACAAGGGTATAAAGTCTATGGCGCCCATCTTGGGCCTTTTAAAACCCCTGCGCGTGAAAACGATCCCGGCGTTGCGGGAGCGGAATTTAACGCGGCACAACTCGCCTGGCTCAGCGATTATCAGCGAGGACGAGCATGGCACTGGAATGCCATCAGACCGGGCGTGGTGGGTAGCGCCCTGTCGGGCAATACCATGAATCTTGCGTTAAGCATCGCTCTGTACGCTTCGCTTTGTAAGTCACTCAATCTACCGCTCCGTTTTCCGGGTTCGGAACAGACCTGGCGCAGTATTGTTGACTATACGGACGCCGAGTTGCTCGCCGATGCCACCCTGTGGGCCGCCACCTCATCATCCGCAGAAAATCAGGCTTTTAATGTGAATAACGGTGATGTCTGGAGGTGGAGCGAACTCTGGCCTCTCATTGCTCGCTGGTTCGGGCTTGAATGCGCGCCGCCCGTCAGACTTTCATTTCAGCAGATGTTCAAAGATTATCAGCCAGCCTGGCGCGAACTGGCCCGGCACCACCGTCTGGTAGAGACGGACATTTTGCAGGTGAACGACGGGCAGTTTGCCGACTTTGTTTTCAGTTGGGATTACGACATGTTTGGCGATGGCAGCAAGCTGCGCCGCGCAGGGTTCTGGCGCATGCAGGCTACGGATGAGATGTTCTTCAGTCTGTTCAGACAGTTCAGAGCCGCGCGCATTATCCCTTAACTCACCAGCATTTCCCGGACAGGGCCGGAGTTCAGATAGGTACATTCTCAGGCCCTGAACAACTCGCCTTCGTATAAGAAACAGCCCAGACCCGGAAGCATCAAGCTCAGGGAATTGGGACCAGCCCTTTTCGCGCCTTCAGGAACATTGCCACTTTCAATCATTCCGGGGTCGTTGTCGAAGAAAAGCATGGATCTTCCATCATTAAAGCGCCCTTAATGTTATTAGGGCGCTTTTCATTAGGTATGTCTGAACGCATCAAATTTATGGCATGGACGTCGCGTCGTCGGATTCATTATTCTCAGATAAAACATCCTTCAGGAAACGCATCGCGTTACGTAGAGCCTGGTCGGCTTCGGGCAGTGTGCCGGCCAGCAAATGCCAGACATGGAACATACCCGGCCAGACTTCGAGTGTCGTGCGTACACGCGCTTCCCCTAAGTTTGAAGCGAGTTTCATCGCACCACTCAGCATGACCTCATTCTCGCCGATCTGTATAAGCGTCGGGGAAAGCCCCTGCACATCTGCATAAACGGGTGAAGCATCAGGATGTGTTGGTAGCTCACCGGCAAGAAATTCCCTCGCTAATCTGGTGAGAAAATCGATGCTACAAAGGGGATCGATGCCATCACGGACGGTAGCAGACAGACCGCTATGGGTCAGATCTGCCCAGGGTGAAAAAGCCACTCCCGCAGCCGGGAGCGGAATACCCGCGTCACGGGCCTTACGCATCATTGTAATAACCATTGCACCACCCGCTGAATCACCAACGAGAACCAGATTTTTAGGGTTGATACCCCTGTCGAGTAGCGCACGATAAGCTGAAAAGACATCCTCTATCGGCGTCGGGAAAGGAAAATCAGGAGCCTGCCGGTAGTCCGGGACATAGACTGTGGCGTTTAACGCTGTGGCAATACGGCCCGTTAACCCCCGATACGCCTCCACACCACCATGCACATAGCCGCCGCCATGAATGTAAAGCACCACACTGCTTCCAGCATGTTCATGTCTCTCGCCGACCATTGCCGACATATTACCTAGTGTGAGTGTTTTCCAGGAGACGCCACTGACAGCAGGAAAGATTTTCTCCAGGCCCTGCATATATTGTTTACGCACATTCGGCCAGCAATCTTCAGACTGACCATAGAGCTTCTGAACTACCGGTCCAGCAGCCGTGATCCATCCATCCAGAACATTTTGCGCATTTTTCGACAACATTGTTGTGCCCTTATTTAATGGAAATTCTACAATAAAACTTTAACCAATTTATTGACGAAAAAGGTTCCCCAATGACGGGTAGAAAAATCGCTTCGACAAAGCTTGCTGGCTCTGCTCTGGATATTGGTGCACTGCGGGTCTTTGTTGCCGTTGCTGAGGCGGGAAGTTTTGTCGCCGGGGGTAAGGCCATGGGGTTAACGCGCTCTGCTGCAGGTAAAGCATTAGCGCGGTTAGAAGCCTATCTCGAGACAAGGCTTTTTCAGCGCACAACGCGTCGCTTATCTCTCACCACAGAGGGGCATGAATTCTTTAACCGTTGCTGCAGGCTACTGGAAGACTTAGAAGAAGCCGAAGCCAGTATCCGCCAGAATTCACCATTGCCAAAAGGCCTCCTCAGACTCACCGTGTCAGAGGGATATGGAAAAATGGTGATATTGCCTTTTATCCAGGCATTTATAGATAACTCACCGGGTATTAGCATTGAAGTCAGCTTCAGCGATCGGGTTGTAGATCTTATAGAGGAAGGCTTTGATCTTGCTATTCGGGTAGGCGATGGCGCTACGAGTCATCAATATATAACACAGGTTATCGACAGAACGCGGCCGCAATTGTTTGTATCACCTGACTATCTCAAACAAAGGGGTAAACCGGAATCACTTGCTGATCTTAAAGATCATCGCCGTCTTGTCTATGGTTTGGGAACGGCTTCTACTGGATGGAACTTAGTGGATAAGGAGCATGGGCGAATAACGCTGAACGGCAGTAACCATGTCAGGTTTGACAGCGGAGATGCAATACGCACAGCGGCCATAGCTGGATTGGGTATCGGGTATTTGCCCTCCTTCATGATTGACAGGGATATTGTGGAAGGCCGATTAATACAACTGCTGCCTGCAACACAAGGTGAAGAAATTGCTATCCATGCTATTTATCCCAGCCGTAGACATCTCTCTCTTCGCGTGCGGGCTTTCATTGATGGTCTTAAAATTTTCCTGAGTAACATTAAAAATTGACTGTTTTTGCCCTTAGAAAGCAATGCCCTGGCTGAGCGCTATGTCCTGACAAGACTGCCCGCAGATACAAAGGATTTACGCGTCAGGAAAGGACTGCGCCGTGCCACTTGAAATGCTCTTTGCGGATATCGGCCAGCGTGTCAGTCCGCTTTGTGCCAAAGCGGACATGAGTTAATGCACAGGTTTATTTAAATCACTCAAAAATTCAGGCCCGGACGGAAGGAAGCAGACCCGCAAGCCTGTATCCCTCGATGAGTTCATCAAAGAGCTTAATATCGTTCCGGCTTCTGGCCATCAACTGAGCGCCAGCGATAGCGGAAAAAATCGCACCTGCCCGGGTTTTGCTGCCTTCTGACTCTGTGATACCCGCCTCCAGCAGTTGCCCTGCCAGCCAGTCGATGTTGACGTCGGCAAACTTCTGAACTTCCACCTTCACCGCCTCAGGCAGGTCATCGTATTCGGCAGACATAAAACTGCCCATGCAGAGCCGGTTTCCACTCTCCAGCGATCGGCGGAATATATGCGGGTAGCGGTTCAGACTGCTTAACGCGTCGCCTGCTGATTCCCTGAGCATTTCAAGGTCACGCGCCGTGTCTTCCCAGTAGCGCTGAGCCACCGCCGCACCGAGCTCGGCCTTGCTGGGAAAGTGATAGTAGATGCTGGCCGCCTTGATCCCTACCTCATCCGCCAGTCCGCGAATGTTCAGACCGGTGTAACCATGAGCCTGGGCCGCCAGACGGGCTGCGTTAAGAATTTCATCCCGGGATGTTTTGCTCATCGTTTTATTCCTCGCAGAGTGTGATGCAGTAATTCTAACATTTGTTAGGTAGATATTGACAGTCTTGTTGTGAGGGGGTTACGCTCAACCTACCAACTGTTAGGTAGTTTTTTTTACTGAGAGGATTTACCATGAGCAAAGACATTTTTTATTCAGATGCCACCCGCCTGGCGGACCTGATACGTAACCGCGACCTTTCCCCTGTCGAAGTTATGCAGGCGCATATCGACCGTATTGCCGCCACTAATCCGGACATCAACGCTGTCGTGTCGCTTGCAGAGGACGCCATGAAACAGGCTGCCGCTGCAGAATCAGCCGTCATGAAAGGTAAAGAACTTGGTCCCCTGCACGGAGTCCCTTTTACCGTCAAGGATTCCATTGATACCGCAGGTGTACTGACACAGCGCGGCTCACCCATTTTTAAAGGTCGACGTCCGGATAAGGATGCAACCAGCGTGGCGCGTCTTAAAAAGGCGGGCGCTATCCTGCTTGCAAAAACCAACCTGCCGGAGTTTTCGTACTGGATTGAAAGCGATAATCTTCTGTCCGGCCGCTCAAATAACCCCTGGGATCTGACCCGTACGCCCGGCGGTTCAAGTGGCGGCGAGTCCGCCGCTATCGCCGCGGGCATGTCCCCTCTGGGGCTGGGCACTGACCTGGCCATATCAGTACGTGGACCGGCTGCACAGACCGGCATAACCTCCATGAAAGCTACGCACGGTAGCGTGCCTATGACGGGCATCTGGCCGCGCGCACCTCGCCGGTTCTGGCACGTAGGCCCTATGGCCCGTTCAGTGCGCGATATTGCCCTGGCTTTTTCTCAGCTTGCAGGACCAGACGGCCATGACGCTTTCTCCAGCAATGCGCCAGCTTATTCTGATGGGCTGCCGCTGATGGCATCCCGTCCGCTGCGCATTGGCTGGATGACCGGTCCAGGCTTTGGTCCGGTTGATCCGGAAGTGGCAGCGGTGGTGAAGTCAGCAGCGGATTCACTGAAGGGACCGGGCGTGGTCGTAGAGCACGTCGGTATTCCTGCGCTGGAGCGGGATTTTGCGCTGGACGTGTTTAACCGAATCCACGTTATGGAGATGAAGCCTGCATTTGCTGCGGCAACGGCTGGTCGAAGCGCTGATGAACTTTACAAGATGGCAAAAACGATGCTGTCACTGCCTGATACATCCATGTCTGAATTTATTGATGCAGAGCAGGCTGCTGAAAGGTTGCGTGACGGGTTTGCGGAATACTTTTCACAGTATGATGCGCTTATCACGCATGTTCTCCCCATTCCGGCTCACAAACACGGCGTGGAGAAATTTATCATCGACGGTCAGAAAGTGGATGCCACTTATCTGCAGGGTGCCACGGTACCGCTAAACGTGACGGGCCTGCCTGGCGTGGCGCTGCCGTTCGGTAAAAGTCATGAAGGATTGCCCATCAACGTGCAAATTGTGGGTAAATGGCACGATGAGCGAACCATTCTTCACATTGCTTCCCTGCTGGAAGCCGTCAGCCCTGTAAAAGGCTCTCATCCGTCACTGTAGGAATGAAAAAGTCCCGCGGATACTGCGGGGCTTAGCTCTGAGGGCAGCCAAATTTCGCTCAGGACGAAGTGTCAAATCTTTCGCCGCGATGGTTGACTTTGGCAGTGCTGAGGCATTTTCTCGCACATTTTTGCGTAAATTCGGCTATTCGCCGGACAGTGCAAATTGCGCGGAGGCAATAACGAGGAAAGCGATCGTGCGGCAGATCTGGAGTGATGGCATGCTTAATGAAGCCGGGTCTGTTGTCACCTGCCATGCAAGCCGTTTTACATTGGCACGATACAATATGATTCAGCGATTATTCTCGCTGGCTTGTTGTAACCGAAGCTTCACCAATGCCTGATGGAATTCGCCGACTGTCAGGTCCCGAACCGTCGAATCCGGGATCCCTCGCAGCCTTGCAAAAAAACGGGAAATCCCGAAAAGATCTAAGCCCTCCGAGGAAAAGAGAAACTCATTATCTTTCATAGAAAAGAGAGTCCTTAAATTATGCTCATCCGTTTCAAAACAGACGCCAAAAACCTTCTCTGCTTCCTGTAAAAGCGCCACACCGTCATCACCAGTAATATGGAGATCGTTCTCAATGTACGAATTCTCATCGATAGGGTGTTTTCGCAATCCTGCATACTCACGGATAAAGCTGATAACGTCTGGAAGCGTTGGACTCATTGGTATGGCTCGTAATGAAAGATACCTTGAGAATAGCCGTAAGATAGGACGGGATTCAATCTGTGAATCGCCCAGAATCTACCGTGCCCCACTTCTGCTCCTGGCTCAAAGTTCCTGCACCTGAATGGCCGCTCTGTGCCACGAGCAGACATTGAACATGTCTGCTTCTATTAAAGTAATGGGGTGGCTCATAACAAACTTAGCTTGAAAGGAGTGAACCGGCTTAGCGAACAGGGGCTCACTACCTGGAATGGGAGCATAGCTGCGTGTCCGCTCTCTATGGATAGATCGTGTGGCTTAAGCATAGCGGCTTAAAAACGTCCTGACCGCTTCCTGTACCACCCGCTCGCGTTGAGTGATATTCGCTTCATCCTTAAGCCCTAACACACGAAACCACACCAGAGGCTCATTAATCATTCCTACGAACTGGCGGGCTGCCAGATCCGTATCTTCCATTTTCAGATGACCGGCGGCGTTCTGCTGGGCAAGGTAACGAATGAGCGAACCCAGGGCGGGCACTTTACCTAACTCCAGATAGTTTTTGGCCAGAGAGGGAAAACGTTCGCTCTCGCGAACAATCATCCGGGCGAGTTTTATGGAGGTATCCGCCGCCCAGAAATCCGCGATGGCCAGGCCAATTTGCATCAATCCCGTTTGCGGATCGGCCATGGCTTCCTGCGTGGTAGAGAGTTGTACAACGGGTAAACGTGACCAGAAATACTCAATAGCCTGTTCGAACAACACTTCCTTCGTTGAAAACTGATTGAACAAGGTGCGGCGGGATACCCCGGCGCCCGCAGCGATGTCATCCATGCTTGCCGCGTCGTAGCCCTGCGTCAGCAGGACGTTCACGGCCGAATCCAGAATTTTTTCAGCAGACGGTGTTGCCATAGTGTTTTTTTTCACCATTGTATTTGACTTTTTATCAATTGCACTGCACAGTGCAATGCATTGGCAGTTGCACTGTGCAGTGCAACTATAGAACTAAACCAGGGATAATCCAATAGCGTCACCGCATTCCGTCTCCTGTTGGGTTGTTCTGGTGAGAAATGGAGAGCAGTAATGAAACAGCGCATCATCGATCTTTCCGTCACTCTGCAAAACGGCATCCCCTCCGATCCGCCGCCGTTTTTACCTGCCATTGATTACCATAACCATGCGGCAGGCGCGCTTCAGCTTGCCGCGATGTTTCCGGGGCTCAGTCCGGATGACTTGCCGGAAAAAGAGGGCTGGGCGGTGGAGTTCGTCAATATGAGCACCCACGCGGGCACACATATGGATGCGCCATGGCACTACCATTCCCACATGAAGGATGGCGATCGATCTCTGACCATTGATGAAATCCCCCTGAGCTGGTGTATCGGTCCGGGGGTGAAGCTCGATTTTCGCCACTACCCCGACGGCTATGTCATTGGTCCGGCGGATCTGGATAAAGAATTCGCCCACATCGGCCATACCCTCTCTGCGGGAGACATCGTCTTGATCAACACGACGGCGGGCGATCGCTACGGCCATGAGGATTACCTTGAACGCGGCTGCGGCGTGGGGCGAAGCGGCACGCTTTATCTGACGCAAAAAGGTGTACGTCTGGTTGGCACCGACGCCTGGAGTTGGGATGCGCCGTTCGCTTATACCCGTGCGCGTTATCAGCAAACGGGCGACTCCTCCCTGATCTGGGAAGGGCACTATGCCGGAAACGAAACGCCCTACTGCCAGATTGAAAAACTCTCCGCGCTGAATTCATTACCGGATAACGGATTTACGGTCATCAGCCTGCCGATAAAAGTCCATCGGGCCTCGGCCGGTTGGTGCAGAACCATCGCATTAGTCGATGAATAACCCTTCACTCTCTTCATCACGCTCAAGCCGACACCGGCGAGAGATCGCCATCATTGAAAATAGAGGTGCTCCATGCATACAGAAACTCGTTCCCCCATCGTCACTACCCGGCAGGGCCGGATTCAGGGTCTGCGCGAAAACGCGCTGGATATTTTCCGTGGTATCCCTTATGCCCGGCCCCCGGTCGGTTCGCTACGGTTTCGCAACCCACAGCCCCTTTCTCCCTGGGAGGGGATCAGAAACGCGGTGGTTTCGGGACCGGCGTCCTTTCAGATGAACCTGAACAACACACACACCGTTATGGAGCAGGTTAAGCGCATCGCCCCCGGCGTGCCGGGCGTCCCTGCCTGGCCCGCTTACGTGGGGAAAACCTACCATCACGAAAATATCAGCGAGGACTGCCTGTACCTTGATGTCTGGGTCCCGGAGAATGCGGGCAGAAAAAAAATGCCGGTCTATGTGTATTATCACGGCGGCGCCAACGCGGTCAGTTCGGGATCGTTTCATCTGGAAGACGGCGCCAATCTTGCCCGGCAGGAAAATATCATTGTCGTCCGGCCCAATTACCGTTTAGGGGCGCTGGGCTGGGTGCATTTTGGTTTAATCAGCGATGCGTTTCCCGAAGCCATCAACCTGGGTTTGAAAGATCAATTCGCCGCCTTGCAATGGGTGCATGAGAATATCGCCGCGTTCGGAGGAGATCCGGATAATGTCACTATCGGCGGCGAATCCTGCGGCGCGACCGCCGTCTCGCATCTGCTGACTTATGCGCCGGCGCGGAAATTTTTCCGTCGGGCCATTATCCAGTCATTATCGCCTTTCAATGTCTGGTGTACCCAAAATCAGGCGCAGGCGGTCCGGGTGGCGGAGAAATATCTCTCCTTACTGGATATCTCGTCCCCTGAAGCGCTCGCCGACATCGATCCCGAACGCTTTCTGGCGATGCAGAATGTTTTAACGCGCTTTTTCCATCCGGACAAAAATATCGCCTGGCGCCCTTTGGGTGGCGTGGTTGACGGCGAATGGATCCCGGAACACCCTGCTGAATATCTCTCCAGCCACGCGGCTGCCGATACGGTCAACGAGTTGATGATTGGTTTCGCCAAAGATGAATGGCAGTTTTTCCGCGGTCATACCGAAACCCTACGTCATGGCAGCGTACAGGATGTTCTCGACGTCCTGACGCCGATTTATGGCAGTGACGGCGCTCAGCAACTGTACGAAGGGTATAAAGAACTCTATCCGGAACATCGGGAGCCGGGACATATTCTCTCCGACATTATGTCTTTTGAGTTCTTTAAGTTTTCATCGTTAAAAATAGCCAGACACTTCACCCGGTTAGGTGTGCCGACCTGGCTTTTCCAGTTCAGCTACGATCTCCCGGGATGGAATGGGGAGCTACGGGCGGTCCACACCGGCGATATGCCGTTTTTGTGGCGTAATTACGACCCGGAGCGACTGTCGCAATGGCCAGCATTCGATGGGATCGATATCGATGAACTCAAACACAGTGCCGGGGCCATGGGGAACTACTATGCCGCCTTTATTCGGCATGGGGGCGAAGATCTCTGGCCGAAATTTGATGAGGAAAATCAGGCCATCCTTCGTTTCGGCAAAGAGGTGATTCCGCAGAAGCGACTGCTTGAGCAAGAGGAAAAGCTCTTTTCTGCTGTAGGTATCGATAGCGTACGCCAGCTTGAAGAAAGGCTGAGTCAGTATCTGGAACAAGCGTTTCAAGAATAAAGGCCGAAAAACTGGCCATCGCCAGTCTTTCCCTCCAAAAGGGGCACAATCATGGCACGTATTACCTTACCCGAAGTCGATTCCCTCACACCTGAACAACAGGATCTCTATCAGCGTTTCCCTGCCAACCTCACTCGCGCCTTATTGCGCACCGGCGCGTGTACGGACGGCTATCTGACGCTAGGCGCCTCATTCCGACAGGGGCATCTTTGCGCCAAATACAGAGAGTTGGTGATTTTACGGGTCGCCGCGCTTAGCCACAGCGCGTATGAGCGTATGCAGCACGTCGAAATAGCCAGACAGAGCGGCTGGCGTGAAAGCGATATCGACGCCATTGAAGATGGCGATATTCAGAAACTGGACGGTAAAACACAGGCTGTGGTCCGTTTTATCGACGAATGTGTGAATCATGTCAAAGTGACGGGCGTAGTGTTTCATGCGCTCAGGTGTTATTGCAGCGAGGAGGAAATAGCCGAAATCACGCTATTGATCGGGCATTACATGATGACGGCACGCTTCCTTGAAACGTTGGAAGTTGAACTGGATGAGAGACCGACGTCATGGGAAAAAATGGCCTGAGGCATTGAAAATAAAACCGGGCATAGAACAGGATCCCATAGACTGTAGAGCCTGGCGGGCTTCTGGGCGGCGGATAACATCGTGAAATCGCCCCTGGGCTGCTGAGACCAGCACTATAAATATCCTGAGGAGCGGACAGCGAAGCATGTTCGCTTCTCGCTCTAAGCGGGCTTCAGACTGTCCGCTCTGTGCTGTGAGTTCAACCGATGGATGCAACACATTGGTTAAAACGCTCTGCGGGTGATTCAAAGTCCAGCGTTTTTCTCGGCCTTTCGTTGAGCTGTCTGGCAACACTGTTAAGTCTTTGCTGGCTGTGAAC
>NZ_PYTZ01000088.1:0-493 GCF_003028445.1 Kosakonia sp. H7A | reverse complement strand
GAAAATAAAGACCAGAACGACGGTATAGAGGCTGCGCAACGCCACCTCGGCAAGAAACTCCACCGGCACTTTCTCGAGCGCCATCCGCTGCCAGTCAAAGGCTTTCATCTATCATCTCCCTGCGGGTCATAAGTTGCCTCTAAGCATAGCCAGATGATGGAGATAGCACCTGTCAGATAAAAGCCGTATCATTGCGCGCTTTCCGTACGACAAAAGTGATCGCCATGACCCAAACGTTTATTCCCGGCAAAGATGCCGCCCTGGAAGATTCCATCGCTCGCTTCCAGCAGAAATTGCTCGACCTCGGATTTGATATCGAAGAGGCCTCGTGGCTGAACCCGGTGCCGCACGTGTGGTCCGTTCACATTCGCGATAAAGAATGCGCGCTGTGCTTTACCAATGGTAAAGGCGCCACCAAAAAGGCAGCCCTGGCCTCCGCGCTGGGCGAATATTTCGAGCGCCTGTCCACCAACTATTTCTTCGCTGACTTCTG
>NZ_PYTZ01000087.1:0-497 GCF_003028445.1 Kosakonia sp. H7A | reverse complement strand
CTGCGTGAGCATCCCGACCTGCCCGCCAACCCGGCGATGAATGTGGACTTCCATGGACAGAAGCGCAGGAAGGTGGACGTCGAGGCAGATCGCCTGAAGGCATGGGGCAAGGCAGTGCTGGGCCTGTCACCCGTCAGGCGAGACCTCAACCTGTTCATGATGCTGTCGGGGATGCGGCGCACAGCTGCCTGCGAGTCCAAGATGGAGCACGTCAGCGAGGAAGGTAACGCTCTGCACGTTCCCTCGCCCAAGGGTGGTTCCGCCCGTGCCTTCGACCTGCCATTGTCATCTGCGCTGTCTGACTTAGTTGCCCACAGGGTTGCCGCCAATCCCGAGATGAACCGCCGGAGCCTGTGGCTGTTTCCTTCGGACAGCAAGAGTGGGCACGTCGCCGAGGTGCAGCAGCCCGAGTTGGATGGCTTGACGGGGCATGCGCTGCGTCACGCCTATGCCTCTCTGGCTTTGCAGGCAGGTGTCCCACTGCTGGAGCTGAAGTT
>NZ_PYTZ01000086.1:0-497 GCF_003028445.1 Kosakonia sp. H7A | reverse complement strand
CTCTTCACGCCGTCGATCTTCTGCTGTCCGGTGGCGATCTGCGCAGCGGTGGCGCCTTCCGGCAGGCCCACCAGGATGTGGGCCAGGTGGTACTGGGTGCCGTTGCCGGCCTGCTGGGCCATGGCGGCGTCCACCTCGCCTTCGCTGACCGAGACACGGCTCTGGGCGAAGCTCTGGCGCAGGCGCTGGACAGTGATTTCCTCGCGTACCGAGCGGCGGAAATCGGCGTAGGACAGGCCGTCGGCAGCCAGCTTCTGGCGCAGGCCATCCACGCTGGTGCCGTTCTGCTGGGCGATGCTGCCGATGGCGCGGTTCAGTTCGTCGTCGCTGACCTTGATGCCGCTGCCCTCGGCGCGGGCCACCTGCAGCTTGACCAGCACCAGTCGCTCGAGCACCTGGCGCTGCAGCACGTCGGCCGGCGGCAGCTGGTTCTCGCGGCCGGCGTACTGGCTGCGCACATTGACGATGGCCCGGTCCAGCTCGCTCTGCAGGATCAC
>NZ_PYTZ01000085.1:0-498 GCF_003028445.1 Kosakonia sp. H7A | reverse complement strand
TCTCGAATGGTCGCAGCTGCAGGCGATGCGCGTGAGCGCACGCAGGCGCCAGCTCGACGTGGCCGTGCAGGCCCAGCAGGCACTCATCGAAATCCAGCGCCTCACCGGCCAGCCGATCGTCGCGGCCGTCTCTCCTTCGCAGGAAACCGTATCCCCATGAACCCTTCCCGTTATTGCATGCTCCCCCTGTGCCTGTTGTTTGCCGCGGCCCTCACCGCCTGCGGAGAAACGCCGGCCCCAATCGACGCGACGCGTGGCACTCCCGGCGAGAGCACCGAGCAGGCCGACGCTGCCCAGGCTGAAACGGGCGCCGCCGAAGCCCTCGAAAGCACCACCATTGCCGCCGATGTCGCCGAGTCCAGCGGCATTCTCGTCGCACCGGCATCCTCCGGCCGGATCATGCGCGAACTCGAGGTGCAGGGCCTGCTCGCGCCGATCGATGGCAGCAACGGCGCGGCCACGGCACGTTTTCCAGGCCAGGTACGCTCGCTGCGTGCC
>NZ_PYTZ01000084.1:0-499 GCF_003028445.1 Kosakonia sp. H7A | reverse complement strand
ATCCAGACCACGCCCTCAGCGCTGCAGAACATCACCGATACCGCCAACCGCATCGTCGAACGGCTGGACCAGGTGCTCAGCGACCGCAACGTGGCCAGCATCTCGGCCACGCTGCAGAACCTGGAGAAGATCAGCAATTCGCTCAACAGCCAGGACGAAGGCGTGGGCGCGCTGCTCATCAGCGCGCGCGATGCGGCGCGCAACCTGGACCGCACCTTGAACACCACCAACGGCGCCATCGAGCACCTGGACAAGAACCTGGTGCAGCAGCTGCCCCCGATCCTGGACAAGCTCGATACCACGCTGACCAAGCTCGATGCAGCAGCGGCCAACGCCAACGGCATCCTCGGCGACAACCGCGCGGCCATCAACAGCTTCGCCAATGATGGCCTCGGCCAGCTCGGCCCCACACTCAATGAGCTGCGCGGGTTGATCCGCGACCTGCGCCGGGTCAGCGACCGCCTCGAGAACAACCCCGCGCGCTACCTGCTCGGTCGCG
>NZ_PYTZ01000083.1:0-502 GCF_003028445.1 Kosakonia sp. H7A | reverse complement strand
CGCCGGTGGACATGGACCTGGCGGTGATCCTCGGCGACAACGTCAAGATGGCCGGTTTCGGCCTGAAGGGCACGCTGACCGGGCGCATGCAGGTGCGTGCGCGCCCGGGCCGCGGGATGACCGCCAACGGCGGGCTGGACGTGAGCGGCCGCTACAAGGCCTACGGCCAGGACCTGACCATCACCCGCGGCCAGCTCACCTGGAACAACAACATCGTTTCCGACCCGCGCATCAACATCCGCGCCGAACGCCGCATCGGCGATGTCACCGCCGGCATCGACGTGAGCGGACGTGCGGAATCCCCGCGTGCGGACGTGTGGTCAAACCCCTCGATGTCGCAATCGGAGGCGCTCTCCTACCTCGTGTTGGGCCGCGGGTTGTCCAGTGCCAGCGGCAGCGAGGCGCAGCAGGTGACGGCGGCCTCGGCGGCGCTGTCGGCCGGCAGCGGCCTGATCGCCTCGCAGCTCGGCGCCAAGCTCGGCCTGGACGAAGCAGGCGTGAG
>NZ_PYTZ01000082.1:0-504 GCF_003028445.1 Kosakonia sp. H7A | reverse complement strand
CGATGGAGGCCGAACCGGTCGCACCGATCTTGATCAGCGCGCCGTAGATGCCCCACACGGTGCCGAGCAGACCGACGAACGGCGCGGTCGCACCGACGGTGGCCAGCAGGGTCATGCCCGACTGCAGGCGGGTGCTCTCGCGGGTCACGGCCTGGCGCAGGGCGCGGTCCACGAACTCCGAGCGGCTCAGGTTCTCGCCCAGGCCGGTGTTGCTGCCTTCGGCGCGCTGGTGGTGGGCGGCAGCCTGGGCGGCGTCCAGGGCGATCTTCGAGAACGGCTCGGAAGCCGGCTGCTCTTCCATCGCACGGATGGCTTCCTGCGCGTTCGGGGCTTCCCAGAACAGGCTGGTCACGCGATCGGCGGCGCTCTTCAGGCGGACCGAACGGAAGATGTTGATGACGGTCCAGTACCAGGACATGGCCGACATGGCGATCAGGGTCACCAGAACGACCCAGGAGACGGCGAAGTCACCCGGATGCGAGGTCATTTCCCCGATCAGGTGTT
>NZ_PYTZ01000081.1:0-506 GCF_003028445.1 Kosakonia sp. H7A | reverse complement strand
GGCCGGTATCGGCGGAAGTTCGCGGTTACTGCCCGGATCCAGCATAGGTCTCCACCCGTTCCTTGAGCTTCTGTCCCGGGCGGAAGGTCACCACCGTCCGCGCGGAAATCGGAATTTCCTCGCCGGTCTTGGGATTGCGACCGGGCCTCTGGTTCTTGCGCCGCAAGTCGAAGTTGCCGAAACCCGACAGCTTCACCTGGCGTCCCTGCTCCAGCGCATCGCGCAGCACGTCGAAGAACGCGTCGACGAACTCCTTGGCCTCGCGCTTGTTCAGACCGACTTCGTCGAACAGCCGCTCGGCCATTTCCGCTTTGGTCAATGCCATGGCATGCCCCCTGTTACCGCCTCAACTCCGGATCCGGGCGCGATGCTCGCGCTCGACGGCGGCCACCACATCGGCCACCACGGCCTCCACGTCCCGATCCGTGAGCGTGCGCGAGTTATCCTGCAAAATCAAGCCCATAGCCAGACTCTTGAAGCCGGCTTCGACGCCGGGGCCGACGTAG
>NZ_PYTZ01000080.1:0-508 GCF_003028445.1 Kosakonia sp. H7A | reverse complement strand
CGTACTCAAGCAGGCGGTCGCGGCCGATGCGCTGGAGTCGCCGCTGTTCAAGCTGGAGGCGGAGACCGACCTGGTACTGGAAGCACTGCAGGCGCTGCGCGAGGCGGGCTGAGTCCCGCCGCACGCCGCACCCCCGACGAAAGCCGCATCCGCAGCCCCGCGCCTACCGCCTAGAATGTCCCCATCCAGCGACCCCACAGGACGCCAGATGGCCGACTACGGCATCCATACGCTCGACACCGGCTTCCAGCGGCCGGACTTCGACGCCGCTTACCTGCTCGTCGAGCAGGGGCGCGGTGCCTTCATCGACTGCGGCACCGCGCTCGCCGTGCCGGCGATGCTGGCCGCATTGCCCGCAGCGGGCCTGGCGCCCGAGGACGTGGACTGGCTGATCCTCACCCACGTGCATCTCGACCACGCTGGCGGCGCCGGTGCGCTGATCAGGCACCTGCCCCACGCCAAGCTGCTGGTGCATCCGCGTGGCGCACCGCACATGGTCGACCCCACG
>NZ_PYTZ01000079.1:0-510 GCF_003028445.1 Kosakonia sp. H7A | reverse complement strand
CGCGATCAATCCGCACAGCAGCGCGAAGAACAGCAGCACCGCGGCGATCAGCGCGATCAACCAGCCGGGAATGCCAAAGCGATAGCGGCGGGGCGGCCGGACGGGCGGCGTGGGCGTGCGGGGCAGCGGCGGCGGCGTGGCAGAGAGGGTGTTCATGGCGTTCCTTGGCATGCGCACGACCCCCATGATGCCCGATCCCGCATGACGTTCCGCGCCCGACCTTCATGACGGCGCGTTGCCGCGCCTGCGGTAGGCTGTGGCGACCGTCCAGGAAGGCAGACCCCATGCAGCCTCTCACCCGCGGTATCCGATGAACGAAGGCCACCCCCACCTGGTCATCGTCGGCGGTGGTTTCGCCGGCCTGTGGGCCACGCGCGCACTGGCCGATGCGCCGGTCCGCATCACGCTGGTGGATCGCCACAACCACCACCTATTCCAGCCCCTGCTCTACCAGGTCGCCACGGCCGGCTTGTCCGCACCGGATATCGCCGCGCCGCTGCGCCATATCCT
>NZ_PYTZ01000007.1:0-269114 GCF_003028445.1 Kosakonia sp. H7A | reverse complement strand
TGAGCCGAATGCCGCCGAACAGCCTGAGGCCATTGCCGAGGGAGATCGCCGCATCGATGCCCTGGATCGTGAGATCAGCGCCCTGCGTAACGAGATGGACCTGCGTAAAGCCATCAGCAATAACAGTTTACTGACCACGCTCGAACGTCAGGGCACCCGTAACCAGGATAACCAGCTGCAACAGAAAGCCGGCAATCAGGACCAGGGGTTCAGTCAGATGAGCCAGTCTCAGTCTTCCGGAGCGAACTGATATGAAACGTTATTCTTTCAGCGTCCGCACCGGTCGCATTCTCCTTATCGTGTTGTTTATTCTCCTGATGACGGCCGGCATGTTTGCCCTGGCCTCCGTGTTTATGGCGTATGACCCGGACGGCCATCTGACCCGTCGCTGGCTGCACGACAGCCGCTGGGCGCTCTTTGCCTGGCGGCTGGTGATGTATGCCGGCATTGCATCATTCTGGTGGAGAAAGGTCCGCCCGGGACTTCTCGCGCGCTGGCCGGAGGCCCGGGCACGCCTGCCGCGCACGGAGCTGCTCTGCGCGCTCTTTATTCTGGCCACGGAATGTGTGGCCTGGACCGGCGTGGTGTGAGGAGACGACAATGACGGCTAACAGTTATCTGGAGTATTTTCTCGTCCTCTTCGGCTGGGTGATGAACAATGCCATGTGGACTATCCTCGGCAACACGGGACTTTTTGCCTTGCCACTGGTCTTCAAGGTCATGGGTGTCTGGCTGAAGGTGAGGGAGGAGGGGGCTGACGAAGGTAACAAGGGGCTGCTGGCGCTGCCCCGCATCGAGCACGCCATCTACGTGTCGTTCGTGGTGATGCTGTTTTGCTGCATTCCGTTGCTGCCGGTGGACATCAGCACCATTAAATTCGACAGTTCCCGGGCAAAACAGTGCGGTATCAGCGTACCGACGCCACAGAACTCGGGGTATAAAGGGCTCGTCAATGATTTTGACGGCCGCACAGCACAGGTGCCTGTCTGGTGGTATCTGCTGCACATGATGTCGAAGGGGACCACGCAGGCAATGATTGCGTCCATTCCCTGCGGCACGCAGTTGCGCCAGATGCGCTTTGATGTGCAGAACACGAAGCTGCGTGACCCGGTATTGCTGCAGGAGGTGCAGGATTTCGCCGACCAGTGTTACTCCCGTGCGTACTTCCGTCTCAAGAACAGCAACAGCCAGCTCAGCGATGCCACCATCAACTCGGTGGGCTGGATAGGCAGCGACTACTTCCTGAATACTGCCGGCTATTACGATTATTACACCGCCACCACACCGCGAAGCCAGTGGCCGTATGACGGCACGCGCGACAGCGGTTATCCGGATACCGGGCAGGGAGGCTACCCTACCTGCAGGACGTGGTGGTCAGACGGCTCCTCCGGGCTTCGCAAGCGTGTACTGGCCAGCTTCAGCGACAACACGCGAAAGGAAATGCAGCGTTCATTTCCCGGGGCTCAGTGGGAAGAGGTGGCCCTTCGCTGGCTGGTCAGCCCGCGAAATGCAGGTCTGTCAGGTGATGGCACGACGTATGCCGTGGGAAGTTCTGATAACGTGACCGGCGTGGTCGGTAATGTGACACGTCTGACGTCCACCATCGGGCTGGGCCTCAAGCAGGCGGAAGCACTGCCCGGGTTTGATGCGCTTAAACAGGCGCTTCCGATGATTCAGGCGCTGCTGCAGATGATGATTATCACGGTGATCCCGGTACTGATGATGTTCAGTGCCTATGAGCCCAAAACGGTGGTGACCATCTCATTCGCGCTGTTTGCGCTGCAGTTCATCACGTTCTGGTGGGAGCTTGCCGGCTGGCTCGATGACCGCATGATCACCATCCTCTACGACAATATGGCCCAGCAGGGGCTTGCCAGTAGCTCAGTGCCGTTTGCTAATTTCATAAGCTCAACTAACGATGGCTGGATCATGAATCTGGTGCTGGGGATGATGTATGTGGTATTCCCAATGTTCTGGGTTGGGATGCTGAGCTGGATAGGAGTTAATTTGGGAACAGCGATCACTACTGGGTTAGAGACAGGTAGCTCTCTGCCACAGAAAGCTGGTACAGAGGCGGGAAGAGAAGCACAGAAGGCTATTACAGATAAAGCGGGAGGTGCTTTAAAAGGCGGCTTAAAATAGAAATAGTTTGAGATGAACTGCAGGTTGCTTTAAACGCGCAGTTCATCTGTTACCATTCGATTGCCTATAGCGATTTCTCCATTCTTCCCTTTCTATATCCCAGCTTTCACTCCACTCTTCATTTTGTTTTTTGCGTTCGGGAGAGGTAGTCAGAAGGTCTGTTATCCCAGCCAGCACGACCGCTCCACATGCATTGGTTGCACTGGAGAATGCAACAGGTTCTGGCGCTTTACGTTTTAGCTTTGCTTCGTCATAAACGATGCTGCGTTTCTTACTGGCGAACCGTTCTAAGGTGGAGCTTAAGTCGTCAGCATCGAATCCATTTTTACTCATGATGATGGTTCCTCTGGCATTGTTCATCCCGGCAGTTGAGTTTAAAACAACCATTCAACAGCCTGAGATCACGTTACTAAACTTCAAAAAAACTGGCAACTTTTTGCACAACAAATATAAAGGGAATCTCTATCACTCCGTCAGTAGGGGGGGGAATCCATAAACGAGCGGTTCGAATACCATTTGGATTCTGTCGTGACACTCTCGCGAGGACGGTCGCGCGATTGCCTGAATGCCCACTTTTGCCTGGATATCAGTTTTATGGCTGAAATGGGCGCGGAACTTCATTGTCTATCTATATGATATTACTATTTTTTATTTTGTCAGGTGCCTAAATGTCTGAATCCAATTAAAAAAGGCAATTAGGGACCGGAGCGGACGATCCGCTGGCTAACCTGGAAGGCTCATCAACCAAATGCACTGTCGGCATAAAACATGATAAAAAACCAAAAATGACAAATAATATTAGCTACATTCAGATTTTTTTCTTCAGCATAGTCGATCGTCATGCTCTGGCACGGCTGCAGAATGCCTGAATGTGTACTGTTGTTTCTCGATGACGCCCGTCGTTTTCCCTGAACCCTCCTCTAGCTTGAACGGGGCCTGGAGGGATATGCATCTGACATTTTCAATAGTTCAAGTTCTTCTTCTGTCGGCTCAACAAACTTCACCCAGGTAATGGGGACTATCTCGTAGGCACCATTCCGGTGGATTGTGATCGTCTTATCCAGCCAGCTTATCCCATAGACAAAATGCCGGTGATTTGCTCCGCGCATCATGGCAATCAGTTTCGGGAATGGCGGCATGATGCCGTATTGTTTATTCGCCATATAAATCACTCATGTCTGGTATACAGACTCTGGATGTCCATTTGAAAAATGAACATAACTCTATGATTGTGCTTTGGATATCTTGCAAAATGTAGTTCAAGAAAATATTTCCAGATTCTTCTGCTCTGTTTCCAGGTATACCAGATATCCTGGATTATGTTCGCCAGGAAGACGTCTGCCGTGGTGAATGCTATTGCGGTGTACCTCTTACAGTTGATGCAGAAAGAGGAACGACTGACAGGATGACCGCCGGTATATTATTAAGAGCTTAAATAAAAAGGAAAATGGAATGAGTAACGATTACACAGAGGCTTTTTTGAAAGCTTGCAGCTTTACAGAATATCTTGGTTGTGTATGTCCGAAAATAAATGTAGTAAATGAATTCTTTCTAGATTCAGAAGAAAAACAGGGCAGTGTCCTGAATAATCTTCAGGAAAAATTTAATGGGCAACATGGCGTTCCTTCTGTAGTTGATGTTTTTGCACAGTGCATCCGTACCAGTTACTTAATGCAGCCTATCCTGTCTGAAATTATAGGTAGTCCATGTGCTCTGACCTTCGGTTATGTAACCGAAGGGGATGCCGTATTTTTCAGGCAGGAAGCGGATTTTTTCCACAATAGTCTAAGGAATGGTGTTCCTGATATGGTTAATATCCATGCGTGGTTAACTTTACCTTCAATGGAAGTGCTCGATTTAACCTTGTGTACGACCAGATTGATAGCTTTATTAAAGAAAAGAAATCTTGGAAGCGATGCTTTTCATAAAGAACTAATAAACTCTCCGGATTTTGGAGGGGTTATTGTTGGGGATGGTAATAACTTAAAAGGAACAAATGTGAGATTTCATCCTCAGGTTATTGGTGAAGATTTCATGTTGAAGGCTGGCTTTTTAAAGCTCATCTAAGGTTAAATAGAGAAGGGCTGAATGATTTCAAAACATCAGCCCATTTTAATTATCTTGATAATATGCCAATCACTTCGAACTCATCCGGCTTGCCACTAATGGTATTAACAGGTGCCCATATTTTCCATTGTTGATTTGGTTTTATTCCGCTTGCTGTATCAATGGTTGAGCTTACAATAACACCATTTTGTAATAAGTTGAACTTTACATAGTTGGTTGTGATAGTCTCATTGGTTTTATTTGTTCCCAGGCCTGTGATGACATTAATTCCACTCGGGAGCGATTCAAAATGTAAGTTTGTTAAAACTACTTTGTTATTTTCAATATCTTTAGCTCCACATCCAAAACTTACAGCCAGGGCGATAACTAAAGAAACAAGGTTGCCAGAAAAATTTCTCATGTCTTACTCCATATTAGTTATATCAATTTTTAACGGTTCAGTATTACAACAAATATTTATCGGCAACTTAGTACGTTTCTTCAGTTCTTTAGAGTCCTGACTTACATTAAGAATACGAAGTTACCCTTATGTTCTGGTTGATAACGATTATGAACATGATCTAATATGATCCCGTTGTACCGTTGCGTAAAGCAACATGCCAATGTCCCCCGCAATCTGAGAGGGACGCCTTCGGGTGATTGCATGCCAAAACCGTCATGACCTGAGAGACGGAGCCTTCGGGCGGTAACTCCGTTTAACCTTTGAAAACGGAGGTCGTTTTGTGACGAAGGTCCTTTTATTTTCAATGCCTGCATTGGCCTTTTCATCTTAATGGCGATTCTCGCCAACGTTTCCTCTTCCGTTCAGACGCTGAATTCCGGTTGCAAACTTTGCGGCGTGGGTATGACCATTTGGAACATTTGGGCATCTTCCACGACTGCATTGAGAGCAGAGGAGCGCGGCGTCACTTGCGTTCGAGTGAAACGAGTACCAAGTGACGCGCGCAGCGCATACCTGGCAGAGCTGACGCACTGCCGTTTCAACAACCTTTTTACCAACTGACCAACACGTACTTAAAGGTTTAAGGGCCTTAAAAACGTACTTCATTCACTGTTTGTTTATTTATCAACCAAACGTCTTACCCGTAAAAACGGGTCAGGACTTCATTCAAAGAGGAGAAAAATCGACACGATATCGATGGCGACACCAGTCAACCAACTGGTGTGTGGAAGCAGACTGATTAACATCAGCCCGGTGAAAACCGCGAACAGGTCAGAGACCTGGGGAGCTTCGCAATAACTCAACATTTCGCCGCCCCGATGCACAGATATCTGTCGAGATGCAGGAAGCGCAACCATAAACCGTGCCGTCGGGGTGAAATTCATCGTCTGTAGCTGTGGCGCAGCCGGTGTCAGTGCTTTTCCGTTCGCACAGACGGAAAAGTACTGACACCTGTTTAAATGGAGAGTTGACTATGGCAAAACTGAATAAGAATCTTAAAACGCTCGCCAGACAGGCGGGGGGGAGTTTCAAAACTGTTTCTGACCGTATGAAAATTGCTGACAGATTTGCTGAACGTTTATTAAAGCTTAACGTTCAGATCAGGGATATTAAGAACATCAAAACGGGACATATTGAGTTGTATATGAAAAGTCGTCTTTCCGAAGAGATTTCTAAGCGTACTCTTCAGAATGAAATGTCGGCTATCCGGGCTTTATTGCGGGTTGCAGGAAAAACATTCATGGCTAATCCGGCGCACGAGAAACTGAGTAATCAGGCTCTGGGTATTTCAGAAACCAACAGGGATGGGACAAAAGTTGCCATTCCTGATGCTTATTTCCAGCAAGTATTGACGAGTGTGAAACAAAAGGATGAAGGCGTTGCGTATGCAATGCGGTTGTCGAGATTACTCGGTTTAAGAACGGAGGAAACTGTGCAGTCCGCTAAATCATTAAGGACCTGGCAAAAGGCTTTAATCAACAATGAAGAAAAAGTACGAGTGGTATTCGGGACAAAGGGAGGTCGTCCAAGAGATACAACGGTATTAGATCGAGATGCAACGCTGGCTGCAATCAATGATGCAATGAAGCATCTGAAAGAGAATAACGGGAAGTTAATCGACAAGCCTTCATTACATACCGCTATCGAACGTTATCGAAATGTGGTGCGTGAAGCTGGCTTAACAGGGAAATACGCACCGCACAGTTTGCGTTATGCCTATTCTGTTGATGTTATGAATCTTCACAGGAGAAACGGTTTCAGTAAACAGGAGGCACAGGCTCTTGCATCAATGGATCTGGGGCATGGCGATGGCAGGGGACATTACGTCGCGCGTGTTTATAATAAAGTTGAATAATATCTTATTGAGGTAATTTGAATGCAGGATTTAACATGAAAACTTTGTATTTCATTTTTGCCAGCCAGAGTTCTCTGGCCGTTGAGTTGAATGATATTTACATTTTAAACATGATATCCATTGTTCCCAGGGGTTGAAGAACTGGGACAGATTCCGGTTGAAAGGAAAAAAGATACTGATGAACTTCTCCAGTTGGGAAAATACAACATTTAGATCGAATTATTTAACCTTGGCTGCTCTCAGGGGATCTGTGAGGCCGTAAGATATTGTCAGATTATGTGTTCTACTGCCTATTGAAGAATGTGCAAACCTGAAGTAGGATTGAATCGTTAACCGTTGTCATCATGACAACTGCCAATGCCTGAGTGATTTGAGACAGGCGCCTTCGGGTAATCACACGCCAATGCCACATTAACCTGAGAGTGGCGCCTTCGGGTGGTTTAAACCTGTTTAACCTTTGCAAACAGGGACCTGATAACCAGGTTAAGGTCCATTCAACTTATTCTTCCAGATTTTTCATCCCACGGGACAACGCTTCCCGTACCGGGTGGTTGTTTCCCTTTTTTATTCAGGAAATGCCGCCATGACCTTTCTTCATATTGTTTACTTTGTTGCTGTTTTTGCCGATCGCATTGTGTGCTTCATTGCACCAAAAACGCTGATTGCTGAATGGTTTTTCTGGTTCACCGGTGATGCGAAGTCGTTACTGCTTGTTGTTCGTGAGCTGGAGCTTGCCCGTTCATATCCGAAGGACGAAACATCAGCGTTGCTGATTGAATTTTCAGTCTATCATGCCGCTCTTTTCTTCGGAGAACGCGAGTATTACGGGCTAAAGGTTCGCTGGCCACGCTGGTTTATCAACCACCTTCATTATACCGGAATGCAGCTTGACGCCACGCAGTGGCAGGAAGGCTGTCAGAATGGATTCAGCGAAGCAGCCGTTCTGGAGTCCAGGGTGACTTCTCATTGCTGATAGCGCTGTACATTTCACTCACTTCTCCCACGGGACTCCGCTCCCGACAGGGCAGGGTTCCAGGCTTTATAAGGAACCTTTTATGACTGCTTTCGCTATTACTGTTGATGTCCTTGCTGCCAGCATCCCTTCAAAGACCCGATTCATTTCGGTGATGTCGGAGATGGAAGGAATACTGCAAACCGCCAGTGCGATGAATATTTGCGGTATCCCGGACAGCACCGACCTGGATGGCTTTCCGGAACGCTGCAGCCAGACAATCCACCTTGCCAGCGTTATTGGTGAAGCCCTGGAAATGAATCTGATTCCAGACTCTCTTCGTCAGTTTGTCGATGATGTTGTCCTGACGGGAAAACGCTTCGACGCTGAAGGCGACACTAACGCATGGTGCTACGGTTTTAAGCTCGGCACTGAACGTGGACTGGCTTACTGGTCCGGCGTTTAATGACAATATCTGATTTTTTACGACGGATATTCAATAACTGATAACTCACCCATGCGGGGATAACCCCCGCATAGCGGTGAAGGTGTCTCCGCCTTAACCAACGGAGACATACCATGAGTATAATGCTCATCCTTGCAGCAAAAGCGGCTTCAGCTCTGGAGCACGTTTCTGAGTCACTTAATCGCCGTAAGAGTGAATGGTTCACCAATCAGTCGGGGCACAGCAGCTTCCGTCCGGAAGTGATCCCGGATGGAAATGGTTTCGCAACCATAATCTCCCGACGAACCGGTTACAGTCCGAAAGACTGGACCTGTCAACGTTGTGCAACCGCAGGACGGTTTGCCTCTTCACGCCAGGCTATGAGGGCTGGTCGCCGGATGGCGCAGCAACTGGCTGATTTACGTTATCGTTTTGACTGATACAACACACTGACCTCCCGCAGGGATCTTCCCTGCGGGAGGGACTGGCGGGCATGGCTTCATTTCATTCTGAGGTATTCAACATGGCCGTATTTAATGACATCGTTTTTGACAGTTCTTACGCTCCTCAGGGAATGCATGAACTGTGGCAGGGGCAACGCTCGCTTTCCCGCTTCATCGCTTATGTTGCGGAATTAGAAGGCGAACTTCTGGTAATACGTGCCTTCCGGCGCTGCGGTGTCCCAGGCCTGACTGGCAGTCATGGCGTTCCGGTAAGCACGTTCCGGCTTGTTTCGATTGCCCGGCTTCTTGGTTACGCCTGTATGACCGGGGCATTTACTGACGGTTTATTCGAAAAGTACATTGCCGGGTTGATTCTTCCCGGAGAACAGATTGACCCCCGGGCCTGGAATTTCGGGTTTAATGAGGGGCTGATGCACTTTGATGAGATGCGCTCTGACGATGAAGCCAGTGAGGAACAACGGGCTGTATTCTGTGCGAATGCGGAATATATAGCCTGATTTCTGAAGCGAAAGCGGCTCCCGAGAGAAGCTTTCTCAGTTAATTAAACAAATCACTTCCCGGAGGGATCTTCCCTTCCGGGGAGGTTTCCTCCTTCTTTTCCCCGGAGGGAATATGATCCGTTTTACTTCTTATGAACTTCGCCCCATGTTGACACAGAACCAGGGGATGAAGCGCCCGTTGATACTTGAAAGGAACCTGGGGATTTATCTCCGCGCGCCGGATGACAGACGTCCGGGTGAGTGGATGAAAGCCTGGGCTGATGGCTGCAATCCGGCTAAAGACCCGGACTGGTCATCCCTGACAGACGCACTGATACCCGACAGAGAGTTTTCCTTTCAGTCCTTTATGGCGCAGAGCATGTTCGATGCTGTGCTGAATGACCATCATGACCTGCTCATTAAGCCTGTTATCAGTAATCTGAATAACGCGCTGACGCTTCACATGGAAACGCAGCCACCGCTGACGGTATATGTACCGGTGAAAGAATATCGTGACCGGGTGAAGTGGCTTTATGACCAGTCACTGTACCATTTCCGTACCTGTGTGAATGACACTGAGCGTCTGAGCTGGCGTTCACATGCACTGTGTGTGCTGGACCAGGTGATACGCCTGGATTCAAAACGGGCGAAACCCGCCGACCGGGAGAGGTTTGACCGGGCGGTCGCGAGCGTGCGTGACCATATCCGTTCGGTGATGTCCGACGGCTCCTTACGTTATTACTGATTTTTCCACTCACCGGTGGCGCATCGTCCGCCACCGGGCAGGATGCGCCCCGCACTCAGAGGCAGCATCCGATGAAGACAACCACCGGCCGGCGTAAAGCGGCGGCAGTGCATGCATCCGACCTGTATCAGCAGGTCACCGATAAAATCATTCTGGCGCTCGAAAATGGGGTACCGCCCTGGCGGCGCCCGTGGCGTTCGGCTCAGAACGTGCACGGCAGCAGCCTGCCGGTCAATGCCGTCACCGGCCGCGCCTACAGTGGCATTAATGTACCGCTGCTGTGGATGGCCGCTGAAGAACATGGGTACACGTCCGATCGCTGGCTGACGTTCCTGCAGGCTAAAACTGCAGGAGGTTACGTCAGGAAGAATGAATCCAGCGCGCTGGCCATCATCTACAAACCGTTTGAGAAACAGGCCAGGGACAGCAGTGATAATCTGCTGTTCAGGGACGGTGAGCCGGTTATGGAGCAACTGGCAATGCTGAAGCAACTGCAGTTATTCAACGTTGAACAGTGTGAGGGACTGCCTGAATCATTCAGAGGTGAATGTGTGGTTTCTGTTCCGGCAGAATCCCCGCCTGAACTCAGCGCAGTTCAACTGAATCAGGTACAGCAGATACTCAGTTTCACGGGAGTTGGGTGCGATCACCGCCGGCAGGACCGCGCTTTTTACCGTCCGGGTGCCGACCGCATCGTGATGCCGACGGCATCGCAGTTCCGGACTGAGGCGGATTACTGGTCCACGCTCATGCATGAGCTGGTCCATGCCACCGGGCACGGCAGCCGTCTGAACCGGGAAGGTATCACCTCATCATCGCGGAAGTTTGGTGACCCGGTGTATGCCTTCGAGGAGCTTATTGCAGAAACCGGGAGTGCCTTTCTCTGTGCCGAGCTCGGTATTACCGGCGACGTGCAGCACGAAAGCTATCTGGCCGGCTGGCTGAAAGCCCTTCGTGAAGACAAAAGAGCGATTTTCCGTGCCTGCCGGTTTGCCCGGGAAGCATCGGAATATTTACTTGCCCCCCTGAACCAGAATACGGAACAGGCGGCATAAACTGACCCGGCGGCTGCGGTCGCCATCATCCCCCTGAGGGCATCTTCCTCAGGGAGATGCCCTCTTTTTGTTTTAACCGACAAGAGGAGTTTCACAATGTTCTCATGGTGCCAAAACCGTCTGGAAATTACCGGTAAATCAGTCTGTCTCGATGTGATGCAGCCCTGGATTGCCGGCACGGAAAAACCGCTTTACCGGCACGCCATCCGGCAGGCGATAAAGCTGTTCCTCGCTGGCTGCGCCGGCATACTGAAGCCCGTCAAAGCGGTGGATTACACACCGTATCCGATGCTGACCGCATCCGGTACTGGCGCGCAGACCTCACCTAACCAGGCCTTCCAGCACTTTATCGAGTTGCTGGAGCAGGACGCGTGGCTTGACAGCAAGACGCTCTCCCGCATGGAGAAAATCTGGCTGCAGTCCGGCATCGATGCGCTGAAATGGGAAGCCATTCCCCTTACAGCGCGGCAGATAATGGCGCAGCTGATGGCCGTGCACTATGCCGACTGGTTCGGCGTTGCCGGTGCCGGTGGTCAGTTTGATCCGCAGGAGCGCTGGGAATCGCTGAGCATCATGCCGGAGACAACCTGTCCCTGTGACATGCTGATGGTGATGCCATCACGTCTGGCCACAGAACTGAACGGCGAAAGTGGTCTTTTCACCGGACTCTGTACAACATCCGAACTCTATATGCAGCTCTTTGGCATGGAGTTTCCGGCGGGCCATCAGGCCAGCTGGAGCCGGGATGACGTGGGGTCACTGACGCTGAGCTTTGCGTCTCCCTGGTATCCGCCGTCAGGTGAGGTGATGGGGATAATGTCGCAGAAGTTTGACTGTGAAATCCGTCACTACTGGATTTCACCGGATGCCGGCACGTCAGGCTACAACTGCTTTGACCGGGGGGACCACGTTGACAGCGGTCCGTACCCGGTGGAAGAACAGTCAGCAGATAGTGTACGCATGTATCTGGTGACACCGGAAACGGCTGCGGCTCCTGTGACCACCGTACCTGTGACCACCGTAGCGCACTACGGCAACCGCGCATAACACAACTTAACGCCGGTTTATCCGGCTTCACTGACCGGTCACAGCGAAAGCTGTGGCCGTTTTTTCACCCGGAGGGGAACACCGTTTCCCTCCGGGCGCGTGTTCTCTTTCCTGAAGGGAGCACATATGAAAAGCGTCATTGACCACGAAAAGGCATTCATTTCGCTGTTTAACCAGACTGCACGGTATCATCACCGGCATCAGGTATTTGAAGACTTTGTCAGCTGCAGTGTGATCACGTTGCAGAACAGCCTTCAGTTCTGTGAGAAACGGGAAGAAAAGTACATGCGTATTGTCGGCCGTTACGAAAAAACGGACGTCTCCCGTATGGCGCAGCTGCTGGCCCATGTGACCAACAGTCTGGATGAGACGCCCGGGGATTTTCTTGGGCGCGTTTTTATGCAGCTTGAGCTGGGTGATAAATACCGTGGTCAGTTTTTCACGCCGTGGGATATCGGTCTGATGATGGCCAGAATGCAGCTCGGTAACGTCGAAGCCAATTTTAGGGACAAGCCGTTTATCACGCTTTCCGAACCTGCCTGCGGTGCCGGCTGTATGGCACTGGCATTTGCCTTTGTTCTGCGTGAGGCAGGTTATTCTCCTCACCGGTATCTGTGGGTCTCTGCTCAGGATATCGATCCGCTGGCGGCCGGTATGGCGTATATCCAGCTTTCGATGTCTGGTGTGCCGGGGGAAGTGGTAATCGGAAATTCACTAAACGATGAGCGCCGGCGAATACTTCACACGCCCGCGCATTACATGGGGAACTGGGGATATCTTCTTCGGGGGAGCACAGAACGTATAGTCGCATAGTGTAACTTTTTCAATCAAAAGGCCATAAGTTATTATGGCCTTTGCATATCCTGTACGAGATACTGGAAAAACTCTAAAGCGGTAGTGATCACCGCAGTACAGGCGCTTTGCCTGCCTGAGTTTATCGAAGTCCGATGGGATGAATCTCTTGGATACTGCAAAAAATACGGAAGTGAGAAAATGGTAGAGAAAATCTGGAGTGCTCTCAGGATTAAAGAACCTCAACCAGACGATCTTCATTGAGTATGATAATGCGTTGCGCTGGATAACCTGAACTGCATTTAAGATGCTTTCACAATTAAATCTGAAAAAAATTCACATTAAGCCCTGTGGACTATTATATCACATGAGTTGCTTCTGTTCCGTTCCGGATTGGCTTCCCGGCATTCCGGTATGGGCAACTTAGATATGTTTGATACCACTTAAAAATTGTAAGCTTCATTTGCTAACAGGCCTGTCATTATTGACAGGCTTTTTTTTGGGGAAGAATAAACTAGGACACTTTAAAAATAGCGTCTGATAAAAATATATTCACCTTTATCTGAGTTAATATTGTCAGGTGGTTAGCTTTCTTCTGACATGGGGGAACCAGCTGCTCACGTACCAATAGTTGTTAGTTTACTCTTTCCTTCGGCCTGCCTATCCGACAGGCCTTTTTTTTATTGCCGAAAGATTTTCATTTTTACTACTGCGGCCAAAGCCAGACGCTTAACGATATTAATTTATACCGTTTACATTTTTCGTGTGGTGAATCCCTCCCTAAGCGGGGGGCATTCTGGCTGTGAATAACAGTAACACACCTATTCTGCCCACGGTAGGAACCTACACAGGTACTTACATTGTTGACTTCAACTATTCGTGATTTTCGTAACCAGACCATTTAATAGGCCATCGCATGGCATTAATTACCCTTTGCCTGAATAAATTACATCACTTATGTGGTGAATTGTAACCGCATCGACGGCAACCAGAAGCTCAGCATCTGGCCCACAGTTCAAATCTTGCGACCAGGATACCTTCGGCCTGGACGCCAATAATGCTCGACTAATATTCCCGCTCCGGCGGGGGTTGTCGTATACGGGTCTCACTGCCTGATGGTTCATAAGCCGTGATGTGTGCGGGTGAGAATCCATGGACTGAAATGTCCGTTGTCAGCAACACAACAGGCAGTGCGGAAAGTGCCCTCCTGGGGGCGATTACCGGCGTTGATGCGGGGAGCGGGCGCCAGGAAATGAAAGCGGCCGGCCAGCGTAAGCACAACCTGCATTTTTACTACGGAGATGCATATGGTCATCCGGCAAGCCAGTTGATTGGCGGGATGGTGCCCGGTTATTCCTGTCACAGTGCGGCCACGCCTTTTTTACCTATTTCTCCAGCGCGCTCGATGCTGTGTCCTGGCGAACCGGTGTGCCTGAAACGTTGTACCCCGAGGCAATTATTCCCGGGCAGCGCGAGCTGGGGAGCACCAGTTTGGGAAATATGTGGGGCAACATTTACCCCCGGAGCGGTTTTGTCACCCAGACAGACAGCTATAAATCTGCTGCGATCGTGGTTCAGCACGTCGCTGACATCATTACCCGCCGCGGGCAAACGCACGTCTGTTTCCTCCTCCGGTGCATCAGCCCGCGGCGCAATCAGCAATGGTTTCTTTTATTCGATTGGCGGTGGCTCCGTGATTTCTCAGCCGCCGAGCCGCAACCGGATAACCATCCTGTACGACAATATGAATGACCAGGGTATTTCAAATTCCGATGTACCTTTTGCCAGCTTCGTGAGTTCCACCAACGATGGATGATCATGAATCTGGTGCGGGGAATGGTGTACGTTGTATTCCCGACATTTTGAATTGGTATGCTGAGCTGGGTAAGGAGCCGTATCGGTGGTGTTATCGATTCGGCCTTAAGCACAGCTTCTAAAATGCCTCAACAGGCAGGCAGTGATGGTGGGAAAGTAGCAGGCAAACTAGCTGTGAAGGGGGCAACTCAGGGTAAATTATAAATGGAAAACTAGAGGTGCAATCTTCGCCTCTAGCTTAGTCTTTTAAACTCTTCCGGTAATAACCATATCCCTGTGAACTACTTTTCCACGCGTTTTGCTCTAGCGGCTCGTAGACTTCATCTAAGCTATTCTCTTCCTTAGATTTGGTAATCTCTTTTATGATGGATCCCATACCCATAAAAATCGCACCACCACAGTCTTTTGTCGCACTGGGAAGCGTCATTGGTTCTGGTTTCTTGCGCTCCAGCCTGGATTCATCACAAACAATGTTCCTGCGTTTATTCGAGAACCTGACAAAAGTGCTGGCGATATCATCAGCATTGAATCCATCATTGCTCATACGTATCTCCGATATTTTAGCAATTGATTATTATAATCTAAACAGACCTGTATAATTTCACACCCGATTATTCATTAATAAAGCCGTTAGTGAGAATTTCAGCCATCTGGGGATGGTTCTTCAGTTTGTCAGAACGGATTTTTTGGCGCATCTTTTCCGGTGGCCAGTGGATGAGTTGGCACTGACCCGAATGGCTTATTTTAGTGAATATGATCTGGCGCTTATCCGCACACCGTAAACCCGCCAGCCGTTTTGGTTTTGCCATTCGCCTTTGCTTTCCGAAAAATGTCGGTTTTGCTGTGGATAAAAAATCCATCACATGAGTGCTCAATTACAGATCTATGCCACAAACTGTACAACCTGGCGTTGCACTAATGTAATGCAGAAGTTATTAATGTTGCACCTACATTGCACTTCGTTATATTCAGGGACAACATCATTCAGCCTTAAATCTCATCTATATTACTGAGTTAAAAATAAATTTAATAAAATCATTATGGATGGCATGCATCATGCTTTGTTATTTGCGTGTCAATAATAAGTAAAATGACAGGCTAATAACATAGAATGCGGTATGAATGCGAAAACACACTTTTTTAAAACCATCGAAGCAGCCTATAGCCATCAGACTCCGAGCGAAAAGCGGATCAGTGCCTGGTTGCTGAGTCATTGGAATCAGATCCCGTTTGAAACCGCTGACAGCATTGCGCAGGCTACCGGGACCAGCGGCATAACCGTGGGTCGCTATCTGCGCAAGCTGGGATTTCGCAACCTGGACGACGTCAAAAATGCGTTACGTGAGCTACCTAACACACCTTACAAACACTGGGGTGTGATTGATCGTCTTGATTGGTGGGAGCAACAACAATCGCTTCCTGACCGCGCCAATCAGTCATTACAAATGGAGTTGGATGCGATCCGTTACGTCTACCAACTGGCGCAGACTGATACCTTTACCACAGTTAGCCAGCAAATTGCGCAAGCTGATGCCGTGATCATTCAGGGTATTCAATCCACGCGAGGCATCGCCCACACCTTTTTCAGCCATCTGGAGTATCTGCGCCCGCGAGTGACTTATGCCGATGGCAGTTCAGGCAGTTGGCTTGAATCGCTTAACTCTGAATATGAAAAACCTTACCTGGTACTGACTGACACGCGCGCCTATTCCACAGTTGCGCGCCAATTTTGCCGGGTGGCGAGTGAGCGCAAGCTGTCCATGGCATTAGTGACTGATATCTGGTGTCCGTGGGCACGTGACTATCCACTGGATTTACTGCAGGTGAAAACCGATACCGCAAATTTTTGGGACTCACTAGCCCCGGTGAGTTGCCTGTTTAACTTGCTACTCTCGGCCGTGGTCAAACGCCTTGGGCCGCAACTGTCGGCGCGTCTTGCGCAGAACCGCGCACTACAACAGGAATTCGGCCAGTTTGAACGCTAATCGGATAGGAAATTGAAGATGATTCAGGATACGTCTCTTGTCGATCTCGCTGAGCGATTCCCTCAGCTCAACATCGATATGAAATATGCCACTACGGACAACATTACCGGTCAGCAAATCTACAGTGTGGCGTGTTGCCTGTTACACAGTGATGCCGCTAAAGCGCTGGAAAAGAGTATTGAGATCGCACGAGTGGCGGGTTTCACGCTTAAGGTGCTGGACGCCTATCGGCCACAAAAAGCGCAGGCGATGCTCTGGCGGGCCTGTCCAGATCAAGACTACGTGGTACCACTCTCGCAGGGATCCAACCATAGTCGGGGAACCGCCATTGACGTCACGCTGATCGATGCGGACGGCAACGTGCTGGATATGGGAACCGGCTTTGATGAGATGAACGTGCTTTCCCATCCTTATCACCCCGGATTGGCAACCCCTTTCCAGCATAACCGACTGCTGCTCAATGCTGTGATGTTAGGTGGAGGTTTCTGCGGTATCGCGACGGAATGGTGGCATTTTGAATTACCGGGAGCGGCGGCCTATCCGCTCATTGACGATGTTTTCGCATGTATTTCCCCAGCACAGACTGACGGAGTATTACCATGAAAATGAAGTTCACCGCCTCCAAAAGCTTTTTTTCTCTTTTTATTGCAACAGCAGTAATGACGGCCATTGCGCCAGCCTGGTCAGCTGTGCCAAAGGATATGTTGGTGATTGGTAAAGCAGCCGATCCGCAGACGTTAGATCCGGCGGTCACCATTGATAACAATGACTGGACGGTAACTTACCCGGCCTATCAACGTTTGGTGAAGTACAAAACCGAAGACGGTAAAGGAGCCACCGATGTGGAAGGTGATCTCGCAGAGAGCTGGCAGAGTGAGGATGGTGGCAAAGTATGGACCTTCAAACTGCGCAAAGGAGAATTTTTCGATGACGGTTCACCTGTCACTGCGAACGCGGTGAAACTCTCTTTTGAACGCCTGATGCGTATCAAGCAAGGTCCATCAGAAGCCTATCCTGCAGGACTTAAGATAGAGGCCATTGACCCGCAAACGGTTCGCTTCACTCTCGATACACCTTTTGCACCCTTCCTGTACACGCTGGCAAATGATGGTGCCTCGATCATCAACCCTGCGGTGCTAAAAGCCCATGCAACCGATGATGCACGTGGTTATCTGGCCGAACACACTGCCGGTTCCGGTGCCTATATGTTGCAACGTTGGCAGAAAGGTCAGCAACTGGTGCTGGTGCCGAATCCACATTTTGCGGGTAACAAGCCCGCGTTTAAGCGTGTTTCGGTCAGAATCATCAGCGAGAGTTCTGCGCGTCGCCTGCAACTGGAGAAGGGTGATGTGGATATCGTCGACTCATTGCCGGTGGATCAGCTTGCGGCTCTGAAAAAGCAGGGTGATGTTGCGGTTTATGATTATCCTGCCTTGCGTGTAACCTACCTCTATCTGAACAACAGCAAAGCCCCGTTAAATCAACCCGATTTACGGCGGGCGGTATCCTGGGCCACAGATTATAAAGGTATAATCTCCGGGATTCTGGGCGGCAACGGCAAACAAATGCGCGGCCCGATCCCAGAAGGCATGTGGGGCTACGACGCGGAAGCGATGCAATACAGCCTTGATTTAGACAAAGCGAAGGCTGCCTTCGATAAAGTTGCGGACAAACCGAAAACCCTGTCGTTCCTTTATTCGGATAATGACCCTAACTGGGAGCCGATTGCGCTGTCGATGCAGGCCAATCTGCAGACACTTGGCATCAACGTCAAACTGGAAAAACTGGCTAACGCCACTATGCGTGAGCGTATTGGGAAAGGCGACTATGACATCGCTATCGGTAACTGGAGTCCAGATTTTGCTGACCCCTACATGTTCATGAACTACTGGTTTGAATCCGAAAAAAAAGGGCTGCCGGGCAACCGTTCATTCTACGCCAATCCACAGGTTGATAGCTTGCTGACGCAGGCTGTCTCCACGGCGGATCAGGCACAGCGTACCCAATATTATCAGCAGGCGCAAAAGGTGGTTATCGACGAAGCCGCCTACGTCTATTTATTCCAGAAAAACTATCAGGTTGGGATGAATAAAGCGGTTAAGGGTTATGTCTTTAACCCGATGCTGGAACAGATCTTCAATCTTTCTGAGATGAGCAAATAGCGATTGATGTTAATCCTTGATCGGCAGGGGCAATTCTGACCCTGCTAAGGCAGGCAATATGAGTTTCTGGAGTTTAATCAGGCAGCGCAGCTGGGGATTAATATTGGTGGTCACTGGCGTCTGCGTGATTACGTTTATTATTTCGCATCTTATTCCCGGCGATCCTGCACGATTGCTGGCGGGTGACCGCGCCAGTGATGAGATTGTTCAGCATATCCGTCAGCAACTGGGACTGGATCTACCACTGTGGCAACAGTTTATTCGTTATGTCGAACAACTGCTGCACGGTGACCTCGGCATTTCTATTCGCACAGGCAGACCTGTGCTGGAAGACCTGAAAAACTTCTTCCCGGCTACGCTCGAGCTGGCATTTTGCGCGCTGATCATTGCTTTGGTGGTTGGCGTGCCGCTTGGCGTATTATCGGCGGTTTACAAAAATCGCTGGCTTGACCACTTGGTGAGACTGCTGGCGCTGACAGGTATATCTACCCCGGCCTTCTGGCTCGGCTTGGGCGTGATTGTGTTGTTCTACGGAAAACTCAATTTACTGCCCGGTGGCGGTCGTCTGGATGACTGGCTTGATCCGCCAGCACGCGTGACGGGATTCTACCTGATCGACTCTTTGCTCAGTGGCGATCTGGATGTTTTTTTCAATGCCCTGACCCATTTGATATTGCCCGCGACCACGCTGGCGTTTGTACATCTGGGGATTGTGGCTCGTCAGATTCGTTCGGCAATGCTTGAGCAGTTAAGCGAAGACTATATACGTACTGTGCTCGCCAGTGGGCTCAGTAAGTTCACTATCGTGGTGCGCTATGCTTTACCGAATGCGCTGATCCCGTCTGTTACGGTATTGGGTCTGGCGTTGGGCGATCTGTTGTATGGCGCCGTACTGACTGAAACCGTGTTTGCCTGGCCGGGTATGGGCGCTTATGTGGTCTCTTCTATCCAGGCGCTGGATTTCCCTGCGGTGATGGGATTCGCCATTGTTGTTTCATTTGCCTACGTGCTGGTGAACCTGTTTGTTGATCTGCTTTATCTCTTAATAGATCCGCGCATGGGTCGGGGAGCTGAAAAATGATGCTGACAGAGGGACAGTCGGTAACCACTCGTACCCGTCCACTGTTGCAGGCATGGAAACGTCGTTGCTGGATGGTCAGCAAAAGCCCGCTAACCGTGATCGGCGCAGCTATCATCGTGCTGATAATGTTGCTGATGATATTTGCCCCCTGGATTGTGCCGCAGGATCCTAATGCCATTAATCTGGCCGAACGTTTACAGGCGCCGAGCGCGCTTCACTGGTTTGGTACTGATGAGGTGGGACGCGATCTGTTCAGTCGCGTGATTGTTGGCTCTCAGCAATCGGTCGCGGCGGGCCTTGCGGTGGTGTTACTGGCAGGCGTGAGCGGTTCATTGTTGGGCTGCTTGTCGGGGGTATTGGGTGGGTACAGCGATGCAGTGATCATGCGCTTAATGGACATCATGCTCTCGATCCCTTCGCTGGTGCTCACCATGGTACTAGCCGCCGCATTGGGGCCGAGCCTGTTCAATTCCATGCTCGCGATTGCCATCGTGCGGATTCCGTTTTATGTGCGTCTTGCACGTGGCCAAACGCTGGTTGTGAAGCAGCACTCTTTTGTAGAAGCCTCCCGCACTTTCGGCGCATCGCGCTGGCACCTCATTAGCTGGCATATCCTGCGCAATGCACTGCCACCTTTGGTGGTGCAGGCATCGTTGGATATCGGTAGCGCAATCTTAATGGCGGCGACTTTAGGATTTATTGGCCTCGGTGCGCAGCAGCCCACTGCGGAATGGGGCGCTATGGTCGCCGTGGGACGCAACTATGTGCTTGATCAGTGGTGGTACTGCGTGTTCCCTGGCGCAGCTATTTTGATCACCGCTGTGGGATTTAACCTGTTTGGTGACGGTGTGCAGGATTTGCTTGATCCGAAAGCGGGAGGACGTAATTGATGAGCGACAGAATCCTGACTATCGACAATTTACGGTTGAGTTTCCCGATTTATCAGGGTGAAGTGAAGGTACTCAATGGTGTCTCTTTGCACATCAATCGTGGCGAGATTGTGGGTGTTGTCGGTGAGTCTGGCTCGGGAAAATCGGTGACAGCGATGCTGGCGATGCGCCTGATCGCGCAAGGCAGTTATAGCGTGAATGGTGGGTCGCTTGAAATACTGGGCAAAAACGTACTCACAGCCAGCGAAGCGGAGATGCGCCAACTTCGGGGGAGCAAGGTGGCGATGATCTTTCAGGAGCCGATGACGGCCCTCAACCCCACTCGTCGCATTGGTAAGCAGATGGTGGATGTGATTCGCCAGCATCAAACGCTATCCAGTAAACAGGCCAAAGCACGTGCCATCGAACTGTTGAGTGACATGCAGATTGCGGAACCGCAAAGTGTGCTGGACCGATATCCCTTCGAGTTGTCCGGCGGGATGCGCCAACGGGTGATGATTGCCCTGGCCTTCTCATGTGAACCGGATTTATTAATTGCTGATGAACCTACCACCGCACTGGATGTGACAGTACAGCGCCAGGTGCTGCGCTTACTGAAACAGAAGGCGATCGCTACCGGTACCGCTGTACTGTTTATCAGCCACGATATGGCGGTGGTATCGCAAGTTTGTGCCCGTCTTTATGTGATGTATGCCGGTGCGGTAATTGAGAGTGGAGCTACCGATAGCGTTTTAACGACGCCCTGTCACCCTTATACTGTGGCGTTGCTGGCGTGTTCGCCAGGCGGTAGCGAGCCACGTGCGGAACTGGCTTCGATTCCAGGTACAGTGCCGAATTTTGCCAGACTGCCGGCAGGTTGTGCTTTCCGTGAACGTTGCTTCGCAGTGGGTGAGGCCTGTGGTATCACACCCGAATTACACGCTGAAGGGCGAGCCAACCGCCAGGTGGCTTGCTGGTATCCGCAACAGGAGCACATCCATGACTGAAGCACTGCTTGAAATCAGTAACGTGTATGTCAACTTCCCCGCCAAAACCAACTGGCGCGGTAAAGTGACCGAGCGGGTACATGCGTTGAATGGCCTCGACTTACGGGTTGAACGCGGTGAAACATTGGGCATTGTCGGTGAATCTGGTTGCGGAAAAAGCACCTTAGCCAGATTGCTGATGGGCATGCTCAAACCCAGCTCTGGCCAGCTTGAGTTAGCGCGCTCACCCAATTCGTGGTTGGGGCGTGGCATGCAGATGGTATTTCAGGATCCGCTCTCTTCGCTGGATCCGCGTTTACCTGTCTGGCGTTCCATCACCGAACCGGTGTGGATACAGTCCCGCTGTTCAGAAAAAGAGCGGCGCGTGTTGGCGGCAACACTTGCGGCACAAGTCGGAATTCGCCCGGAATACCTTGACCGTCCGCCTCATGCCTTTTCTGGTGGGCAGCGCCAACGTATTGCCATCGCACGCGCACTCTCCGGCCAGCCCGACATCATGGTGCTGGATGAACCAACCTCCGCGCTGGATATCTCGGTCCAGGCACAGATTTTGAATTTGCTTGTGGAACTGCAGCGCCAGAGAAATCTCACTTATGTGCTGATTTCACACAACGTGTCGGTAGTGCGCCATATGAGCGATCGCGTCGCGGTGATGTATCTCGGGCAGATCGTTGAGCTGGGTGAAGCAAAGCAGGTTCTGGACTCGCCAATGCATCCTTATACCCGGTTGCTAATGGAGTCTGTGCCACGCATTGGTGCTGTGCTGGACGGTGCGCCGAGTAATACGGAACTGCCGGGGAATCGTCATCTGCCGCAGGGGTGTTATTTCAGGGAGCGGTGTCCTTTTTCTGGGGAGGGATGTGAGCAACCTCAAGGGTTAACGGAGGTCGGGAATGGTCGAACGGTGAGGTGCTGGAGGGGGCGGGAGATATAATTCGCTGGCGGCAGGTATGGCGTATATCCAGCTTTCGCTATCTGGTGTGCCGGGGGGGAGGAGGTGGGATGGTCGATGATTCCCTGACTGATGAACGTCGGCGGGTTCTTTATACGCCAGCTCATTACATGGGGAACTGGTTCTTACTGCTCCAGATGCGGGTGAATGAAGCAACGATGTAATTTTGCCTATTTCATAATAAAAGACCACACATTATGCGGTCTTTTATTATGGGGTAATTTCGAGGGTATAATTATATTCCTGGTTTTCTTTGCTGTGCACTTATAATTAATACAGACAGTACGTGATGAGCGAATGGCTTGAGGATGAGGCAATTTAATCTGGTGAGCTATATTATTGATGTATTGTTATCATGGCTGGGTATTTAATTGGTTTGATTTAAGTTGAGGTGGAATGGGAGAGCATATTTTATATTAGTGGCAGGTTTTGTAATGCTTGCGGGTATTATCTTGTTTTCTCCTGAAATGGTCAGTATCTGTACAGAGGAATGAAAAGGAGGACGGAAGTATGTCGGTGTTCCTGGTTTATCTGTTGTAAAGACATGGAGTCTATCCTTTTGTTCTGAGGTGACTCAGGTTTCTCTTTTCATGCCATAGAATTCAGTAATCATTGTATTATGATTATTTCTATTTTAAAGTGCGCTGGAGTATCCATCACTCTACCAGACTGCTAATAATTGAATTATATACCAGGTGATATCCATGAACGATAAGATACCAGATCTACGGGATATGGTTTACATCTATTTTGCGGGTAAGTCTCTTAATATGACGATAGCCAGCACTTCTTCAGGTATACCTCTTGCCACACTTTCGCGGCGTATCTCTGTCGTTGAAAAAAGGCTTGGCCTGAAATTTTTCATAAGAACTTCCAGAGGGCTAATCCTGACGGAACCAGGGAAGCATTATATCGAAAGAGCTGAAGCTATTATAAAGGATGTTGTTAGCCTTGAAGATGAGGTGAAAAGTATGGTGAACAATCCATCAGGAACGATAAATATCACCTGTCCCGTTGATTTTGGTGTGTTTTTTATAGCACCTCAGATTAAAAACTTCTCGAAACTCTATCCGTCTATCAGGTTTAATTTCAATTTGTCCACCCAGAAGCTAAATTTACCTGAACATGAGATTGATATTTGTATTCGTATTGGTGATATCCGTGATCTTAATCTTGTTTCCCGAGCAGAGGGGATATTAAACCGGAAGCTTTATGCATCACCCGTATACATCGAAAAATTTGGTAAACCTACGCATCCTGATGAACTTCTTAAGCATCAATGTATTGGCCCCTCATACATGAAAGAACCGGCGCGATGGACTTTATGTAAGGGCGATGAAGCCATAAGTCTCAATGTAGCTGTGAATTACTCTGCCAACAATATTGCCATGATGCTTAAGTTAACTGAAAGTGATTGTGGTATTAGTGTTCTGACACCAGAAGTCATTTCTGATTCCCTGAGTAAGGGGAATGTCATTCCGGTTCTTCCGGAATGGTCATTCCCTCCACTTCCTGTGTATATCCTTACCGGTTCTAGGCATATCAGTAAAAGCGCACGTATTTTTATCGACTATCTTGTCGACGTGCTGGATGACATTTTTTGTGCGGATTTAACACAGTTAAATTCGCGACTAAAGAGAACCTGTTCCCCATAGAGACTCAAAGCGTTTGTAATTGCTTTTTGTATATAAAACAGTATGTCTGATATTCCTGTGGCCCAGATAATCCTGGATGAGGCGCGTGTCAGTTCCCTTGTCGGCGAGATGATATCCGCATGAATGCCGGAGCATATGGGGATGCACATGAAAGGGCACGCCACCATCCTGCCCGCATTGCTTTATTATTTTCCAGGCCTGCGTTCTGGAAATTTTTCGCCCTGATGAAGAGATAAATATGTTGTCAGTATTATTCCCTTCGGGTATATGACTTCGGATCCTCAACCATATTTTAAGGCTATCATACTCTTCATCAGTGCAGGGATGCGCAACCGAGAAGCCATTTTTAAGCCTTCTGATAAATATAATCCCGGAATCCATATCAATATCAGAGAGGGTGACCGAAAGAAGTTCGCTGATACGAAAACCATGGCGGTACGCCATGAGTATCATGCAATAATTACGTTCAGGGTTCCTGCTTTTCTCAGCTCCCGATAACAACTGACCAACCTCCTTTGCGGTCAGGTATTTCCTGTTTCCCATCACATTTTCCCGTTTGTAAACATGCTGATAAGAACTGGCTTGGTCTGAATTTCTACAGAAATCTAACAAATGGTATTTTTTTGTAAATATGTTCCTTAGAGACGTAGCCTTCCATAAATGGAACGCTTTTCTTTCTTTTACAGGAAGTGGTTTTCAAATGATATGATTGGACCAGCGCAATGTGGTGGGTATACAGACTCATTCACATTACGGGGGAGGCACTAATCACAGGGCGTGCCATCTCGAGGTTCGATAACATTTCAGGTTGTGGTGGGATCAATAAATGTTGAGACTCTGGTTCTGACTGATATTTTCGCTCTCAGCGAAGGATTTTTAAGGCGGTGCCGATTCCGTTTATCGCTATAGTCGGATTTTATATTAATTGATGAGTAAATATGGCCTTGTTTTAGTGTGGCGCGATTAGGTAATTATTGTTTATTACTGATTGTGCTATTTGTAATGATGAATATTATTTCTTTTTTTGGGGGGGTATTAATTGTTTTTTCTCATAACATTCAAAAAATAACCGTAAGATAAATATGTTATGTTCTCGTAAATGGACAGAGATCTGCGGTATTGGCGTTGACACTTCACTCAGGAAAAGTCAGGCGCTTGCTCTCACCTACGGTAAATTATCGGCAGGGCTTACGGACGACACATTTTTCAGCGAGGGTATAAAACCGCGCCCGAAAGTCAGTACCAGCATGAACAATTGACTACAGATACATGACTTGCGGGGAAACAAACCGAGCCGACGCAGCTTGTCAGAATACCGGCGCCGGTGTGGCGCTCAGAAACCAGCGGTCTCCTTGTGTTAGAACGAACCAATGAGCGTCCTTGAGCAGGTTCAGGAATGACGTCCGGTCTCCGTGAATTCTGATTTCCAGCGATGACACCTGTCTACCCTGAGCATCAAAACAGCCCATCAGTACCTGAAAGCATACAGCAACGCCGTTTTCCCTGCCTCCCGGGAAATGTGGTGCTTCCCGCCACTCTTGCTCATTCAGAACCCGGTACTGCCAGCCGCTCTGCTTCATCACTTCTGTCATCCACTCATAACGATATTGGTCACTTTGCGCGGCCAGGCCCCCGGTGAATATCTGCCAAAGACATTCCAGACGTTTTCTCAGTTGCGCATGTATTCCATGACGGCGGCCTTCGCTGAGCAGCCACGCAATATCGTCGGCTACCTCGCGGGGAAAGATACGCCTGCGGTGCGCTTCTGAAAGCCAGCGTATCAGAAACTGTGTTTCTCCTGCCTTTCCGGGGACCGTTTTTTCCCTGCGAGCCATGTGCAGTGCAATAAGTGCACACCAGGCCATATGAGCAATTTTTTCTCCCTGTGTCTTCTGTGGCACCGAACACTCCTCCTGTTGATTGCAGGTCTGTTTGCGACCAAAAAAAGAACGGGGTGCCCCCGATTAGGTTGGAGCCCCCCGTGAAAGGGAATACCTAGTATCAGCACATAACTTCTTATAACTCAGCTTTTCAGCATATAGATTGTGATTGCTGGCGTGGTGGAACGCCACACCGGTATGAGTATTTGAGAGCAAATGTTTTCTGTGTCCTGGAGGTACCTGACTGTCTTATCACATCGTCAGCAGAGCGGGCATAGTAATCCTGTATGTGAGGGGAATATCTTGTGTTCCTGAACTCTCTTTGTATTAACTTAAGTTGCATCATTGCAGCCTCTGACGCTGACTGGCGAGCCGGAATTACCAGCCCGTAACGGACCGGATAGTCATGTCAGCGACATCGTAGTTTCTGTCTGAGGTGGATTGCTGGTCAGCACTGCTTCACGAATTAATTCATGCATCTGGTCGCAATAATCGTTTGAACCGTGAAAGGATCACATCGTCGTCTCGTAAATTTGGCGATCCAATCTAAGGCATGGAGGAGTTCATAGCCGAAACCGGCAGCGCGTTTCTTTGTGCGGAACTGGGCGTTTACGATGAGTTCAGCATGAAATCTATCTGGCCGGCTGGCTGAAAGTGCTTCGTGAAGGTAAAAATGAGTTTTTCCGTGCCTGCCAGTTTGCCCGGGAAGCATTGAAATACCATTCTTTGCAGGAAAAGCTGGCAATCGGGTGCAACGAAAAAGGCTCCCTCCAGGCGCAATCCTCTATTAGGGTATCTTATCTGGACCGGGATACCTTTCGTAACCTGGCAGTTCCAGAAGATGGTTTACCCAGTCAAGACGTTCTGCAACCTGAACCTGGGCCTGAGGAGGGAAAGCTTCCGGGCAATCAAATGTAGAGGACTGCACGTCTACTCTGCCTGGAATGCTCAACGAATTAGTATAAAACAGACCACTTCCACACACAGGACAGAAGCTCCGGATTGCAGCGCCGGACTTACTGAAAGTAGCTGGTTTTCCTTTAATAATGACCAGCGATGACTGTGCATAAAGCGACCACGAAACCATTGGGGCTCCAGCGCTTCTTTGACAGTCCTTGCAGTGACAGACTGCGACGGCCAGAGGTTTTCCGGCAACCTGATATCGTACAGATCCGCAGAAGCATCCGCCTGTGAATAACTCCAGTAAATCAGCCTGAACGGCCATAGTATTCTCTCCCGGTTAAACAAGGGCAGGTGAGCAAGCCCGGCAGTCGTGTACTATAAGAAACACTTCTGACAGGTCGACGAAAGCAACTCAGCTTTCATTTCTAGGAAAGATGCATCGCCATGAGTAATCAATAACATACTGCCATCACCGGACGGTTAATTTTCCCTCCATCCGGCAAGCAGGAGCGGAGCATGAGGCGCAGAAAAATAACCACAGCGGTCAAAGTAATAATTATCGTCAGCATATATTTATTTTCTCCCGGGGATGCATTTACTTGCTATTCGGAAATCAGGAGGCTCAAGATGTCTTCCGTCTTGAATACCGGATGTCTCTCATCAGTACACGTACTTTCTGAGTGAGCAGTTACCCCAACAAGCGATACAGTATCCGGAGGATAAATCCGCACCAGGCCACCAGAGCCAGCCAGCGCAGTACTGTGATAACGGCCTGCGTCCAGGTCATTTCGTCATTGTTATCCTGCATGTGTTTCCCGCCTGCAATGCCTGACATTATTCAGGTTGTGTCACCGCCTGCCGGTGATTTTCTGCAGTTGTGCCAGACGCCATCTGAAGGAGGACTTCCTGCTTACTGTCATCTGTCGCATGACATTCAGCCGCCACGCCGACACCGTCTTGTGACTAACGTTCATCACCTGTGCCAATGCCCTCAGGTCCGGATGGTCGACTTGGGTAACCAGCATCTCCATCTCCCTGGGCGCCAGTTTCACCTCCTGTACCCGAGCTAGCTCTTCGGTCACCGCGGGACTCAGAACCGTTCCAGGCCAGTCCACATCGGCCATTCTGATGGCATCCTGCAGGACCACCAGTGCTTCACGTCGCAGTGCCAGCACGGACGGATGTGCACTGAGTATTGCCCTGAGCAGCAGCGGGTCTGCCAGATCGGTGCACACCATCACCCGGCACTGCCCCGTCTGCTGTAACGGCTGCAGCGCCTGCAGCAAAGTCACCCCGTCACGGACGGTACTGCCAGCGCTCATCAACTCTGTAATGAGCAGCAGCCTTTCCTGCCCGGCACAGGACACGGCAGCCTGAAGGGCGGACAGGTCCGCCACATATTCACTGCATGGACGATGCGCAACGCTGTCTGCCAGGTTACACAGGGCAAGTCCGGTCAGATGCGCCCGGTCCATCACAAGGACCCTGTCAAATAGAAAAACCACATCATTATTAAGGTCAGGCATGGTGACCTCCGGTACATGCAGGCAGGACAGGAAAAGCATGGGGGCTATGGCCATTCCACTGCGGGTCAAGGGAATACATTGTGTCCTGCGGTACGTCGGGCTTCATGACCTCTTCAGGGACGTTCACTCCTTGTATTCGAACTTGGTGCATCGAGGTGGTTATGGTGTGCAGTTCTGCTGCCAAGGTCCTCATGCCCGCTTGCAAGGGATGGGCGGCGGGGGACCACTCCAGTCGCCGTAAACCGGACAGCGGTACTGCTGTTACGTGAAACATCAGGACTCCAGCAGCGAGATGTGTAATCCGCAAATTCATCGGCCACTCTCCACATCCGGCAGGGTATAGCTACAGACACTCCCAGTACAGACGAAGTAAATATTTACGTCCCCCGCGACTGTACCCTTTATAATCAATGCGTTGATCAGCACCAGCGCGACATATATTGTTTCATTTTTCATACTCGACCCAGGAAGGTGATTTTTCGTTTGCTAATGTCTTAATTACATCTCAGTACAAAGTTAACTGGATTTACTGGAGTGAAATGCAGGCTAGGTATGCTGTTGTTATATTTCTTATTATAAAATATTTCACGTGCAAAATTAGCGTGTGGCTAAAATATAAGATGCTTAATTTAAAATGTCTTATTTAATGTCAGGTGTGATTCAATTTGCTGTATCAGGTGGTTTTAGGTGGAATATTTATGGTGGGCGAAAGGGGTATGTAGGTTAATGATCCGGTTCTGTAAGTCCCACGCAGATTTAAACTGTCATTCGGAATGTTGTATATGAGATAAAATATCGCATCAGAGAATTCTCATGAGAAAACAAAAGAAGCCAGTCGGATATACAAGTAAAACAAGAAAAATGAATGTGCAGGTTATTGATTTGTTGTAATTTTTTCCTGCGTAAGATATGGGTTATAATAGTTTTTTTTGAGCTGAAAATGCCACGTAAAAATCCAAGGTACAATGCGGATATAATTCGGAATTAATAAGAAAATCGCCTTAAAATTAGCAAAGCATCCCTTGTATGTCTGTTATTGGATTACTATTTCCATCCTATAAAATAATGAAAAGTGGAGAATTAGTGGAATGTATATAAAAAGCCCCTTGTGTCTTATTTTTTCCTGCATTGCTCTGAATGTTCAGGCAAATACGTTCGATTCAATTACTGTCTTTGGCGATAGTCTAAGTGATACAGGCAATGCCGGACGCTACACATGGGACGGGCAGTCTGCACAGTTTTATGATGAGCAACTTGCTGCCCATTACGGATTAACGCTTAGCCCCTTTGTTTCTGGCGGTAGTAATTATGCCTCGGGAGGAGCTACGGCAATTTCAACAGGAAACTCGTTGAATACAACCGCCATACAAGTGCAACAATATTTACTCTCCCGGAGCAACCAGGCGGATAATGCAGGACTCTTTATCCATTATATTGGTGGAAACGATATTATTGCTGCGTCACAGCAACCCAATGAAGCGACTAATATTGTGACAATGAGCAGCAGTGCTGCAGCAAGTCAGGTTAAATCACTTTTGCAAGCCGGGGCTGGTTTGATCGTGGTACCTTCAGTACCAGATATCAGTTTTGCACCTCTTGCTATCCAACAGATCATTACCACCATTTTGCCATCAGCACAGCAGGCTGCTGTAGTGGCAGCCATGACGTCTCTTTCCTCTGCCTCAACCCCTGACGAATCCAGCCGACTTAATGCGATACATCAGGCTTTTTATGAGGCGGCTTCCGTAGCTACATCAGTACCTGCGCAGCAGCAAGTTTTAGTAAATAAGATGGGAAGCATGTATGAGGCATATACAAATCAGCTCTCCTCTTTATCCGCACTGTATCGTGACAATGAAATACAGAACCTGGCTGGCGGAGGAGGAAATATCGCCTATGCGGATGTGAATGGTCTGTTCCGGGAAATGTTAGTTTCTCCAAACGAATTCGGCCTGACTAATACCGCTGGTAGCGCCTGCCCCGTCGGCATTTCGGCAGCAAATTGTACATCAACAATGCAAGGCTTTAATAAATCGCAACACTTTTTGTTTGCAGATGGACTGCACCCGTCTCCGTCAGTGCAATCCATCATGGGTGACTATATGGCATCTATTCTCGATGCTCCTGTTCAGGTATCTGCACTGGCACGGGTACCGGAGAATATGATTATGGACAGTCGTACATTAGTGGATGAACGCTACCGTCAGCTGAGAATATCGGATTCACCAGTCGGTGAAAATACTATCTCAGGAGGAATATCCGGAAGTTTAAATCCCCGGAAATCGGGGAGCCTGCTGCTTAGTGTGGATCGCCAATTAAGTGAAGAATGGAACGTCGGTGGACTAGTGGCTCTTTCTCCGGCGCAAAAGCGTGGAGAAGATGATTTTTATTATTCCTTCCGTGGCCGTCAGGCAGGCGTATATAGCCAGCTCGGGTACGGTCCGTTCTGGTTAACGGGAGATGCAATTCTCCTTTATGCCGGGCTGGATGATATCAGGAGAACAATCTCACTTGGCCCCCTGACTCGCCAGGAGACAGGGCACACAGATTCACGACTCACAGGATTACGTATTTCAACCGGATTCGATCTTCCCGTCACAGAGTGGTTACGAACCGGTCCCAGGGTACAGTACTACCGTGATGATGTCAGAGTTGGGGGATATGAAGAGTCGGGAGATAGCAGTACATCAATGCGATTTGACAGTCAGCATGCAGTCCTGGAGGGGATGGCTGCAGGCTGGATGGCAGGGGCAAGCATAGATGGCCTGGATATGGAGCTGGAGGCTCGTTATCGCCATGAAACCGGAGATACTGTCCCGAATGTCCGGGGAGGACTGAAGTCATCTTCACTTGAGTTTAGCCGTAATGTCCCATCACTGGACAGGAATAAAGGTGATATTCGTTTCAGTACTTCGACATCCTTGACGACAAAAATACAGGCAACAGGCTCTTTGACATATACCGCGACAGGTTCAGACAGTGGAGAAATGCAAATTTTTACAGGGATAAGTGCTCATTTTTGAGTGAGTTATCTAATATAATACTTTCCCGTATAAAGCAGCTATCTTATTAGTACTTGTCCCTTCAATGAAGGGACAAAACAGTGACGTAAATAGCTGAGTTGCGCTCCCGGTTCAGGCAAAGCATAGACTGGAATAAGTGTTGCCTGCCACTACTTACCGTTCTGGTAATATTGACCTCATACGTAATGCAGAACATCATGGCTATGGGAGTTTATCCGCCAGCAGTTCAGAAATGTCATACTGAGTTCAGTTCCAGCAGTTGCTTATTCTGGAAGGCAACCAGAAGTTCTTGTCCCCCCTTTGCAGTTCGGTTATATGAAATAAGTTATCCGGCAATTGCTTCTCTTCTTTATTCAGAGAAAAATGAGATATTTGGCTTTGCAATTGCTCTTTTTGCAGTATAGCTTCTTTCTGTTGAGACTGAAGTTGTTTGAAGTTGGTGATAAAGGCAGACATAGTATCCAGCTTATCAAACCGATAATGAACATCTATCCATTTTACACCCATTCTGTTAAGTTTGCTTTCCTCATGAGGAAAATCAGCAGGGATAAAGCGGTGGCCACCGTCTCTGAAATCTCCAATGAAGTCAGCTAAAGGAAGATCTCCGACATAACGTTTCACGAGCTCTGTGCTGCCTAATCGTATTTTTATCAGCATATCTGAGCACAGATTAATACTCCATCTGAAGGTAGTATTGGTGGTGAAGTTGTAATTATTCAGAGATTGTTCTCCTTTAGCACATTGCATGCTAAGCAGAGCAGCATAAGGTTTATCTCTTGACTCTTCATTAATATTAACTGGCTCGCTCGTCAAAGTTATGTAGTGTTCTTCATTGCGCATCTCTGATAATTTCTCACTAACATTAGTAATGGTTTGTTCTAATATCCTTACTTGGTCATCTCTCAATATCTGGTTTTCATTTTCCTCTGACTGCTCTCGTTTCTTGGCAGACAAAATCTCAATATGTTTCGCCATAACACCATTAATAAATGTAATAAACTCGGGAGAAAAAGGGAGCTCATAACCATTTACCCGGCTAATACGATAGTTGCTACCATCGAAACGAATAAAAGGTGTCGCGGGCCCCTGCAAGAATTTCCAGACAACTCCATTAAGACCGTAGAGATAATCAATAAGCGCGTCTTTTCCTATGAAAGTATGCGAGGGCTGGACAATGCTGTTTTCCCACTGATTCTGCAAATGACAAGAGGCTTGCTTTTCTGCATATTGCATGACAAACCGCCAGGGACCCTCTATTAATGACCATCCGATTGTATCCGGATCATTTGTACCGCTTTTAAGTTTTAAATCCCTGAGATCAGAAGAAAGACTGCGAACGAGCCGTACGGTTTCGTTATCAGAAGAACCAGACAGGTCGAACGTGTGAAAAGCTGTTGCAAGTTCTGATGCACGCATGGAACCAGCCGAGGCTACTGACACAATCCGGCTGACATCTGAAAAATATCGCTGAAAGGAATCCATCTTCGCTAATTGAGCAGAGATAACATTCACTCCGTCTTTTGGGTTATCGATAATGGCTGTCTTGATAGCCTGACTTCCAACATTACTTGCGGCATCAAGAGTTTTTCCGACCCGGCTGCTTCCTGCATGTTCTGTACTCTGAATCCTGAGTGACTGCAGTATTCTGGCTTCTCTTAGCCATTCGGGTAGTGAAGAAGATGGTTGATCAGAAAATTCGCTGTTCAGACGGGACAGTAGTTTAAAATAAGGGCCTGAATCACTTGCCAGGTTGGCTAGTGCCAGTGACCATTCCGCTTCAGTTGTAAACTTTTCGGGCAAGCGAATAGATGCTCGTGCAAAATTCTGCCATGCAAGAAAACGCTGCTGCTGATACCAGGAATTAAAGGCCATCTCGTGTTCATCCCATACCTGCGCATTATCACCTGAATAGTGTTTTAATTGTTGCATAAAAGAACCAATGGCGACTTGTCCCCGATGTGTGAGTGACTCGGGAATATCTTCTGGCGAAGCATTGGGATAACTGAGCCAGAATTCGCTAAGGGAGACAGTCGAATTATTATCGACAATATCGATTAACCACCTCATCTGTGGGTCGGAATACATATACTCCCGCAGGATCGCAATAAGCTTGCGTCTGTACTCTGCCAACTGAGTATTGTTCATCTCATCCCACGCTAATGACCTTACCGTCAGGGTTGTCAAATCAACGTCGGACAGTCCTTGTATTCCTGTTTTCACCAGCGGAGGCATTGACTCAAGCTGAACAAGACCACCACCATTCAGCCTTTCATCCAGTAATGCAAGATGCCGGACAATATTGACAATGAGGTGTGCATCTGGTGCCCTCTGATTCGTATAACGCGTAGCTTCTGACATAATTTCATACTTATACAGCACAGGTTGTATGAACTCATGATACCGGGAAAGATAACGTTCCTTTAAACGCCGGGAAAGGTTGTTGACTGAGGATGTTCTGGCCATCCATCTGTTATACCAGGCCTGGCTGCGATATTCAGCTTCGGCCAAAATGTCACTATCGGTAACAAGCTGCTTTATACTACTGTCTGTGAATGATGATAAATGAGAGTTAAAAATAGGTGTCCGCAAAATTAAAGCAAGGGTATTACTGTTATTGATTAATGCGATGCTAATTAATATGCATAGCGTAATACTGAAGGCAATACCTGAAATTAACCCTATAGTACGCGTCAACCGTATCCAGGGACTGGAAAACATTTGAGATCTGAACATAAATCGGTCGGAGGGAATCGCATTGCGGAAAACCTCTTGTAAAAATATACCCCCGCTCATATTTTCATCCTGTGCTACAGGAGATAATCCGGGCAAAAAGTCTGATTGAGCGCCCCCTTGCTGTGCTGCACTGCAGAAGAAAATCCCCCGGAGTAGTCCGCCGGAAAGGTATGGGCTGTCGCGTAAGCACTGATGGAGAAAATCGCGAATAGGGTTTTTTAGTGACAGTAGCTCCGATGGAAATAACAACAGTTCAGGATCAATGTCAGAAGGAGGAATATTCGCGATCAGACTTAACCTTAAAATCTGTAGTTGTTCAAATATAGAGGATAATGCATACTCAGATGCAATATCTGGACTGATACTATTCTGATCAGACAACCATCCCATTGCTTCTGTGAGTACAGGTCCAGGCAATAAGTGCCCCCACCGTTCAAAACCATAGATTTTATCACTGTGGGTTATTACCAAATATACAGGAAAGGTACGTCCGAAACTTTGCATGAGCCTTTCAATTCGTTTCCTGATAATCACAGCATATGTAATCGTATCACCTTGACCTGCTCCTTTAAGGTCTTCTGCTGGAATGGTAAGAATAATACCATCAACACCATTGTGGGAGCGGTGTTTTGCAAGAAGGTCAAGCCCGATATCCCATTCGTTTTCTGCTTCTGGAGTTGTATTATCAAAATATTTACCTGCACATTCAATAATCACTCCTTCATCAGAAAACCACCAGTCAAAATTTTTAGTATTTTCAGCAATGTCGGTATATCTTTCTTCACCCGAGATTAGATGAAAATTAGATACCGTAAGAGCGGTTGTTTTTCCTGCATCTGTGCGGCCAATCATTAAATACCATGGGAGTACATAAACAGGATCTCCAGTTCTCTGTAGTTCGGAATATTTAAGGTACTTCACGGAATCATCCCATTTGAGCCTTAGTTTGTTCCTTAATTCATTCTTTTTTTTATACGTGCTATCAAGAATTAAACGACTGCGGGAATTTATAGCGATCCAGAATAAATATACGTAATATCCACCAAAAGCCAGAGCTACTAACATGGAAATGAACAGAGCATATAACCAGAGTGGCCAGGAGAAATATAAGTTAATTACAAACAATCCTGATGTGATAAATATCAAGATGAAAACTATCGATAAATACTTTAGAAATTTGACCATAAGGGTACCAATTAAAAATCAGATAATGAAGTTCGCCAGAGATAAAAATAAGATATAAAAATCAAGAACGCTGGCGGGGTAGATATTAATGCTATGCTTTTCCATAACCCTATATTGAACCATCGTCCCCAGTAGCTATACTTCCTTTTGTGTACAATACGGTCTTTCCTGTAGCTGAAAGGAAAGAGTTTAGACTCAGGATTAAAGCCAGATTTTTCTGGGTTAGAAAGGAATGCTAATATATTCTCTATTTTTAATTTTTCAAGCTCGCCATGTTGGTCGTGAAAGCCAAACTTGCCTGTAAACCCAAGATATAGACAGTAAATATAGACTGCTTTTACATCAAAATTGTCGTCATCTAGTGCGTGGAGTTTACGGTAAAAAGTTTCACCAGCGGTGACTGTATGATAAATTTTTAGCTGGAGTAAGTGGTTATTTTTCCATTCTTCTACTTCACTCCATTCAGTTCCCAGAACAACTTCATCTATCCAGGCGATAACAGCAAATAGTGCGTTGTCAAAGTCCTCGCTGAGGTTACCGTCAAGGGCTTTCTGTCGAGCTGATTGTATATATTTTTCAATAATATCTGCCAGTTGTTTCGCACTGGGTGAGGGGTTTGCCCTGAAAAACTGAATGTAAGACATCAATGGGATGAAATATTCCACAAGACGAAATTTATACATTGATTAGTTCCTGTAAATAATGATATTTGCAGAGACAACCGGAGAGGATTCGGACCATAACAGTGCAATCTGCCCGGACATAACAACGTTTTCCCATAATTTACCGTCGCACTGAATTTCAAAATATTCCGTGCCAGGGTGACTGCGAATCCTATGGGGAGGGGACGACAACGGAATGATGTTAAGTCCAGGCATGGCATGATGTATGAGATGGTCGAGATCAACCGGCGCTGCCAGTCTGCTTCCGGACATGAGGGATTCGCGTAGGACACCATTCCCATTTACTGAAGGATTTGATAGGGCAAGAATACATCCAAAATCTCCCTTCAAAACACCCTGAGGAAACTCAGCAGAATATCCAGACGAAGTCGCCGTCATTCGGATCGTGACTTCACGATCTGCGCACGCCTGACTTAATGACTGTCCGATAATTTTAATGACAACCGTAAAACAATTATCTAATTCGAGGTGATCATATGGAGGAATGACGTCTTGATCTCCATTTGGATCCGTTTCACCTCCGGTATAAACACGCAGCATTCCTGCAAGTTGTATTAAAGAAGAATAAATGTGCCATGGATGAAATCCAGGTGCGTGCATAATGTGATCAATAAGAGGAAGAGAACTACTCAACGCCTGATACATCATGAGTCGTCCCATGTCCCGAAAATTAACAGGAAGCGAAGAATAACTTTCAGATAGACTGTTATACGAAAGTTGATGAAGATAACCAGACATTTCTTTCTGAAAGCTTCTGAGTTTTGATTGCAATTGATGAGAAGCATCAAATTTGAACATGGGAGGGATATAATTTTCGCTAAACCGTACCCCGCCGTCAGTTATTTCAAGTATTGCAACAGGGATGCAGAGATAATCACTAAAATTAGTTATTTCGTGATCAAAAATAATCTTTATGTTATATTTCAATGTCATCACTGGAACTGCAGGTCCATCTGAGTAAAGGTCTGGCATCTCATTGTTCCGGAGTGTGATAAATCGAGTGTCTTTTAATTTCCCTGTGGTGTTTTCATCAGTCATTGTTACATTTGAACCTGTCAGTTTCATCCTTTTTAGCCCGACATATACACGCATAAGTTTATTTTTATCAAACCAGTTCAGTTCATAACTCCTCGTTTCAATAAGTGCATTGCCGGGGAATTCAGTATAAGTACTGTCCTGAAAAAGAAAATTTCCTTGTCTGACAGCAATAGAAAATGAACCAGGGTATAACAGGTCAAATTCAAGGCTTCCAACCCCCCAGAAAAAGGGATATCCCCCTTCATAAAAGGGTTTTAGCTGTCCCCGCCAACTAAGTGTTTCCAGTTGAAAATGCTGGGGCTGAATAAACATCCCCTGATGCCAGAAAACGCTTCCTGAAGAATGATTCATGCATCACCTCTGGTTAACTAGTTCAATTAAATCACTAGAGTACTGTGTGGAATTTCCACTATTATCCTGTATGGCTTGACGATGAAAAGATTCAGCAGGCAATATCTTAGCATCAGAAATAAAATGCTCACCAAGATTTATCTCCAAAAATAATGGCAAAGGCCGGCCGAACTTATGCAGCCAGAATAGCCCGGCGCGAGAAAATTCTACAGGGATATTAAAAACCTTCTGAGCTTTATCTGGGGAAAAATTTAAATACCCTGCAACTACAGCTACATAGCGAGTTGAAGGGAGCCTGTCCATTACAAGACGGGATTTAATACCAGGAGGAATAACATAACGTTTAACTTGGTTAAAAATAGTATCATTATTTCCTGCGGAGATAATAGAATCCAGGTTATCTCTAGAAGATATATATTGGTAATAAGGTATGGTGTCTTTCATCTGAACAACCACTAGTACAAGAGTATGAGGCTGGCCTTTTTCATTATTTAGCTGTTCATCGGAACGAATATCAAATACTATCGAGGAAGGACTGAAATTCCATGCGATATTGTTTTCTGCCTTTTCTTTTTCACTTTCATCACTGATACTGCATCCGCTACAGAACAGCATGATAATAAAAATCACATTATTACGGGATAGCATAGATTTTCAAACCTGTATTAGAATGCCTGACATGCAGCATTTCCCTTGATTTAACTCATAATCATGACGGTCAATTGAGCAGGAACATTCACAACACTAACTACATTGCCGCTGTTGTGTCGGCTTTCATCACCCATCCTGATTACGCCCTTTCCTTCGATCCTTACTACTCGACTCCCCGCTGGAAAGTCTATTTTTCCTCCAGTACACCCTGACAGAACCCCCCCATGCTGTCCCGGCTGATCGCCGAAAGTCATCGGAACATACGACTGCGTTGTGAACATAGGTGTTCCGGCCGCAAAGACTCCTTTACTGGTACCCGATGCAATAGACGGGATCCCTGTGTTCAGATATGGAACAGGGGCAGGGGGGGCCGGAGCGGGAAACGGCGTGATGCAGACATCCGGAAAGGCGGTTAACGGATAAGGACAACCCTGAGTAAGTGCAAACATAATTTACCTCACCCAAGATCAATATGTTTACCATCAATTTTTACGTTATCGGATGCTCGCATTGTGAGTGAGGCACTCCGTATCTTAATGGTTTCTTCTGTGCTGAGGTTTATCCTTCCTGCACGCGTGTCATCCATCCGCTCGACCCAGCGAAAGCTGTCACGGGCTTTCACAAATAACCTGCGACATGTCGCCAGCACTGTTACTGAGTGCATTTGCAGAGCATAGATACGTGCCACTGTGCTGGATAACCGGGCACGGAGATGCTGGCTGCGCAACAACAGCGCCCGACTTGTCAGATAAATACTGGAAGAAGCGATAGACAGCTTTTCCTCTGCACATATCGTAAGCCGCTGCGTTTCAATCTTGAGCCGTCCGTCCCGGGATGATAAACGGATCCCATCAGATAAGATCACTGTGGATACACTGGCTTCAGAAGCAGACAGTATTGATATAATATAGTGGTTGCGATAATTTTCTGAAGAGCAGACAAGAACCAGATCCCCGTTTGCTGGCTCTGAAAGGCAACTGGCAGCCTTCATGGCGTGTGTCAGAGAAGGGTCCATGCTTTCAAGGAGGAACCATAAACCGCAGCGGCCTTTAACTTTTGCAACCCTTGTTAGGGCCTGACAGTCAGCAGCAGAGTGCGCTAATTCGGATGTTTTTACTTTCACGCTGTATCTCCTTTATGACTTATTTTCTGAAATAGGTGCTTTGCGGCTTCCAGTTCTCTGCCTTAAGTCGTTCCTCATTCGTGCCCGTAACTCCGTCAAAATGTACCCCCTCACACTGTTTAATATCATCAAATGTCACATGCAGGTTGGATCGAATAAAAGAACCACCATTCAGGTTTGTTCCTCCGAAACGGGAATGTGATAAGTCGCACTCAGTAAACGTTACATGTTGAAAGTCAGACTCTGTCATACTGGTACGTGCAAGCATGCAATATTCCCATCTGCTATTCTGCGCGCTGGAAAAACTGAAGTCCGAACCTTGAAAATTACATGCAGAAAATAAAGTCTCACTAATATCTGAATTTTTTAAAATTGCTCCGGAAAATGAGCTGAATTTAACTTTTGCACCAGACCAATTACTTCGGGTAAGAACTGAATCCGAAAGTATTACTCTTTCCAGCGATGAATCTTCAAACTGAGCATCTGAAAGATTCGCTTCAGAAAAATTTGTTAGATGTAAGCTCATCCGGGAAAATATTTTTCCTTCAAGATTTGAGCGCATAAATAAGGCATTGTTAATTCTGGAGTCGCTAAACGTGACTGTTCTCAGATCAGCATCGCACATCATAGCTCGAGTTAAATTACAACCATTAAGCTGCATATCCGCAAGATTACAGTCTGTAAACTGGGAACATATGAAGTCTGAATTTTCCAGAAGTGATTTTGATATATCACAACCGACCCATTCGCTGAAACTGAAATCAGATGAATCCACGAGAGCTCTGGAGACATCAGAGCGAATAAATATAGCTTCCAGGGCCTTAACGCTACGAAAACGAGCATTTAATAAGTTTACATTACTGAAAAATGCCTGTTCAAAATTACAGGACGACAGATCTGAATGGCTCAGATTAACACTTTCAAAGTGACTTTTTGAAAAATCAAGTTCCGATAGATCTATATGCGTGAGATTTACATTAGAAAAATGTCTTGCCTTACTTAATTCTAAAACTACTTCATCTCTGGTCATGTGCTGCTTCATACGCAGAATCTCTTTTGTCCGGTAGTTTTCTGTGTTCAAGTAATGTCTTGCTTATAATGGCTCCCTTAAAATACTCCATTTCCGCCCTGATCCCCTCGCAGTCCACTAAATATAAATTGGCTCCATAGAACAGGGCCGAATTAATAGTTGCGTTCCGTAAAGAACCATTCATTAAATTCACTATTGTTAAGTCAGCACCAGTCAGGTTGGCATAGCTCAGTCGACAACCTCCAGCTTCACAATGATAAAAGTCGGCATACGATAATTCACAATATGATAAATCCGCATCCGTCATAATGGACTGAGCGAAATTGGCATTTATGCATGAGGCGCCGGACCAACTGACAGAAATTAAACTGGCACATTTAAAAATAGAGTGGGAAAAATTAGTCCCTTCTGTAGCCCTGCTCCGATTAAGGTTTGAGCTTTCAAAATTAGTGCTAACCACATTTGCAAGAGAAAAATCTGCATCGCTGAGTGAAGCGCGACAAAAGTTTGTTTCATTCAGGTCCGCTGCACGAAAATCAGGTTTACTGAGTGTACATCCCATAAAATCTGATCCGCTAAGAATTGCCTGGTAAAAAGAAATATTTTCTCCGCGGCAAAATGCCAAAAGGGCATCCGACAATACCGCGGCGTCAAAAATGCTTTCAGAAAGGCATGATTCGCGCAGGTCTGCACCAGATAAATTCGCCTGCCCGAAATCACTTTGGATTATCTGACAACCTAACATCCTTGCATGGCGGAATATCGCACCGGTAGCACGGCAAGAAATAAAGCTTGCCTCCTCAAGACAGGAAGAGGAAAAATCAGTATCTAGAATAATGCAAGAGTCAAAACAAGCACCTGACAATTTGCTTCCTGCAAATGATGTGCATTCCAGAATAGCCCCTTTAAAATCGGCTTCACACAGCTCGATATCTGAGAGATCTATCCCTGTCAGATCAGCCCCAGCCAGAGATTTTGACTTACGATATCGGCTAATAACTTCTTCACGTGTTATTACAGAAGATTTATTGTCTTTAGTGGAAATCACTTCTTCAGCCGAGAACTTATCGTATTTTTCTATTTCCGCGAAGTTTTCATCCAGGAAGTCTGAAATGTCTTTCTTCAGCCTAGTAATCGATGCATCCAGAATAGAAAGAGTACCCGTATCAGTTCCTGTTGTATTACCATGTTCTTTGGCTATAAAGCCTTTCAGGTATTCAATATGAGCCTCAAGCCCCTGACCTGCATTCTCCAAAACTTTCCGGGCTGTATCGCCTTGCAGTTCCGCAAAATGACGCTCCGTATCAAAAGGTTTGACGCCTTTTTTTTTCAGAAGAGATTCATTTTTCTCCTTAATCTCCTCTATTTCACGAGCTATATCAGAGAGCGGACGTAATGGAGGAAGAGGAGGAATGGAAAAGATGCTTTCCTCTAGAGTTCCATTTGAGAGGGTATCCTTCTTAAGGGTCTGGTCTATTATCTTCTCAAGTTCACTAATGTACAGGCTTAATTTATTCAGTTCTTCTCTATTTTCGTTATCTGCGTGTTCGTAAGATTGCCGTTGGGGGGATTGAATGTGGGAGCCTGGATTCCCATTCAGGGAGTCTTTCTCTTCGCCGACGGGTGGTGTATCTGTTTCTGCAATTTGCGTGAGATAGAATTCTTCAGATAAAGGTTCGTGCTCCAGGTACTCCCACGCTGCATAAAGGTTGAATGATTCACTAGCAGCTGCCTCCGAAACCGGAAAGCATGCGCGGTACAACACAACGCCCATCCCGGAGTCAGGAAATATCCAGAGAGTTTCTGCCCTTGCCTCATGACTTTTCAGGTGCAGCGATATCGTTCCTTCAGCAGATTTCTTCCTGGTCCATGTAAAGCAGCGCGCCCTGAGTCCCGGGAAACGACTATATATGACTTTATCAGCTGAAAATCCTGACAGACTGATACTTTCATCTCCCCGCCAGAATCCATTTTTGACTCGCTGGTCGGGTGGTGCTTCATGAAAAAACTCTGTTGAGGCATCCGCTGGTAAACCGGGCCATGCTGCTGATAGCCATGCATTGTCAGGGGTACCAAGCAGATTCAGCCGGTCGGGATGGGTAGGTGGCCAACGCCAGTATCCCGCTGGAGTTACCTCACCATCGGTTCCCGTCATCTCATGCTCTAAAAATTCAACATTTGGTAACCTCCGAAATAACGATCCGTGTTCATCGATAAATGTATCCCATCCTTTACCCAAGGTATTGTGCAAAACACCGGAGCCACCGTAAGCCTGGTGTGGAGTAAGGGGCATCTGCACAAAAGTTTCCCAAGAATACAGGCGCCTTCCTTCCGGGTCTATTAAACGATCGCCGCTGACAACCACTGTCTTGGTCTGAGTACCAATTTGAACGTTTACAGTCATTTCATTAACGGGACGTAATCCTGGAGCATGGGCTGTACCATAAACAAAATATTCTCCGGCAGGTTTAGGCCACCCTGTGTCGAATAAATCTGGCGTATCTTCTTGATCAGAGAAATAGTCCCAGTATTCTCTTTCAGAATACAATATGTCAGGACGGTTTAATGAAAACATAGCTGTCATGCCGACTGAGAGGGTATTCGTACCTTTCAGATTGCAGTGCCGATAAAGTAAAGCCATCGTCTCAGGTTTTGATATTTTCACAGATACTCCAGTCAATGTTATTCATACTTATCCCGAACGCGTTATCCAAGTTGGATGATCTTTGATCTCAACTTGGCAATCCCCGTCACTGAATCCAAGGACAATGTACTTATGGCTGTCTTCAAAAGTACTCCCGTCTGACTGACTACAACGGAGCCATCCGAATGCCACAAAGAGACCTTGCCTTGCTGGTCCTGGGTATAAAGTGTGGCATGCCCTGAGTTCAGAAGTAATTCACTTGATGATTTGCCAGGATCTGGATCCGGTATGACAGACATATTTTCCAGTTTGGTCGATGCGACTGCGTCATCATCCGCAGACACAGAGACGGAATCATCATCATCTTTGACAAGAATAAAATTGCTACATGATCGGATATTAATCGAAGTATCATCCATCAGGATAAATGAACTTTTCTTATTCAGGGTAGAAGAGACATCCATCTTTATTCCTTTATTGTCCAGTTTCATGTTACTGTCATAACCGACTTTATCGAAGTTCCTTAATAGCCCATAAACTATCCCTGCGTTAAAAAACTGCGAACCAATACTGAATAATTCTGAACCCATGGAATGTAAGATTGCAATTTTCTTATTAATGTCATGAGAAGCATGAATTTTTGCGACATCCGGACCAGTATCATCACTGTTCTTGGCTACTTCATGGCATGCGCCAGCAGCCATTCCGGCTTGTGCAGCGAGTGTTGTTATCACATTGGCCCTCATTGCTTTTTTGGCCAGCTTGGTTTTTGAGTCGCTGCTAACTCTCATCCCGCCAGAAATCAGGACAGATTTTGATGCCTGTATCTGGTGTTCTGTTTTGAATTCATGCGTTGGTCCATCATCAATCATGTACTTGGGGCCATAACTCCACTGCAGATCACTTGCCAGAGAGAATTTAGTTGATGGTCCAACAGTAATATTATTGACCCCGCCAACTGCCAGGCTATTTTCAATGGCAAGATCCACAAAAACCTTTGTTCCTCCGGTGAGAATTATCTTCTCTCCGGCAGTTACAGAACCAAAGCTTCCTGAAGTACTGTTCCAGATACTTCCTCCGCCCTTGGGGTCTATTGAGCCCAGGCCAATTGTGCTGTTATGGAAAGGGGAATGAATAAACATGACTTCTGCACCTTTCCTGTCGTCCAGTGAAATCTGATTGCCGCCTGCGGAAACAATACGATTTTGATGCGCATTCTTATCCGTTACAGTGTTTGGATTCTCCGAATTTGGTACTGCAGAAATAATGACAGGTTGGTCAGGATCGCCATTAATAAAAGACAGCAGAACTTCAGAATTTTTCAGCAAAGGAAAATGCAGACCATTGTCACTACCAGCATACGGTGTCGCAAGTCTTATCCGCGCTGAAGACTGATTAGCAGGACGATCTTTTGAATCGTAAGGCAATCTGACTTTGTATTGCCCGTATTCATCCAGTTCAGCATATTCGCCTTTCCCCTCACCGTCGATGATGGCACTCATGGTCCCGGCTATGACCGGTTTTCTCGTTATCCGGGGGGGCCTGAACTGCTGCAATGCTGGAATTGCAGTAAACCGACATGAATAAGCGGTTTCACCACCGGATATATTACCAGGAAGTACATCATGAATTGACGAGATGAGGGCTCCAGCCTGCATCCCGGTGTGCCTGACTTCTGTTATTAAATACCGGATATTAAAATCTTCACGATAATGACCGGTCACAGAAACCACAGAACCTGCCCGGATGCCTATTGCTGTTGACTGACCATGAAATATCTTAGAAGAGGATGAAATTTCTTCTGCCCGGATCCTGGCATAACGTAACCCTTCATCATTGCTCCGAAAATTTTCACCAAATATTGTTTTTTCCCCAGTGCCAGACGAGGAAATATTATATTTGACTTTAAGCGGAATTCCTGCTCGTCGATAATTAAAATCCTGAAGAGTTATAGATTTCGGTATCACACTCTGACTGCACATTAAGTCACGGACAGCATGTCTGGCGATCTGTTCATCATATATTTCTGAGGAAGTATAGATCAGTTCAGATACATTACCGGACTGAAGGTTCATATCATCGATGATCACCAAATTTTCAGCTGTTTTTCCTTCATGCTCAAAAAAATAGTAAATGCCTTCCCGCTCCATAAGCCTTGAGATAAAATCCAGATTACTTTCCTGATATTGACAGACAAAGCTTCTGGGGCGGTAATTACCGCTAATTTTGAACTCATAATTATTACGGGTAAGCCGTGATTTCAGTAGTACGGATTCAATAATATGGGGAATATCCTGTTCATTTAAATATACATCAGAACCACTGTATTGAGATAAATCCCACATAGCAGGTACAACCTTAACACGATAGAAGGCATAGCCATTCACATAATTAAGCTGATCAAATGCTGATGCTTTTCCATGATATAAGGCGGTATCTATACCATCAACAGAATAAATTTCAAAATGGACCTTACTTTGCAAAATAAGGTCAAAATTAATATCATTATTTTCGGAGACAAGGATTAACTCATAGCTGAAAGGGTTTGAGATGCTTTCAGTTCCTTCTAAATGAACCACAGTAAATGTTTTCTCCGGATAAGCATCTGACCGAAATGAAAAACGGCTGTTTTTTCGGTTTTTTCTTTCGTCACCTTTAATATCATTAAGACTCATCGTTTTTGACTCCGTAAGTATCTAAGCCAACTTACACAAAGGTATGTAGCTACCACGGCAATGCAACCATTAGCTCCACTGCTCGGGCGATTAAGACGGGAAGATAGTTGCTGTATCGTCAGAGAAAATGCTCACGGCCTCGCAATACATACTGACGGCCTTCCTTAAATGTATCTGTAGGATTACCGGGTAACCAGCAGTCTGACCCCAACCGGGAACCTACTTCGCATCCAAGGGCAGCATAGGGTACGGAAGACGCTCTAAGTCTGATATGTATCTGAATTTCCGGCGTATCCCCGATGAAGAAACGTAGAATATCTCTAAGCATACATTCCCTGTTACCTCCAGGCATCAGACTGGCGTATGTATGAGCCGTCTGCGCGGATAACAGGATTTGTACTGCTCCAGTATAATCTTCAACCTCACTTCCGAGATAAGCTAATACCGGAGGGCCTCCGTAAGGAGCTGTCGGGACACATGTCCGGCCCAGTCTCCACTGCTGATCCTGTGGAACCGGAACAACACGTCTAACCAGCGTATTAATCTCAACACTGACATCTGAGATAAAATTTGTAATCAGGGAACGAAGTGCAGAGGATGATGTTATATGTCGAAAAAAAAGGCCAGCATAACCGAGGAGGTATTTTCTGATTGTGCTCGGTACGATGCTTGGATAGGGGTATAACCGGAGACCGGTAAAAGTGTCCAGGAAATAATGGATGGCATCGTCATTAATTTCATGAAAACGGAAGATTATTTTATTCCTGCGCCAGGCGGAATTAAGTAGTGGATAGGTGACCTTATGGATAAGGTCAGTAAACTGTCTGGCTGCGTGCTCTCCTCGCTGTGCTTCCTCTATCAATTGCTCGGTATAAAAGACCGGTAGTGGCGATGAAACCCCATACAGTCCAAAAAAACCCACACTGACAATGTACTCTCCATTGCCCCTTTTCTCCACTTTTTTGATATCATTTACTGGAAATGCCAAGGATAACTCGGGAAGTATAGTAAGATTTCCCTTTTCAGTTAAGAATAATTCTAATACTCTCAGCAGCTGAAAATAATTATATAGGTCATAATTTATTAATGTATCGTCTTCTAAATAAGAATTCTGGATCCGGATCTGGCTGGCCACTGATATTTTTCTCCCGTGGATAAGTCCTCTAGATTAAGTTGAGTAAAAGTATTACAGGCAGAGAGCGCAGCAAAAAGGTCGTCAAGAATACAACCAAATAAATATAAGTCTCCGGGCCCTTCGTAAAAAGAAGGATTGCATGTAATATCAATGCTGTAACCGTGCACCACGCCACTGTATCCCATTATATGATGCCGTGGCACGGATCTGACTGATTGAATCCCCTCAATTCTTCTTATATTAGACTCTTCTATACTTACTGCTTGGCCATGGTAAACATGGAGGCTGAGAATTTTTTTCAGGCTTTCCGTTGTGGCTGCGGAGATAAAACCCAAGGTCATCTGTGACAGCAATGTCCAGCGCAATGACACGCTATCTCTCGGAAAAAAAGGAGGACTGACCCTCGATATATTCGAAAATCTAAACCCGTCTGGAGTGTAATCGGTTGGGATGCATATATCACCAATCCTGAGCCGGGCGGTTGACATACCATCTGTTGCAAGAGCCGAGACTGACAAAATTTCGGTTACTCTTTCTTCGTCCGGGGTGTAATACAATGACAGAAAAGTATCCCATCCTGTCCCAGAAATGTTTGGTTTGTGTATTGTCCGGAAAATCCTCCCGTTTACGCTTCCTTCTTTACCGTCTGGGATCGCATACCAAGGGTGATATATTACATCATCTTCTTTTCCTGCGCGGGTCGCAGTCACATTCACCACTTTGTACAAATCAGGATGCCAATTTTTTTCACTACCTGCCACTATGATATATTCATGCTCCCTGTGAGTATTCATAATTGGATCGGCGTACACTGTATACAGGTTAATGGCTGGTATGACATTAATCATAAAAGAACAGTTACCTTGTCCTGAAAACCAGTTCGGTCTTTCAGTGAATTCAGCAAATACTCTAAACTTACTTCCTCTGAAATTTTTGACTTCACTGAGTTCATTAAGCTCTATGAAAAAAAACTTTTCCGGAAAAATAAAATATTCTCTCACCATTCTGAAAGCTGAATATTCGTCCCTCTCAGAAGGAAAGATAGTTTCATTAAGCGCAGGAAAGCGTACTGTTTCAGGACATAATCTAACTCTTGTGCCATCTTCGGATTCTAAATATAAATTACTCAGATAACGGGAAAATAGTAAGAAAACCTTTGCAGAGTCTTCATACTCGCCGCTGAGACATATTCGCAGGTTGATTATATCAGTACCGGAGAGAGGAAGATTTCCGTTCAGAATGAAATCCAGACTGACAGAAAAGGCCCCATCTACGGAGCTATGGAACTCAGTAGCTTCAAGTTCAATAGGATGCAGAAGTTGACTGGTAGTTGTACGGAACCGACAGTTGATACCTTCATTTGCTATAGAGATGACCTCAGTACTCTCAGGCAACATTATGCTGGCTCGAGTTCCTCTTTTAACAGGGAAATGAATTAACGTCACAGAAGGAATGGCTCTCAGAAAATGAGGGAATAAAACCTCTGAAACATCATTAATTAACTCTGGGAATTCCTCATCCATTTTCTGCCGGGTCAGCCCTGTCAAATAAGCAACCCCTTCCAGCAGACGTTCAACATCAGGATCCTCCGATTTCCTTCTGAGCATCGGTGCCAATTCAGGGTATATATTACCAAAATGACGAGCAAGCTCCCTTAACCGGAAAAGCTCTTTATTAAAATAGTCTCCTGCCATACGACACTCTCCGAGCGTTATACAACTACAGAATAATGACTTTGTTTCTGTCATCGATGATGACCCGAAGAGCAATCGCTGATAAACGACCAACTAACATAATGCTGCCGTTAATAGTGTATCTGATCTCCTGCCGACTATTCACTTCAGTGAAATCAGATACGAAGGGGCGTTGAAGCCTTGGCTCATAATTTTCAACCATCTTAACCACATTTTGAATGTACTGACTAAGTGTTTGCTCGTCATTACGTCCCATAATATAAAGGGGCAAACCATAATCTTTGTCGATGATCACACTGCCAGTCCGTGTATTCATTAACTTATGAATATGTTCCTTTACGGACTGGTATAGCAACTCGAAAGAAGGGGGAATAAACGTGTGCCCCTTGACGGATATTAGGTTAATTCTTTGCAATAGCCGCAGTTGACTCATGAAAGTATTCCCCCCAGTACTTACAGTGGGTGTGCATGCGTAATAATTATCTGGTAGACTTCGGTGCCAACCACGAATCCTCTGCCTCTACTCCCGTCGGGGTAAATGTCCAGGTTATTTTCTCATAAGTGAAAGCCACTTCTTCCATGTGCCCCATTTTCTCATTTTCAGGAAGCAGACACATCGGAGTGTAATCTCTAATGTAGGTAACGATGGCTCGTTCAAGTTTAACCGTATAGTAAATTTCTTCCTGTCCTTGCGGAGAAATTCTATAATATTCAAGAATAACTGAGCTGAACTGTTCCCCGGAGGTCAACGCCTGGAATAATTTTGGAGAGGCTTTATCTATTTCTTTAGAAATCACCATGGGCCCATGGACTCGTTTACCAGTAGGTAATCCCGTCTGTGGACTTTTGGGTATTTCAATAGTATGTGTTACAGCCTGTACGAGAATTTTTCCTTCGTGACCTTTTATTTCAGAGGAACCTTCAATTTTACCCTGAGTTTCACCCTGCACAACTAAATATCCTGGCATTGGCATGATCTTTGACTCCAGTTTGTTAGATTAAGTGATGAATTATATTAGAATCTTTGTTGGCTTATTTACTTCGGCATATCAAGCCGACCAACGAGTGATAAGGTGAATGATGAACCCATATATTTAAAGTGGGGTCTGACTTTAAGATTAACTTTATACCACCCGGGTTCATTCTCAACCTCACTTACTTCAATACTCGCCTGCCTCAGCGGACGACGACTACGTACACCATTTGCTGGATTATCCATATCCGCTACATACTGACGTAACCAGAGATTTAGTTCAGCTTCCAGATCGCTTCTTTCTTTCCACGTTCCCACATTTTCACGCTGAATTACTTTAATATAATGAGCCAATCTGCTTATTATATAAACATAAGGAAGTTGAGTGCTCAGTTTAAAATTCAGTGCTGCCTCTCTGTCTTCTTTACTGTTCCCAAAAAATTTAGCCTTCTGTACAGAATTTGCAGAGAAAAAAGCTGCATTATCACTGTTTTTTCTCATCGTCAGTGCAATAAAACCCAGGTCGGCAAGTTCGAACTCTCGTCGCTCGGAAATGAGTATTTCTGTTTGAATTTTATTCTGCAGTTCTCCCATTGCCTGATATGTATATACTGGTAAATCTTTGATTGCTCCGCCACCTTGTGGACCGATTATGTTTGCGCACCATCTGTAATTCGCAAAACTCTCCGTAATCCGGGTTCCGACAGCAAAAGCTGCATTTCCCCACAGGAAATCTGATTGGGGATCATGTGTGGTTTCCGTATAATTAAACTTACGAACCCGAACTGTATTCTCATGATAGGGAACCCTCAGAAGAAAAGCCGGTAACGTCAAGCCAATATACTTAGCATTATCTGTTTCCCGAAACGCGTTCCATTTAACAAACTGCGGTCCTTCGAAAATAGATGAAAGATCCTTGAGATTAGGGAGGTTTTCATAACCATCCAGACCAAAGAAATCGGATGAAGCCGCGCCAATAAACGGGGCATGCGCCATAGCAGAAACACTGGCAATACTGCTAAGCAGTCTCACATCCTCTGTACCCGGTCCAAAGCTGTAGTTGCCTATAACTGAGCCATAAGGTTGTCCCCCGAACTGTCCATACTCAGCACTGTATAAAACTTTATAATAACCAGATTTGGTAATATCTGATGCGTCGTCAAAATCATCAAGAAGCTTTTCCTTGCTGACATTCAGCATATGAATCTTGATATTTTCACGGAAATCAGTTCTGTCAACCAGAAACCTCAATGATCTCCAGGCTGATTCAAGTTTCTGAAACTCTACATTGTGCAATATTGCATCGAGTTGTTCGGAGAGTTTTCTGTCAATAGCTGCAATCATGGTATCAACAGTAGACTGAGTGATTCTCTTATCCGTATCAGCACCTTCACTAATAACTTCATTGATGAAAGTTTGAATTCCATATTTGGTTATACCATAGGCTTCATCGGCAGGGTTAATATGAGTCATTCCAGTAATCTGGTCAAGTATTGACAGATTAGCTTTTTGATCCCCATCTTCCATTTTATTCATCATGCGTTCTCTCTGTCGTCAGAACTATTCATTATATCCAGCTCTTTCATTATCATCAGACGGATCTGATCGTCCGAAACAAGCTCCTGAAGTTTTTTCCTGAACGCCGGTATATTACCAAGTGGTCCTTTTAATGCTTTGAGGGCATCTCTCATTGCGACAATTCGTTTGAGCTCTGGAATGTTTTCTACGAGTGCGTCAGGTGTAAAATCTTTTATTGAGTTGAACTTTATATTGATGGAAAGGTATTTTTCTTCGAGCCCTGATTTAGCGGATATCGTATCTGGAACCAGAGCGTTAAGTACTACATTATGAGCACTCATGACACTATCAAAATTATCTTTATCCACACTGACCGGATTCATGGATTCCAGTTGTCTATCATCTTCACTCAATATGTATTCACCAATTGCAAGTAACTTAAGAGGCAATTCTACAGAAGTGTTTTCATCCCCTGATGCTGGACGATATACAATGTTTATACGTTCTTTAGGGGCAACAGAACCATAATCTTTACTCATAGAACCACCTGTATCTGTCTTTTTGAGAGAAATCCCGTCAGAAAACTATCAATGTCATAGCTACCGCACAGAATTTTCAATATCCTGTGAGAATTATTTCGATTACTCTATTTCTATATCACGATGAGCTCACATTCAATTCCTTTGGCAATATTAGGATTTCAATTTGAAATGTTCTTAATTTTTGTCTTGAACTCCATTAGGTTTATTTTCTGGGCCAAGGCTATCAACATGCTAGACTGGATATGTAGGGGGCGATATAGTCATTCTATTTGCGAGTAAAGGATAGAAAAGCATTCTGTTCTTAGTAAGGTTACAAATGAATTGATTGTTACAATATATCAAAATGAAATAGAGCTTGCTCTATATAGGATTAAATACGAATGTTCTGGTACAATATCGTATCATCGAATTGGACCATTTTCGCTCATTCATTATCTACCTGTTTTTTATTTCGATTATGCAAACTGCCTTCTAGGACTTTCCTTGGCGTTATCGGGCCCTGAACTTCGGTGGAGTAAATTCTTACTAAGCAGAGCTAGATTCTGGTAATGGCTCTACCGACATACTTGTACTGTGCCGATCTTTATCATAATTGACCGAGTCTCTCTCACTATATAAGGCTATTTCAGCGCCAGATCCATGGTCAGAGGTTCCAATCGTTCAGCAACTCGGTAATGCTCAGCAGCCTTTCCGCCAGATGGCTCTGGCTGTATGTAGCAGCGAACACGTTCTAAGACAGGTCAGGAGAGAGAACATGTTGCAGAACGTGTATAGAGCAATGACCTTAATTTAGCGACGGGCCATCTGGCAGGAACACTTTCCATCTTTTGATGGTTGCGCACAGATCACGATGTTTAGCGGTGCGATAGCATTCGTGGTATCGATAGCCTTGCGGACATCCGGCGGATAACCTAAGAGCGTATTACGTATTAAGATTTCCCCTGTGGCCTTGTAAGCTTTTGCTGATTTACGGGCACTTCTCATCCCTGAACTCAGCAACCTCATCCAGCGCTATCAAGGCCACCTCTTCGGTGGAGCCTGATGAACCGCTTTCAGTCCACTGGTGACGGTTTTGTTGTCCTTCCTCACCACCTAAAACAGGTTGTTAGGCACCATATAAATAATGCACAACTGGAAAGATGTCTGCGGGTAGGCGATGTTGATGGAATCCGGGAATCCTTCTAACCGTCTACGCTGGCAACCAAGATGTCCTGAAGAGCATGGTTTTCCAGCCATGTCAACACGTTAAGCCGGAACTTTGTACCTTCACTTTCGTCCAGTCACATAGCCACTAATTCTTTCTGGTCTTCGGCATTGATACCCAGCACCAGAAAGACAGTGTGTTATCACGCTGCAATGCTGAAGAGCTGTGATGATGATACAGCCCATATAAACAATGAAATACAGCGTTCCATCTGCCGATTTTGCCAATCGGTGACTTGCTTTCTTACGTCACTGGTGACCTTCGATATCACAGTTGGTGACACGGCAGCGTCGTATATCCCTTGGTCAGTGTTTTATTTACTTATTTATTACTTTCCGGACAAAAGGTTCCTCAATTCCATCTGTCAAAATGCCAGTTGAAAGCCTGCAGTACCTGCTTTCTCGTGCATTCTTCCATCATCCCGAACATTCACTTCCAGACTGATATTCAGCGCTGTCGTTAGCTTCCCCTCAAATCCTACATAGCCCGATGTTCGCTGATATCCTGGCGTATCGTAATGTCTGGCTTCTTCCTGATCACGTAACTCCACCCCGGGCAGAAGCGTAACCCACTGACGGGATACCCCACCTTTCAGTACCAATGACGTCCCGTCTCCCGTTGCCAGAAGATGACGCGCGTCAAGACCGGTGCCGTACATCATCATTTCCCCGGACTCGCGTTTCAGGCCATTTCCCTGCCCGGCCAGCTCGCTGCCGATCAGATACCCCGGCGTTACCGCTGCCCACGGTAAAAGGCTGCTGTTGCCATCGGCCGAACGCCACTGCCATCCGATACGTATCCGGCCCGCAAAACTGTCGATATCCATTCTGCCAGGTGAAATTTCCAGTAAGGGATCAGGCTGTAGCCAGGGAGACAACCGAATGTACTTCAGGTCCGTATCAGCAAAAAAACCCTCTTCTCCGAAAAAAGCAGCGTAGACACCGAGACTTCCCGCCTGCAGGTTTATCTGCCCAGTACCTTTATTACTGTTCTGACCCTTAACGGCGCTTGCTGACAGCCCATACAGCAGGTGTTCTGACTGGGTATCAACACCTATATCTAGGCTCTGCCAGGTACTGTTTTGCCCGTTTCCTGAGCCTTTCACTGTGCTGAGGTTAACCCACGAACCGGCGGTATTCTCTGATAAAAAGAGATCAATCGTCCGGCGGGATGTGTTTCCGGTCATATCCAATAATACTGGATTGACGGATGCAAGAAGGACACGGGTGGAGCGGATCAGTGGCTCATTGTCCGTACGAATGAACCAGCCATTATCCGGGTTGTTGCCGGTACCGGAGTTACCCCCCGAGCCCGGGTTGTTGCCGGTACCGGAGTTACCCCCCGAGTCCGGGTTGTTGCCGGTACCGGAGTTACCCCCCGAGTCCGGGTTGTTGCCGGTACCGGAGTTACCCCCCGAACCCGGGTTGTTGCCGGTACCGGAGTTACCCCCCGAGCCCGGGTTGTTGCCGGTACCGGAGTTACCCCCCGAGCCCGGGTTGTTGCCGGTACCGGAGTTGCCCCCCGAGCCCGGGTTGTTGCCGGTACCGGAGTTGCCCGCACTATTATGGTGTAACACCCACTGGACTTCTCCATTCTGTTCCGTCACCCGGTAATCCGGGGTGTAAATCGAAAATCCCCGGTTTACTGATGGCAGCGAAAAATAATCGTGCACTGTACCCAAAGGGGCTGAGGCCAGTAAAAGGTCTGTTGTAAAGTTAACAGGCTGATTATTATCCAAAAATAGCCTGACATCGAGAATGTTATTACTGCCGGTTGCTTGTTGAAGAATACTCACCTGGTCATGTTTGCCTGACTGTGGAGAGGCACCCATCAGAACAGTGAGTCCACTGGCCTCAAGGCGTCCAACCCTCAGTTCGCGTCCCTCTGAAGAAGCCATATTAATGATGCTACCAGGGGCTGCAAGCAGGGAGCCAATCTGGCTTCTTCCGGTCATTTGCCACAAGGAATCACCTGCCAGTGCCAGGCCAGCGCTGCTGGTACCCTGAAGGGCTCCCGACCAGACCGTCTTCCCGAGCAGCAATTGTGACCGGTCGCCGAGTGTGATGTTTCCTTCTGCACTGGCTGTGGGTAATGTTGCATGTTCCGTAGAAGTTCTCTGCGGTCGGCTGCATACAGGGCTTCCTGTGTTATCGTCGGTATAGCAACGCCATACCCGCCGCGCAGGGCTGTCGTCATCCCGGAATCCGAGAATAACCATGGCATCCTGTCCGGCTGTCATCCCGTCGCGCAACCGGAGAGAGGCATACTCCCCCAGATGAAAAGACGCATTATTGGCCACGTTCACGGCGTTCAGACTGAAAGCAGCTGTCCGCCAGTCATCGGGAAGGATAACATTGCCCGCGTGCAGCACCGGACTCCCGGAAAGTAGTAGCGTCCCATCTGAGACAGATAAATCCCCGTTCAGGGCCGCGCCTCCGGTCAGGGCAAGAACACTGAATTGTTCATACCCTGACGCTGTGGGAGACCATGTCAGACTCAGTGGACCATTTAGGCGTTGTGCATCATTTTCTCCCAGCATCCCCTGAAAAATATGCTGATTACTCTGCCAGTAGGGGCCGGACATATTGAGAAGTTGTGCCCATTCCTCCAGTGAATAGCCGGTCACAGTGATAAGGGACGGAGATGAGGAATGGTTCACCAGTTGCGCGCCGTTGTCCACATTCCGTATACGGTGAAAGTTCAGGTTATTGCCATTAAGATCGAGCCGTCCGCCACGAAAACCAAAATAAATGTTGTCAGGATTAACCTGGTCTGCGCTCCCCAGCACCACTACCGGGCGACCACTGACGATATCCACGACGCTGAAAGCCTGCCGGTGGCCGCTGCTGTCCATTTGCTGATTCAGTATAACGGTCCCGTCGCCCGCGCTAAGTTCACCCGGGTTAATACCCACAGCGTTTATTAACAGTGTTCCCGTACCAAGCTTGTGCAGACTGTCGCCACCCAAACCGTTAACCTGCCATGTCACGTGGCTGTTAGGTGCGGTGATGATTCCGCCTCCCACCCACGTTTCCTGCCCCCGGGGAGCCACCGTCCAGTCACCATCAAAAGTCAGCGAACCTGAGTCCTGGTTAACTGTGTTATCCAGCACGATCCGTCCACCACCATAAAGCGTCAGGTCACGTCCGTAACCCGGGCTATCTGGACGCAGCCCGTATAAAACGAAATTGTCGTTACCCTGAGCCAGAACGCCTCTGCCACTGTTGGCATCAAACGTCAGATGAATGTCCCCCATGGAGGGGTGACTAAGATAGGGGACTGGCGAAGTATTATTGGTCTGTACCTGCCTGATATAATCCGGCGGCACGATTGTCCACAAATTGTTCTTGCCATCAATACCCATGTAATAACTCAGTACACCTGCAATCACCCACGTATTGCGTAGTGAGTCCCAGGCATACAAAGGGGAACCGCTGTCACCTGGCAGACCGTAAGTACCCAGAGGACCGGTGGTCGGGTCATAAAGCAGTCCGGAATTGCTCGAAATAAGGGATCCAGAAACGTTATCAGGTAACGGAAGTGTACCACCCGTCAGATAGTTGTACGCACCGCTGAGCTCCCTGAGAGTACCATCCGGGGCACGGGTATCCTGGGTGCCGGTACCCACACGGTAGAAAGTAGTGAATCGACTGCGATCCATAAGCACGCTGTAATCGGTGGTATCCAGAACACTCTGAGGTACCACCTCAGTTACGAGCTTATTAAGACGGGGGACGTGGACATCCCAGTCAGGATGGTCGTTACGCGTCACTATGGTATAAGTGGTGCGGTGGTAGTCCGGATTTCCCCCGCTGCCACCAAACTGTACGCTCTGGTACCCCCCATTATGCCGGACGCTGGTAATGTACTGTGGGCTGATAAGAGTGGCAACTCCGAGTAGACGGTCAACGGCACTGAAATCAGGCATCGGTGCCTGTTGCAGTACGCCAACCTGTCTGCCGTCTTTATCCCTGATGACAAGCCCCTGTGCGCCCTGGATAAATTGTCCTTTATTCTCGGCAAAATCCCGATAGGTCTGGTAATCAATATCATCCCTCACGATGGATGCCTCAGCCGCCGACAGCAAGAGCAAAGGAAGGATCGCCACGACGAAAGGGCTCAGATGTTCAATCCTGAGTGATGATGGTGATAATAAGTTAATGCGCATTCCTGACCTCATTGTTACAGACTGAGACTGCCAGTTACTGCAGTTCTCGTTTTGCTGTCGTTCGTGTCGCTCGGTTCCCGTTTTCCTGACCATGCAGACGAGAACGGGGCGACAGGCTCCTAAAAAAGATGCAGGCCCATTATGGAAAGCCACCATGGACTGTTAACAGGTCCATCACAAGGACCCGGCCTGATGGGAAATTCATCTCATCACGGTCAGGCATGGTGACCTCCGCTATGGTCAAGCAGGACAGGGAAGGACAGGGGGCCGTGGCCGTCCCGTTGCGGGTCAAGGGAGTAGACCGTGTCCTGCGGTGCTCCGGGCAGCGTGGCTCCTGTAGGGACGGTCACGCCCTGCACACGGACCTGGTGCGTCGCGGTGGTCAGGGTCACCGTCAGGGCGTGCAGCTCTGAGGCCGGGGGCCGCATGAGCGCCTGCAGGGGACGCACGACTGGATGCCGACCCGGCCGCGGCGGACCGGACTGCAGTACCGCCAGCACCGGCAACAGCAGCAGGAGACCTGCGGCGAGGTGTTTCATCCGCAGGCTCACCGGGCACCCTCCGCATCCGGCAGGCCGGCTGGCAGGGTGGCAAGTGCGGCCAGAGTGACTTCCGGCCAGAGCCACCCCTGGCAGGTGTCCACGCCGGCGGACAGGGCCGTCTGCATCAGGGCGCGGTCCTCCACCCCTTCGGCCACTATCCGGGTGTCCACGGCTCCGGCCAGGGCGGCAAGCGCCTGCAAAAAGTACACGCCTTCCGGCAGGGCCGCCAGGTCGCGAAAGAACAGCCGGTCCACTTTCACGGCCTCGAACGCTCCGGACATCATCCAGGACAGTCCTGTTGCACCGGCACCGAAATCATCCAGCCACAGCGGGGCCAGGGGGCGCAGCCCCTGGAGGAGCGGGTCATGCTCGGGTGACGTGTCCGGGCTGAGAAACCGTTCGCTGACCTCAAGGCGCAGTGAAGGGGACAGGGCCTGAACCACCCCGGCCATGTCCGGCTCCCCGAGCAGGCGCAGGGCGAGTCCGCGGCTGATATTAAGGCTGACCGCCACGCCGCGACGGCGGCACCATGGCATGAGCAGGGTCAGCACATCCAGTTGCCAGTGCAGGATGCGAAGCTGCTCGGCCTGTGGCGCCTGGGCAAAAAACATCTCCGGCGCGGCAGGCGCGCCGCTGTCCCGGTCCTGCAGACGGCTTAGCATTTCCAGGGCGGTCAGACGACCGTCCGCTCCCCACAAAGGGGCGAAAACCGGCGTCAGTTGCCAGACCCGCCCGAAGGCGGGGACGGTCAGGGGAAGTACGGACGGCAGCGCGGGCGTACTGATGAGGGCGGGTGTCATGGGCTGTATTCTCCCTGCCGGCAGCGCAGGGCTGCCGGCGAACGCTGTGGAAATCCGGTGCACAGACAACCCGGATGTGTTGTTTTTGTTCATCCGGCTGTGCACCACGGTATGACCGGCTCCCTGGTGAGGCGCCGCACTGAGGGTAATCACTGTCCGGCCCGGTCAGTTCACGGCGAGCGTGAGGGTGAAGGTACCCTGCACCGTTCCGCCGCTGACCGGCTGTCCGGACTGGCGCACCATGCGCACGCTGAGGGTCTGCGTGGCGCCGGGTGAGGCCGTGCTGCTGCCCTGGGTAAAGGCCGCCTGGCTGACCGTGCCGCCGCCGGCGCTGACACGGGTGGTGCCATCAAGTACTTCAATGGCAACGCCCGTGGCCGTGCCGGTATTTTTCACCAGCGTGGGGTCCGTGTCAGTCTGCGGGGTTGAGAGGGTCAGGGTGGTGCCGCCGCTGAGCGTGGTGTCTGCCGGGCAGGTTATCTGCGCCTGAACATCCCGGCTGGCGCTGTACCCGGCGCTCATCATCTCCGCGACCCCCGTGTCCGGCAGCACGACCAGGCTTTTGTCAGTCGCCAGCGTACAGGCCGCCGTCACCACCGGGGCGTTACCGACGGTGAGGCGCAGGGTGGGGGCCGCCCAACTGGGTCTGACTGCCGAATCCAGTACCACCGAGACCACCACCCCTGATGTGGTCTTCCCGGTCGCGGCCGTGCCCGGGGCGCGGACCAGTTGCCAGTCAACGGACTGCCAGTCCAGCCCCTGCGTGTCCCCTGCCGAATAGGCAGAGGACAGAAAAGCGGAGGCACCGCTGGTCGCGTGATATTTCAGGCGTATCCCGATGCCCGGGGCGACATAGCGTAGCCCCGAGCCCGCATCTGACGTGCCGGCGCTCCAGTTCACTTCCGTCAGGGTTACCACCTGCCCGGTGGTATCATTACGGCAGGTAATGGCCGGTACAGTCACGGAGCCGGAGGCCAGCACGGTGCCGGCAGTCGCACTGACGGGGATGTCCACCGTGGCCGGCAGCCCCAGGTCAGCGTCTTTTGTCACGTCACTGCCCCAGCCGGTACAGGTGTCGGCCCGGGCGACGCCGGACAGCACCAGGCTCAGGGCCAGACAGGCCAGGAGGGCGGCGAGCCGGCGGCAACCGGCCCGGCCACGCAGGAACGGCAACCGGACGGGGTTCTGACAGGTATTCACGGGGACTCTCCTTTCGCCACTGCCGGCAGAGGGGGTTATCCGGTGGTCCCGGCCCTGCCGGTCCACCGCTGCAATATTCATCGGGTCATAACGGATCATGTCTTTCTCCGGGTAACACGGATGGCTGCGGGCTGATGCCGGCCTCATGCTGCATCTGCGCCAGCCGCCAGGTGAACGCCCCGGTTTCCGGGTACCCCACCTGCAGTGAAATATTCCGCCGCCATGTCGCCACCGTTTTGTAGCTCACGTTCATTGCCCGCGCCGACGCCTTCAGCCCCATCCCGTCCATCTGCGTCACCAGCCACTCGAGCTCCCGCGGGGCCAGTTTCAGATCCCGCACCAGCGCCAGTCCCTCCGTGACCGCCGGGCTCAGCACCGTGCCCGGCCAGGACTCCCCCGTCATGCGCACGGCCTGGCGCAACACACTGAGGGATTCCCGGCGCAGCGTGATGACCGACGGCCTGCGGTTCAGCATCACCTTCAGCAGCAGCGGGTCCGTCAGATCCGTGCAGACCATCACCCGGCAGTGCCCGCGCCCGAGCGGCGTCTGCAGCGCATCCAGCAGTGCCAGTCCGGCGCTCAGGGGCTCCCGGTCGCTCAGCAGTTCGGTGATGATCAGCATCCGGTGGCCCGCGCCGGCCTCCAGCAGCCCGTGCAGGGCCTGCAGCGTGTTGACGTACTGGCCGGGGCCGCAGCCACACGCCTCGCCGGCCAGTTCACAGAGGGCCCGCCCGGAGAGGAAGCAGCGGTCCATCACCACCACCCGGTCAAAGTAACGGTCAGGTCTGAACATGGCGGACAGCCCCCTGTCGTCCGGGCCGCCGCACCGGGGTCCCGGTTTCCGGCACATCAGGCCAGGGGAACAGCAGCGATACCTGCCCGGGGGCCGGAACAGCCTGGGGGCACACGCCCGGAAGGGCGGTGCGGATTATCTTTTCCATGGTCTCTCTCCTGTCCGGCGTGCCGGACGACTGCGGGTTATCATCATGTGGCGGTCAGTTCACGGCGAGCGTGAGGGTGAAGGTGCCCTGCACCGTTCCGCCGCTGACCGGCTGTCCGGACTGGCGCACCATGCGCACACTGAGGGTCTGCGTGGCGCCGGGTGAGGCCGTGCTGCTGCCCTGGGTAAAGGCCGCCTGGCTGACCGTGCCGCCGCCGGCGCTGACGCGGGTTGTGCCATCAAGTACTTCAATGGCGACACCTGTGGCCGTGCCGGTATTTTTCACCAGCGTGGAGTCCGTGTCAGTCTGCGGGGTTGACAGGGTCAGGGTGGTGCCGCCGCTGAGCGTGGTGTCTGCCGGGCAGGTTATCTGCGCCTGAACATCCCGGCTGGCGCTGTACCCGGCGCTCATCATCTCCGCGACCCCCGTGTCCGGCAGCACGACCAGGCTTTTGTCGGTCGCCAGCGTACAGGCCGCCGTCACCACCGGGGCGTTACCGACGGTGAGGCGCAGGGTGGGGGCTGTGCCGCTGGTGTTTCCCGCCGCATTCACGCCCACCCCAACCAGTATCCCGCCGGAGGTTTTGCCGGTGGCGGCCGTGCCGGGCATGCGGACCAGCTCCCAGTCCACGGACTGCCAGTCCAGCCCCCGTGTGTCCTGGTTGTAGCCCCCGGCATTGGCAGAGGGCAGGACAGCGGATGCATTCCCGGTCGGGTGATATCTCAGCCGTATCCCGATGCCCGGGGCGACATAGCGTATCCCCGAGCCGGCATCCACCGTGGCGTTGCTCCAGGTCACATCCGTCAGGGACACCACCTGCCCACCAGTGTCACGACAGACGATGGCCGGTACGGACGTGCTGCCGGAGGCCAGCACGGTGCCGGCAGTCGCACTGACGGGGATATCCACCGTGGCCGGCAGCCCCAGGTCGACCTCTTTCTCCAGGTCACCGCCCCAGCCGGTACAGGTGTCGGCGCGGGCAGCGGCGGGCAGGAGCACCAGACTGAGCACCATGCAGGCGAGGATGCGGGCCAGGTTGTTCAGTATGCCTGTGCTCACGGGCACTCTCCTTTTGCCGTGACCGGCAGGTGCTGTTGTTCTGCTGTGCGGATGGCGGTGTCACTGAGGGCGAAGGCCACGCGGCAGGTGCCTGCGGCTCCCTCGCCCCAGGTCACGTTCAGGGTGCCGCGGTCCGGCATCCCGGTGAGCCACGCCTGGCCGGCATCACCGACGATACCGCCCGGTGCCGCCCGGCCACTGCCGGTGGCTGGCGTGTCACCCCCGTCGCGGGCCAGCGTCACGGTGGCACCGAACGGCAACGGGCGTCCTCCCCGGGTCAGGGTTATCAGGACCTGGTGGCCCACGGTGGTGTCGTAGACGGCAGCCGCCACGGCCCCGCGGGTCGGGATGACCTCCCGGCTGGTGTCGCCCAGCGTCACGTTCTGCCCGGTGGTGAGCAGGTCGAGGTCGTAACGGTTGCGACGGTATGGCTGGGCCGCCACCACGGCGTTCCCCCACCAGTCGGTCTCAATGCCGGTCCCGGATTTCACCCTGACGCCGGCCGCCCCCGGGGCGTGGATAAGGGCAAGGGTTTCACCCGGACTCTGCCCGGCGGTCAGTCCGTATTTTGTGGCGACGAGGACACCCTGCAGGCCGGCGCTCACCTGGCGGGTGTCACGGATCTGGCTGTACCCTGCACTGACTTTGGCGGCCCGGCCGTTGTAGTTGGCATTCAGGTTAGCGCTGCTGCTGTTGCTGTCACCGTTATCACCTCCGGCACGCACAGCGGTCTGCCCGGCGCTCAGAGCCAGGCGGTTATCCTCCAGCAACGTGCCGCCCACGGTGTTGCTGAGGGTCTCCCGTCCATCGTTGTCCCGGGTCAGTGTGGTGGTGCTGTACAGGCTGTGGTTTGCCTCCGGCCCGTAGAGCCACTGCGATAGCGGCAGGGTGACCATCAGGCTTACCAGACGGTCGTCCTTCTGTGTGCTGCCCGGCCAGCGGCTGAGCTGCCAGCCCAGACCGAGCCCGACCCCCTTCACGGTCCAGTTCCAGTTCGCGGAGACCGACTCCTGGTCGCGGTCCAGGTCCCAGAAGGTTTTGCGGGAGGCATTCAGCCCGACGGAGCCAAGCCAGTCCCCCAGGGACTGGTTCAGGTTGACCTGCATCTCCTGGCGGGCGCGGCCGTGCACCACCGGGGTGGCCACGACGCCGTCCGGCGTGAAGGTGGTGATGATGCTGCGGCGGTCGGCCAGCGCGTTTGCATCCGTGAAGCTGTAGTAGCCGCGCGTGGAGTAACGGTAGGCGGCCAGTGTCAGGGTGGTGCCGGTTTCGGTCACCGCCTTGGAGTAGCGCAGACGCCAGGACTGCCCGGTGGAATCCGTGGTGCTGCCGGCGTTCAGCGGATCAGCGATGCGGGCCTTCGCCACCGTGACGTCGGCAGACAGCGCCCCGGCCACGCCGAGCATCGAGCCGAGTCCGAGGCTGCCGGCCTGGTAGCCGTCCGCGCCCAGAAGGCCGCCGTATACGGTCAGGGCGTACGGCAGTCCATAAATGGCGGTGCCCTGCAGGAACTGCGGCTCACGGGTGTCGGTCCCGCTGCTGCGCAGTTTCCCGCCCGTGAAGGCGTAGCGCAACTGGCCCTCGCGCTGCATGACGGCAACGGAAGAACTGCCCTGGACAAAGGTGCGTGTCGTGCCGTCCGCTTCGCGGACCGTCACATACAGGTCGCCACTCAGTGAGGCCACGGGCAGGTCGGTGATGGCAAACGGTCCCGGGGGAACGGTGGTCTCGTAGACCACGGCACCGTTCTGGCGCACTGTCACCCGGGCGTTGCTGGTCGCGTTGCCGCGGATAACCGGAGCGAAGTTGCGTAAAATGTCGGGGTACATCTCCTCGTCAGTGGCCAGCTGCACACCGCGAAACTGCACGCTGTCGAACACGTCGGAGGGAGTGTAGCGGTCGCCAATACTGAGCAGCCCTTTCACCGCGGGTACCGGGCGGTCAAGCCAGGTGTTGATGGCCTGCCAGCGCTGCGTCACCCGCCGTTCAGTGGTGTCCAGGCTGTCAGCATTACGCGCCAGCGCGTTATAGCTCCAGGTGGAGAAGTTGTGCGCGCGCCAGGCGCCGAGGTTGAGACTGTTGTTCAGGGAGAGGAACGCACTGTCGCTGTCCTGTGAGCCGGCCCGGCGTGCGCTGCTCTTCCAGGCGCTGAGGTTGTAGTCCACGATACCGGCATTCAGCCCCTCGTCCCAGAAGCGCGGATCGGTGGCACCGGCAAGCGTGCGGTTCATGGAGAGCTCCGGCACGGTGACGTCCAGGCGCTGGCGGCCGAAATCAAAGCGAGCCTGTGCGCCGGCGACGTGATTCAGGATACCGGGAACCGGACGGTCACCCGCCTCTGGTGCCATGTTCAGCTTGCCGTCGGCAGCAATGGCGTCAGGTTTCACCCCGGCCGCCAGCAGGCTGTTGACCGGCCAGGACGGCGTGAGGCTCCCGCCCGGACCGTCCGCAGTGAGGACCGTGTCCTGTTTTGCAATAAAGGTGCCGTTGACGTACACGTCCACCGGATACGTACCGGGCAACTGCTGGCCATTCGCCAGGCGTTGCAGGGCTTTCTCGTCGACGCTGCTCCCGCCGCCGGTACCCAGCAGCGACGGGTTGAACCAGCCGGTCTCCGCCCGGACAGGGGCGCAGGTACCGGCCAGCAGGACACAGAGTGCGGCCGCCAGCGGCGTTAAAGGCGACCCCGGCACCGTTTCACTTCCTGTTCTCACACGCATGTGCTCGCTCCCGGTTGAGGTTACTGCAGGGCCGTGGTCAGCGGCGGGGTCAGGCCGCCGAAGTCGGTGATGGTGGTGTACGTCACCTGGCCGGACGCGCCCGCTGGCAGCGGCCAGCTCTGGGTACCTTTCGGTGGCACCATGCGGTTATCCGGGTCAGACAGGGTGATGCCGCCCACTTTCAGGGTCTTGACGGTGATGTGGTAGGCCGACGGGTTCACTGCCTCAAGGCGGTCACCCTGGCGCTTAAAGGTGATCTGTTTATACGCGTCCGCCGGGACGCCGGTCAGGCCTGCCGGGCGCCAGAACAATTTGATGCTGTTGATGAAGGCGAACTGGATGTAATTCGTTTTCGGGTCCGGTTTTTCGGTCTGCGGGATGGCCTTGACGTTGAGGCTGAACACCGACTCCCGGTCTGCCGGGAGGTCGCCGCTGGCACGGCGGACAAGCACACTGTTTTCGCCTTTATCCAGACGGAAGAGCGGCGGGGTCACAATAAAGGTGCCCTGCGCCAGCGGGGCAGACTTCTCCCAGCCGCCCTGGCCCCGGTAGTTATCGGCCCAGGACTGGATAAGGAATGGTGAACCGGAACTGTTGATGACCCGCACACTGGCCCCGCCGTCCTTTTCGTTATAAATCACGCGGGTGTTGCCAAGCGAGATGCCGCCCTGGTCACCGGGGGCGGCCTGTGCGCTGCCGGCCGCGAGTGTGGTGGTCAGCAGCAGGATGAAAAGCGGAGCCGTCATGAAGCGCAGTCTGTTGTACATGGTCTGGTCTCTGTCGTGACGCCGGGCAAAGGGAGGCCGTCCGGCCCCGGGCCGGCTAAAAAAGTAACCACTGAAAAGACCGCCCGTACGGGCGGTCCGGGTGATGTCTGGCGGTGCGGAATGGTTTCCCGGCCCGCACGCCGTCACATCAGGAGTAGGTGAAGGTCACTGTTGCCGTGCCCGCCACTGTGCCTGCTGTTGGAAGGGTAGCCTTGACCAACGGAACAATCTGGGCACCCAGGTAAAGGGTGCCACTGGTGGTGGTCGCCGAGCCTACTTTCGCTAGGGTGGCGACGGCAGAAGCAGTGCCAACCGGCAGTACACCTGCCGGGGTGGAACTCACGGAAGTAGCACCCAGGAAGCCGATGCCGACATTGGTGGCAGTTCCGGTATTAGCAATCACTGCACTGGTGCCGTAACCGGTCACATCCGAACTTGCCGTGGTGCCACCAACAGTAGCTGTTGCTTTTGTCAGGCTGCTGTCACAGCCACTGATGCCGAAAGAAAAAGCTACAGGCAGCAGATTGGTGGCATTCTGCAACTGACTGTCGCCGTTGGGGGTTAAGGCTACAGTCTTGTTGACGTCACTGGACGCCACGGTACAGGTCTGAGTTGTAATTTTGCCACTGACGTTAATTACTGACGTGGGCGAGGCAGCAAGTGCACCGTGGGCGGCAACCAGCAGGGCGGTAGCCAGCAGGGACTTTTTAATCATGGAGTTGTTCATGGACATTATCCTTTATTAGAGCCTGTGTTCTGTTTAGTTCTAAAACGTGATTGCCGGATTAACTCCAGGCAAAGGTCAGGGTAAAGCTGCTTGAGTAAGTACCCGCTGTAGCAGCCTGATTGTTAGCGTTAGCTGCTGCGGAAACGCCCACTGGGATCGAAGCTGAACCATTTGTTACGGCAAAGTTTTGGTTACTGATTACTGAGCCATTAACTGGGACTGACGTTTGAGATGGGCCGGCGAACAAAATTAAGTTAAGCCCCGTTGCAGTGCCGGATGCCGGAACGCTACGGTTGGTTTCGGTGGCACTGTAGCCGGTGTATAACGAGCCTGTAGTCTCTCCTTTAATGATTTTCACATTTGAGATAGAAGCAGGGCAGCTTGAGAAGTTAATCGTTGTTGATGCTGACTGGCTTGTTGCACCCGCTGCTAATAAGGCTGCTGAAGATATATCAGGAATAACCAGAGTTTTTGTTGCATCCGATGCATTCATGGTGCATGTGCTGGATGTTACGGAACCGGTAAATGTCAGGTTCGAATCCACCGCCATCGCATTGGCTGATGCCAGCGCGGCCATCAGTGCGGAAAGCGCAATGATCTTTTTCATACTGTTTTCCTTTAAGTAAATTAACGTTTCATGGTCATGAAATGCACAGCGGTTAGCGCGTCTGCCCTGAGCCGGCAGGTAAAACTGGCTGAAAGCAAGTCCGCGTTTCCGCTCGTTTTTCCCGCACTGATGAAACAGTTGGGGCCAAACTGTTTCATCATATTCCTGACCGGAATAATGATATTTTGTGGAATTAAATGCTGATAATGGATGGTGTCGATGGAATGGTGGAATAATATTCTGTCTGTCGGCGTGCTGAGGGGAAAAGAGCAGAACCGTGACAGCTCACAGAGCGAAATGACGTCCGGAGAGGTATGCAAATTGTAAACGCGGGGTAAATTTCAGGATTTAAAAATTAATTAAAATACAGTCACTTAACGAATGGAGTTAAAAAAATCACAACAAAGTATTGCCAAAAAAAAAGATTTATCCGAAACTGTAAACAGTTTGGCCCCAATTGTTCACTCTCAGGTCAATAATTAACCGACTCTGGTCTGGTTTCTGTCCATCTCAGGAATTATTATTCCTGTCAAGAATATTCTCTTTATCCCAGATACCCGCAAACCGTGCCGCATTCCCTGCCGTGTACCGTACAGTATGTCTGATGTTTCGGTGCCCCAGATAATCCTGTATCAGCCGCGTGTCCGTGCCCCGTTCGGCCAGTTCATAACCGCAGGCGTGTCTCAGCATATGCGGGTAGGTCCCGATGACGGTCCCGGCTTTCTCGCCCGCCTGACTGATGACGCGCCAGGCCTGCTGGCGCGAAAGCCGGCTGCCACGCCGGGAAATGAACACCCGCTCCGGCTCGCGGTCAGCCTTCCACGCGGCGCGCTCTTCCTTCCAGTGCCTCAGCGCCCGGAGTTCGTCCTTCATCAGGGGATGAATGGTCGACAGACCGTTCTTGAGGCGACGGATGAAAATACGCCCCTCATCCAGGTCCAGGTCCCTGAAGTTCAGATTCAACAGTTCACTGATGCGAAAACCGTGGCGGAAAGCCAGCAGAATAAGGCAGCAGTCGCGGGCGCCGGTCGTGCCGTCCTGTACCACCGCAATCAGTCCCTCCACCTCACGCATGGTCAAAAATTTACGTGCTGTCATGTCATACCTCTCTAATACCTTTACGGGCCTCAGACACCCGTAATCAATGGGCTGAAAATCAGCCGGGGCGGGATAATACAGCAGAAAGGCTAAAGTTAAGTAAATCACTCACTGTCCTTTGAAAAAGCACCAGGCCGTAAAGGCGGACGTTTTCTGAGCGTGAGCCACTGCAGGTTTGCACTTTGGTATTGTGCTGTAAAGCCTTATCAGGCCTGACAGCACTGGCTGCACCCTGAGGTGTTTTAAGCCTTACGAATGAAATCACTCACGAATATCAGATCGCGCTGTCGCGGCCGGCTGAGCAGATTATCGGACCGGGGGATTTTCCGGAGCCGGCTTTCATACAGACTGATTCGGATGATAACTACCGGAACTGTTTTTTATACGTCAGCTCATTACAGGGGGAACGGGAATGTCCTGCTGCAGACGGGATGCATGAACGCTCAGACTGAACAAAAGCAAAAGGCCACGAATCATTGTGGCCTTTTCTTTTCACATATCTGAAAAGACATCGATGATTTCGGATAAAAAAATGAGGATTATTGGGGCAATATAGCTGCCAACAAAAGCAAGACGAAATAAATCTAAGTAATTGTCAGTGAAAGGTTTTATCTCCCACGTTACGAATGCAACCAGAGTTGCTATACATGCCACTAAAATATAGCCGGCAACAGGACTGAATAGCTTCATAAGAAGTACAGGCCATTTTTCATCATTCTCACACAAATAGAGAGCAAACCCAAATATCCATACAAATGTTAACAGGATAGTAACCCGCCAGCTTATGTATTCCGAAGGAAATATATTTCTTTTCATCAGGGCATACCAGAATAGTAACTCCATACCATATATGGCTAATGGGATCGCAAGCAAAAATAATCTTGAATGACTGACGTTAATTTTCATTCTGTAGCCTTTTAACCCAGATCATCGTAGAACGGGTCTACAATAAAAGAACCATGCTTACCGGCGACGGCTCCTGGTTTTGTCCGTAAAGCATAAATAAATATTCGCAGCGGGATTTCTCTTTTCAGCAGAAGTCTGGTCAGCCTGAAGGTATAAATACAGTGGTGATAATACTTCATACCTGTATTATCTCTGGTAACCGCTGAATGGCCACGAAGTGGATTGTCGAACTCATAAATGTTGATCGTGCCTTTTTCCGGATATTCGGCTGATGATATGTTCAGCCCATACTTAATGCCGTTGCAGTCGTCCGTCAGCACCTCTCCAACCCACAGAATACCCGCCGTAAAATCGCCGTAGATTTTACCTCCGTCACCGCATTGTGAGCAGATGCATTCGATAGCGTCAGCGTTCAGGTGCATTTGATCCGGAACCAGTTTCCACCCCTTCAGTTTGGCAATTTCTTCCAGCCGCTTCCGGTTTAGTTTTGTGGACATACGGCCTCCTGCTGCTGATACTGTTCGAACCAGAACACCACCGGCTTATCGACGATCTCGATCACTCCAAAGCGCTCTGCGGTCCGGAAATTGACGCTGTATGCGCGGGCGCGCTCTACCTGCTGGCTGATTTCTTTTCTCATCCCTTCAACGCTAAATGTACCCTTGAACAGGTTGCACGGTGCGCAGGCGGGAAACAGGTTTTCTATTGTGTGCATCTCAGGATGCATGACTTTTCCTGTGCTTCTGGTAACGTGCGTTACTCCGCTTCCAGCTGGTGCCAGCACGTATTCAAAATCGCGGCGCACAGGTTCAACGTGATCTGCATGCCAGCCTTTTTCCGGAAGAACGCAACCGCAGTATGCGCAGCGGCCGCCAAACTTCATGCGTAATTCTCTGCGCTGCGCTTTGGTGATTTTCTTCCTGGGCCTGGAGAAACGACCGTCAGGAACTTCCACTTTAGGCCGCTGCTTCGGCAAATCAGGCAGTTCAATCATCATGCCTTCACGATTTTTAACCCTGGGCATGCCTACGCCCCCTGGGATTGATGCCGGCTGCAGACAGCACGAAATCGCCAAAATCCGTGGTGAAGCTGATCCGCCCCGAACGCCGTAATAACCCGATCTTTTCAAGCCGTTTCACCTGTTCTTTCTCAAGATCATGACCACCTGATTCCGGATCATCACAGCATTCAGCAAAGCGGTTCAGCGCGGTAATATCATCGTCAGAAACAAATGATCGCCACGGCTCCGTATTAACGCTCCCTGTCCGTGTTTTCAGAATGGCGCCTGCGATTTGAGAATATTCAGCGCGACGTTGTTCGCTGTACTGTAAACGTGCATGCCACCCCATCAGGTAAAATGCATAGAATGTCCCGTTATCCCCGGCTTTCCAGTGTTCTGTAGGGAGGTCTTTCGTGATTTCACGCCATGCCCACTCCCGGCAGTAGTCTGCGTCTGTGGTCTCTTTGAAGTCGAACGGAGCAACCGGGCGGGCTTCAGGATCGGCGATGCGTTGGCGCAGTTGCGCATTCTCTGCATGATCAGCTTCACGACCTTCCAGCAGGGTACAAAATTCGAACCATGTGATTACTGGTGCGAAAAAGCCGTTTTTTCGTGTCTCAGCTTTATTGCGGCTATGATTTCCCCGACCATCTCGTTTTTGTAAGTCATGCCGCACCGCCTTTCGTCGTCATGATTGTGATGGCGAAAGGGATATCCGGGGTACCATGAGATGCTGAGTTTTCAATCACAAAGCCTACTTCGTGGACCTTCTCACAATCGCGGTATCCTTTTTCGTATTCCTCGTCCTCAGGCAATACATCAAACACTGAGCGGGCCAGGACTTCCTGTTCAGTATTCATCGCTATGTAGCAATTGTTTTCATGCACAGTAAGGGAGCCATTTACGTGGCGCAGGAAAACCATGTCAGAACCAAACTGGCCAACGTGTTTACGCACCTGTACGCAGTAGCCAACGCGCGCAGAATCATCCTTAAAATTGGGGCCAGTCACTACAAATTGTCCCTGTGCCGGGTTGCCGGGATGGCGGATCATTCTCTGGTAGTCTGCCAGTTCAACAATGCGGGCCAGCGTTAATTCAGTTTGCTCTTTCATGTGATTAGCCATCGCATTACTCCTCACCGGATATTACTGAACCGGGGAGACTTTCCGGTTCAGGGACGATATCGGTATCCGAAATGCTTTGCAGATAGCGCAGCGCTTCTTCTGCTGTTGAATATTCAGTAATACTCCGGCGACTCATATAGCTGTCAGTGGTAATTCCGTATTTTCCCGTTACTGTATTAAAAACGAAGTTGTGGCAACAATTGTCAGTCGGGACGTTATGTACAATCATTACTTTTTCGTTATTACGGTCAGCCCGCAGATATTGCATGACGAATTCAACCATGCGGATATTTTGATGCAGTTCGTGCTCTGATGTTGTGGTAAAACCAACAGAGAAGGCCAACTGACTGGTATAGCAATTATACATCCCGCCCGCGTGAAGGCCTTTTTCCCTGACCCATTTCTCTTTGTATTCATACATTGCCGGTGAGGGATTAACGAGGTCAAAAATAACCTGCCAGTTCGGTATATCTCCCCATGACGCAATCAGCAGTTCATCACGTTCGTTTTGCAGCTGAGTGAGGATGTCCTCTGCAATTTCAAGATTGCGTTCTGCACGTTTAACCGACCGTTCCCGGCGTTTCACAATATCCTGCGCATCAGCAATCCGTTCGTGGATGGCATTGAGTTGTGTCTGTAACTGAACCATGATGTGACCCCTTATTTACTTGATAGAGCCGTCAGCGACTTCAGGTATTTGTTTCATGAGGCGTGAAGTCCATGCCGGTTTCAGATGTTCCGGATTCGACGAACGGTAGGTGGCAGTCACAGAACTGCCCTTTGTGTTACCCGTGACTTCGAGGGTGAGCCTGTCATTACCGGCCCAGTTGCGGCTCATGCGGTAGTAGTTGCCTGGCTGAGCCAGCCAGCTGGTACCTTCGGATATTGCGGAGGCTGACCAGCCTGCGTTTCCCTGGCCGCTGTTGCGTGCGGCTGCAACATCCTCGTCGGATGAAAATCCAAAGTGCTGTTTCAGGCGCATGGCCGCGGTATCCACACCCGTGCCTGCCGGCAGGGTATAAACGCTAACAACATCATGACGGTCGGCTTCTTTGGACGCAGATGGCTGTGCTCCGGGAGCGGGCTGTGATGTGATATCTGAAAGCTGTTGCGGAAATTGGGTTAGCTGGCTCTGGCTGCATGCCGTCAGGGACATAAGCAGGGCAGTTATGGCCGGCAGGAGTTGTCTTTTTTTCATTTTATTTTCCTTTTGACGTCTTCAGGAAGTGAAATACCGGGGCTTATCCTTTGTTGCCCCGGTTTTGTTGAATCAGAAGGTGAACTGCATCTGGGCGACTGCACCGTAAGTACGGTCGGTGCCGGCGATGCCCGTGATGTCCAGATGGACCACATCAAAAGGCGAGAAACCGAGCCCGGCAGTGAAGGCGGAGCCATCGTTCGAAATGATGTTCTGGCGGTAACCGGCACGAACCTGCATCCAGCTCCACGCATTCAGCTCGACGCCGGCGCTTGCAAACTGACGCTTTTTGTCGGTATCGAAACGGCTGGCTTCAGTCAGGTCGACATCGAGTGCTGTCGTGATAAAACCGCTGTGCCATGCGGCTCCGGCTGTGGCCTGCGGCTTAACCTTGAATGTCCCGGTCGAGCCATTTACCGGTTTGGTCTCAACGGAACGGGGAATGACGTTCAGGACCGCCAGCCCCAGAGTCCAGTTATCTGTCAGGTCCGTTGCCAGCCCCAGGTCAGCGTTAAAACCCGTTTTTGTGTTGCGGTAATCGCCGGAATGGATATCGCTCTTATCGAAATCGCGAACGGAGACATTGTAGTTAAACAGGTCAATACGCTGATATTTCGGGGTGATACCCAGGGACCATCTCTGACCGGCGGTTTCAAACTGGTGAGCCATTGCGACGCCGACGTCTGTGATGACGGCAGCGCGCCCACTGGCTCTCGATGTCAGGGCATCTTTATCAACCAGCGATGGAGGAATGGTGCCCTCAGCCACTTTGTCCAGGTATTGCAGATCGTGGTCCGTAACCTTACCGTCTACAGACACGGTACCCCATGATTTCACCACAACGGCAAAGGGAAGCGTCCTGTTCGGCACCGTCGCGATTACCGATGCACCGAGCTGGCCACCGGAATGCGTGTCTTTCAGTTCATTCAGTTTGTTTTTCAGTGCGGCGGCGCTGGCACTCACACCGGACTGGTTGTTTACCGCGGTGTCGAAGTTATTCCAGAGGTTTTTGACGTCATCAGCCTTATCCACGGTGTTATCCGGATCTGAAACCTGAGCACCCACAGACGGCAATACGAGACTGAAATCATCAGTCGGTCCGAAACGGGTCAACAGCGCGGGGTTGGACAGCGCAGCGGTACCATAATGACTGGACGCAACACCTGTGCCCCCCATTGCATCATTACGGGCCTCCATCCAGCTCGTGGCGGCCTGGACAGAAGGTACGCCAGTAACGAACAAGACAGCGGTAATGCAGCGTGTAATCATTGAAACTTTCATCATTTATTTCCTTTTCTCATTTATGGTGTTTCAGGCAAAAGAATCCCCTGACGCTGGCGCGCCAGTTAAAACGGGCTATTCAGTGAATTCAGATGGAACGGGTTGAAATAATGTCTTCCGCTATCTTTCTCCATTCATCATTTATAAAATTATCCGGATTAAGGAAAGGCTCCCTTTCGTCAGTGCTCCAGATCCTTTGGGTATATTTTCCGTAAGTATCGTGGAAGGGTTTTTGTATTTCCCTTAATGCTGCCGGCGGAAGTACTTCCCCGGATATCATTGAATCGAGAATATTCCCTGAATCAATAAAGGTATCGACAAGGAAGAGGACTTCGGCTTTAAACAGCAGTCCGCACATGGCCAGGAATGAAGTAAATTGTTTCCCTGACTCACCCGATACTGAACAACGGCCAGCGCATTCCACAACACGGAACCTTGTGTCGTTAATGGTTCTGTACCGGCGAATAAACAGGAAAATATCATCCTGCTCTTTTTTTCGAATTAAAAAGAGATCCGGCCGGGCGATAAAATCTTCCGGGTTGATTTCCTGAATTCTGCACGTTAATAACCTGGCTGCATCGGACCAGTCAGGAAATACGGTAATCCGGACCGGAGGGACAATTTTGCCCGAGAGCCACCCGGTACTGACATAAAACCATTCGGACAATTTTTCCAGCAGGGGCGCGGTCATGTAACCGAGTGTTCTTTCCCGGTTTTCCAGCACATTCAGGCTCATGTTCCAGTCCGCAAGCAGATGGGCCACCTCCGGAGATGACAGATTGTATTCGTCCATCAACAGCCAGAAACGTTCGGGGATGCGGGTAATGGCGGCCTGATGCGGTGTGAGGGTTTCACGCATAACGCCTTCAATCATAATATTCACGAGAGCCGCAGCCGAGATCCCCAGCCTGCCTGACATGAGGACGATAAAATCCCCCACAGCAGGTTTGAAACGGATGGCCATCGGGTTACCGGATGTTTTCTTTCCGTCGGACATTGCGGCGGTCAGCTGCAGCAATTCGTCGTCCCGTTCAAGGGCGATCCTTGCCAGCAGGGATGTCATATTCAGATGCTTCATAAAAAGTCCTGGTGTTGGCTAACAGTCTAATTTTCATCGGTTTATTTATATGTATCCGGTGTGAATACGTTACGCCGCGAATATGCGGATGTATAACGGATAAAATCGATCGTTCAGATCGAATACATGCATGTATCCAGTGTGAAGCGCCGCGCAGGCAGGCGACAGGGGAAATTATTTTTCCGGTCCGGAAGATTTACGCCGCAGGACCAGCACAGGCCATGTCGTCCGGAAGACGGAACGCCAGCGCCACTGCCTGAAGAGGATTTCGAGCTGCATCAGCGCTCTTTTCCACGGAGTAAAAGGAATCTGATAAATACGGCTGCGGACCGTGAGTCCATATTCCCTGGTGTGGGCCAGTACCCTGTGGGCACGTATACCGGTCAGCAGGTGCGATGAGATGATAACGGTGCGGTGTGTTTCCAGTGCCTGGCAGGTTGAGGCGTTCACGCTCTGCCAGAACAGGCAGACACGCGGCGGCGTCAGGCGGGTGGTGGGCTGCCAGGGGGCCAGGTGAACCCATGCCCGCTTTCCGTGCTGGCTTATCAGCGTCATCTCCGGCCTGAAACGACGCTCTGCCCATGCGAGCGGGCGCAGCAGGAAGGGGAGGCCGGACAGCAGCACCCAGACCAGATAAAAACCGGAGCAGACGCCGCCGGTAATCTCCAGGCCCAACGCGGCGGACAAACCCAGCCAGAGCAGGAAAAAAGTAAAAACACAGGCTTGCTGCATGAACAGACTCCCGATACCGGTGTTAACAGAGGCGTGCAGGAGAGCATTCTTCCTGTGATCCCGGCACCCTGAAAATCTGAAAGCGCTTCTGAATATTTTCGCAAGCAGGATTTCTGTCCGGGCCGGTTCCGGATTTCCGGTTGCAATTATCAGGGGGGCTTTTAGCGTAGCGTCATTTTCAGCAGGCACATTCCGGCGGAGGTGACAGTGCGTGGATTTAACTGGTTAACAGGGCGGGGCAGGCAGGAAAGCCGGTCCGGAGAGTGGCTGCGGGAAGCCCCGCTGCCACGGACAGTGACTGATGATGGCTGGCTCCCTGCTAGGACGGGCAGGGCGTTACTGCAGTCAGATGAAAACCGCCGTCTTATCCGTGTGCTGGCAGAAAACAGCCCGCTGTCGCAGCAGGTCACGGAAGCCTGGTGGCTGCGTCCTCTGGAAGAAATGGCGGCACGGGTACAGGCCTGTCCGGCAGCATGGTCCGGTCCGTACTCAGGACCGGGGGGGTTTAATGAACTCAGCCTGAACGTGGCCACGCGTGCAGTGAGGCTGGTGCGGGGCATGATGCTGCCACCGGGTGCCACGCCTGAAGCTCAGGCAGAGCAGACGCCCGGCTGGGTCTGTGCCGCATACTGGGCCGGGTTGTTCCATCACCTGCCCTGGCTGATGCAGGTGGAGGGCGCGCTGAAAAGCGGCCGGGTCTGGTATCCGGGGCTGAGTGTGCCCGGAGAAGCGTGGCGGGTAAGGCCATCTGGTGAATCATCGGGTGGGATGCGCAGCACATATGTGGCGTTCAGGCTCCTGCCTGAGGTCGCCCTGATGTGGCTTCAGCGCTGGCCTGCGCTGTCAGATTCGCTGCTGCTGTTTCTCTCAGGACGTCGCGCCGAAGCCGGGATACTGAACAGCATTGTGAACGATGCCCTGAGCAGATGTGGTCTTTCTGATGCGGCCACGATGTCCGGGCAGGCACCCCATCAGGTCACTCTGGTGCCTGCGACTCCTGTCACTGAACATACCCCCCCGAAATTATATGAAGCAGATGTTATGTCATTGTCCAGTCAGGATAATTCTCCTGATGTTTCAGTGCCAATTAAAACCGGAGATTTGACCTACACTCCGGGGCTGGACACAGGGAAAGCCCCCGTTGATACAGCGACATCGTCTCCTTCTCTGGCACTGGAATCCGCTCTCTCTTCAGAGGCGAAACTGCATTCTGCAGAAAGTGACATCAGTACGGACGGTGAGGGTGACACGCAGATTTCCACTGAAAATCTCCTTTCAATGCTGGATCTGATGGCAGAAGGGAAACCCTCTGCGCCGGCCGCAAACACACCTGCGGATTACGCAGATAACTGCCCGGACATCCCGGTTAATGCTGACAGGGCACTTTCTTCTGAGTACAAGACAGGCCCGGGAGAGCAGGCCGGTACACGCTTTCTGGAATGGGTCAGGAACTGTGTTGAAGACGGCACGCTGAGCGTCAATGAAAAGGACAGCATTCTGCACGTTCTGGCGCAGTTTGTCTTTCTGGTGTCCCCGGCCTGTTTCTATCGCTATACCCCGACAGTGGAGGCCTGCGGGGTTGATAAGGACAGGCTGCAGAAAAGTTTTGAGTTACTGAACGTACATCATTCACGAAATGGTAAGGGGTTATTTCATTACCATCAATATGACACGCCGGATAAAAGCGGTCGTTTTACTAAAGTGTCAGGCTACATGATTAACGCTGACATTATTTTTAAAAAAGGGAACTGTCCTGCGGACAGTATATGGCTGTCAGCGAGAAAATAATTCGCTGAATATGATGAGGTGTTTATGACGGGTGTTGTTACATTTGACGATATTCTGGAAGATTATTTCCTCAGGAAATTTCTTACTAAGTCGACGGAATGGAGTTACAGGAAGGTGCTAAGAACTTTCATTGCATTCGCGGGGAAAAATACGCTACCCGAAAATGTCTCAGGCGATCACGTTCTGAAATGGCGACGGTATGTTCTTAAAAAACAGATGTCCAGTAAAAGGACATGGAATAATAAGGTCACACATATGCGGGCATTGTTTAATCATGCCATAGTGAGGGATCTTATTTCCACCAGAGAAAATCCGTTTAAAGAGGTTATTGTTAAACCCGATATCAAACGAAAAAAAACGCTCTCCGCTGAACAGATGAAGAAAATTGATTTAATCATGGAAAGAAAAATCGGGCTGGAGCAGATGGGGATTCACGATCGGCGGCCAAATGCTCTTGAACCCGCGTGGTTCTGGATGACGGTCATTGAGACACTTAAATTTACCGGTATGCGTCAGAATCAGCTGCTGCATATACGCCTGTGCGATGTGGATCTGGTGCAGGGGGTCATTGAACTGCGTGCGGAGGGCTCCAAGAATCACCGGGAGCATCGTGTTCCCATCATTGCCCGACTGCGGCCACGGCTTGAACACCTCTATCATGAGGCTGTCCGCAAGGGGGCCAGGAAAGGGGATCAGTTGTTCAGCATCAACCGGTTTTCCTCAAAAAAGGGCCGGATCATACACGGTAAAAATATGGACCATATCCCGCTGCGGGCTTTTTTCAGAAGACTGTCAAGGGAGTGCCAGTATGCTGTCAGCCCGCACCGGTTCAGACATTCCATTGCCACGGACCTGATGAAACTGCCGGAGAGAAGCCTTAATGATGTTCAGGCGCTGCTCGGTCATTCCAGCGTGGCGGTGACTCTGGAATATGTGGAAGCCAACATGGATAACCTGCGGCGAAACCTCGAAGCAGCATATGCGGCTTAAGAGTATGCCTAAGGCAAATTTCTAAGGGATTGATATCTAAAAGGGGGTTTTGCTTTACAAATCGTTGACAGAGTGGCGATGAGAAGGTAAATACCTGTAACTGAAATTGTTGGGATGTGAGAAATCCGGATGATGCAACGAACATCATCCGGATTCTTAATCCCGTAACCCTCAGGTGTAGAACGAATCGCTCTCATTCTGCCTGACGATGTGTCCGGGACTGTTTCATGCCCGTTAAGGATCTCATCTCTTAACGAACAGGCTCTGAAGAAGTGGTGCCCGGACTCGGAATCGAACCAAGGACACGGGGATTTTCAATCCCCTGCTCTACCGACTGAGCTATCCGGGCAACGGGGCGCATTAAACCCTAATCGTCTTAAGGCGTCAACCTTATTTCTAAAAATGCTATCCAGTTGCTCAAGTTTGCGGCAATCAGCGCGATTGCGCAGCGAAATCAGGTTAACGCGCCGCCCTGGCGGCAGCAGGCGAAACGCAGAATATCTTCTGCCAGCCGTTGCGCCGTATCGACATCGGCCTGGCTGCGCTTAACCAGCATCCGGCTCAGACACCCTTCCAGCACCAGTTCCATCTGCTTCGCCACCATCGCCGGATCGTCAACTTCCAGCTGCGTCAGCACCTGGTGCGTAAAGTCGTAAGCATCGCGCTTTTGCTGATCCGCCAGTTGATGGATGGGGTGTCCGGGATCGGGAAAGAACGTACATGCGGCGATAAACAAACAGCCGGGATAGCGGTTGTTGCTGACGCATTCAGTCAACGCGCCGTAGCGAGCCAGCAGCTTCTGCTCATGAGTCAGCGTCTCATCCAGCAACAGCTGTCTGCGCCAGGCATCAATCTGCTGGCTCAGATAACGCAGCGCATCATAGAGCAGGGCTTCTTTATCCGGCCAGAAACGGCGCAGCTCATTGAGGGGATAGCCGATGCGATCGGCAACCATCTCAAGAGTGGTTTCGGCAATCCCTTTTAGCTCAAGTAATTGCAAAGTCTGGCTCAAAACGTCTTCGCGTTGCACGGTGTTCTCCTCCGTTATCTGAAGCGAGCTCCCCAAACAGTGTTGTTTATGGGATGCGATTGCGCAAATGCGCGGCAAAGGTTGCCGCATCCATAAAACCGGTCACCCGGTCGGCGGGCTGTTCGACGCCTTGCGCGTCGAAAAAGAGGATCGTCGGCAGACCAAGCACATTCAACTGGCGCAGCAGCGCGGCATCCTGCGCGTTGTTCGCCGTCACGTTGGCCTGCAATAACACGCTCTCTCTCAGCGCCGCCTGCACTTGCGGGTCACTGAAGGTGTACTTCTCGAACTCTTTACAGGCTACGCACCAATCCGCATAAAGATCCAGCATTACCGGCCGACCTTTTGCCTGCGCCAGCGCCTTGTTCAGATCATCAACGGTCTGGATCGGGGTAAACGCCAGCGGCGAGTGCGTCTGTACGGCGGGCGCGCCAAACGCCCAGTCCTGCAATGGACGAGCACACACCAGCGCAGCGCCGAGCAGGGCAATTTGCACGACACGTATTACCGGGCGCGTCACGTTGAGGCTGGAAATGAACGCCCAGGCAAAAAACGCCAGACCCAGCAGCGACAAGAGCCGCAATCCCCATGTATCGCCCAGCACGCGCTCCAGCAGGAAGACGGGCAGGGCGAGGATAACAAAACCAAAGGCGATTTTGACCTGCTCCATCCACGGCCCGCTTTTCGGCAGCAACCGGTTGCCGAACACCGTGACCAGGATCAGGGGTAAACCCATGCCCAGTGCATACAGATAAAGGGTGCCGCCACCGAGCCACAGATTACCGCTCTGGGCGATATAGAGCAGAATGGCGCTCAGTGGCGCGGTGGTGCAGGGCGAACAAATCAGCCCGGCGATTGCGCCCATGGCGAACACGCCGCCAGGTGAGCCGCCCTGCTGGCGGTTACTCCACAGCATTAAACGGGTTTGCAGTGCGGACGGCAGTTGCAGGGTAAACAGGCCGAACATCGACAGCGCCAACAGGCTAAAGAGCACGGAGAGCCCAATCAGCACGTAAGGATGTTGTAATGCCGCCTGAAACGATAACCCGGCAGCGGCGACAACCAGCCCCAGCGCGGTGTAGGTTAGCGCCATTCCCTGTACATAGATAAACGCCAGCAGCAACGCGCGTGTGGTAGACAGGCGCTGTTTGCCGCCCAAAACAATGCCGGAAATCAGCGGATACATTGGCAGTACACAAGGGGTAAACGCGATGCCAATACCGATAAGCAGCGCCCAGAGCGCGGAAAAAGGCAGTGAGGCTGCAGGCGTGTCGTTTGCGGTAACCGGCTTTTCGGCGGGCGCTGGCGCAGTGGATTGCGTGGCGGCAACCTCCATCAACGGCACGACTTTGGTTTCCGGCGGATAGCAGAACCCGGCGTCGGCGCAGCCCTGATAAGTTACCGTCAGCGTCGCGCCTTTTGTCGCCTGCGTCACTTCAAGCGGTAGCGTGAGTTGCTGGCGGTAGATCTCGGTTTTGCCGTAGAACTCATCTTCATGCATCTCCCCGTCAGGCAACGCCAGCGTGCCAATATGGGCCTGATTCGGGGTGACGCGAATTTGCTGGCGGTAAAGGTAGTAACCCTCTTTCACCTGCCAGTTGAGCGTAAGGTCGTGCTGATGTTGCTGAAAATCAAAAACAAACGCTTGATCGGCAGGGACAAAACTGGAGCGACCAGGCGCGTCGAATAATCCGGCAAAGGCGGATGTGCTGCACAGCAGCAGGATCAGCGTAAGGATGCGTTGAGCCATGAGAGGTAATCGTAATCTCCGTGGGTAACGGGCAAAGCCAGTAGTTCCGGGGTCTGGTACGGATGGTGCGATTTAATGCAGGCGAAAAGATCTTCCAGATGCGCGACGTCAGTTTTCAGCAGTAGCTGAACTTCGTACTCCTGCTCCAGTTTACCTTCCCAGTAATAGAGCGACGTTGCTCCCGGCAGAATAGTGACACAGGCGGCAAGCTTATCGGCCAACACCTTGGCGGCCAGATCCTGGGCAGTGGCTTCATCCGGGGCAGTGCAGAGTACAACAACGGCATCAGGCGTGTTCATCGTCAACCTCGTAGCAGCGAAAGTATCGACTATACCACGCGAAGGAAAAGGATCGGGCCGCCGCGCGGCCCGATTTTAAGGACTTTTACAACAGAATACCGCCAAAGATGAAGCCCAGAATGACGCACAGGGCAATGGCGATCACGCCCGGGATGAGGAACGGGTGGTTAAACACGAACCTGCCGATGCGCGTTGAACCGGTATCGTCCATCTCAACCGCCGCCAGCAGCGTGGGGTAAGTGGGCAGCACAAACAGCGCGGAAACCGCCGCAAACGATGCAACGGCGGTCAGCGGCGAAACGCCCAGCAGCAGCGCGGCAGGCATTAGCGCTTTGGTAGTTGCCGCCTGCGAGTAGAGCAGTGTCGCGGCGAAAAACAGTACCACGGCCAGCAGCCATGGATAGTTATGCAATAAGTCACCGGCCACCACCTGAATATCTTCAATATGGTGCTTCACAAACGTATCACCCAGCCAGGCGACGCCCAGCACGCAGATACAGGCGCTCATGCCCGATTTAAACGTACTGGCGTTCAGCACTTCGCCGGTGTCGATTTTGCAGGTCAGGCAAATCAGCGTGGCGATGGTCAGCATAAACACCACAATTGCTTCGTTACGCGGCAGTACCGGGTGGGCAATCAGCCCTACGGTTGGGCTGATTGCAGTGGCGTACAGCATCACCGCCACAATGCCAATCAGGAACAGCAGCACCGAGCGTTTAGCGTGGGGTTTCAGTTCAAATACCTGGCTGCCGCGCAGCTTCACTTCACCTTTCGCCAGACGCTCCTGGTACACCGGATCGTCTTTCAGCTCGCAGCCGAGGAAGTTACACACCACGGCGGTGATCATCACGGCAATCAGCGTGACAGGAATACAGATCGCCAGCAGCGTCAGGTAACTGACACCCAGCGGTTCAAGGATACCGGCAAAAAAGACCATGGCGGCAGAAATAGGCGAGGCAGTAATGGCGATTTGTGAGGCGACCACGGCAATCGACAGCGGACGCGACGGGCGAATACCTTGCTCTTTCGCCACTTCGGTAATCACCGGCAGCGTCGAGAATGCGGTGTGCCCGGTTCCGGCAAGGATCGTCATAAACCATGTGACCAGCGGCGCAAGAAAGGTGATGTATTTCGGGTGGCTACGCAGCATGCGTTCAGCCAGGCTCACCAGATAATCCATGCCGCCCGCCACCTGCATCGCGGCGATAGCGGCAATAACGGCCATGATGATTTCGATGACGTCAAAGGGAATGGCGCCAGGCGGGATTTGAAAGAACAAGGTCAGGACAAGAACGCCAAGGCCACCCGCAAACCCAATGCCGATACCGCCAAGCCGGGCGCCCAGGTAGATGGCTAATAAGACGAGGACAAGCTCTGCTGTAAACATAGTGGCTTCCTTGTTTAACTAAGTGATATTAAATCGTTATATTTTAGTTACTATCCATAAGAAAAAAGGCACGTCGCGAGTGACGTGCCTTTTATGTATTTACGTACTGAATTTATTGTTCACTTTCATCGGTATAACGCTTTGCTTTATAGGCCGGATGCATCAAGTTTTGCGCGGAAAAGATATCATCCAGTTCTGCCTCAGTCAGCAGACCGCGCTCCAAAACCACTTCCCGTACGCTTTTGCCCGTTTCGGCGCAAATCTTGCCAACGATATCGCCGTTGTGATGGCCGATAAACGGGTTGAGGTAGGTCACGATGCCGATGGAGTTATAGACATAACCTTCACACACTTCTTTGTTGGCCGTGATGCCGTTGACGCATTTTTCCAGCAGGTTGTAGCAGGCATTGGTGAGAATATGGATCGACTCAAACATGGCCTGGCCAATCACCGGCTCCATCACGTTCAACTGTAACTGGCCCGCTTCGGAAGCCATGGTGACAGTGGTATCGTTGCCGATCACTTTAAAGCACACCTGATTCACCACTTCCGGCACCACAGGATTGACTTTGGCTGGCATGATCGATGAACCCGCCTGCAACTCCGGCAGGTTGATTTCATTCAGCCCGGCGCGCGGCCCGGAGGAGAGCAGACGCAGGTCATTACAAATTTTGGAGAGTTTCACCGCCAGACGCTTCAGCGAGCTGTGTACCATCACATACGCGCCGCAGTCGGAGGTGGCTTCAATCAGATCTTCCGCCGGCACGACCGGCAGGTTGCTCACTTCCGCCAGTTTCTGCACCGCCAGTTGCTGATAGCCGTCCGGCGTGTTGAGGCGAGTACCGATGGCGGTAGCGCCGAGGTTCACTTCCAGCAGCAGCTCAGCGGTGCGCAGCAGGTTTTTGGTCTCTTCATTCAGCAGCACATTGAAGGCGTGGAATTCCTGACCGAGGGTCATCGGCACCGCGTCCTGCAACTGGGTGCGGCCCATTTTCAGGATATCCTTGAACTCCACGGCTTTGTTTTCAAAACCTTCACCGAGTTGTTTGATGGCATCAATCAGCTTAACGATGGAGGCATACACCGCGATGCGGAACCCGGTAGGGTAGGCATCGTTCGTGGACTGGCATTTGTTGACATGATCGTTCGGGTTGAGGAACTGGTAGTCGCCTTTCTGGTGGCCCATCAGTTCAAGCCCAATGTTGGCCAGCACTTCGTTGGTGTTCATGTTGACGGAAGTACCCGCGCCGCCCTGATAAACGTCTACCGGGAATTGATCCATGCATTTGCCATTGTTCAGGACCTCATCACATGCGGCAACGATAGCGTTCGCGATATTTTTAGGAATGGTTTGCAGCTCTTTGTTCGCCAGGGCAGCCGCTTTTTTTACCATTACCATGCCACGGACAAATTCAGGGATGTCACTGATTTTGCTGTTGCTGATATAAAAGTTTTCAATCGCTCTCAGAGTATGCACGCCATAATAGGCATCCGCTGGCACTTCCCTGGTACCCAACAAATCTTCTTCGATACGAATGTTGTTTAACATGTGAACCTTCTTTTGCAAGCTACGAATGAATACACCAAACACACAGTATTTATGTGGATATGTGTCTTTTTCGACCGACGATTATGCCCTTAATCGGTCGGATACCCGAGATTATATGCTGGATATGATCAAATGCCGTAATCTCGATCACTTATTATCCTCGTGAATGCATCATTATTAATAATATGTGAAATGTGTCACCGCTTCGTAACAGACAAAACTTTACATCGCGGCGGAAATTGAATTTTTTCGATCTGCCGCCATCTCAGGACTATGCGATTCGCAAACCCTTACTGACAGACGCCACAGGGCGTCTGTTTTTTTCACAGGAGAAGCCAGTGCGCTGGATACCGTTTATTGCTTTTTTCTTATACGTCTACATTGAGATATCGATCTTTATTCAGGTTGCCCATGTTTTTGGCGTCCTGATGACGCTCATTCTGGTGCTCTTTACCTCAGTGATTGGTATGTCGCTGGTGCGTAACCAGGGCTTTAAGAATTTCATGCTGATGCAGCAAAAAATGGCGGCGGGTGAAAGCCCGGCGGCGGAGATGATCAAAAGCGTATCGCTGATCATTTCTGGTCTGTTGCTGCTGCTGCCGGGGTTCTTTACCGACTTCCTCGGCCTGCTGCTGCTGTTGCCGCCGGTGCAAAAACACCTGACGCTGAAGCTGATGCCGCATCTGCGCTTTTCGCGGATGCCGGGCGGCGGTTTTTCGGCAGGAGGCGATGCGGGCCAGACATTTGAAGGCGAGTATCAGCGCAAAGACGAGCAGCGTAATCGGCTGGATAATAAAGACGACCGCTAATGTTGATGCCCGGCACCGCCGGGCTTTTTTTATGGCTGTACGGAATGGATCGTTGTGCTGCGGCGCTTCGGCAGCAGTAACCACAGCGCGGCCAGCATGATCACCGCGTACAAACTCTTCCAGCCAGGGATTACCAGCAGTAACAGGCACAGCGCGCTGCCGACAATCGCCAGCGCTTTATAGCGCCCTTTCAGCAAGCGGCAACCTGCCAGCATGCACAGCAGGTAGATCATGATGAAAATGCCGTTGGCATAGATAATCAGCGTATCCAGATTAATGCTGAAAGCGTAGATGACGAGGGTGCACACCATGCAGCAGAACAGCACAGCGTTGAGCGCATTCACCGGCAACTGGCGTTTAGAGAGCTTTGCCAGCGCGCTCTCGGGCTTATATGCCGCCTGCGACCACACCAGCCGGGCGAAGCTCTGGATATAAATGTTCAGGCTGGCGAAGCAGGCCAGATAGCCAATAATGCAGGCTATCCACAGCGCCTGCTTACCGAACAGTTCAACGACGATTGCCGGAAGCGATGCCGCTGCGCCGAGCGTGCGCCAGACATCAAAATGCAGCACCACCACGGTACAGGCCCAGTAGACCGAACCCGCCAGCAGCAGGCCAATCATCAGCGCACGCGGGAAATCCCGCTCCGGGTTTTTGAATTCCGAAGCCAGATGGGCGAAAGCCTCCAGGCCGACAAAACACCAGAACATCACCGCCAGCGATGCCGACATCGCGGAAACCGACACCTGCGGCAGCGGAGGGAAAGGAATATCGCGGAAAGTGATGCCGCCACGCCACCAGATAGCGACGATTAACGCCACAATCAGCCCGGCGATAAGCGACTGTAAATTGGCGCTGGAACCTGCGCCGCGCGTACCGATAAACCAAATCAGTACCAGCGTGCCAAGCTCAGCCATGAGTAATAGCGGCCCTTGCCAGCCAAACATGCCTTGCCAGAAACCTGCGGCAATATGCAGGGCTGCCGGCAGACCGACCGGAATCACCGAGAGAAACAGCCAGCCGGTGACCCGCTCAAGCCGCGGGCCGAACGCCAGACCGACAAAATGGGCGACGCCGCCAGCGCTTGGGAAATGACGGCCAAGCACCGCAAACACAATCGCCACCGGGAACACCAGTAAAATAAGTACCGGCCATGCCCACAGGCTGCTGTCGCCTGCGGCCAGCGCCGCCAGCGCGGGTACGGCAAATACGCCAGTGCCGAGTAAAGACGTTGATAACAATCCAATGCCCTGCGCCAGCCCCAGCTCTTGTTTTAATCCACTCATTGTCTTTGTCTGTCGGTTGTCTGTTGCGCTGATGTTATCACAATCGGTTTTACTTATGGCTGCGCCAGCACCTGCCAGCAATAGTTGAGGCAGCTTGGTTTGGCGGGTGAGTCAGATTTCATAAATTTTTTTTGTTGTTCCCCCTTGAAGGGAGAAACAGCTAACCCCATCTCTCTGGTCACCAGCCGGAGAACCGTTTGCGGCCCGGCGCCATCCATAACTGATAAAGACTTTCTCAAAGGAGAGCTATCAATGAGTATTCGTCCGTTACATGATCGTGTGATCGTCAAACGTAAAGAAGTTGAATCCAAATCTGCTGGCGGCATCGTTCTGACCGGTTCTGCAGCAGGTAAATCAACTCGTGGCGAAATCATCGCTGTCGGTAAGGGCCGCATCCTGGAAAACGGTACCGTTCAACCACTGGATGTGAAAGTGGGCGATATCGTGATTTTCAACGATGGTTACGGTGTGAAAGCTGAAAAAATCGATAACGAAGAAGTGCTGATCATGTCCGAAAGTGACATCCTGGCAATTGTTGAAGCGTAACAACGCGCGCGAACCTGAACGAATTTAAGGAAAGAGAAAATGGCAGCTAAAGACGTAAAATTCGGTAACGACGCCCGTGTAAAAATGCTGCGCGGCGTAAACGTTCTGGCAGATGCAGTGAAAGTTACCCTCGGTCCAAAAGGCCGTAATGTGGTTCTGGATAAATCTTTCGGTGCACCGACCATCACCAAAGATGGTGTTTCCGTAGCACGTGAAATCGAACTGGAAGACAAGTTCGAAAACATGGGCGCGCAGATGGTGAAAGAAGTGGCCTCCAAAGCGAACGACGCTGCGGGCGACGGTACCACTACTGCAACCGTTCTGGCGCAGGCAATCATCACTGAAGGTCTGAAAGCCGTTGCTGCGGGCATGAACCCGATGGACCTGAAACGTGGTATCGACAAAGCTGTCGCTGCTGCGGTTGAAGAGTTGAAAGCACTGTCCGTACCATGCTCTGACTCTAAAGCTATCGCTCAGGTAGGTACTATCTCCGCAAACTCCGACGAAACCGTGGGTAAACTGATTGCGGAAGCGATGGATAAAGTGGGTAAAGAAGGCGTGATCACCGTTGAAGACGGTACCGGCCTGCAGGACGAACTGGACGTGGTTGAAGGTATGCAGTTCGACCGTGGTTACCTGTCTCCTTACTTCATCAACAAGCCGGAAACTGGCGCAGTAGAACTGGAAAGCCCGTTCATCCTGCTGGCTGATAAAAAAGTCTCCAACATCCGCGAAATGCTGCCGGTTCTGGAAGCCGTTGCAAAAGCAGGCAAACCGCTGGTTATCATCGCTGAAGACGTTGAAGGCGAAGCGCTGGCAACGCTGGTGGTTAACACCATGCGCGGCATCGTGAAAGTCGCTGCTGTTAAAGCACCGGGCTTCGGCGATCGTCGTAAAGCTATGCTGCAGGACATTGCAACCCTGACCGGTGGCACCGTGATTTCTGAAGAAATCGGTATGGAACTGGAAAAAGCCACCCTGGAAGATCTGGGTCAGGCTAAACGCGTTGTGATCAACAAAGACACCACCACCATCATCGATGGCGTGGGTGAAGAAGCTGCAATCCAGGGTCGCGTAACCCAGATTCGTCAGCAGATCGAAGAAGCGACTTCCGATTACGACCGTGAAAAACTGCAGGAGCGCGTAGCGAAACTGGCTGGCGGCGTTGCCGTTATCAAAGTTGGCGCAGCAACTGAAGTTGAAATGAAAGAGAAAAAAGCACGCGTTGAAGATGCGCTGCACGCGACCCGTGCTGCCGTTGAAGAAGGCGTGGTTGCTGGCGGTGGCGTTGCGTTGATCCGTGTAGCAAGCAAAATTGCTGACCTGAAAGGCCAGAACGAAGACCAGAACGTCGGTATCAAAGTTGCGCTGCGCGCAATGGAAGCACCGCTGCGTCAGATCGTGCTGAACTGCGGTGAAGAGCCGTCTGTAGTAGCGAACACCGTTAAAGCTGGCGACGGCAACTACGGTTACAACGCTGCGACCGAAGAGTACGGCAACATGATCGACATGGGTATCCTGGATCCGACCAAAGTGACCCGTTCTGCTCTGCAGTATGCGGCGTCTGTTGCTGGTCTGATGATCACTACCGAGTGCATGGTAACCGACCTGCCGAAAAGCGATGCGCCTGATTTAGGTGCTGCTGGCGGTATGGGCGGCATGGGCGGTATGGGCGGCATGATGTAATTGCTGCCGGACGCGCGAACAGGGCGACCTGTCGCGGGTTCAACGAAAAAGAGCGGGCATTGCCCGCTCTTTTTTTGCTTTCTGCTTTGCCCATGAATATGCATGAAACTATACCGGCAACGCTAACTCTGAAGGCACCTGCACGTTCTGGTGCCAGCTTGCGCGAGGCTGAAGGCCTGGGGGAAAATTGCAGATGCCTGTGCGGCTCTGCCAGACGCCAGCCAATAGCATGAAAAGCACTACCAGTAGCAACAATAACCCTAACTTTTTACAGTTTCTGCATATTAGCGGTGCATCTGCCCTTACTCCACTATTGGCGAATTCTTTATTGGCAACAATATGTATATCTGTGCTCAGTAAAAATCCTGTCTTAGGAATGGTTTTAATAACTTGAACGCCTAATCCAAAATTAGATAACATTCTACGTAACAGCGAAATATATTGATTTAGTGTATTGTTTGACGAATGCTGACCATATTTACCCCAAACCGCTTTCAAAATATCATTGCGCGTTAAGATTTTTCCTTGATTCTCAATTAAGAAAGTCAACAATCTACTGCTGGCGCGAGTCAGCGTTAAATGGCTTTTTTCGCTTTCAACTTCGTTATTCCAGATGGTGCCATCGGCAGGCCTGAAATGGATTTTGTGATTAATGATAAATATCATAGTCGTACCTTGCATGGCGATGCTTATTATGGTTTTAGTTATCCTGCATTAATGAGTTAATTAAGAGTTGTTGTTACCACGAACTATTATAGTGGTTACGATCTGTTTTTTAATGAGTGTCCCATTGATGATCCCGTTCAATGAATTTTTGCGGTGTTACCATACTGTCTATCTAATATATGTTGTCAATGGTTTTGGTGATGATTTTCCCGCGCGGAGGGGTTAATCAGATTATTATGAGCGCCAGGTTTTTAATATGTTACGGTTTGCAGATTCAGGCGATGTGCTTGATATTGTTTTTATCGTTACCCGGCATATTATTTCATTGCCAATTATCGGTTGATATATAATCGCTTAACACGCTGTATTTAGCACTGGGTACTGTTTGAGGTGATGAGCGTTGGCGGTGAAAAAACAGGCGGAACGCCCTGCGTGAAACGTAAACCTCAACCAGCATGGCTGCGTTGAAGCGCTGCTAGCCTTTCAGAGCGTTGTTCTCCCTCCAGCCTCATCGTTGCTATACGCTTTCCTGGCACTATTTTCCGCGATTTGTGCGGCTTATGCTGAGTATGTTTTTCTTTTAGTCATCTTTTTAGTATAAGGTTTACACACGGGCGGCATGCGTCCAGCTCATTGATTATGGGGAATAACATGTACGTAAAACGTTTGGCTGGGATTATGGGCGGCGTGCTGCTGTTAGCGGGTTGCAGCAGCAGCAGTAGTGAATTAAGCGCCGCAGGACAAGGCGTACGCTTTGTGGAAGATAAACCGGGCGCGCAGTGCCAGTATCTCGGCACCGCCACTGGCTCGCAGAGCAACTGGCTCTCTGGCCAGCATGGCGAAGAGGGCGGTTCAATGCGCGCTGCGGCGAATGCGCTGCGCAACCAGGCGGCTGCGATGGGCGGCAACGTTCTTTATAACGTTTCCAGCCCGACGCAGGGTTTCTTATCCAGTTTTGTCCCGACCGCCAGCGAAATGAACGCGCAGGTCTATAAATGCCCTAACTAAGCTGTTTCTGCGGACTCCCGCTCATGCTGACGGGAGTCCGTTAATCGCTTCATTCCATTATTTATTCCTCTTTTCCTGACTCTTTTTTTCATAAATTTTGTCAGTTAATCCGTCCTGAATATTAAGTTTTCTTAAGGTTAAACACCATTTCCTGTTTCTTTGCTGAGAAGATACTGCGATCACTAAAGTATGCGGTTTTATTGTCGATATTGTTGGCAGGATGCAAAAATAAAAGGACTTTAAAACAGGGTACCTTTGGTGGATGTGAAGAGGGTCGGAGAGTCGATGAATATTACAAAAAAGTTATTACTTGCATTTTCGTTATTAATCTTGAGCTTAATTGGAACAAACCTTATTGCTGTTTTTTCGCTATCAAAAATTAGTAACGCACAAGATTATTTTCAGGCCAATATCTTGCCGAGCCTCGACGCCATGAACAAAGAGATGCTGAAGGTCACCAGCATCCGTAGTCAGCTTTATCTACATGGTCTGACGCAGGACGCTGCTGGTATGGCTGAAGTACAACAAAAAGCGTTTAAAATGTATGACGAATTATATGCCATGCATCAACATTACCTGAAGGAACTTATTTCCGATCAACATGATCTTGATTTGTCGAATAAAACGTTAGGTGATTTAGACAAATTCCGCACGGTGATGGACCAATATTTTAAAATATCAAATGCTAACGATCGCGATGGCGTCGTTAAAGCGATGCATAGTGGCGGTTTAGTTGCGGAAAACATTACCCTGCTGGTCAAGGATTTTGACGATCAAATTGCCTATAACACCTCGTTAGTGACTGCGGCCAACAGTAATAATAGTTCGTTGATTTCTCGCTCAATAACGTTATCTCTGATTGCCACGCTGGCGGCGACTCTTATTCTGGGACTGTTTGGTTTATTCACTGTGTTGAATATCAAACGTCGTCTGAATGAGATGAAAGACGGGATGGTCAGCATCAGCGAAAAACTGGATCTCAGCCATACGTTACCAACGGGGCGCCTGGATGAAATTGGCCGTGCCGTTGGGGCATTCAACCTGTTGATTGAACGGGTCGCGGAATCGCTGAGCATGGTGCGCAGCGCCTCCGGCTCGGTGAATACTGCCGCCAATGAGATTGCGCTCGGCAACAATGAACTCTCTGCACGTACCGAGCAGCAATCGGCCGCCGTGGTGGAAACGGCGGCGAGCATGGAAGAGCTGAGTTCGACGGTGAAACAGAACGCGCAGAACGCGCATCAGGCCAGCCAGCTAGCCACGTCAGCGGCAGATACGGCGGTAAAAGGCGGCACCGTTGTTGGCGTGGCGGTGAATCGCATGAAGGATATTATCGAAAGCTCGAAGCGCATTTCTGAAATCACCTCTGTGATTAATGGCATTGCATTTCAAACCAACATTCTGGCGCTTAACGCAGCCGTTGAAGCAGCCAGAGCGGGCGAGCAGGGGCGCGGTTTTGCGGTGGTAGCAGGCGAAGTGCGAAACCTGGCGCAGCGTAGCGCCCAGGCAGCCAAAGAGATTGAAGCCCTGATTCATGAGTCGGTTAACTATGTCGAAGAAGGTTCCCGGCAGGTCGATCTGGCGGGGGAAACGATGAGCGGCATTGTGCATTCCGTACAGCAGGTTAAAGATTTAATGCAGGAGATCGCCGCCGCGTCCGATGAGCAAAACCGTGGCATCTCGCAGATTGCCCAGGCGATGTCGGAAATGGATACCACTACACAGCAGAACGCCGCGCTGGTTCAGGAGTCTTCTGCCGCTGCCGGTAGCCTTGAAGAGCAAGCAGGCAAACTGCAACAGCTGGTTGATGTGTTCCGCTTGCCGGGGCAGCAACTGGAGAAAGTGAAAAAGTCGATCGGTAAAATGCATCAGCCAAAACAGGCTGCGGCTACTACGGGACAGGACGGTTGGGAGACGTTTTAAACGGCGATGACGAGCCTGCAAAGGCTCGTCATTATTTACGGCTTAGCTCTGGCGCAATTGCAGATCCAGTGGCGTTTTACTGGGTTCGCCGCCAATCTCGCGGGCAAGTTTCGGCACCATATAACCAGAAACCAGCGTCAGAAGCTCGCGCATAATCAAGCGTGCTTCGTCATCGCTGACCATAAAGTGCGCAGCGCCCTGAACTTTATCCAGCACGTGCAGATAGTAGGGCATCACCCCCGCATCAAATAACGCATTACTCAACTCCGCCAGCGTTTGCGCATTATCATTCACGCCGCGTAGCAGCACGCTTTGGTTCAGTAAAGTGACGCCCGCTTGCCGCAGTGCGGTCATCGCCGCGCGGAAGTCATCGCCGATCTCCTGGGCATGGTTAATATGATTGACCAGCAAAATTTGCAGAGATGAACGGGCGAAACGTGCGACCAGCGTATCGGTGATGCGCGCCGGGATCACAATCGGCAGGCGGCTGTGAATACGCAGGCGTTTAATGTGTGGAGTGGCTTCCAGCTGTTCCAGCAGCCAGTCCAGCTCATGATCTTTCGCCATCAGTGGATCGCCGCCGGAAAAGATGATTTCATCCAGCTCCGGATGCGCTGCAATGTAGTCCAGCGCGCCTTGCCAGTTACGCTTGTTGCCCTGATTTTCCGCGTAGGGGAAGTGGCGACGGAAGCAGTAGCGGCAGTTTACGGCGCAGCCGCCTTTCACCAGTAGCAGGGCGCGATTTCGGTATTTGTGCAGTAATCCAGGCACCACGCTACTCTGCTCTTCCAGCGGATCGGTGGTAAAACCCGGCGCGGCGATAAATTCCTGCGGTGCGGTGATCACCTGGCGCAATAGCGGATCGTTGGGATTGCCAGGCTGCATGCGCGCGGCGAAGGAACGCGGTACGCGTAGCGGAAACAGGCGTTTTGCCTCACGGCCTGCGGTTAAATTTTCATCCGTGTCTATCTTTAAAAGACGTAACAGTTCATCTGGATCGGTTATTACATCGGCAAGTTGCATTAACCAATCTTCTCTGGACGGGGTATTTAGGGTTACAATATGCGCCATTTTGTGGCTAAGCTACCAGTTAACAATTTTCAGAGGGCCTTATGGCGACTTACTATAGCAACGATTTTCGTGCTGGTCTTAAAATCATGTTGGACGGCGAACCTTATGCGGTTGAAGCCAGCGAATTCGTTAAACCAGGTAAAGGCCAGGCATTTGCGCGCGTTAAGCTGCGTCGCCTGCTGACCGGTACTCGCGTAGAAAAAACCTTCAAATCTACTGACTCTGCCGAAGGCGCAGACGTTGTCGATATGAACCTGACTTACCTGTACAACGACGGTGAGTTCTGGCACTTCATGAACAACGAAACTTTCGAACAGCTTTCCGCTGACGCCAAAGCGATTGGCGACAACGCAAAATGGCTGCTGGACCAGGCTGAGTGCATCGTGACCCTGTGGAACGGCCAGCCGATCTCCGTCACTCCGCCGAACTTTGTTGAGCTGGAAATCGTTGAAACCGATCCAGGTCTGAAAGGCGACACCGCGGGTACCGGCGGCAAACCGGCTACCCTGAGCACTGGCGCAGTGGTTAAAGTTCCGCTGTTCGTGCAGATCGGTGAAGTCATCAAAGTCGATACCCGCTCCGGCGAATACGTATCTCGCGTGAAGTAATGTCCGCGGCTTCGGCGTAGCATCATGCTACGCCGTTGAACATAACAAGGCAGGAATGATGAAACGCCTTACCAAAATCCTTTCACTTATGCTTATCAGCAGCGCTTTGCTGTCGGGCTGCAATACGGCGCGCGGCGTCGGCGAAGATATTCAGAGCCTCGGCCACGCTATTTCTCACGCGGTGAGCTAAAAACTTCACATCTTCTTAAAAATCTTCCCGTTCCGGTCTCACTGCGGAATTTTGTCTATGCTTAAGTGGCTATACACAAATAATATTGGTCACAAAAGGAAGATATTATGGTTAAGAAGACAATTGTTGCGATCTTTTCTGTATTGGTCCTTTCATCCGTTCTGACGGCGTGTAACACCACGCGTGGCGTCGGTCAGGATATCTCTGAAGGCGGCAGCGCAATCTCTGGCGCAGCAAGCAAAGCGCAGCAGTAATCCTTGCCGGTACGGCATCCGCCGTACCGCTAATTTGAATTTTCCGGCAGTGAAAGGAACGGCGTAAACCGATTTCCCATCCCGAGTTTCATACGAATATTACGCTTGTAGGTATAAACGGTTTTGCCGTTAATACTTAGCCTGGCCGCGATGCTTTGGTTACTTTTCCCTTCCATCCATAGCGTGAGCACTTTCTCTTCCTGTTTGGTCAGTAGCGGTGTCGCCATTTGTGGAATTGAACGCATCGGGCGCGCCAGCACAATGTCATCAATGACCTGCGCCAGTTTCTCCAGCGGTTCTGTTTTTAGCAGCGTTGCGCGAATTTTAAATTGCGCATAGAACCCGGAAAGTTGCGCATCGATACCCGATTCCAGCAGCAGTACCTGGTTTGAGTCGCCGCAGACGGAAAATAGCGATGCAAGCTGTTGAATATGATGGATTTCATTTTTGAAGCCATGAAGATCGGCAATCACCATATCGGGTTGCCACTGCACAATATGTTCTTTCGCCAGCATTAAATTATGCAACCCGGTGACGAGGAACGAGGCGGGGAATAAATCGGGTTGATTGAGCCAGGACTCCACCCCAACGCGGGTGAAGTAACAACGGTCAATCACGAGAATCTTGAACATATTTTTCTTCGCAGTCAGAGGGTGGCGCACAGCTTCCTGTATTCAGGAAAGTGATTCATCATAGGGGGTACATAAGGTGGGTAAATGCTGGAATTCCGCAGCGAACAGTGGCTATTTCTTGCTTTAACTTGCGGAATATAAGCAAGCACATTCAAGTTGAAATTTTAAACTGTAGCGGGCAAAATTTGCCTCTCTTCACATCTCTGGCGGGACGACCTGTCAGTTTCATTTTTTCCGGGGACGGCCCCGCATCGGAGCCAATCATGTCCTGGTTAATTCTTCTTATCGCCGGTCTTCTTGAAGTGGTGTGGGCTGTCGGCCTGAAATACACCCACGGCTTTACGCGACTTGCCCCCAGTATCATCACCGTTACGGCAATGATCGCCAGTATTGTGCTGCTGTCATGGGCAATGAAAACCCTGCCGGTCGGTACCGCCTATGCTATCTGGACCGGGATCGGGGCGGTGGGCGCGGCGGTTGCAGGGATTGTGTTGCTTGGCGAATCTGCAAGCCTGGCGCGTATTCTCAGTCTGTGCCTGATTGTTGCTGGAATCGTTGGGTTAAAGCTCAGCACACATTAGTAAGACTGATTAATCCAGAGTAGTTTTTCCACAGCAAAACCTTGCCGGCTGGCGATATCCAGCATCTGCTGTTTGACCTCTGCTGGCAGGGTGGGCGTGCGCGACAGCAGCCACAAATAGTCGCGATCCGGCCCGCAAACCAGCGCGTAGCGATATTCATCGTCAAGGGCGATGATGTTGTAACCGCCATAGAAAGGACCGAAGAAAGAGACCTTCAGCGCGGCGGTATTCGGATTGCCGGTGAAATATGCCACGCCGGTGGACTGTTGCCACATGTCGCGCTGCGGATTATAGCCGCGGTTTATCACCGTCAGTCCGCCGTCGTTGCGCAAACTGTAGGTGGCGGTGACTTTCTCCAGACCGCTCTCGAAGCGGTGGTCCAGACGGGCGATTTCGTACCATCTTCCAAGATAACGCTGGGTATTGAAGTTTTGCACAACGGTGACGCCATCAGGCGGGGTAGGGGAACTACAGGAGGAGAGCAGTAACGCAGCGGTAACCATGGCGATCATCAGCAACATGCGCATGAGATTTTTCCTTCCAGATCTTTTCTTTAGGGTATAGACGCTGGCAGGAAATTTGCTCTCCCGCTTGCGCAGGAGAGCGACAGGTATCAAATAAAAATGACGCCGATCAGTGTGACCACAGTCAGAATTGCCGCGAGACCGTAGAACACCCATTTACCGTTCGGTACGTGAATTTTCAAATCATGCATCATATGGTGGATACGGTGCAGACCGCACCACACCGGCAGGACAATCATTAAAAAGAGGAACACGCGGCCAATGAAGCTTTGCGCAAATGTCAGTACGCGCTCATAGCCCAGCGCTTCACCTGGGTAGAAGCTCAGCGGCAGCAGAATACCGACCAGCAGCACGATAACCGGCGCGACAATGGCGCTCCACATACCGCCTGCGCCGAACAAGCCCCAGAATACGGGTTCGTCAGAACGTTTTGGATTCGGGTTAATCACGTTGGCCTCCTTACCAGAAAAGAGCCACAAACAGCACCACCACAGTGACTACCGCAGTCACCACCCAAAGCCCTTTCACTACCGGCTCTGGCCCCATTTTTTCGCCTTTGACGATGATAAGCTGCGCTTTCGGCGCCAGATCAAACCAGGTTTTGGTGTGCAGCAGCGCGGCGGCGAGCGTCACCAGATTGAGGATCACCACAATCGGGTTTTGCAGAAAGTGCACGAACCCTTCCCAGCTTTCCGGCCCATGTTTTAGCGCAAACAGACCAAAGATCAGTTCGATACTGAACCAGACCGCAGGTACCGCCGTTCCTTCACGCAGCATGTAGAAGCGATAAAACGGCAGAGTTTTCCACCAGCTTGACGGCATGGGACGAACCCAGGCTTTACGTTTAGTCGTCATAATGCACTCCTTAGCGTGGTTTCAGGGTGGCGATAAGAAAGTCTTTCGAGCTTTCCACCTTGCCCTGCTGAATGGCCGCAGCCGGATCGACATGTTTCGGACATACTTCCGAACAGTAGCCGACAAACGTACAGCTCCACACGCCGTTCTGGCTGTTGAGTTGCCCCATGCGCTCTTTTTTGCCGTGATCGCGGCTATCAAGGTTATAGCGATGCGCCAGCGTAATCGCCGCCGGGCCGATGAACTCAGGATTCAGACCAAACTGCGGGCAGGCGGCATAGCACAGGCCGCAGTTAATGCAGCCGGAGAACTGATGGTACTTCGCCATCTGCGCCGGGGTTTGCTTGCCGGGTCCCTGATCTGGCGTGCGCGTATTGCCGATGATGTAAGGCTTAATCGCTTCGAGACTTTCGATAAAGTGGGTCATATCGACCACCAGATCGCGCTCAACCGGGAAGTTCGCCAGCGCCTCGACTTTCAGGCCTTTCTCGTAATCGCGCAGAAAGGTTTTACACGCCAGTTTCGGGACTTTGTTGACCATCATGCCGCAGGAGCCGCAAATCGCCATACGGCACGACCAGCGGTAGCTCAGATCCGGCGCAAGGTTATCTTTGATATAGTTCAGCGCGTCGAGCAGAGAAGTGGCTTCATCGTAAGGCACGTCATAGAAGGCACTGTGAGGCGCATCGTCCACTTCAGGGTTGTAACGCACCACCTCCACTTTCAGATTCTTCATCTCAGACATTGTTCGTCTCCTTCTTCTCAGACGATTCAGCTTCTGCACCGTATACGCGTTTCGCCGGTGGCAGCGTAGTGATCTTCACATCGCTGTATTCCAGTCGGGTTGCGCCGTCGGCATCGCGGAAAGCCAGCGTGTGCTTGAGGAAGTTGACGTCATCGCGCTCAGTACATCCCTCATCCAGGCGCTGATGCGCCCCGCGGGATTCTTTACGCGCCAGCGCCGAGTGCGCCATACATTCGGCTACGTTCAGCCCATGTCCCAGCTCGATGGTATAGAGCAGATCGGTGTTGAAGACGCTGGAAGTATCGGTAATGCGCACGCGTTTGAAGCGCTCTTGCAGCTCGGCCAGCTTATCCACGGTTTTCTGCATTAATTCCGGCGTGCGGTAGATCCCGCAGCCTTCTTCCATGGATTCGCCCATTTCGTCGCGGATTTTCGCCCAGCTTTCGTTGCCGTCCCGATTGACCAGCGCTTTCAGACGCTGCTCGACATCTGCTGCCTGTGCGTTTAACGCATCATCATTGGCCTGGCTTGCTGAGGCCGAACGTGCAATGGCGCGTTCACCGGCCAGGCGGCCAAACACCACCAGTTCTGCCAGCGAGTTCGAGCCGAGACGGTTGGCACCGTGCAGGCCGACCGATGAGCATTCACCCACTGCAAACAGCCCGGTGATGCGCGATTCGCAGTTTTGGTCGGTTTCGATACCGCCCATGGTGTAGTGGGCCGTCGGGCGTACCGGAATCGGCTCTTTGATCGGATCGACGCCAACATAGGCTTTCGCCAGTTCGCAGATAAACGGCAGACGTTCGTTGATTTTTTTCGCGCCAAGATGACGCAGGTCGAGGTAGACCACATCACCGCGCGGCGTGGAGATAGTGTTGCCTTTACGCCACTCATGCCAGAATGCTTGCGATACTTTGTCGCGCGGGCCGAGTTCCATATATTTGTTCTTCGGCTCGCCCAGCGGCGTTTCCGGCCCCATGCCGTAATCCTGCAAATAGCGGTAGCCGTTTTTGTTCACCAGAATACCGCCTTCGCCGCGGCAACCTTCCGTCATCAGAATGCCGGAACCCGGCAGGCCGGTTGGATGGTACTGCACGAACTCCATGTCGCGCAGCGGAACGCCGTGCGCCAGCGCCATGCCCATGCCATCGCCGGTTACAATGCCGCCGTTAGTGTTGTAGCGGTAAACGCGGCCAGCGCCGCCCGTTGCCATCACCACGGCATTGGCGCGAATCTGCACCAGCGTACCTTCCATCATATTCATGGCGACCAGCCCGCGGGCATGGTTGTCATCCACAAGGATATCCAGCACGAAATGTTCGTCGAAGCGTTGGATTTGTGGGAACTGAAGGGAAGTTTGAAACAGGGTGTGCAGCATATGGAAGCCGGTTTTATCGGCGGCGAACCAGGTACGTTCGATTTTCATCCCACCGAAGCGCCGCACGTTGACCGAACCATCCGGGCGACGGCTCCACGGACAGCCCCACTGTTCAAGTTGGGTCATTTCTGTCGGGCAATGATGCACAAAATAGTCAACGACATCCTGTTCGCAAAGCCAGTCACCGCCAGCAACGGTATCGTGGAAATGGTATTCGAAGCTGTCATGATCCTGGGCGACGGCGGCAGAACCGCCTTCTGCGGCAACCGTGTGGCTGCGCATCGGATAAACTTTTGAAATCAATGCGATTTTGGCTTTCGGGTTGGCTTGCGCCGCCGCGATGGCGGTGCGTAATCCCGCTCCACCTGCGCCTATCACAGCGATATCGGCTTGAAAGGTTTGCACGACATTCCTCCAGATTATTGTTGTTCCGCAACGATAAGCCAGACCGCTTAAGGCAGTTGCGAATATGTTCCACTGCTCCTTTTTGGGTAAGGAGCAGTATAACCGCAGAGATCCAAGGGAAATTTGATGCGTTCGATTTTTTTGCTGTTCTTTAAGGCAATGCATCATTCATATTGATAAATATCATCCTTGATTACTTCCTCTTTATTTATAGACGAGATAAATGAAATTTTTTTGCGCAAAATTTGTCTCTGTGGATCGATGCGGGTAGACTTCGTGCCCTTGTCTGAATTTGGAGAACGTACCATGAGCGAAACGGCCACTTGGCAGCCGAGCGCATCCATCCCCAATTTATTAAAACGCGCGGCAATCATGGCGGAAATTCGGCACTTCTTCGCCGATCGCGGCGTACTTGAGGTGGAGACGCCCTGTATGAGCCAGGCAACGGTAACGGACGTTCATCTGTTCCCGTTTGAAACCCGTTTTGTTGGCCCCGGCCATTCTCAGGGGATCAATCTCTACCTGATGACCAGCCCGGAATATCATATGAAGCGTCTGCTGGCGGCGGGCTGCGGCCCGGTATTCCAGCTGTGCAGAAGCTTCCGTAATGAAGAGATGGGCCGTCATCACAATCCTGAATTCACCATGCTTGAGTGGTATCGCCCGCACTACGACATGTACCGTCTGATGAATGAGGTGGACGATTTACTGCAACAGGTACTGGAGTGCCCGGCAGCGGAATCGCTCTCTTACCAGCAGGCGTTCCAGCGTTATCTGGAAGTGGATCCGCTCTCTGCTGATAAAGCGCAGTTGCGCGAAGTGGCGGCAAAACTCGATCTGAGCAATATTGCCGAGACAGAAGAAGACCGCGATACGCTGCTACAACTGCTGTTTGCCATGGGCGTTGAGCCGCATATCGGCAAAGATCGTCCGACTTTCGTGTACCACTTTCCGGCAAGCCAGGCCGCGCTGGCGCAGATCAGCACCGAAGATCACCGCGTGGCGGAGCGTTTTGAGGTCTATTTCAAAGGGATTGAGCTGGCGAATGGTTTCCATGAGCTGACTGATGCCCGCGAGCAGCAGCAGCGTTTTGAGCAGGATAACCGCAAGCGTGCGGCGCGTGGTCTGCCGCAGCAGCCAATGGACAATAATTTGCTGGAAGCGTTGAAAGCCGGCCTGCCGGATTGTTCCGGCGTGGCGTTGGGCGTTGATCGTCTGGTGATGCTGGCATTGCAGGCGGAAAGCCTGGCTGAGGTTATTGCGTTTACCGTTGACCGGGCGTAATTGCTTTGCATAACAGGAGCGCACCTTTTGTTCGCTCCTGAAGTAATATTCATCTCTTTTTTAAGTACATTGAAAAATCTTATTTAATACATATTCTATTTTCCTTTTATTATCATTCCTCTGCCAATTTGTTTATTATTTATTTGCGTTGCCGTATATGCTTAAATTGTTTTAAAAACAAATAATGTGAATGGATGATTAATATTTATGGATGATTCATTGATTTTTTGCAAAGTAGATAAATATGGTTTTCCTCATTGGGATGGGTTCGATTTTTTTCGATGGTATGTGCTTCCCAGTAACTGGAATCATCGTACTGGGGCTGCATATCTTTGGCTTTATAAAACTGCCTGGTTGATTCACCACCGGGGGGTGATTAAAAAGTCTGCCAGGGAGGCTCAAATACCTGAATTATTGTTGGCTGGCATCGCTGTTTCCGAAGTTGGTGGTACGCCAGAAAGGTTTAAAAGTGTCGGTGTGCTACAGTCCAGGCAAGTTTTAGAAATAGTTATGGGGAAAAAAGATAATATATATTCCAACTCTACATCTGTTGGTTCGATCGCTATACAACTTCGGGCAGCAGCAGAGACCATAGGTATCAGACCTGATACATTAAGTTTCTTTCAGCAATATAAACTTTCTCAGTGTTTACTTAATAATGATTTTAATATTAGAGTCGTTGCATTTCATCTCCGGGATCTCATTCTTTATGACAATCCGGGCAGTGATACTTCCCATCTGAGCGATGAGCAGATAATATTGGCTGGATCAAGGTATAATCGTGGTATTAGTCGCGATAAAAAAGACTTTATCGATTCTATTCATGCTCCGACAGGTGCACGTGAACGGGCATATAGTGAATATGGTCGCAGGATAATTGAGAAGAAGGATAGTCTGATGAGGATTCTGCGGGGGAATTAAATGCGCTGGAAAGCATTTACACTTGGTTTCGTCTGGTTCGTGTTCTCTGTTCTCTTTATCATCCTTTTTTCAGCTCAGGATAAAGAGTGGCTCATTGATGGCAACAGTATTAAAAATATATGTGATCTTATGATATATATTGAGCATGACGATACCCGCGATGTTGGGGTCGTCATGACTATCCCATTGTTTTTTCCCTTTATTTATCTGCTTGTCTGGAAAAAACGGCGGCATTGGTTACTTTACCTGACACTATTCTCTATTTTTGCATTCTGGCTGTGGCGGTTTTTCCTGCGCTATCAGTGGTGCTTGTAGGCATGTACCATCGAGTGGCGGCTACGTCTAAGTTGCTCTGGAAGTCCCGTATATTCGCTGGTCGGTAGGCCTGATGCCATAGCGCCATCAGGCCATTAGTCGCGCGTCTTACAAACTTCCCGCCGGGCGGTTGCCTTTGCCTGCGGAAGTCAGCGTTCGCGCTGTGCGTCTCCCGTCGAGACTCTCCAGCCTCATCTGGAATGGCGGGAACGGCAAATCGATGCCGTGTTCGCGGAAGCCCGCCAGAATCAACTGGTGGATTTCGTGGCGCAGTGGCATACGATGCCCCATCTCAGCGGCATAGATGCGCAGTTCAAACAGTTGAATACCCTGTTGCAGATCGACCAGGAACACTTCCGGCGCCGGATTATCAATCACAAAAGAGCAGCGTTCGGCTGCGGTATAGAGGATCTGCGTCACCTCTTCACTGTTGGCGTCTGCTGGCGCAGGCACGGTTAAAACCACGCGCGTGACGGAATCGGAGAGCGACCAGTTAATAAACTGCTCGGTAATAAACGCCTTGTTCGGCACGATGATCTCTTTACGATCCCAGTCGCTGATGGTGGTGGCGCGGGTGTTGATTTTCGTCACGCTGCCTGTCAGATCGCGGATGGTTACGGTATCGCCAATGCGGATCGGCTTCTCAAACAGAATGATTAGGCCAGAGATGAAGTTGGCGAAAATCTCCTGTAAGCCAAATCCGAGACCAACACCTAACGCGGCGACCAGCCATTGCAGCTTGGCCCACTCGATGCCGATCATTGAGAAGCCGACCAGCCCACCGAACAGCATCAGCAAATATTTAGTGATAGTGGTAATGGCATAACCGGTGCCGGGCGACAGATCCAGATGTTGCAGCAGCGCCAGTTCCAGCAATGCCGGAAGGTTGCGCACCAGTTGCGTGGTGATGATAAACACGAGAATGGCGATCAGCACCGCGCCGAGCGTAATTGGCTCCAGGCTTTCCACTCCCTGCACCGTTGAAGTGACATCCCATAGCGGAATATTTTCCAGAAAACCAAAAGCGGAATGGATCTCCGACCACAGCACGATGACAGACAGCAGGGCAATCAACATCAGAATCGAGCGCACCAGCCGCAGCGACTGGACGCTGATTGCATCCAGATCGACTTCCGGTTCATCGATATCGGCAGCGCCTTCGGTGCTGGAGTGATGCGGCACATCCTCTTCGCCCCGCGCACGTTGCGCGAGAATTTCCGCGCGGCGGTGGCGTGCGCGTTCAAACGCCAGGCGACGGCGCTGAATTAGCATCCAGCGGCGGATAATGTGGTAGACCACCAGCAGGGCGAACCAGATGGCGACGGAGGTTTCCAGACGCGCGAGCAGCGCCTGCGCTGTGGCCAGATAGCCGACCGCTGCGGCGAGGATCGCCGTCAGCGGCGCGCACAGCAGCAAATTCCACAACAGATGATTCGGCAAATTATCGGCGCTGCCGCTTTTGTCCACATAGAGCGGGATCCCGGCGCGTTTCATACTCAGCGTAACCAGCGCCAGCGCTCCGCAGATCAGGATAAAGCACAGCCGTCCCAGCGAGCCGGAGAATTCTCGATCGTTGAGGTTATCGAACATAATCAGCGCCATGATCAACGGTACGATAAAGCCAATACTCATCAGGTAGTAACGCATGCCGCGTGCAACGCGGTTGCGCGGCCAGCCAAAGTGGGCGACAAACAAACCGGTTGGACGGGCGAAGGTGGCGCAAATCATCACCACCCACAGCAGCGGTACGGTAGCCGTAACGCCATCACCGATGGCGACCGCCAGCGGCCAGGGCCAGGCTTCCTGCAAACCATAACCGAGCGTGGCCCACAGCACCGGAAGCGGTGATGCGACGAGAATCGACCAGAAAACGGTGCGCATGGTCAGCCAGAAGTGATCCTGTGTGACCTTGCCGACGCGGGCGCTTGAACGCTCCAGAAAGCGGGTAAAATGACGACGTGAATAGATGCTGAAACCCACCAGCGCTAACGCACTAAACAGCGGGAACAGCGTCTCTTTGCTGGTCAGCATCATAATACTGGCTTTGCCAAGCTGGCTGAGGGTATCCAGCGACAATAAACGGCGCAGATCCTGCACAATCTCGATTGGCCATGCAAAGGTCAGCGGGCTGACATCCGCCGTCCAGAACAGGTAGCGGTGCGTTGCTTCATTCACCTCTTTCAGCGCATCTTCGAGCTGGCTATTGGCCACTTTCAGCTTGGTGAGTTCGAGGATCAGCGTATCGCCGCCCTGAAGCAAAGAATTCAGCAGCTCGCGCTGCGTGCGCAGCTGGGCTTCCAGAATGCGATTCTGCTCGGCGGTAAGCGCTTTGCCGTCCGCCTGGCGGATTTGTCGCAGTTGCGGCTGCTTATTCAGCAAATCCTCATAGCGCATCCGATGGACGCGCAGTTGCGCCATCTCGGTATCCAGTTGCTGCGGTTTTGGCATTTCCGGCAGGCGGGCAACCTGCGCGCGCAGCGCTTCACCCAGCATATTCGAGGCACCGAGCCATTGAGACTGCTCACGCAGTGTATTCAGCGCCTGGCGAACCTGTAAAGTCTGCCCGGAGGCCTGCCGCTGCTGAGATGCGACCAGATCCATACGCTGCGCCTGTTGATTCAGCGCCTGCGATAGTTCACGGTTGATGCGGAACTGCTCGACAATACCGGCGGGCAGATTGGCACTGTTTTCCGCCAGTAACTCAGTGCTCTCCAGCGCCTGTTCGGCTTCGCGCTGGCGCTGGCTGTTGAGCTGGTTACGCAAGGCCTGGAGATACGCATCCAACTGCTGGCTCTGTTTCTGCGCCAGTTCGGAGCGCATCCGCGCCAGTTCCTGGCGGTTATTGGCGGAGAGTTGCGCCAGATCCAGCTCATCAACCAGCGCTTTCAGCTTCGCGGATTCTGCCTGCGCGCCGAAGTTTTGCGCCTGCGCCAGCGGCGTGTTGGTGTTTTGCGCGCCAAGTCGGCGCTCCACTTCGGTAACCTGGCGGCGTGCGTCGGTCTGCTGTTGCGGGAGCTGGCTCAGGGAATCGCTGATCTCTCTGGCGCGTTCCTGCTCCTGTTGGGCGAGTCGGGTTTTTTCCAGCAACTGGCTGCTGACTTGCAGGATCTCCTGATTCAGCGCGTCGCTGCTCATCCCTTCGGGAACCGATTTGGGTTCATCGCGCAGGTTATCCAACTGTGCGCGCAGGGTGCGGGAAAGCTTGGGGAAATTATCAATAACTTGTTGATATTGCTGCGCGCGTTCGAGGGAACCTTTGCGTTCCTCAAGGGCGTTGAGCGCGGCCTGGAGCACCTCGATCGTTTCTGCCTGCTCCGGCGTGCTTTTCGCCGCCTTAACCTGCTCCAGTTCCTGGGTGATTTGTCGGGCATCGGGAGCCGTTGCTGCAACGGCTCCCTGGCTGAGGCACCAGGCCATCAGAAAAACGATAATCAGGCGCACATCAGTCTCCGTGGTGCGGGGGGTTAGCCCTGGTCTTTTTGGTCGTCAACCAGCGGGCTGGCGTCGTGTTCTGCCTGGATTTCCGCTTCCGGCAACGGTGACGGTTCGGTAACTACCGGCGCGAAGGGCTCGGTAGAAACGGCCAGCGGCTGGCCGATTTTTGTTACCGACAGGCTTTGCAGTTGCTCTGCCAGCGCCACTTTGCCCGGCGCAAAGAGGTTGATGACGGTCGAACCGAGTTTGAAGCGGCCCATCTCCTGGCCTTTCAGCAGTGCAACCGCGCCTTCGCTTTCGCCCGCAGGCCATGTCCAGCGTTTGATAATGCCTTCGCGCGGTGGCGTGATGGTGCCTGCCCACACGGTTTCGATACTGCCGACAATGGTCGCGCCGACAAGAATTTGCGCCATCGGGCCAAACTCGGTATCAAACAGGCAGATCACGCGTTCGTTACGGGCAAAGAGATTAGGGACATTTTGCGCCGTCAGATGGTTAACAGAGAAGAGATCGCCCGGCACGTAAATCATCTCGCGCAGGATGCCGTTACACGGCATATGAACACGGTGATAATCGCGCGGAGAGAGATAGGTGGTGACAAAGCTACCGTTACGGAACAGATCTGCCATCAGGTAGTTACCCGCCAGCAGTGCTTCCAGGCTGTAGTTGTGGCCTTTGGCCTGCAGGATTTTGTCATTCTCAATGGCACCAAGCTGGCTGATAACGCCGTCTGCGGGCATCACCAGCACGTTCGGATCGGTATTGAGCGGGCGCACGTCGTCGCGCAGCGGACGCACAAAGAAATCGTTAAAGGTGCGGTAGCTGGCGGTGTCCGGCTTCTGCGCCTCTTTCATATCGACCTTGTAGTATTTTACGAACAGATCGATAACCAGTTTGGTCAGCCAGCCTGCACGTTTGCTTGCGCCCCAGCCCGCCAGGCGAGTGAGCCACAGTTTAGGCAGAATGTATTGAAGCGAAAGTTTAAGTGAGTTTAACAAGGTAGCCTCCAGGCCATTGTTTTTGTCGTTCCTGACCCGGCGCCGGAGCGCCTGAGTCTTTGAAAAGGGGACGATTTTAGCGACGCATAGCTTAGTTGTCAGTCGTCCGATTCAGAAAAGCTTTTACGCGTTTTTACTTGCGCCATGCTTTCCAGAATACGGTGATAATTGTCGAAACGGCTTTCTGCAATCTCGCCATTTTCTACCGCCTCGCGGATGGCGCAACCGGGATCGGTATCGTGTTTGCAGTCGCGATATTTACAGTGACCAATGTAGTCATGGAATTCGACAAACCCGTTGGTGATTTGTTCCGGTTCGAGATGCCAGAGGCCAAACTCACGAACACCCGGTGAATCAATCACATCGCCGCCGTGCGGGAAGTGGTAGAGGCGCGCTGCGGTCGTAGTGTGCTGCCCCAGGCCGGAAACATCAGAAACATCGTTAGTGAGTATTTGCTCTTCCTGGAAACCGAGCAGCGCATTGAGCAGGCTTGATTTCCCGACGCCGGACTGCCCGGCAAAGATGCTTACACGGTCGGTTAGCGCTTCAACGAGCGGCGCCAGGCCATCTTGCGTGTGGCTGGAGACCATCAGCACCTGGTAGCCAATGTTGCGGTAGATATCCATCTGCTCATTGACGAATGCCATTCCTTCGTCATCCAGCAGATCGATTTTGTTCAGGACGATCAGCGGAGCAACCTGCAATGTTTCGCAGGCAACCAGATAGCGATCGATAATATTGAGTGACAGTTCCGGCAGAATGGCGGAGACCACTACGATTTGATCGATGTTGGCGGCAATGGGTTTTACGCCATCATAAAAATCAGGGCGCGTCAGCACCGAGGTGCGTTCGTGCACAGCTTCAACAATGCCCTTGACGGTGACGCCTTCCGCTGCTTCTTTACCCGGACGCCAGACAACGCGGTCGCCGGTGACCAGCGAGCGAATCGTGCGGCGAATGTTACAGCGATGCACTTCGCCGTCGGCAGATTCCACATCGGCGTGCATGCCAAAGCGGCTGATCACCACCCCTTCGGACGCTTCGCCGAACAGGTTGTCATCGTAGTCAGCTTTCTCCGCAGACGTTTTCAGTCGGCGCTGGTGGTTCGCTTTTACGCGGCGCTGCTGTCCTTTGGAGAGTTTATTTTTACTCAATCGTGCTGGCTCCTGGTCGCCCTGGATGGGCAAAACCTCTATGATACACGCAATTTTAGATGAATATAGTTACGCGAGAAGGGTGGAAAATAGCATGAGCGCAAATGAAAACAACCTCATTTGGATCGATCTGGAGATGACGGGGTTAGATCCCGAGCGCGATCGCATTATTGAGATCGCCACGCTGGTAACCGATGCGAATCTGAACATTCTGGCGGAAGGGCCGGTGATTGCGGTACATCAATCCGACGCGCAGCTGGCGTTAATGGATGAGTGGAACGTGCGTACTCATACCGGCAGCGGTCTGGTTGATCGCGTTAAAGCCAGCCAGCTCGACGATCGTGCGGCGGAACTGGCGACGATCGAATTCCTTAAAGAGTGGGTGCCGGCGGGCAAATCCCCCATCTGTGGCAACAGCATTGGCCAGGATCGTCGTTTTCTGTTTAAGTACATGCCCGAGTTGGAAGCGTATTTCCACTACCGTTATCTGGATGTCAGCACGCTGAAAGAGCTGGCACGTCGCTGGAAGCCGGAGGTCCTGGAAGGCCTGAAAAAACAGAATACTCACCAGGCGCTGGATGATATTCGCGAGTCGGTGGCCGAACTGGCGTACTATCGCGAGCATTTTATTAAGCTTTAAGACAATGAAGGCGCGGGGCCGATTTTTTTTCAGTTGCCCCGCAAGCCAGTGCTGGCGCGGGTTTGCTGGAAAAATGCGCATTTTGTTGATTAAAGCAGCACTTGAACAAAAAAAGCGAAAATTTGCTGTCGGGGGCTTGCAGCAGGAATGATTTCTCGTATAATGCGCCTCCCGTGAAGACACAGAAATGTGCAACATGGCATCACGAAATTTTAGCGGAAAGTGTTCGTAATTAGCTGAAAAATCGATGATAAGCGGGAATAGCTCAGTTGGTAGAGCACGACCTTGCCAAGGTCGGGGTCGCGAGTTCGAGTCTCGTTTCCCGCTCCAAAATTTGAAATGCACCATCCAGATTTACTGGTTTCGGCATTGAAGCTGAATCCGGATAAATATGCGGGAATAGCTCAGTTGGTAGAGCACGACCTTGCCAAGGTCGGGGTCGCGAGTTCGAGTCTCGTTTCCCGCTCCAAATTTGAAATGCCGAAAGGCACGCACCATCCAGATTTACTGGTCACGGCAAGCAAGCCTGTCCAGATAAGTATGCGGGAATAGCTCAGTTGGTAGAGCACGACCTTGCCAAGGTCGGGGTCGCGAGTTCGAGTCTCGTTTCCCGCTCCAAATCTTCATCAATAAAAAATTATCCACAGCGGGATTCCTCGTTGGGGGCGTTTTTTTATTGTCCTGTCAAACTATTGTGAACAGAGTTATCCACAGGCATGACTTTCATTCGCAACATTCCTATCGCTTCGTCAGGTGAATAATCTCTTTTCAACTGACTGAAAAATAAAAATAAAATAATATTTCAAACTGTTAATTCGATCGCTTGACGATTTTGTGAACGTTGAATCGTAATGTGTTTTTTATTTTATTCACAGGCTGTGGATGGTTCAGGCATCGCGCGGCAGCCCTTTTTCAACTACCCGTACCAGTCGCTGCTTTTTCGGGGGTTGTACTTCCACCACGCAGGCATTTCGTTTCTCAATTTGCTGCGCAATCGCCCATTCTATGTGTTCGTCGAGAAGTGGGTGCTCACCAAGCCGCTGTCGGAGCGCCTGGATAGTGGCCTCATCCCACGGCGCATTGCCCAGTGCAACGGCAATATTGCGTAGCCAGCGTAAATGACCAATACGGCGAATCGCCGAACCTTCCGTGACTTTCAAAAAGTGCGCTTCATTCCAGGAGAACAGCTCAATCAGTGCGGGCGCATGCAGCGCTTTGCGCGGGCTGAAATCCTCTTCGCTGGTAAGCTGTGAGTAGCGATTCCAGGGACAAATCAGCTGGCAGTCGTCACAACCGTAAATGCGGTTACCAATCAGCGGGCGAAACGCTTCCGGGATGGCGCCTTCCAGCTCAATCGTCAGATAAGAGATGCAGCGGCGGGCATCGACGGTATAAGGCTCGACAATGGCGCCGGTTGGGCAAATCGTCATACAGGCCACGCAGCGCCCACAACCTTCTTCGACTGGCGAATCCACGGGCAGCGGAAGATCAATCAGCAGTTCACCAAGGAAAAAGAACGAGCCTGCATCGCGGCTGAGGATAAGTGAGTGCTTACCTGTCCAGCCCAGTCCGGCTTTTTCCGCCAGCGGACGCTCAAGAATGGGCGCAGAATCAACAAAAGGTCTAAAATTCAGCGAAGCACAATGCTGCTGGATAAGTTCTCCGAGCTTTTTGAGCCGGTTGCGCAGCAGCTTATGATAATCGCGACCCAGCGCATAACGGCTGACATAGCCCAGCGTTGGGTTTTTCAGCGTGCTGGCGAAAGCAGCCTGTGCAGGAAGGTAATTCATGCGCACGCTAATGACGCGCAGCGTGCCGGGGAGAAGCTCGTGGGGGCGGGCGCGCATCATGCCGTGGCGCGCCATCCACTCCATTTCGCCGTGATATTGTTTGTCCAGCCACGCTTGCAGCTTCGGCTCGCTGGCGCTGAGATCGGTATCCGTAATACCGACCTGCTGAAAACCCAGTTCAGAGCCCCACTGTTTGATTTGTTGCGCTAAGTCATTGAGATTGAGGGGCTGTGACATGACGGACCATAGAAATGAAGAAAAACGCAGCAAGTATACCACACTCTGTCTGGCCAACGGCTGAGATGAAACGCCTGGAACGTGAGGCGGCAGACAGCCTCGGCATCACGCTCTATGAACTTATGCAGCGCGCGGGCGAAGCCGCGTTTGCCGTCGCGCGGGAGCAATTTCCTGACACGCGTAGCTGGCTGTTGCTTTGCGGGCACGGTAATAACGGTGGCGATGGCTATATTGTTGCGCGGTTGGCAGCGGCGGCAGGCATTGCCGTAACGCTGCTGGCGCTGGAGAGCAGCAAACCGCTGCCGGAAGAGGCTGCAACCGCGCGTGAAGCCTGGCTTGATGCTGGAGGTGTCATTCATGCCGCGGATGTCGCCTGGCCGGACGACGTGGATTTAATTATCGATGCTTTGCTCGGTACGGGGCTTGACCGCGCGCCGCGCGACGATGTTTCCGCGCTGATTGAACAAGCCAACCTACATTCCGCGCCGGTGCTGGCGCTGGATATCCCCTCCGGCCTGAATGCGCAAACCGGCACGACACCGGGTGCAGTCATTGAGGCGCAGCACACCGTGACTTTTATCGCGCTTAAACCGGGCTTGCTGACCGGCAAAGCGCGTGACGTCGTCGGCCAGTTGCATCACCATGCGCTGGGGCTTGAACCGTGGCTTAACGGCCAGCAAGCGCCGCTTTCCCGTTTTGATGAGAGCCAGTTAGCGCAGTGGTTGCCACCGCGCCGCCCAACATCGCATAAAGGCGATCATGGACGGCTGGTGATCATTGGCGGCGATCACGGCATGGCGGGTGCCATCCGTATGGCCGGTGAAGCTGCGCTGCGCGCAGGTGCCGGTCTGGTTCGCGTGCTGACGCGTAGCGAGAATATCCCACCCATTATTACTGCCCGCCCGGAACTCATGGTCCATGAGCTGACGGCGGCATCGCTGGATGAAAGCCTGGAGTGGGCAGATGTGGTGGTGATAGGGCCTGGACTTGGGCAGCAAGAGTGGGGCAAAAAAGCGCTGCAAAAAGTGGAGAATTTTCGTAAGCCGATGCTGTGGGACGCCGATGCGTTGAACCTTCTGGCAATCAATCCCGATAAACGTCACAATCGCGTACTGACGCCGCATCCCGGCGAGGCAGCGCGTTTGCTCAACTGTAGCGTGGCGGAAATCGAAAGCGATCGCTTACTTTCTGCTCAACGTCTGGTAAAACGTTACGCTGGCGTGGTGGTGCTGAAAGGCGCTGGTACAGTGGTGGCGAGCGAGGCTGGTGAGGCAGGCATTATTGATGCCGGAAATGCCGGAATGGCGAGCGGTGGCATGGGCGACGTGCTGTCGGGCATTATTGGCGCGCTGCTCGGCCAGAAACTCAGTTTGTATGATGCGGCTTGCGCCGGATGCGTTGCGCATGGCGCAGCGGCCGACAGACAGGCGGCACAATATGGTCAGCGCGGTATGCTGGCCACCGATCTTTTTATGACGCTTTTGCGTGTTGTTAACCCGGATGTAGTTGATACAAAAGATGATTAATCGAGTTATTCCTTTACCTGACGAGCAATCGACACTGGATCTCGGCAATCGCGTGGCGCAGGCCTGCGACGGCGCGACGGTGATTTATCTGTATGGCGATCTCGGTGCGGGTAAAACCACCTTTAGCCGGGGCTTTTTGCAGGCTTTAGGCCATCATGGGAATGTCAAAAGCCCGACTTATACGCTGGTGGAGCCTTACACCCTCGATAAGCTGATGGTGTATCACTTCGATCTCTACCGCCTTGCGGACCCGGAGGAGCTGGAGTTTATGGGGATCCGCGATTATTTTGCCAACGACGCGATTTGCCTGGTCGAGTGGCCGCAACAAGGTGCGGGTGTACTGCCTGACCCGGATGTCGAAATCCATTTAGATTACCAGGCGCAGGGGCGTGAGGCGCGCATTCGTGCTGTTTCCTCATCTGGTGAGTCGTTGCTGGCGCGTATGGCCGGTTAACAGGAAGGGTGACGGGATGATCTCTCGCGTGAAAGGTTGGTTGGCGGCAGTTCTTTTGCTGGCGTGTGCTCACGCTGGCGCAGCAAGTTTAGCCGATATTCAGGTGTCTAATGGCGACAGACAGGCGCGTATCACCTTCAGTTTTATGGGCGATCCTGAGTATGCGTTTTCGCAACAGGATAAGCGCAGCGTGGCGCTGGATATCAAACAGACCGGCATTATTCAGGGATTGCCGTTGCAGTTCAGCGGCAACAATCTGGTGAAAAGTATTCGTGCAGGTACGGCAAAAGATAACCATTCAATCCGCCTGGTAGTGGATCTGACGCAGAACGGCAAAACCCGTGCAGTGAAACAGCAAAACGGTGCAGGTTACAAGGTGGTATTTACCATCGATGCTGACGTCCCGCCGCCGCCGCCAGTGGTGGCGAAGCGCGAGACGCCCGTTGTTACGCCGCGCCCGACGCAGCCTGGACGTAATCCGTTTAAATCAGACAATGACCGTATCACCAGCGTTACCAGCAGCAACACCGTGACGCGTCCGGCGGTACAATCGCGCACGGTATCCGGTGACAAAGTGGTGATTGCAATTGATGCCGGGCACGGGGGCCAGGATCCTGGTGCAATTGGTTCCGGCGGCACGGAGGAGAAAAACGTCACCATCTCCATCGCCCGTAAATTGCGTGCGCTACTGAATGACGATCCGATGTTCAAACCGGTGATGACCCGCGACGGCGACTACTTTATTTCTGTCATGGGCCGTTCCGATGTGGCGCGTAAGCAGAACGCCAACTTTCTTGTCTCGATCCACGCCGATGCTGCGCCAAACCGTGACGCTACCGGTGCGTCTGTCTGGGTGCTGTCGAACCGTCGCGCCAACAGCGAGATGGCAGGCTGGCTGGAGCAGCACGAGAAACAATCCGAATTGCTGGGCGGCGCGGGCGATATGCTGGCGAACAGCCAGTCTGATCCCTATCTCAGCCAGGCGGTGCTCGATTTACAGTTCGGCCATTCTCAGCGCGTAGGTTATGATGTCGCCACGAACATACTGAGCCAGCTTCAGCGTGTGGGAGCATTACATAAACGCCGCCCGGAACATGCCAGCCTTGGCGTGCTGCGCTCGCCGGATATTCCGTCGGTACTGGTCGAAACCGGTTTTATCAGCAACAGCGGCGAAGAGCGTTTGCTGGCCAGCGATGCATACCAGCAGCAAATCGCCGAAGCGATTTACGGTGGTCTGCGTAACTACTTCCTCGCTCATCCGTTGCAATCCGCGCCGCAGGGCGGAGGCGGGCAAACGGCCAGCGCTGCAGCACCTGCAAGTGGTCTGCTTAACTAAGGATATTTTTCATGCCGATACAGGTTCTACCGCCGCAGCTTGCGAACCAGATCGCCGCTGGCGAAGTGGTTGAACGCCCTGCGTCGGTGGTGAAAGAGCTGGTGGAAAACAGTCTTGATGCCGGAGCAACGCGTATCGATATCGACATCGAACGCGGTGGTGCGAAGCTTATTCGCATCCGCGATAATGGCAGCGGTATCAAGAAAGACGAGCTGGCGCTTGCGCTGGCTCGCCATGCCACCAGTAAAATCGCCTCGCTTGACGATCTGGAAGCGATTATCAGCCTCGGTTTTCGCGGCGAAGCGCTGGCCAGTATCAGTTCAGTCTCCCGTTTAACGCTCACCTCCCGTACTGCCGATCAGCAAGAAGCGTGGCAAGCCTACGCGGAAGGCCGCGATATGGACGTAACGGTAAAACCCGCTGCTCACCCTGTTGGCACCACGCTGGAAGTGCTGGATCTGTTCTACAACACGCCGGCGCGGCGTAAGTTTATGCGTACGGAAAAAACCGAGTTTGGTCATATCGATGAAGTGATCCGTCGCATTGCTCTTGCGCGTTTTGACGTCACTATCAATCTGAATCACAACGGGAAAATGGTACGCCAGTACCGCGCCGTTGCCGAAGGCGCACCAAAAGAGCGTCGGCTTGGCGCGATATGCGGCTCGGCGTTTCTGGAACAGGCGCTGGAGATTGCGTGGCAGCACGGCGATTTATCTCTGCATGGCTGGGTGGCCGATCCTAAAAGCACCAGCAACGCGTTTGCTGAAATTCAGTATTGCTACGTGAATGGTCGCATGATGCGTGACCGGTTAATTAACCACGCTATTCGGCAGGCATGTGAAGATAAGCTGGGTGCCGATCAGCAGCCCGCTTTTGTGCTTTATCTGAAAATTGACCCGCGTCAGGTGGATGTGAATGTGCATCCGGCAAAACATGAAGTACGCTTCCATCAATCGCGGCTGGTGCATGATTTTATCTATCAGGGCGTATTGAGCGTGCTGCAACAGCAACTCGAAACGCCACTTCAACTGGAAGATGAGCCTGCGCCGCACGCATTGCCGGAGAACCGTGTCGCGGCCGGTCGCAACCAGTTTGCTGCGCCGCCCATTGCCCGGGAACCCGAAGCGCCGCGTTATTCATCACCTGCTTCCGGCGCATCACGCGGGGGCAACAGTGCTACAGGTCAACCGTGGCCGAATGCGCAGCCGGGGTATCAGAAACAGCAGGGAGCGCTCTATCGCCAGTTGCTGGAAACGCCTGCGGCTGAACGTAAAACCGAAAGCGTCACTTCTGTTGCTCCTGCACTGGAAGGGCATTGCCAGAGTTTTGGCCGCGTGCTGACGCTGATCGCGCCGCATTTTGCCTTGCTTGAGCGTGATGGCAACCTTGCACTGTTGGCGTTGCCGGTGGCTGAACGTTGGCTGCGACTGGCGCAGCTCTCCCCGGATAATGCACCGGTATGCGGCCAGCCGCTGCTGATTCCGGTACGTTTAAAAATCTCCACTGAGGAGAGTGCGGCGCTGAAGCGTGCGCAGCCAGTGCTGGCAGGAATGGGTATTGAATTGTTGCTGGATGGCCAGCATGTGACCATTCGTGCAGTGCCTTTACCCTTGCGCCAACAAAATTTACAAATCTTGATTTCTGCTCTGATAGGCTACCTGGCGCAGCAGACAAGCATTGATGCGGTGAATATAGCCCAGTGGCTGGCTCGTCATCTGGCGAGCGATCATCCGCAATGGAGTGTGGCGCAGGCGATTACCCTGCTGGCCGACGTCGAACGGCTTTGTCCGCATCTGGTGAAAACACCACCAGATGGTTTATTACAACCTGTAGAGCTACAAACGGCGATGAACGCCCTGAAACATGAGTGAAGTTAAGGCAAGCCTGCCGAAGGCAATTTTTTTGATGGGGCCGACGGCCTCCGGCAAGACTGCGTTAGCCATTGAGTTACGTAAAGTTTTGCCAGTAGAGTTGATAAGCGTTGATTCTGCCCTTATCTATCAGGGCATGGATATCGGCACCGCCAAGCCAAGCGCAGAAGAGTTACGTGCCGCACCGCACCGGTTGCTGGACATTCTCGATCCTGCGCAGGCTTATTCCGCTGCCGATTTTCGCCGCGATGCACTGGCGGCGATGCAGGAGATCACCGAAGCAGGGCGTATTCCTCTGCTGGTGGGCGGTACAATGCTCTACTTTAAAGCGCTGCTGGAAGGGTTATCGCCCCTGCCATCAGCAGATGCAAAAGTCAGAGCGGAAATAGAAAAACAGGCGGCAGAGCGTGGATGGGAAGCGTTGCATCAGCAGTTACGGGAGATTGACCCCGTTGCCGCAGCGCGGATTCATCCAAATGATCCGCAAAGGCTTTCCCGGGCACTGGAAGTTTTTTTCATTTCGGGTAAAACTTTAACGGATCTGACGCAAACGTCAGGAGACGCTCTGCCTTACCAGGTGCATCAGTTCGCCATCGCCCCGGCGAGCCGTGAACTGCTCCATCAACGGATCGAGCAGCGCTTTCATCAGATGTTAGCTTCAGGTTTTGAAGCAGAAGTGCGGGCGCTTTTTGCTCGCGGAGATTTGCATACGGATATGCCTTCCATTCGTTGTGTGGGATACCGCCAGATGTGGTCGTATCTTGAAGGTGAAATCACATACGATGAAATGGTTTATCGAGGTATTTGCGCCACGAGGCAGTTAGCCAAGCGGCAGATAACCTGGTTGCGGGGCTGGGATGGCGTTCACTGGTTAGAGAGTGAAAAGCCGGAAAAGTCTTACCGTGACGTGTTACAGGTTGTTAGTGCTATCGCAGGGTGAATGTGTACAATTAAGTCGTATCGTGCGCGAATTTTTACGCAGTTTTCAGAACCTTCGGGTTCTAAGTACAAAACAAGCATATAAGGAAAAGATAGAATGGCTAAGGGGCAATCTTTACAAGATCCGTTCCTGAACGCACTGCGTCGGGAACGTGTTCCAGTTTCAATTTATTTGGTGAATGGTATTAAGCTGCAAGGGCAAATTGAGTCTTTCGATCAGTTCGTGATTCTGTTGAAGAACACGGTCAGCCAGATGGTCTATAAGCACGCGATTTCTACTGTTGTTCCATCTCGTCCGGTTTCTCATCACAGCAACAATGCGGGCGGCGGTACCAGCAGTAACTACCATCACGGTAGCAACGCGCAGGGCTCTGCACAGCAAGACGGCGAAGAAACCGAATAAGGTTGACGGCTGATTTTCCAGATCGGGGAGCCAGTTAAGCTGTGTTCCCCGCTGGTATTTTATGAGGGTTTACGCTTGTTTGACCGTTATGACGCCGGTGAGCAGGCGGTACTGGTACACATCTATTTTTCGCAAGACAAAGATATGGAAGACCTCCAGGAGTTTGAATCTCTGGTCTCTTCCGCCGGTGTCGAAGCAATGCAGGTGATTACCGGTAGCCGTAAAGCACCGCACCCCAAGTACTTTGTTGGTGAAGGTAAAGCAGTAGAAATTGCGGATGCCGTAAAAGCAGCGGGTGCTTCCGTCGTGCTCTTTGATCATGCGCTAACCCCTGCCCAGGAACGAAACCTGGAGAGACTGTGCGAATGTCGGGTTATCGATCGCACCGGTCTGATTTTAGATATTTTTGCCCAGCGTGCGCGCACGCACGAGGGGAAATTGCAGGTTGAGCTGGCGCAGTTGCGCCATCTGGCGACGCGTTTGGTGCGTGGCTGGACCCACCTTGAACGACAAAAAGGCGGGATTGGTTTGCGCGGTCCGGGTGAAACCCAGCTCGAAACCGACCGTCGTTTGCTGCGTAATCGAATTACTCAGATCCTCTCGCGTCTTGAAAAAGTTGAGAAGCAGCGTGAGCAGGGACGTCGCTCCCGCACGAAAGCCGATATTCCAACGGTTTCGCTGGTGGGCTATACCAACGCCGGTAAATCCACGTTGTTTAACCAGATTACCGAAGCACAAGTCTACGCGGCGGATCAGTTATTTGCGACGCTGGATCCCACGCTTCGTCGTATTGACGTAGTAGATGTCGGCGAAACCGTGCTGGCCGATACGGTCGGGTTTATTCGCCATTTGCCGCACGATCTGGTGGCGGCATTTAAAGCGACCTTGCAGGAGACGCGTCAGGCGACGCTACTGCTGCATGTTATTGACGCCGCCGATGTGCGCGTGCAAGAGAACATTGATGCAGTGAATACGGTGCTTGAAGAGATTGAAGCGCACGAGATCCCAACGCTGCTGGTGATGAACAAGATCGATATGCTGGAAGATTTTGAGCCGCGTATCGACCGGGATGAAGAGAATAAACCAATTCGCGTCTGGCTCTCTGCGCAGACGGGTATTGGCGTACCACTGTTATTCCAGGCTTTAACAGAGCGTCTTTCCGGTGAAGTCGCGCAGCACACGTTGCGTTTACCACCGCAGGCAGGACGTCTGAGAAGTCGGTTTTACCAGCTTCAGGCAATAGAAAAAGAGTGGATGGAAGACGATGGCAGCGTAGGTATGCAGGTGCGTATGCCGATTGTCGACTGGCGTCGACTCTGTAAACAAGAACCGGCACTCGAAGAATACGTCGTTTGACCGGCAGCCTGAAGATTTTTCCCCTTTGGGGGTGCCCGCGAGGCCGGGCATACACCGCACGATATATACATATGGAGCACATACATGGCGTGGAATCAGCCCGGTAACAACGGACAGGACCGCGACCCGTGGGGAAGCAGCAAACCAGGCGGCAACTCTGAGGGAAATGGAAACAAAGGCGGTCGCGATCAGGGGCCACCTGATCTGGATGATATTTTCCGCAAACTGAGTAAAAAGCTCGGTGGTCTGGGCGGTGGTAAAAGTACCGGCGGCGCGCCTGGTTCCTCTGGCCCTCGCGGTCAGGTGGGCGGACGCATTGTCGGCATCGTTGCCGCAGCAGCTGTGATTATCTGGGCTGCGACCGGGTTCTATACCATTAAAGAAGCAGAACGCGGTGTCGTTACGCGCTTCGGCAAGTTCAGCCATTTGGTTGAGCCGGGTCTGAACTGGAAGCCGACCTTTATCGATAGCGTAACGGCGGTAAACGTCGAGTCGGTTCGTGAACTGGCGGCTTCCGGCGTGATGCTCACTTCTGATGAAAACGTCGTGCGCGTTGAGATGAACGTGCAGTACCGCGTGACCGATCCTGAGCGTTACCTGTTTAGCGTTACCAGCGCCGACGACAGCCTGCGCCAGGCAACCGACAGCGCCCTGCGTGGTGTGATCGGTAAATATTCCATGGATCGTATTCTGACCGAAGGGCGTACCGTTATTCGTAGCGATACCCAGCGTGAGCTGGAAGAGACCATTCGTCCGTACAACATGGGGATTACCCTGCTCGACGTCAACTTCCAGGCTGCGCGTCCGCCGGAAGAGGTGAAGGCTGCGTTTGACGATGCGATTGCAGCACGTGAAAACGAGCAGCAGTACATCCGTGAAGCGGAAGCCTACAGCAACGAAGTACAGCCACGTGCAAACGGCCAGGCACAGCGTATTCTCGAAGAGGCGCGCGCTTATAAGACGCAGACCGTCCTGGAAGCGCAGGGTGAAGTGGCGCGTTTTGCGAAGATCCTGCCGGAATATAAAGCCGCGCCTGAAATTACCCGCGAACGTCTGTATATCGAAACCATGGAAAAAGTGCTGAGCCATACGCGCAAAGTGCTGGTTAACGATAAAGGTGGCAACCTGATGGTGCTGCCGCTGGATCAGATGCTGAAAGGCGGCGCGAGCGCACCTGCGGCAAAGAGTGACAGCAGTGGCGCAAACAACCTGCTGCGCCTGCCGCCTGCGTCCAACTCTGGTAGCAGTGCGAATAGCGCCCCGGCACCATCTGCCGGAGACATCATGGACCAACGCCGCGTAAACGCGCAGCGTAACGACTACCAGCGTCAGGGGGAATAACGATGCGTAAGTCAGTTATCGCGATCATCATCATCGTGCTGGTAGTGCTCTACACCTCTATTTTTGTGGTGAAAGAAGGCGAGCGCGGAATTTCGCTGCGCTTTGGTAAAGTATTGCGCGACGACGAAAATAAACCGCTGGTTTATGAGCCGGGCTTGCACTTTAAGCTGCCGTTTATCGAATCCGTTAAACTGCTGGATGCGCGCATTCAGACCATGGATAACCAGGCCGATCGCTTTGTTACTAAAGAGAAGAAAGACCTGATTGTCGACTCTTATATCAAGTGGCGCATCAGCGATTTCAGCCGTTATTACCTGGCGACCGGCGGCGGTGACGTCTCCCAGGCCGAGGTACTGCTGAAACGTAAGTTCTCTGACCGTCTGCGTTCTGAAATTGGTCGTCTGGATGTGAAAGACATCGTTACCGATTCTCGTGGCCGTCTGACGCTGGAAGTGCGTGATGCGCTGAACTCCGGTTCTGCGGGGACGGAAGACGAAGTGGCGACGCCGGCAGCAGATGACGCCATTGCGAAAGCCGCAGAGCGTGTACAGGCTGAAACCAACGGTAAAGTACCGGTTATCAACCCGAACAGTATGGCGGCGTTGGGTATCGAAGTGATCGACGTGCGTATCAAGCAGATCAACCTGCCGGCAGAAGTGTCGGATGCGATCTACAACCGCATGCGCGCCGAGCGTGAAGCGGTAGCTCGTCGTCACCGTTCGCAGGGCCAGGAAGAAGCGGAAAAACTGCGTGCCGCCGCGGATTACGAAGTGACGAAAACACTGGCGGAATCTGAGCGTCAGGGGCGTATCCTTCGTGGTGAAGGCGATGCTGAAGCTGCAAAACTGTTTGCCGATGCCTTTAGTCAGGACCCGGATTTCTATGCCTTTATCCGCAGCCTGCGCGCATACGAAAATAGCTTTGATAGCAACCAGGACGTGATGGTGCTCAGCCCGGACAGCGATTTCTTCCGTTATATGAAAACGCCGACTTCCGCGACACGCTAAGTTTGCGCCAGCGGTTTTCATGATAAAAACCACCGCCAAAGTTCGGCGGTGGTTTTGTTTTTTAAGGATTAGACATGAATTCGACAATCTGGCTCGCCCTGGCGCTGGTTTTGGTCTTTGAAGGCATGGGCCCGATGCTTTATCCGCGTGCCTGGCGGCGTATGATTGCCTCGCTGAGCCTGCTTCCGGACCATCTTCTGCGTCGTTTTGGCGGTGGGCTTGTGGTTGCGGGTGTAGTGATCTACTACATGTTGAGGAAAACGATTGGCTGAGTGAAAAGTGGGCGTCTTTGGTCAATTTTGCGCGGAAAAAGTGCTGAATCTGAAAAAAAGCGGTGGTAGAATCCATTTTTAAGCAAACGGTGATTTTGAAAAATGGGTAACAACGTCGTCGTACTGGGCACCCAATGGGGTGACGAAGGTAAAGGGAAGATTGTTGATCTTCTGACTGAACGGGCTAAATATGTTGTGCGCTACCAGGGCGGTCACAACGCAGGCCATACTCTCGTAATCAACGGTGAAAAAACCGTCCTCCATCTTATTCCATCAGGCATTCTTCGCGAAAACGTCACCAGCATTATCGGTAACGGCGTTGTGCTGTCTCCGGCGGCGCTGATGAAAGAGATGAAAGAACTGGAAGACCGTGGTATCCCGGTTCGCGAACGTCTGCTGCTTTCCGAAGCATGCCCGTTAATCCTTGATTATCACGTTGCGCTCGACGTTGCGCGTGAAAAAGCGCGCGGCGCGAAAGCTATCGGCACCACCGGCCGTGGCATCGGCCCGGCTTACGAAGATAAAGTAGCTCGTCGCGGTCTGCGTGTGGGCGATCTGTTCGATAAAGCGACTTTCGCCGACAAACTGAAAGAAGTGATGGAATATCACAACTTCCAGCTGGTGAACTTCTACAAAGTGGAAGCCGTTGACTACCAGAAAGTGCTGGATGATGTGATGGCGATTGCCGACATCCTGACTGCGATGGTTGTGGACGTTTCCGACCTGCTGGATCAGGCGCGTCAACGTGGCGATTTCGTCATGTTTGAAGGCGCGCAGGGTACGTTGCTGGATATCGATCACGGCACCTACCCGTACGTAACCTCTTCCAACACTACGGCGGGCGGCGTCGCTACCGGTTCTGGTCTTGGCCCGCGTTACGTTGATTACGTGCTGGGTATTATCAAAGCATACTCCACGCGTGTGGGCGCCGGTCCGTTCCCGACCGAGCTGTTTGACGATATTGGCGAGTTTCTGTGCAAACAGGGTAACGAATACGGTGCTACTACCGGCCGTCGCCGCCGTACCGGCTGGCTGGACGCGGTTGCGGTGCGTCGCGCTGTGCAGATCAACTCCCTTTCTGGCTTCTGCCTGACCAAGCTGGACGTGCTGGATGGCCTGAAAGAGGTGAAAATCTGCGTTGCTTACCGTATGCCGGATGGCCGCGAAGTGACGACCACGCCGCTGGCTGCTGACAACTGGGAAGGTATCGAACCTATTTACGAAACCATGCCTGGCTGGTCTGAGTCTACTTTTGGTGTGAAAGATCGCAGCGGTCTGCCACAGGCGGCGCTGAATTACATCAAACGTATTGAAGAACTTACTGGTGTGCCGATTGATATTATCTCAACTGGCCCGGATCGTACTGAAACCATGATCCTGCGCGATCCGTTCGACGCGTAATGTTGTTCCGGGGCGCGTTGTGCGCGTCCCGTCTCCTCGCTTTTTTTACCCTTCTGTTCAAATAAATTAGCGGCATGACTAGTGGCTGGTTTATCATCAATAGTGTCAATACCTGCGGGTATCTCATCTTTTCCCATTTACTGAGGTTGATGTGCAGTTAACGAGTTTTACCGATTACGGTTTACGCGCCCTGATCTATATGGCATCGCTGCCTGATGGAAAAATGACCAGTATTACTGAAGTCACAGAAACATATGGCGTATCCCGTAATCATATGGTCAAAATAATCAACCAGTTAAGTCGTGAAGGCTATGTCGCGGCCGTGAGAGGGAAAAACGGTGGGATTCGGCTGGGGAAACCCGCGCAGGATATCCGCATTGGTGATGTCGTCCGTTCGCTGGAGCCGCTTGCGCTGGTCAATTGCAGCAGCGAATTTTGCCATATCACCAGTGCCTGTCGCCTGAAAAAGGCGCTTGCCAAAGCCGTGCAAAGTTTTCTCAAGGAGCTGGATAACTACACGTTGGCCGATTTGGTTGAAGAGAATCAACCGCTTTACAAATTATTGCTGGTGGAATGACGCAAATTTCTGCCAGAGCTGACTACGGAGGACCCGCAATGTCACAAGATCCTTTCCTCGAACGAGAATCTGAAAAATATACCAACCCCATTCCCAGCCGCGAATTTATCCTCGATCACTTAGCCAAACGCGAAAAACCTGCCAGCCGTGATGAACTGGCGGTTGAACTGAAAATCGAAGGCGAAGAACAAAATGAAGCGCTGCGCCGTCGTTTGCGCGCCATGGAGCGTGACGGTCAACTGGTGTTCACCCGCCGTCAGTGCTACGCCTTACCGGAAAGGCTGGACCTGCTGAAAGGTGTGGTGATCGGCCACCGTGACGGCTATGGCTTCCTGCGCGTCGAAGGGCGTAAAGACGATCTTTACCTCTCCAGCGAGCAGATGAAAACCTGCATCCACGGCGACCAGGTGCTGGCGCAGCCGCTGGGTGCCGATCGCAAAGGCCGCCGCGAAGCGCGTATCGTACGTATTCTGGTGCCCAAAACCGGGCAAATTGTTGGCCGTTACTTCACCGATGCTGGCGTCGGTTTTGTTGTCCCGGACGACAGCCGTATGAGCTTTGACATCCTGATCCCACCGGAAGAAACCATGAGCGCGCGCATGGGCTTTGTGGTGGTGGTGGAGTTAACCCAGCGTCCGACACGCCGCACCAAAGCGCTCGGTAAGATTGTTGAAGTGCTCGGCGACAACATGGGTACCGGCATGGCCGTCGATATGGCGCTGCGCACCCATGAAATTCCCTACCAGTGGCCGCCTGAAGTTGAAAAACAGATTGCCGGGTTGAAAGAGCAAGTTCCGGAAGAGGCAAAAGCGGGACGTGTGGATCTGCGCGATCTGCCGCTGGTTACCATCGATGGCGAAGACGCTCGCGACTTCGACGACGCCGTCTATTGCGAGAAAAAACGCGGCGGCGGCTGGCGTTTGTGGGTGTCGATTGCCGATGTGAGCTATTACGTGCGCCACGGAACGCCGCTCGACAACGAAGCGCGCAACCGTGGCACTTCGGTGTATTTCCCGTCGCAGGTCGTGCCTATGCTGCCGGAAGTGCTCTCAAACGGTCTCTGTTCGCTCAACCCGCAGGTGGATCGCCTGTGTATGGTCTGCGAAATGACCGTCTCGACGAAAGGCCGTTTAACCGGCTTTAAATTCTACGAAGCGGTGATGAGCTCCCATGCGCGTCTGACCTACACCAAAGTGTGGCATATGTTGCAGGGCGATCAGGAGCTACGCGAGCAGTATGCGCCGCTGGTGAAGCATATCGAAGAGTTGCATAACCTCTACAAAGTGCTCGACCAGGCGCGTGCTGAACGCGGCGGCATCTCGTTTGAGAGCGAAGAAGCGAAGTTTATCTTCAACGCCGAGCGCCGCATTGAACGTATCGAACAGACTCAGCGTAACGATGCGCACAAACTGATTGAAGAGTGCATGATCCTCGCCAACATCTCGGCAGCGCGTTTCGTCGAGAAAGCCGGCGAACCGGCGCTGTTCCGTATTCACGATAAACCGACCACCGATGCGATCACTGCATTCCGTTCCGTGCTTGCCGAGCTGGGGCTGGAACTGCCGGGCGGCAACAAACCGGAACCACGCGATTATGCCGAGTTGCTGGAGTCGATTGCCGATCGTCCCGATCACGAGATGCTGCAAACTATGCTGCTGCGCTCGATGAAACAGGCGATTTACGATCCGGAAAACCGTGGTCACTTCGGGCTGGCGCTGCAATCCTATGCGCACTTTACGTCGCCGATCCGCCGTTATCCGGACTTGTCATTGCACCGCGCCATTAAGTACCTGCTGGCGAAAGAGCAGGGGCTGAAGGGCAACAGCACCGAAACCGGCGGCTGGCACTACAGCATGGAAGAGGTGCTGCAACTGGGCCAGCACTGTTCGATGACCGAACGCCGCGCGGATGAAGCCACCCGTGAAGTGTCGGACTGGCTGAAGTGCGATTTCATGCAGGATCAGGTGGGCAACACCTTCCCGGGCGTTATCGCCAGCGTCACCGGCTTCGGTTTCTTTGTGCGCCTGAACGATCTGTTTATCGATGGACTGGTGCATGTCTCCTCGCTGGACAACGACTACTACCGTTTTGACCAGATTGGTCAGCGACTGATTGGCGAATCCGGCGGGCAAACCTATCGCCTCGGCGATCGGGTGGAAGTGAAGGTTGAAGCCGTCAATATGGATGAGCGTAAGATCGACTTCTCGCTGGTCTCCAGCGAACGCGCGCCGCGCAATGTCGGTAAAACCGAGCGTGAAAGAACGAAAAAAGGCGCTGCGGGTAAAAACGTTGGCGGTAAAAAGCCACCGCGTCGGCAGATGGGGAAAAAGGTGAATTTTGAGCCGGACAGTGCCTTCCGCGGTGATGCCGCAGGTAAAGGTAAAAGCAAAGCGAAAAAAGCCAAAAACCCCTCGGCAAAAACGCAAAAAATAGCCGCTGCCACCAAAGCTAAACGTGCGGCGAAAAAGAAAGTCGACCAGTAATATCCGCGAAGCCCTTCCACGGTGAAGGGCTTTTTTTATGGCTTAGTTATTTTCTGCACATCGATATTTATTATTTATCGTTAGCCTGCGAATACAGATCTATATAGTAAATATCCATCTCATATTTACCGAATTAAAACCGTGGCATTTCGCTTCGGTTGGTCTCTGTTTTCCAAGGAGCGATTATGCATCTGGCCCGTTTCCCCCGCCTGTCATTAGGTCATTTCCCGACACCGTTAGAACCGCTGGAGAATTTAAGCGCGCTGCTGGGCGGTCCCAAAATATGGATCAAACGCGATGACGCTACCGGCCTGGCGACGGGCGGCAATAAAACCCGCAAGCTGGAATTTTTGCTGGCGGATGCACTGGCGAAAAACGCCGACGTGATTATTACCCAGGGCGCAACGCAGTCGAACCACGTCCGGCAGACCATTGCCGGTGCAGCAAAACTCGGGCTGGCAAGCAAAGTGCTGCTGGAAAAACGCGTTACCGATTTTGGTGAAGATTATCAGCGCTCTGGCAACATCCTGCTGGATGAGTTGCTGGGCGGTGAAATTGTCGCCCATCTGCCGGGCGGCACGGATATGCAAAAAGCCATGGAAGAGTATGCCGAACAGCTGCGCGAACAGGGGCATCGCCCGTATGTCATTCCCGGCGGCGGCTCCAACGCCATCGGCGCGCTGGGTTACGTTGCTTGCGCTGAAGAACTGTTATTCCAGTCCTCACAGTTACGGCTACGCATCGATCATGTCGTCCACGCTACCGGCAGCACCGGGACGCAAGCCGGGCTGGTGGCTGGTTTCACCGCCACTAACAGCCACGTGCCGGTGCTGGGCATCAGCGTCCGCGCACCGAAAGCGAAGCAGGAAGAGAATGTCTGGAATCTGGCGTTACGTACGCGCGAACTGCTGGGCGTGGCGGGCGATCTGCCGCGTGAAGCGGTGGCCGCTAATAGCGATTACGTCGGTGATGGTTACGGTTTGCCGACAGAAGGCATGCTGGAAGCGCTGACGCTGTTTGCCCGCCATGAAGGCATTTTGCTCGACCCGGTTTATTCCGGTAAAGGTGCCGCCGGGCTTATCGATCTGATTCGCAAAGGCTACTTCACGCATGACGAGAATGTCGTGTTTATTCACACCGGCGGCTCGGCCGGGTTATTCGGTTACCGCCAGGTGCTGGAGGCGAATGCCCGCCATGGCTAAACCCTTCTTACTGGGCGTGCTGGGCGGCATGGGGCCGCTCGCCACGCTCGATTTTCAGCACAAGCTGTTACAGGCGACGCCTGCCGATAGCGACCAGCAGCAACTGCCGTCGGTGGTGTGGAACGTGCCGCAAATCGCCGATCGGCAAAAAGCGCTGGCCGGGCTGGGGCCATCGCCGCTGCCGCAACTGCTTCAGGGAATTGAAAAGCTTAATCAGGCGGGCGCCAGCCATATCGCTATTCCCTGCAACACCGCGCATCACTGGTATGACGAACTCAGTCGCGCCAGCAACGCGCCGCTGTTGCACATTGTGGATGCCACAATGGCGTCGCTGGCGAATTTAGCGCACAAGCCTCAGCGGGTTGGGGTGATTGCCACGCAAGGAACGCTGGATGCGGGTTGGTATCAACAGCGCCTGACGCAGCAGGGAATTGAGGTACTGCTGCCGAATGACGATGAACTGCAACAGTGGTTTGTGCCGGGCTGTTATGCCGTGAAGCGCGGCGCACTGCACGAGGGCGGTGAATTGCTGGCAAAGCAGGCAAATGCATTACTGGAGCGCGGTGCGCAACAGCTGATTCTGGCTTGTACCGAAGTGCCGGTTGCGCTGGAAGCGATTGCCGCGCCGTTTCTCGCGCAGACCTGCGATCCGTCACAAGCGCTGGCGCAGCAGTGCGCGCAAATCTGGCTCGATTATCGCCATTCTTATTCCACGTATATCCAACGCAATAATTTGAATAAATAAAAGCGCCGCCTGTCGATATAGTGGTTCGGCGCTAATAACATCCAGGATTAAATAACATGAAAAAAAGTCTCTGCTTATTACTGGCAGCAGGTAGCTTATGGCTAAATACCAGCATTGCCGCTACACCAGCCGAAGTACGCGTCGCTTATAGCGGCGGTTCCCAGGTATTAATGTTGGCGAAAGCCGATGGTTCGCTGGATAAAGCTTTAAATACGAAAGTTCAGTGGGTGCAATTCGCCTCCGGCGCGGATGCGCTCAGTTATTTCGCCAGCAATGCTATCGATATTGCCAATTTCGGCTCCAGTCCGGCCACGGCCGGTATTGTGCGAAAATTACCCGTGGAAATTATTGGGGTTTCCGGCGTGATTGCCAGCTACGAACGTTTAATTGGCAAAGATGGCATTAAAACGCTGCGTGATATCGAAGGGAAACGCGTGGCCTATCCGCCAAATTCGACGGCGCAATATGCGCTGGAAGCAGCGATCAGCGTCAATAAACTCGACCGCAGCAAAATTACCTTGCTGCCGCTGCGTCCGGCGGAAATGGTGGCAGCCTGGAAACGCGGTGATATCGATGCCGGTTACGTGTGGGCGCCGTTTGCCCAGGAACTGGAATCCTCCGGCGGCCATCAGGTCTTTGCCACTAAAGATCTGCAAAAAGATGGCTACCTGATTTACAACAACTACGTGGTTCGCAAAGCCTTTGCTGAGCAGTATCCGCAAGCGGTGACGGCCTTCCTGCGCGTACACCAGCAGAAAGTCGATGAGTTCAAAAAGGATCCTGAACGCGCCGCCGCGATTGTGGCAAAAGAGGTCGGCGCACCGGTCACTACCGCTGCCAATACCCTCGGCGGGCTGGAGTATCCAACATTAAGCGAGCAGGGCACCGCTGAGTGGCTGGGTAACGGCACGCAAACCAGCGAGAGCGGCATCGGCAAAGCGCTGAGCAAAACCTCGAACTTCCTCGCCGGAATTGGCGAAATCCGCAAACGTGATATCCCGGCGAACTGGGATAGCGCCATCGACTCGCGCTACATCCGCGAGGCAGCCGCCGCAAAATGAAACTGCGTCAACATATCGCCATCAGCGTGCTGTCAGTGGCGATCTTTTTTGTGATTTGGCAAGTGGCGGCCACCCGGCAATGGGTGGACCCGCTGTTGTTACCTTCGCTAACCGACATTGGTCTGACCGCCGAAGAGCTGCTGGCGGACGGTTACCGCCAGGTGCCGCTGTGGCAGCACGTCGCCGTCAGCCTGGTGCGAGCGCTGAGCGCCTTTGCGGTGGCGATTGTCATCGGTATCCCGCTGGGTTTGTTGATGGGCTTATCCGACGGTCTTTCCGCGGTGCTCAACCCGTTTGTGCAGTTCCTGCGCCCGCTACCGAAGATTGCGCTGATCCCGCTGGCGGTGGTCTGGCTGGGGATTGGTGAAGCGTCGAAATTCTTTCTGATCTTTATCGCCACCTTTTTAAGCGTGGTCGTCGGTGCCAGCGCGGCGGTGGAACGCATTGGTCGCGCACGCATTCGCGTTGCGCAAACGCTGGGTGCATCGAAAGGACAGATCTTTTTGCGCGTGGTGCTACCGGATGCGCTGCCGGAGCTATTTACCACCGTGCGCCTTTCGATTGGCATTGGCTGGACATCGCTGATCGCCGCCGAAATGGTCGCCGCCAGTTCCGGCCTCGGCTGGATGGTGATCAACGCCAGCTCTTATTTACGTACGGACATTGTCATGCTTGGCATTCTGCTGCTGGGCGGCATTGGTTACTTACTGGATTTATTACTGTTAGGGCTGCAACGCGGTCTGGTGCCCTGGGCGGGGAAAGAGTGATGACGGCACAAATCGCGCTGGAAAATGTTTCGCTGACGTTTGCGGCAAAACCGCAACCGTTCACGGTGCTGGAGGATATCTCGCTGGCGCTGGCGCCGGGGGAATTTGTTGTGCTGCTTGGCCCCTCCGGCTGTGGTAAATCCACCATTCTCAACCTGGTTGCCGGGTTTACCCGGCCCGATAGCGGACAGGTTCTGGCGGCCGGAAAAACGGTGAGCCAGCCTGGACCATCGCGCGGCATGATCTTCCAGCAGCCGAACCTGTTTCCCTGGTTATCGGTGCTGGATAACGTGACATTTGGCCCGCGGCTTGGCAAATACCGTAAAGAAGAGATTAACGCCCAGGCGCTGGACTGGCTGGCGCGCGTGGGGCTGAAAGGTTTTGAACACCATGCGCCATGGCAGCTTTCGGGCGGCATGAAACAACGTGTCGCGCTGGCGCGCGCCTGGTTGCCCGGCCCGGATGTGCTGCTGCTTGATGAGCCGTTTGGCGCGCTGGACGCGCAAACCCGGCTGATGATGCAGGAACTGCTGCGCAGCGCCTGGCTGGAAACGCGCACCACGCTGCTGTTCGTGACGCACGACGTGGATGAAGCGCTGTTTCTCGCCGATCGCATTCTTATCATGTCAGCGCGCCCCGGCAAAATCGTCGAAGAGATTTCTCTGCCGTTTGGCCGCGATCGCGATATCGAAACCCTCGCTGGCGATCCGCACTACGGCGAGATCAAGCAGCACGTGCTGCATCGCGTACGGCTGGAGGCGAAACGGCACTTAAGTTAGCGAGGTACTTTCTGCGGCGCGTGTCGGTTATAATGAGCGCAGGTGATGAGAATCACAGCCCACATAACACGGCGAAACCGCCCCAAACGAGTACCATCAATGAGTGAAATGATTTACGGCATCCATGCGGTGCAGGCACTGCTGGAGCGCGCCCCGGAGCGTTTTCAGGAAGTCTTTATTCTGAAAGGCCGCGAAGACAAACGTCTGCTGCCGCTGATCCATGCTCTGGAAGCGCAGGGCGTGGTGATCCAGGTGGCGAATCGCCAGTATCTGGATGAGAAAAGCGAAGGGGCGGTGCATCAGGGGATCATTGCACGGGTGAAACCAGGGCGTCAGTATCAGGAGAACGATCTGCCGGATCTGATCGCCAGCCTCGATCAACCGTTCCTGCTGATCCTTGATGGCGTTACCGATCCGCATAACCTTGGCGCATGCTTGCGTAGTGCAGATGCAGCAGGCGTTCACGCGGTGATTGTGCCGAAAGACAAATCCGCCCAGTTGAATGCGACCGCGAAAAAAGTGGCGTGCGGCGCGGCGGAAAGTGTTCCACTGATCCGCGTCACCAACCTCGCGCGCACTATGCGCCAGTTGCAGGAAGAGAATATCTGGATCGTTGGCACCGCCGGTGAAGCGGACCACACTCTGTTCCAGAGCAAAATGACCGGGCCGATGGCGCTGGTAATGGGCGCGGAAGGTGAAGGTATGCGCCGCCTGACCCGCGAACACTGCGATGAGCTGATCAGCATTCCGATGGCGGGCAGCGTTTCATCGCTGAACGTCTCGGTGGCGACCGGCATCTGCCTGTTTGAAGCGGTGCGCCAGCGCACGCTTTAAATCCGCAATACCTCAAAAACCACCCTTATTTGGGTGGTTTTTTTTGCCCTGAATCCGGGTAAGATTTCACGGCAGGTTTTCTCTTAATTTTATTACGATAAAATAATCGGGATATACATCATGGCATGGACAGTAGAGTCGCTTAGCGCGGGATTATTACAATCCACGGCGCTGGATTTAAATATTCAACACGAAGCCGATGCGTTAATTATTAAGCTGGATGATTACGGTGATTTGCAATTAAACGTGCTGCTGACTTCCCGGCAAATCATTATCGAAACCTACATTTGTCCCTTAAGCGAAATTAAGCATCAGGATGCGTTTAATGCGTTTCTGCTGCGTAACCAAAAACTTTTACCGTTATCGTCTGTTGGCATCTCTGCGGTCAACGGCGAAGAGTATTATGTCGCGTTCGGCGCACTGTCACTCAACTCTTCGCTTGACGATATCCTGCTGGAAATCACCACGCTTGCGGAAAACGCGCTGGATCTTGCCGAATTAACCGATGATTTTACCCAATAACGTTGTCAGGGAGTGAGGATATGGGAATTTTAAAAAGCCTGTTTACGCTGGGTAAATCGTTTATTGCTCAGGCGGAAGAGTCGATCGAAGAAACGCAGGGCGTGCGCATGCTTGAACAGCATATCCGCGATGCCCGCGCAGAGCTGGATAAGGCGGGCAAATCCCGTGTTGATCTGCTGGCGCGCGTGAAGTTGAGCCATGACAAACTGGCCGATCTGCGTGACCGCAAAGCCAGCCTGGAAGCCCGTGCGCTGGAAGCGATGGCAAAAAATGTGGATGCCGCATTGCTCAATGAAGTGGCGATCGAGATTGCCCGTCTGGAGAACACCATTACCGCGGAAGAGCTGGTGCTGAGCAACCTTGAAACTTCGCGCGATGCCGTAGAAAAAGCGGTGACCGCCACGGCACAGCGTATCGAACAGTTTGAGCAACAGCTGGAAGTGATCAAAGCGACCGACGCGATGCAGCGCGCGCAGCAGGCCGTCACCACTTCCACCGTTGGCGCGTCAAACAATGTCGCTACGGCAGCAGAATCCCTGAAACGTCTGCAAGCGCGCCAGGCTGAGCGCCAGGCCCGACTGGATGCGGCAACACAGCTTGAGAAAGTGGCCGATGGGCGCGATCTCGACGAAAAACTGGCGCAGGCGGGGATCGGCGGTAGCGATAAAACCTCGGCGCAGGATGTGCTGGCGCGACTGCAACAGCAACAGAAAGCGTAATGTTCTCCTTGCTGAAAAACCTGTTGGGGCGGGCTGATGCGTCAGCCCCGGCGAAAGGTCCGCTTGGATTGCATCTGCATGCGGGTTTTACCATTGATACGTTGCTGTTTCGCCTGTGCGAAGAGGAACTGCTCATCACGCTGCCCGGCGAGGAGTACACCGTTGGCGCCTGCGGCAGCTTCGATCTTGGCGCAGGTTGCATGATCCATCGTTACTACACGACAGGCGATGAGTTTCTGCAAATCAGCACCTCGGGCGGTCTGGAAAGCCACAATATCGATGATATTAAGCTGTTTGTGTATGAAGAGAGCGTGGGCGTTTCCGGCGAACAGGCGTGGCGCGAAATGCTGAGTGCAAAGGCGATGGGCAAAACCACGCTCCGCTGGCGTGATTGCCAGTGGCAGCGCGTGTTTAACGCCGAAGAGCGCGGAGATATCGAGCCGATTTATACGCTGGAAACCGTATCCAATCAGGCTGGCGCACGCTGGGAAGTGCATAACTTTATGATGGCTTACCAGCGAGAAGTTACCACCGATATATTTGAATATCTGCTATTGAATGGCGAAGAGACATTCAATGCGCGCAACCAGCCGGAATGGATCTACTCGCGCGCGCTGGGAGTGGATATTCCTCTGACATCATTAAAGGTCATAGGTTAATTATGAATTTGGACTTGCATATTCTGGGTTCGCTGCTGGCGTTTTGCGCCTATTTTTTTATTGGCATGGCAATGGTGCTCTGCTTTCTTTTTATTTATACACGGATTACGCCACACGATGAGTGGCGATTAATTAAAGAGAATAATGTCGCGGCATCGTTAGCGTTCAGCGGTTCGCTGTTGGGCTATGTTATTCCGCTCTCCAGCGCAGCCATTAATTCAGTGAGTATCCCGGATTATTTAATCTGGGGCGTCATTGCGCTGGTGGTGCAATTACTTGTCTACGGCGGTGTACGTCTTTATATGCCAAAACTGAGCGACAAGATTATTCACGGCAATACAGCCGCCGGGTTATTTATGGGCGCGACCGCGCTGGCAGGCGGAATTTTTAACGCCGCCTGCATGACATGGTAATGGAACATCATGGCCAGAAAGAGAAACTACCGGCAGAAGAATGACATCCTGTCGCCCGCGCAGAGCCGCATCCAGCGCCCGATTTTTAGCGCGCCAAAAGAGCGTAAAAGCGGGCAATACCTGACGCTGGCAATTATGGGCGGCGCCGCCTTTTTTGTTTTAAAAGGCTGCAATGACCACAAAGATGACAACGATGGCGACGGCGTGTATTACACCTCGCAGCAGGATTGCGTTGACGACGGCAACAGCGCGCAGGTATGCAGCGATGCGTGGAATAACGCGCGCGCGAGTTTCGAGCAAGAGATCCCGCGTAATATGTCGCAGCCCTGGTGCGTGCAGCAATACGACAACTGCTATTACGACAATATTGGCCAGCGCTGGATGCCGGTGCTTAGCGGTTTTCTGTTGAGCAAAGCCGTGCGTAAAGACCGCGATGAGCAATACAGCTACAGCAGCGGCGGTTCCACTTACTCTTCCCGCCCGGTCTGGCGTAATCATCAGGGCGACTATAGCTGGCGCTCCGGTAGCGATACCAGCCACAGCAGCGTAAGCGCCCATTATGGCTACACCACCAAAAAGGCGACCACCTTTTCCCGCGGCGGGTTTGGGCGCTCTTCCAGCGCGCGCGGAAGCTGGGGAGGATAAGCATGCTGCGTCATGATGTTGCCGTTCGTCCGGGGCTTGAGCGGATCGCCCGCGACCACGGTTTTGACTTCCATATTATTGATAACGAAGTTTACTGGGATGAGAGCCGGGCCTACCGTTTTACGCTGCGGCAAATTGAAGAGCAGATCGAAAAGCCGACCGCCGAACTGCATCAAATGTGCCTTGAGGTGGTGGATCGCGCCGTGGCGGACGAGGCAATTCTCCGCCAGTTGGCGATCCCGCCGCTCTACTGGGAGGCAATTGCCACGAGCTGGCGCAACCGCGATCCTTCGCTTTACGGGCGCATGGATTTTGTCTGGTGCGGTAAGGAACCGGTCAAGCTGCTGGAATATAACGCCGATACGCCAACCTCGCTGTATGAGTCTGCGTACTTCCAGTGGTTATGGATGGAGGATGCGCGGCGTAACGGTACTATTGCGCGCGATGCCGATCAGTACAATGCCATTCAGGATAAGTTGATTGCCCGCTTCGGTGAAATCCAGAGCCGTCATCCGCTCTACTTTTGTTGCTGTAAAGAGACGGAAGAGGATCGCGGCACCGTGCTTTATCTGGAGGATTGCGCCCGCCAGGCCGGTCTTGATACGCGCTTTATTTACATCGACGATATTGGCCTCGGCCTTGGCGGCATGTTGACGGATCTGGACGATAACGTCATTCGCCAGGCGTTTAAGCTCTATCCGCTGGAATGGATGATGCGCGACGAGAATGGCCCGCTGCTGTGTAAACGCCGCGAGCAGTGGCTGGAACCTTTATGGAAAAGCATCCTCAGCAATAAAGGGCTGTTGCCGCTGCTGTGGCGTTATTTCCCTCATCATCCGAATCTCCTGCCCGCGTGGTTTGACGGTGAAAAACCACAAACTGCGGCGGGTGCCAGCTATGTGCGCAAACCGCTTTTTTCACGCGAAGGCGGCAATGTCACCATCTTCGACGGCGCACATAACGTTATTGACCATGAAGAGGGCGACTACGGCGAAGAGCCGATGATTTATCAGGCCTTTCAACCGCTGCCGCGCTTTGGCGACAGCTACACGCTGATTGGCAGCTGGCTGGTGGATGATGAAGCGGTCGGCATGGGTATCCGCGAAGACAGTACGCTGATCACCAAAGATACCTCGCGATTTGTGCCGCACTATATCGCCGGATAAACCAAAGCCCGGTAGCGCTACGCCACCGGGATGTTTCACTCTTCCAGCGAGCGCAAATGGTCGCTTTTGTTGAGCGTCATCAGCGCCACCATACTCACCACGGCGGTAGCCATCACGTAGTACGCCGGGATATCGACATTGCCAGTTTCTTTGATAAGGCCGGTGATAATTAACCCCGCGCAACCGGAAAAAAGCGCGTTCGATAGTGAATAGGCCAGACCCAGCCCGGTATAACGTACGCGCGTGGGGAACATCTCCGCCAGCATTGCCGGGCCCGGCCCGGCCAGCATGCCGACCAGACCTCCAGCAACCAGCACCACCAGCGCTTTTATCGCTAATGTGCTGGATTCCGCCTGCAAAATTTTTAGCAGCGGCAGCGCCAGAATTAACAACAACGCGGTGGCAAGCACCATCACGGCGCGTCGCCCGATGCGATCGCTCAGTATGCCGGACGGAATAATGGTTAACGCAAAGCCAATGTTGGAGATCACCGCAATCAGCAGCGCCTGGTTAAAACCGGTATGCAGCGCTGACTGTAAATACGCAGGCATGATCACCAGATAGGTGTAACCGGCAGCAGACCACACCATCACCCGGCCAATCCCCATGACAATGGCTTTCAGCGTATCGGTGAAGTGCGCCCGTTCGGCGACCGGTTGTTCTTGCTGTTGCACGAAGCTCGGCGTCTCTTCCATGCTGACCCGTAACCACAGCGCGACGACGCCCATTGGTAACGCGAGGAAAAAGGGGATGCGCCAGCCCCAGTCATGCAACGCGTCTGGCGTCAGCAGCGCGGAAAGCAGCGCTACAACGCCTGCGCCGGCCAGCAGACCTAATGCGACGGTAAAAGATTGCCATGCGCCATACAGCCCGCGTTTGCCGCGCGGCGCGAACTCTGTCATCAACGACACCGCGCCGCCGTACTCCCCACCGGCAAATAAACCCTGCAAAATTCGCAAACCGGTGATGATAAGCGGAGCGGCGAGGCCGATGCTGGCATACACCGGAACGAGACCGATCGCGGCAGTGGCGAACGTCATCATCACCAGTACGATAATTAGTGTCGGTTTGCGACCGATACGATCGCCGATACGCCCGAACACCATGGCACCCAGCGGGCGGAAGAAAAAGGCGATGGCAAACGAGGCGTAGGTGAGGATTAAGCTGGTCAGCCCCGTTTCCCCCGAGAGCTGAAAGAAATTTTTGGCGATGACGGTAGCGAGAAAACCGTAAACCGCGAATTCATACCACTCGATAAAGTTGCCAATCGAGCCTGCAATTAAAGCGCGCTTATGCGCATTGGGTGCAACGTGAGGTGCCGGCATCATTATTCTCTTCTGCAAGGTGAGAATAAATTATTCACCACGAATATCGATGGCGAAATATATTATTCTTATATTATGTGAACCGTTTCACGAATGAGCGTTGCGAGATCGCGGCCTTGTGAGCCTGTTCCCGTGCAGCATTGAGGTGTGCTGTCCATACTTACCTTCAGTGCCCATGAAGGAGGGAGACACCATGCACTGGCAGACTCATACGGTTTTCAACCAACCTGTTCCCCTGAATAACAGCAACTTATTCCTTTCCGACCGCGCGCTGTATGACGCCGTCATGCGCGAGGGCGCGGCGTGGGACGCCGAGTTCCTTGCCAGCATCGGGCAGCAGCTGGGAACGGCGGAATCACTGGAACTGGGGCGGCTGGCGAATGTTAATCCGCCGGAATTGTTACGTTATGACCCCGCAGGCCAGCGGCTCGACGATGTGCGTTTTCACCCAGCCTGGCATTTATTGATGCAGGGATTGTGCGCTAACCGGGTCCACAATCTGGCGTGGGAAGAAGACGCGCGCGTTGGCGCGTTTGTCGCTCGCGCCGCGCGTTTTATCCTGCATGCGCAGGTCGAATCCGGCACGCTGTGCCCCATCACCATGACGTTTGCTGCCACGCCGCTGTTGCAACAGGCGTTGCCGAAGCCTTTTCACGACTGGTTTAAACCGTTACTCAGCGATCGTTATGATCCGCATATGGCGCCCGGCAACCAGAAACGCGGCCTGCTGATCGGCATGGGGATGACGGAAAAACAGGGTGGTTCCGATGTGCTGAGCAATACCACCCGCGCGGAAAAAAGCGGCGATGTGTACCGGCTGGTGGGACACAAATGGTTCTTCTCCGTACCGCAGAGCGATGCACATCTGGTGCTGGCGCAGGCGCGTGGCGGGCTGTCCTGCTTCTTTGTGCCGCGCTTTTTGCCCGACGGGCAGCGCAACGGCGTACGGCTGGAGCGGCTGAAAGACAAGCTTGGCAACCGCTCAAATGCCAGCAGCGAAGCGGAATTTTGCGATGCCAGCGGCTGGTTGCTGGGGGAAGAGGGCGATGGTGTACGGCAAATTCTGAAGATGGGCGGCCTGACGCGTTTTGATTGCGCACTGGGCAGCCACGGTTTGATGCGGCGCGCTTTTTCGGTGGCGCTATACCATGCGCACCACCGGCAGGCTTTTGGCAAAAATCTGGTCGATCAACCATTGATGCGCGACGTTCTCAGCCGTATGGCGCTGCAACTGGAAGGGCAAACCGCGTTTCTGTTTCGTCTGGCGCGCGCCTGGGATCTCCGCGCTGACGCACAGGAGGCGTTATGGGCGCGGTTATTTACCCCGGCGGCGAAATTTGCCGTCTGCAAGGCGGGCATTCCTTTTGTCGCGGAAGCGATGGAGGTGCTCGGCGGGATTGGCTACTGCGAAGATAATGAGTTGCCGCGCCTGTATCGTGAAATGCCGGTGAACAGCATCTGGGAAGGCTCCGGCAATGTGATGTGCCTGGATGTGCTGCGCGTGTTGAGCAAGCAATCGGGCGTGATGGCGCTGTTGGCCGAAGAATTTGGCGCGGTGAAAGGCCAGGATCGCCATTTCGATCGCGCCTGGCGGCAGTTGCAGCCGCAACTGCATAAATCGAATGAAACGCAGGGAAGAGCCATTACCCAACAACTCTTTCTGTTGGGATGCGGAGCGCAAATGTTGCGCCACGCGTCGCCGCCGATAGCGCAAGCCTGGTGCCAGGTGATGCTCGATACCCGTGGTTCGTCGCCGCTGGCCAGCCAGATTCAGGACGACCTGCTGCTCCGCGCCACGGGTGGGGCAAATTAATCCACTTTCAGGCGGAACTGGCTCACCAGACGGGTCAGATTAGCGCCTTTTTCCCGCAGCGCCTGGGCGGTTTCTTCGCTATGCGACACCCGCCCGGCGTTGATATTGGTGGCATCGCCGATGTGTGTCATCGCCAGGTTGACCTGATTGATCCCCGCCGACTGCTCGCGGGAAGCGTGGTTGATTTCACCGACCAACTGGTTGATATGATTCATGTGGTGGATGATCGATTGCATTGCCACTTGCGTCGCTTCTGACTGAGCATGGCCTTCTCCCACTTTCTTCTGCGTGTCGCCAACCAGCACTTCGATCTCCTTCACCGCGTTAGCGCAGCGTGACGCCAGCGCACGAACTTCCTGTGCGACCACTGCAAAACCTTTCCCGTTTTCGCCTGCGCGGGCGGCTTCCACCGCGGCGTTCAGCGCCAGAATATTGGTCTGGAAAGCAATGGATTCAATAACATGGGTGATATCGGCAATCCGCTGTGAAGCCGTGCGAATATCTTCCATCGTCGTGACAGAAAGGGCGACGGTCTCGCCGCCTTTTTGCACCACGTCGGTGGTGTCATTCACCAGGCTTTGCGTCTGTTCCATGTTGGCTGCGTTTTGCTGCACGGTGGCGGCCAGCTGCTCCATGCTGGCCGACGTCTCTTCCACGCTGCTGGCCTGCTTGTTGATCTGCTCGCTGATCTCACTGCTATCGGAGGCCAGCGCATTGGTGCCAAGGTTAATCTCCGCTGCGGATTCGCGCACCTGCAACACAATGGTGTGCAGGCCATCGCCAATGCCGTTAATGGCGGCGATCAACTGTCCGACTTCATCCTGACGATCAACGGTAAGTGTGGCGCGCAGATCCCCGGCGGCATAGCGTTGAGCCAGATCGATCACCTGGCGCAGCGGGCGGGTGAGCCAGCGGCGAATAATCACCACGAACATGGCGGCAAACAGCAGGGAGATTACAACGCCTGCCAGCAGGAACAGGTTGCGCATGAAGGTGACATCCTGCAACAGGAGGTCTTTGTCCACTTCACCGACCACGGCCCAGTTCCAGCCGGGGAGCGTGGTGTAAGACATCAGCAGCGTGCGACCATCTTCACTTTCGCGTTCCAGCGTGCCTTCGCTGTTTTTCAGCAGCGTTTGCAGATCGTTTTCATCCCACTGCGGGCGCTTGCCTTCCTCAGTGTCATGGAACAGATAGCTACCATAATCATCACCCTCATTACGATCGAGTACGAAAATGTGGCCGTTATCGCCCAGCTTGTGATCGAGGATTTTGCTGCGCATTACGTCCCAGGAACGGGAGATATCGACGCCGACAAACAGGATGGCGATGACATTACCGCTGGCATCCTTCACCGGTTGATACTGAGTGATATAGCGTTTGCCAAACAGCAACGCCTGGCCGCGGTAAACCTCGCCTTTCATGATTGAGGTGAAAGCCGGGCTGGTTTTTTCCAGGCGGGTACCAATTGCGCGCTCGCCATCCTCTTTACGCAGCGAGGTGGCCACGCGGACGAAATCACTGTCGCTACGCACGAATATCGTGGCGATCGCGCCGGTACGCTGCAGAAAATCATCTGCGATAGCGTTGTTGTTGTGCAGCTCGATGTCGCCGCCTTTGAACAGTGGGACATCAATGCCGCTAATTTCGCGGCGCTGTTGCGGATCGACTGCCAGCGGCTGTGGCAGGAAGCTGCTGAACAAACGCGTGTAGCTTTCCACTTCTTCGCTAATACTGCTGTTGAACATTTCGACCATACTCACCACGCCGGTGGTCTGGTTACGCAGATCTTCCATGGCCAGCGTTTCCTGTAACTGGCTGGCTTTATTGCTCATCAAAAAAGTAAATAAAAGGAAAAGCGCAGCAACGCTTATGCCAGTCAGGAGCGACAATTTGGCACCGAGGCCAGTGCGAATAAAAAGGGGTCTCATAGGATGTCCATATATTTTGCGGGTATGCCATTACCGCCGAACAATAGGAGATGCAAATTTGATTGTCAAAATAGCGAAAATTCATTAATGGCTGTTCGCCATAAAATATAATTATTGTGTATGTATTCATGCCCAGAAAAGCGGGTTAGCATTCCGGAAAGAAATGTATGGCTCTGAAATGCGGTGATTTTAATAATATTTCATGAGAATGAGGTGAGTATTTTCTGCATGCTAAATATATTTATCTCTATCGGTTTTCTTCTTTCCTCATTTCACTGGTCATGATTATTTTAAGGCAATGACTTTTCTGGCTGTTTTTTAACTATAAATTCTCTGTGAAAATAACAGTGACTTTTTACCGACGGGCGCTAAAGACAGTGGAATCCAGGTAAATCCTTATAAATTGATGGCCCGCAGCACAGAAAGAGCAGATAAACAGATGAAGTCTGACCTGTGACTCTCTGTGCCGCGGGCAGGGATGTTAATCCATTCTCAAGCGGAACAGGCTGACCAGTTCCGTCAGATGCGCCCCTTTTTCCCGCAATGTGCGGGCGGTTTCTTCGCTTTGCGATACGCGTCCGGCGTTGATATGCGTGGCATCGCCAATGTGCGTCATTGCCAGATTGACCTGGCTGATCCCTGCCGACTGCTCACGGGATGAATGGTTAATCTCATGAACTAAGTTATTGATACCGCTCATATGGCTGATAATCGATTGCATCGCCACTCGCGTCGCTTCCGACTGGGCGTGGCCTTCGCCTACTTTCTTCAGCGTGTCGCCAATCAACGCCTCGATCTCCTTCACCGCGTTGGCGCTGCGTGCGGCCAGCGCGCGGACTTCCTGGGCTACCACCGCAAAACCTTTACCGTGTTCACCTGCGCGGGCAGCTTCCACTGCGGCGTTCAGCGCCAGAATGTTGGTCTGGAAGGCAATGGATTCAATAACATGGGTGATATCAGCGATACGCTGCGAGGCTTCACGAATATCTTCCATGGTTGCCACCGAGTGATCCACGGTTTCGCCGCCTTTTTGCACGGCATCGGTGGTGTCATTCACCAGGCTTTGCGTCTGTTCCATATTGGCGGCATTTTGCTGCACGGTGGCGGCCAGCTGCTCCATGCTGGCGGACGTCTCTTCCACGCTGCTGGCCTGCTTGTTGATCTGTTCGCTGATTTCGCTGCTGTCGGAAGCCAGCGCATTGGTGCCGAGGTTGATCTCTGCTGCGGATTCGCGCACCTGCAATACAATGGTGTGCAGGCCATCACCAATGCCGTTAATGGCGGCGATCAACTGTCCGACTTCATCCTGACGATCAACGGTAAGTGTGGCGCGCAGATCCCCGGCGGCATAGCGTTGAGCCAGATCGATCACCTGGCGCAGCGGGCGGGTGAGCCAGCGGCGAATAATCACCACGAACATGGCGGCAAACAGCAGGGAAACCACCACGCCAGCCAGCAGGAACAGGTTGCGCATGCGGTTGACGTCCTGCAACAGCACCTCTTTGTCCACTTCACCGACCACGCTCCAGTTCCAGCCGGGTAATGTGGTGTAAGACATCAACATTGTGCGGCCATCGGCATTGGTGCGGGCCAGCGTACCGCTGCTGGTTTTGAGCAGTGTTTGCAGATCATTTTCATCCCACTGCGGGCGTTTGCCTTCCTCGGAATCATGGAACAGGTAGCTGCCGTAGTTCTTGCCTGCATTACGATCGATCACAAAGAAATGGCCGCTTTCCCCCAGCTTACGGCCGAGGATCTTGCTGCGCATGATCTGCCACGAGCGGGAGATATCGATGCCGACAAACAGGATGGCGATGGTATTGCCGCTGGCGTCTTTCACCGGTTGATACTGAGTGATGTAGCGTTTGCCAAACAGCAGCGCCAGGCCGCGATAAACCTCGCCTTTCATTACCGGGGCGAAAGCCGGGCTGGCATTGTCCAGCCGGGTGCCAATCGCGCGATCGCCATTTTCTTTGCGCAGCGAGGTGGCCACGCGGACGAAGTCATCGCCGCTGCGTACAAACAGCGTGGCGATCGCGCCGGTGCGGTTCAGAAAATCATCGGGAATGGCATTGTTGTTATGCAGCTCGGTGTCGCCGCCTTTGAATAGCGGAACATCAATGCCATTAATTTCGCGGCGCTGTTGCGGATCGACCGCCAGCGGTTGCGGCAGGAAACTGCTGAACAAGCGCGTGTAGCTTTCCACCTCTTCGCTGAGACTACTGTTGAACATTTCAACCATATCCACCACGCCGGTGGATTGATTGTGCAGGTCTTCCATGGCCAGCGTTTCCAGTTGTTGGCTGGCTTTATTGCTCATCAGAAAAGTAAACAGGAGGAATAGCGTTGCAACGCTTGCGCCAGTCATAAGTGACAATTTGGCACCGAGGCCAGTGCGGGATAAAAAGGCGCGCATAATTTGTCCGTTGTTCTGTGTATGAAGCACCTTCAACGGCACAAATCGAATAACATTTAGTGTGTCAGTGTAACAAAGTGTTACATCGAGATATCTTTACATTAACATAGTCTTAATGATTGCAGGGAAATAAAAAAGCCACCAAATCAGGTGGCTTTGTTTAGCGGCTCAGGCATACAAGATGGCCTGTACCCGCCAGTTATCAACTCGTTGATCTTCCTGCATTCGTACAATGCGATACCAGGAAGCTCCCTGTTCGTCTGCTTTTAACGCGATAACACGCTCCACATCCTGTAGGCTCCCTGAGACATTATTGACGGAAATCAGACCGATTTCGTTCAGTCCCGTCACGCAGTCAGCGCTGGCGAACTCTGCGGGCTGCGCTGTTGTATTAAGCATTCCTGTAGAAAGCAACAGTGAGTTTACGGCAAGAGATCGTTTCATTGTCAGCTCCATTTTACGTTACCCCGAAATAGTGCAGGGCTTCCTTTCGCGCAACGGATTCCATTAATCCAATTGTGCACAGGAGAACATCAATGGACGCAAAGCAGTGTAAATATCCTGAAAATCAATGCCTCGCTATCGCCGATATAACAACGCGCGTCCGACCCAACGGGCCGGAATAATGGAATCATCCATCATAATAATCACGTAATAATCGGCTTTTGCGGCGGCTGCTTTGGCCTTAATCGCGGCTTCCACGTCCATGGGAGAACCCAGTACCGTTACGCTTACCTCGCCTGTTTTTTGTAGACCGTGCGTTTGGTTGCGGCTGATCTCCTGCGGATGATCGCTCACCGGCGGGGCAGGCTGCGGTGTACCCTCTAACACAGAACAGCCGCTAAGCAAGGCGGCAAACAGAACCGATAGCAAGATGCGCATGGGTTTCTCATCTCTCCTGATAGCCATAGTGTAGTTCCTGACGTGATCCAATTTGGGGGAATGTTCCCAAATTGTTATCGTGAGCACTAATTTCGAATGAAAGTGGTTTGAAAGCGTAACCTATATCTCAACCTTGCCTGATGCTATTGCGAATTCTGACTTGCGTCGAGGGGTTGCCGATGGCATACCAGCACAAGAAATCAAGGAGCGTGTGATGATCGAACTGCAAACAGAACACTTTGCCGGAGTGGAAGCACTGCATGCTTTTCCGGCGGGAAAACGTGCCGAACCCCTGCCCAGCGTGGTGTTTTATCATGGTTTTACCTCGTCAAAACTGGTCTACAGCTATTTTGCCGTCGCGCTGGCACAAGCGGGTTTCCGCGTGGTCATGCCCGATGCGCCGGATCATGGCGCACGTTTTAGCGGTGATGTGCAGCGGCGCTTGCGCCTGTTCTGGCAAATTTTACAGGGCAATATTGAAGAGTTCTCCGCGTTACGTGACGCGCTGGAGAGCCAGTCGCTTATTGATAATCAGCGGCTGGCGGTCGGTGGCGCGTCAATGGGCGGGATGACGGCACTGGGGATTATGACCGCGCATCCGGAAGTGCGCTGCGTGGCCAGCCTGATGGGTTCCGGCTATTTCTCTTCGCTGGCGCATACGCTTTTCCCGCCGCTGGAAGTGACCACCTCAGAGCAACAGCGCGAGTTTGAAACCATTCTGGCACCGTTGGCACAGTGGGAAGTCAGCCATCAACTGGCGCGTATTGCCGATCGTCCGCTGCTACTGTGGCACGGAGAGCAGGATGATGTGGTGCCCGCAGCAGAATCTTTCCGTTTACAGCAGGCGTTGCAGGATGCGGGGCTGGATGCACATCTTACTTATCAGTGGGAAACGGGCGTGACGCATCGCATCACGCCGCTGGCGCTGGAAGCCACAACGGATTTTTTCCGCAGTCATCTCTGAAGGCGCATACCGCACAGCGCCACCACGCAAACAATGGCGCCGGCCCAGAATGTGGAAGCCGCGCCGTGGGGTTGCCATAAGATCCCGGCGCCAGGGCTCGCCAGCAGCAGCGCGATCCAGAATACGGTCTGGAAATCATCGTTCCACAGCAGCATACTGACGCCGCCCAGAACCCAAACGCCTTTGGGTATACGGATAAGTATCGAAAAGTGTGTGAATATGGCTTCCCCGCGCCCTTTCCATAACGCTGGCAAACCCTGATTAAACCTGCCGGTGGGGTATTTGGTAAGATCCGAAAGAAAATTATTCTCACTTCTGAGCGCGGCCCCAATCCGGGGCCGCAGCGCAAGGGAAACTTAGCCTGATTCGGTTAGCGGTAGATATCCGCGCTGGCGTGCAGAGCGCCGTTGCTGCCTGGCTCGTGTGTCAGGATTGGGTGAAAGTACGTGGCGTTTTGTGCGTCGGTTGCGGCATTCAAAGCCTGGTCGGCTTCTTGTTCGCTGGCGAAGTTATGATTGATGTAGATAACGCCTAAGCTGTGCACATCATCCATGTTCCGGGCTTGCCGGTTATCGAGTTTTATTGCTGCCGTTGCATTGAGGCTGAGCAATAAGGTTGTTAGTAAAATTGCGATGTATTTCATGATGTTACTCTCCGATATAACGCCGAATATTATGTTTTGAACATCTCTCCTCCTTTGTTTTGAGGCCTGATTAAAGTTTACGCGTTTGTTATAAAACGTATCGCGACCATTTCTGATGCTGTCGTTCAAAAAATTGCCGGAATGCGTTTTGTTTAATTTTAATGCGTGCAGGGGAGTTCTCTTTGCGCTTAGTGCGAATTATTTGTGCAATTCACCTTGAGTTTGCCCGGTGGGATCAGTATTATGACGCGTCAATTTTTCAGCCGACCTTTAACACGTTCCTTGCCTCCCCGGGCCACGGCTGACCCAGACAGGAGGCTGAATAATCCGTAAGGAGCAATTCGATGCGTCATTACGAAATCGTTTTTATGGTCCATCCTGACCAGAGCGAACAGGTTCCGGGCATGATCGAGCGTTACACTGGTGCTATCACCGGTGCGCAAGGCACGATCCACCGTCTGGAAGACTGGGGCCGCCGTCAGCTGGCTTACCCGATCAACAAACTGCACAAAGCTCACTACGTTCTGCTGAACGTTGAAGCGCCGCAGGAAGTGATCGATGAGTTGGAAACAAGCTTCCGCTTCAACGACGCCGTTATCCGTAGCATGGTAATGCGTACTAAACACGCGGTTACCGAAGCATCTCCGATGGTTAAAGCGAAAGACGAGCGCCGTGAGCGTCGCGATGATTTCGCAAACGAAACCGCAGATGATGCAGATGCTGGGGATTCTGAAGAGTAATTTCTGATGGCCAATCGACTGGTGTTGTCCGGCACCGTGTGCAGGACCCCGCTTCGTAAGGTCAGCCCGTCAGGAATTCCTCACTGCCAGTTCGTGCTTGAGCACCGTTCTGTGCAGGAGGAAGCCGGTTTTCACCGGCAGGCGTGGTGCCAAATGCCTGTAATAATCAGCGGGCAGGAGAACCAGGCCATTACTCAAAGTATAACGGTCGGTAGCGCAGTAACTGTTCAGGGATTCATCAGTTGCCACAAGGCAAAGAATGGCCTGACAAAAATGGTTCTGCATGCCGAGCAGATTGAATTGATAGATTCTGGAGACTAGCCATATGGCACGTTATTTCCGTCGTCGCAAGTTCTGCCGTTTCACCGCGGAAGGCGTTCAAGAGATCGACTATAAAGACATCGCTACGCTGAAAAACTACATCACCGAAAGCGGTAAGATTGTCCCGAGCCGTATCACCGGTACCCGTGCAAAATATCAGCGTCAGCTGGCACGCGCTATCAAACGCGCTCGCTACCTGTCCCTGCTGCCGTACACTGATCGTCATCAGTAATCGGTCACGGTCCATTAATACGACTTTGAGAGGATAAGGTAATGCAAGTTATTCTGCTTGATAAAGTAGCAAACCTGGGTAGCCTGGGTGATCAGGTTAACGTTAAAGCGGGTTACGCTCGTAACTTCCTGGTACCGCAGGGCAAAGCTGTTCCGGCTACCAAGAAAAACGTTGAATATTTCGAAGCACGTCGCGCTGAACTGGAAGCCAAACTGGCTGACGTTCTGGCAGCTGCTAACGCTCGCGCTGAAGAAATCAACGCACTGGGCACCGTTACCATCGCGTCTAAAGCAGGCGACGAAGGTAAACTGTTCGGTTCCATCGGTACTCGCGATATCGCTGACGCAGTGACTGCGGCTGGCGTTAAAGTGGCTAAGAGCGAAGTTCGTCTGCCGAACGGCGTTCTGCGTACCACTGGTGAGCACGAAGTGGACTTCCAGGTTCACAGCGAAGTATTCGCTAAGCTGATTGTAAACGTTGTTGCTGAGTAATTTTTACTCATAACGATGCCCTTAAGTCGTTCGGGCTTGCAGAAAGGCGGCAAGTGAGTGAATCCCCTCGGGGGTAAGCGAATGTAGCCAACGCATCTGTAACGCGAAATACGACGGGGAATGAGACGCCGGCCTTGTGCCGGCGTTTTGCTTTTTGGCGCTACCAGAACGAAATATGCCGGATAAACGCTTATCCGGCTTTATCGGTTAACGTGCGCGAATAAAGCTGCCGTCCGGCTGTCGGGTAAACAGCACCTGCTGGCCGCTGGTCTCAATGGTTAATCCGGTTACTACGCCGTTAGCATTCTGGCGAATCTTCACCATCTGGCCGTTTTTCAGGCTGCTCAGCGGTTTCCCGTCACCTTCCACTTTCGCCATCGCGTAAACATCGGTGGGCGGCAGATTATGATCGCGGAACAGTTGCGCCAGCGTTTTCCCTTCTTCCACACGATAAGATCGCCACTGTTGTTCAATACCGCCGGAAGAGGGAACTGTCGGACGGCTTTGCGCCACCGGGGCCTCTTGCTGCTGCACCGGCTGTTGCTCTGGTTGCTGCTGTTCGAGCGACTCTTCAGCGCCTGGAGCGACCTGTTGCGTATCGTTCACCACCGCTGGTGGCGTTTGCGCAGGGGAGGCAGGCTGAGCGGCAGTGGAGGAAGGTAACTGAATTTGCGCTTCGCGTGAGGTGGGAACCGGCCTCGTATCGTCCGTTGACGGTAGCAGGAAGCCGATAACCACCAGCAACGCGGCCAGGATCAAACCGCGACGGTGAAATGGCGGGAGCGGGTCCATAAGGCGAAAATGGTCCGGGGCTTGCCAGATTTTCACCAGGGTAGGTTTCAGTTCAAATCGCCCGGGCATGGCTTTCCTCCTGCTCCGCGTCATTTAAAGTCCTGTCTCGTTGAGTATATACACTTTATCCTTCCGGGGCGGCGTCCATCGGTTTTAACTCTCTGATCGTCAGCACAAAGTCGGATTTTGCTACAGCAATATTAGATTTATCTTACGGACTCTATTCTTTCCCTTTCCCTGCGATTTGTCATCTTTCCTGCGACAAAGTTGTACCCGGCGCAGCCCGGCTGTTATGCTGCGCGCTACCTTAAAAAGCGATGGAAGGAAAACCCATGACAACCCCAACTTTTGACACGATCGAAGCGCAAGCCAGCTATGGCATCGGTTTACAGGTCGGACAGCAGCTTAGCGAATCCGGGTTAGAGGGGCTGTTACCGGAAGCGCTGGTCGCGGGCATCGCGGACGCGCTGGCAGGCAAACAACCTGCTGTACCGGTTGACGTTGTACATCGCGCCCTGCGTGAAATCCACGAACGTGCCGACGCAGTGCGTCGCTCCCGTTTTGAAGAGATGGCGGCGGAAGGCGTGAAATATCTGGAAGAGAACCGCGAGCGTGAAGGCGTGAACAGCACCGAATCCGGTTTGCAGTTCCGCGTCATCACTCAGGGCGAAGGCGCAATCCCGGCGCGCACCGACCGTGTTCGCGTGCACTACACCGGTAAACTGATTGACGGTAGCGTATTCGATAGCTCCGTCGCGCGCGGCGAACCGGCTGAATTCCCGGTTAATGGCGTTATCGCTGGCTGGATCGAAGCCCTGACGCTGATGCCGGTCGGCTCCAAATGGGAACTGACTATCCCGCACAACCTCGCTTATGGCGAGCGTGGCGCTGGCGCATCTATCCCGCCATTCAGCACACTGGTATTTGAGGTGGAACTGCTGGAAATTCTGTAATTCCCCGCATAAATCCCTCTCTCTTTTTGGAGGGAGGGGTGAGAAGAGTGCGTCGATCGTTCGTTAATAAGATCAATATCGATATATTATCTTGCAAACTATGCATTCAGGTGTATTTTTGTGAGGCGTTTCGCATTAACTAAGTGATATGACACTCACTTTCAACAAATATTTAACATTCGATTTAATTCAGAGTATCCATCCCGCCGATTCTTACCTAATATCGATGCGTCCATAAAGGACGGAACACGCAATAAAAGGCCAGAAGAGCCCAACAACACAGACAGGATTAAAACATGGTAGATCAGGTTAAAGTCGCAGCCGACGAACAGGCTCCGGCTGAACAGTCGCTACGGCGAAATCTCACAAACCGGCATATACAGCTTATTGCGATCGGCGGCGCTATCGGCACCGGGCTGTTTATGGGCTCCGGCAAAACCATCAGCCTCGCAGGTCCGTCGATCATTTTTGTTTATATGATCATCGGCTTTATGCTGTTTTTCGTGATGCGCGCAATGGGTGAGTTGCTGCTGTCGAACCTCGAATATAAATCATTTAGCGACTTCGCCGCCGATCTGCTGGGACCGTGGGCGGGGTACTTTACCGGCTGGACCTACTGGTTCTGCTGGGTGGTGACCGGGATGGCGGACGTAGTAGCGATCACTGCCTACGCGCAATTCTGGTTTCCGGGCATTGCCGACTGGGTCGCTGCGCTGGCGGTAGTATTGCTGCTGCTGAGCCTCAATCTCGCGACGGTAAAAATGTTCGGCGAGATGGAATTCTGGTTTGCGATGATCAAAATCGTTGCCATTGTTGCGCTGATTATTGTGGGCGTGGTGATGGTGCTGATGCACTTCAAATCGCCGACGGGCGTTGAAGCCTCGTTCGCGCACCTGTGGAATGACGGCGGCTGGTTCCCGAAAGGCATCAGCGGTTTCTTCGCCGGTTTCCAGATTGCAGTCTTCGCCTTTGTAGGGATCGAACTGGTTGGCACAACGGCGGCAGAAACAAAAGATCCGGAGAAATCCCTGCCGCGGGCGATTAACTCCATTCCGCTGCGCATTATCATGTTCTATGTCTTTGCGCTGATCGTCATTATGTCGGTAACGCCGTGGAGCTCGGTCGTCCCGGATAAAAGCCCGTTTGTGGAACTGTTTATGCTGGTCGGTATTCCGGCGGCTGCGAGCATCATCAACTTTGTAGTGCTGACTTCTGCCGCGTCGTCGGCGAACAGTGGTGTCTTCTCAACCAGCCGTATGCTGTTTGGTCTTGCGCAAGAGAAGATGGCGCCAAAGGCGTTCGCGACACTCTCTAAACGCGCGGTGCCGGCAAAAGGGCTGACCTTCTCCTGTATCTGCCTGCTGGGCGGCGTGGTGATGCTCTACGTGAACCCGAGCGCGATTGCCGCGTTCACCATGATCACTACCGTATCGGCCATTCTGTTTATGTTTGTCTGGACGATCATTCTCTGCTCGTACCTGGTTTACCGTAAACAGCGTCCGCATCTGCACGAAAAATCGAGCTACAAAATGCCGCTGGGCAAATTGATGTGCTGGGTGTGCATGGCCTTCTTTGCTTTCGTACTGGTGCTGCTGACGCTGGAAGCGGATACCCGTGAAGCGCTGATCGTCACGCCGCTGTGGTTTATTGTGCTGGGCGCGGGCTGGCTCTATGCCGGTAAAAAACGTCTGGCTGACCGTCAGCCATAAAAAAAGAGCCGCAAAGCGGCTCTAAACTTCCATGAATCAAGGGCGCTCTTTTGGGCGCCTTTTATTATTCGCCTGCGAGGGCACGCGGAAACAGGTTATTGTTTTCCAGACTGATGTGTTCCATCAGATCGTCAATTAACAGATTGATGCCGTTATACATGGCTTTCCAGGTGGTACAGGCTTCCGGCGGCGGCGTGACGTTGTTGGTGATGTGCTTAATCACTTCCAGCAATTCACCGGCTTCATCGTGTTCACTCTCCATCACCGTGATCGGCCCCATGGCCTGCGAACCCATGCCCTGCTTGATCATCGGGAACAGGATCTGCTCCTCTTTCATCATATGGCTGGAAAGCTCCTGGTGCAGCATCGTCAAATATTTGGTTAACCCGCGCGGGACATTCGGTTTATCAGCATGCACGCGCTCTACTTTGGTGGCCTGCAAAATCAGCTCCGGCAGTTGTTCACGGTGGCGATTATGGTAACGCACGATAATGTGGTCGATGATTTCCGAAAGTGTGGCAACGCGCCAGTCTTTCTCGATGGGCTGTTCGGCCAGTTTTGCCAGTTCGGCTTCAATCACATCAATATCCAGCTCTTTGCGCGCCGCAGAGCGGCCGAGCGTCTGCTTACCGCCGCAGCAGTAGTCCATATCATATTGACGGAACAGTGCGGAGGCGCGGGGGATTGAGAGCGCCAGCTCACCCAGGGGTTGGTCGCGGAAAGCCATAGCAGTTACCTCATCGTGAAATTATAAGGTGTATTTTAAATGCATCTTTAAGCTGATGATATACCCCTTTCGGGGTGGGGACAAATCGGCTTATGCCTTTATTGCGCGAAAAACAGTGATATCCGTCACAAAAAATCTTTCGTGTTTAACATGTTGAATGCAGGTAATTTTATTGAAAAATTTTAGATAGAGTTTTGTACCGAGATTAAACAACTACGTAACGCTGCCGATACAGAGACTCAGACCATTCCCTGTATCAAATAAAGGCCTACGATGTTCAAGCGTATTAAAGTTATTACCTTATTAATTATGGTGTTGCTCGTACTGGGTGCGATGCAGATTATCTCTGCCGGCGTGTTTGTCAGCGCGCTGAATAATGACAAAAACAACTTTAACGTTTCTCAGGTTTCCAGCCAGAACGTTTCTGAATTCACTGATGCCTGGATCAGCCTCAACCAGGCGCGCGTCACGTTAAACCGCGGCATGCTGCGTTTACAGAGCAGTACCGCCAGCCAGATCAATGGCGGGCAACTGAGCGAACTGGCCAACACCGCGACCGACTTGCTGAATCAGGCACAAAAGCATTTTGAAAAATACAAAGCGATGCCGGACACGCCGGGGCTGGATGAAAATCTCTCCAGCGACCTGGAAAAACAGTACGGCATTTACCATGCGACGCTGACGGAAATGAATCGCCTTCTGTTGGCGGGTAAGCTGGAAGATATGTTCCGCCAGAACGCTGAAGCGAAACAGGTTGCTATGCAGAAAAGCTACCGCGCATGGCGTGATGCTCAGGCTGTACTGGCGAACCAGGGCGTGATCGAAAACGAGAGCGATTACCAGCGCATCCTGTGGATTCTGGGCGTCGTCATGGTCGTTGTTCTGGCGGTGATCATCATCAGCTGGATGGCGATGCAGCGTGTACTGCTGAAACCACTGCATGAAGTGATGGGACATATCCGCCACATTGCGGCAGGTGATTTGACGCACGCGATCGATGCCGAAGGCAAAAACGAGATGGCGTTGCTGGCGCAAAACGTGCACGAGATGCAGCAGTCGCTGGTGAAAACCGTCAGCGTGGTTCGCGATGGCGCCGATACCATTTATACCGGCGCGGGCGAAATCTCTGCCGGTAGCAACGATCTCTCTTCCCGTACCGAGCAGCAAGCCGCTTCGCTGGAAGAGACTGCGGCCAGTATGGAGCAACTGACGGCAACGGTGAAACAGAACGCCGACAACGCCCGTCAGGCGACACAACTGGCGTTGAACGCCTCAAGTACGGCGAAAAAAGGTGGCCAGGTTGTGGATGGTGTGGTGCGTACGATGGATGAAATTGCCACCAGCTCCAGCAAAATCGCGCAAATCACCAACGTGATCGACGGCATCGCCTTCCAGACCAATATCCTGGCGCTGAACGCGGCGGTTGAAGCCGCCCGTGCCGGTGAGCAAGGCCGCGGTTTCGCCGTCGTTGCTGGTGAAGTTCGTACGCTGGCACAGCGCAGCGCGCAGGCGGCGAAAGAGATCAAAGGGCTGATCGAAGATTCCGGCAGCCGCGTCGATGCAGGCGCTGCGCTGGTACATGAAGCCGGAGAAACGATGAAAGAGATCGTCAGCGCGGTTACCCGCGTGACGGATATCATGGGTGAAATCTCATCGGCTTCGGATGAGCAGAGCCGCGGTATTGACCAGGTGGGTCAGGCCGTTGCTGAGATGGATCGCGTTACTCAGCAGAACGCCTCGCTGGTGGAAGAGTCTGCCGCCGCTGCCGCCGCGCTGGAAGAGCAGGCTGCACGCCTGACGGAAACAGTAGCGGTATTTAAAGTCAACCGCAGCCGCAGCGTACGCACGCCTGCGCTGGTAAAACCGGGCAGCAAACCGCAGGCGAAAGCCGCAGAGAGCTTTAGCGAAGCGAACTGGGAAACCTTCTAAATCCTCGCTTCAGACTGACCAAACCCGGCGCATAATGCCGGGTTTTTTTATTCCTGTTGTACCGGAATGACGCTCGCTTTTTGCGGTTTTGACAGCACTGCCATCACCACGCCACACACCAGCAGCACAATGCCGCAAAAGGTGAGCAGCGGCGGGATGCTCTGGCGCAGCAGGAAGGTATACAGCAGCCCGGCCAGCGTTTCGAAAACAATCAGCGGGCCGACAATTACCGTTGGCAGACGCTGGCAGGCAATATTCCAGCATAGCGCGCCCACCCACGAGCAGAGCACGGCAATGGCAAACATCAGCACGATAAACACCAGTGGATGCGGGCCGAACGGCAGGGAAAAATCGGGCTGCTGCACGCCGAGCCACAGACAGGCGGCGAGATAACCGACCAGCGAGACGGGCAACGTGACCAGCGCCTGCGCCGTCGCCCACATCATCGGATTTTTATCCGGATTCTCCCGCAACCAGCGGGCGTTACGCAGGGCATACCACGCCCAGCAGCCTACCGAGGTAAATGCCAGCGCGATCCCCGTACCGTAACGACGCCAGGTGAAATCCGGCAGGCCATGGCGCAGCTCGGCGATATTGACGCACAACAGGCCGATCGCGATGCAGGCGAGCGCGGGTGCCAGCCGACGCCAGGAGAGTTTGCCGTCCCGCTGGCTGTAAAGCAGGTTGGCGCACACCGGAATCACCACCGGCAGGGTGGCGATGATCATGGTCGATACCGGAGCACCAGTGCGCTGGATGGCGCTCGCCAGGCAGACGTAATAAATCAGGTTGCCCATCATCGTCAGCGCCAGCGCAGTCATCCAGTCGCTGCGCGTTAACTGGCGCAGACGTACGCGCCCAAGCCACGCCAGCGGCAGGGCGATCAGACCCAGTGCCAGATAACGGCCGGTGGATTGCAGTACCGCCGGATAATCCGGCACAATCAGCGGCCCAACGAAAATTAATCCCCACAGCAGCCCGGCAAGCAGGGCATACAACACACCACTAATCATCATTCCATCCACGTTTACATTGGCTGTCGCCAGTGTAGGGAAGCGAGGGTGCGGAATATTGTATGAGATTGCGCATTAACGGCGGGCGACTTGCTTCTGGTAACGCACCGGAGTGATGCCGTAGCGGTGGGTAAAGGCGCGTGTCAGATGCGATTGATCCGTCAGCCCGGTCATGGCGGCGACATCCGCAGCGGGCATGCCCTGGGTGAGAAATGCTTTTGCCCGCCACAGGCGGATCGCCATCAGCATCTGATGCGGCGTAACGTGGAAGTGGGCCTTGAACTGGCGCTGAAAATGGTACGGGCTAAGCGCGGCAACGCTTGCCAGCTCGTCCAGCGTCAGGCTGTGCATATAGTTGTCGTGCAGATAGTCGCGCACGCGTTCAAAACGGTGTGCGCCTTCCGGGCGCTGCGGCGCGTGATGCGCTAGCGGGCGAAAAGTATCGATCAGATCCAGCAAAATGCTTTGCTGCGCCAGTGGATCGTCGGTGTGCCACAGGCCATGGATCTGTGTGCAGATCTGCCTGGTGCGCAGCGGATCGTGACGCATTACCTCGCTGAACCACCAGTGGCGGACGCCGGTCACCTCTTCGAGCAACTGCGGATCGAGATAGACCATGCGATAACGCCAGCCGTCGTCGGCTGCGGCTTCGCCGGTGTGCAGCTCGTCGGGGTTCATGGTGACCACGGAATTGGCCGGAGCGACATACTGCGTGCCGCGATAGCGGAAGCGTTCGGCACCGGCTTCAATGGCGCCAATGCCAAACGCTTCATGGGTGTGGGGTTCGAATGCGTACCGGGAGATATGCGCGTGGTACAGCTCAACGCCCGGCACCTTCGCCAGGTGGCGAAAGCGTGCGCGATCTCGCTCATCGTTAAACTGCTCTGGTACGCCTTCCACAATGCATCTCCACGCGGGTCATTGTTGCATTATTCAGGATGACCTGGCGGCAAGCTACAAAAATTAACCAATATTTAACCGTTACGCCAGGGCGTTAACGCTGTCAGCGATCGGTGTGGTCGGGCGGCCAATCAGCTTGCTGAGCGTTTTGCTGTCGTCAAACAGACCGCCTTTTGCGGCTCCGGCATCGGAATCCGCCAGCAGATTAGCAAACACGTCCGGCAGGCCTGCACCTTTCAGCGCGGCGGCGAAATCTGCCTCGCTCAGATTCTGGTAGACGATGTTTTTGCCGCTGGCTTTGCTTAACAGGGCAGCCAGTTCACTCAGCGTCCAGCCATTGTCGCCCGCCAGTTCATAAACTTTCCCGGCATGACCCTCTTCGCTGATCACACGAGCCGCAGCGGCAGCATAATCCGCGCGGGTCGCCGAAGCGATTTTGCCGTCGCCTGCGGCACCGATAAAGACGCCGTGCGCCAGTGCAGCCGGTGCGCTGGCAAGGTAGTTTTCGCTGTACCAGCCGTTGCGCAGCAGTGCATACGGAATGCCTGATTCAGCGAGCATTTTCTCGGTTTCAACATGTTCGACGTGCAAGCCGAGCGGGGATTTATCCGCATGCAGCAGGCTGGTGTAGGCGATAAATTTCACCCCGGCGGCTTTAGCGGCGTTGATCACATTGCGGTGCTGCGCGGCACGCTGGCCCACTTCGCTACTGGAGATCAGCAGCAGTTTATCGACGCCTGCCAGCGCCTGCGTTAGCGCGGCCTGGTCGCCGTAGTCGGCCTGACGTACCAGTACACCCTGTTTGCTCAACGCTTCGGCTTTCGCCGGGTTACGGACAATGGCGACAATCTGTTTTGCCGCGACGGTTTTCAGCAGCTCTTCTACCACAAACTGGCCCAGTTGGCCGGTCGCGCCGGTAAGTGCGATCATGGTGTTCTCCTTACGTGTTTAGTGAGTGTTGTGGTAAGCTATCATCCACACTAACTTTTAGTAAGTACGTACAAAAAGGTAAGTATGAAAACAGCTTCTGCCCCCCGGACCCTGAGTGAACTGGTACGCGACGGCAATTTGTTCGCCGAGCAGTGTCCGTCGCGGGATGTCCTCAAACATGTAACCAGCCGCTGGGGCGTGTTGATCCTCGTGGCGCTGCGCGATGGCACGCACCGTTTTAGCGATCTGCGCCGCAAGATGGGCGGCGTCAGTGAAAAGATGCTGGCGCAAAGCCTGCAATGGCTGGAGCAGGATGGTTTTATTAACCGCGTCGCATACCCGGTTGTACCGCCGCATGTGGAGTATAGTCTGACCCCGCTTGGCGAAGAGGTCAGCGAGAAGGTTGCCGCGTTGGCGGACTGGATAGAACTGAATATTCCGCAGGTGCTGGCGCATCATGCGAAACAGGTGGCGTAAGTCCGGTAAGCGTTAGCGCCACCGGGAAGATGCCGGATGGCGCTGTGCTTATCAGGCCGACAAAAGCCTGGTCTCCCGGATTGGGTTAATCACGACTTGTTTAAATCGATGCTATAAATCGCAAAGCCGATGTCGTCGTTCCCCACTTTTTGCATCGGATAACGCGCGTTCTGTTTAATAAACGCGGCGGCTTTCTCCGTTGGCGCGGTTTCAAAACGAATATCCAGCTTGTGGCTTGCGTGAACCGGTGCCAGTTGCCAGTTGTTATCGGCGGCGGGATGGATTTCCCCGACGCGCTTCGTTTCATCGCTGATCCACTTTGCCAGCACGGCGCGGTTTTCATCCGGCGAAGCAAACGCGATATGGCTGTCGCCCGTTCCGGCAAACTTACCGCCATAGGCGCGGTAATTATTGGTGGCGACGAGGAAAACCGCGTTCGGATCGATAGGTTTGCCGTTAAACGTCAGATCCTTAATGCGTTCCGCCTGCGGGTTTATGCTCTGGCATTCGCCGTCGTAACGCGCAGGCTGTGTCACATCGATCTGATATTTCACGCCGTCGATAACATCGAAGTTATAGGTGCGGAAACCGTCCCAGTTAATCAGGCTTTGCGGCTTATCGCTGTTGGGATCGATTTGATTGAACTGCCCGGCAGAGCACTCCAGCCACTCTTTCACCTCTTTACCGGTCGCTTTTACCACCACCAGCGTGTTGGGGTAGAGGTAGAGATCGGCGGCGTTACGGAACGTGAGCTGACCTTTTTCCACCTCAACAAAACTGGCCGGATCGTTTTTACGCCCGCCCGCTTTAAACGGCGCGGCGGCAGAGAGCACTGGCAGTTTTGCCAGATCCGGATCGCCCTGAATAAAGTGCTCCACGTAGGCTTTTTGCGCGTTATTCACCACCTGTACGGTCGGATCGTCCTGCACCAGCGACAGGTAGCTGTACATGTTGTCGGCCGATTGACCAATCGCCTTTCCCACAAAATGACGCGTGGCATCGTGATCGTGTTTGAGGATCGCGACCAGTTTGCTGTCTTCGCCAACGAGGGCTTTTTTCGCCGCCGCGTCGTAGATCGGGCGCGCTTCGGCTTTGGATTGCGTCACCTGCCATTTGCCGGAATCGTTGTTCAGCACCAGATCGACCACGCCGAGATGGTCGCCCCACATGCCTGGCATCACCGACGGAATACCGTTCAACGTGCCTTTGCTGATATCCGCGCCTTTGATGGCGGCAAAATCTTTACCCGGGAAGACGGCGTGAGCGTGACCAAACAGAATGGCATCGACGCCCGGCACTTCACTCAGGTAATAAACGGAGTTTTCCGCCATCGCCTGGTACGGCTCCGCCGACAGCCCGGAGTGCGCCACCACGACCACCAGATCGGCACCTTTGGCACGCATTTCCGGCACGTAGTGACGCGCGGTTTCGGTGATGTCATTGACCGTCACTTTGCCGTTAAGGTTGGCTTTATCCCACACCATGATTTGTGGTGGCACAAAGCCGATATAACCGATGCGCAACGTGTGGGTTTGGCCCTCTTTATCCTGCACGGCGGTCTCTTTAATCAGGTAAGGCGTGAACAGCGGTTTTTTGCTTTTTGCATCAATAATATTGGCATTCACATAAGGGAATTTCGCCCCCGCCAGCGCTTTGTGCAGGTAATCAAGGCCGTAGTTGAATTCATGGTTGCCGAGGTTACCCACGGCGTAATCAAGGGTATTCATCGCCTTATAGACCGGATGAATTTCTCCCGCTTTAATCCCCTTTGCCGCCATATAGTCGCCCAACGGGCTACCCTGGATTAAGTCGCCGTTATCCACCAGCACGCTGTTTTTGACCTCGCCCCGCGCGGCGTTGATCAGGCTGGCAGTGCGCACCAGTCCGAATTTTTCCGTCGCGGTATCTTTGTAGTAATCAAAATCCATCATGTTGCTATGCAAATCAGTGGTTTCCAGAATACGTAAATCCACCGTTGCTGCCTGCACGCTGGCCGCAATCAGCGTCGCCAGAAGCGTTGCACTAAACTTAATCATCAGAGGCATCCTTTTTCGATCTAAGCCACAAAAGAAATTGTTATGTACATTTTGTTGCTTACAGAACTGTGAATACTGCCATAAAAGTGAGCAAAGAAAACGCAATCGCTATCACAGATGGCGGATTCCGGTGCAATGCGATATAAGTAAAACAACGAGTTACAAACCACTGAACAGATAAGAGGTGGATATGTTAGATGCAATTTGCCAACTCGCGCGGGAAGCGGGTGACGCCATTATGCAGGTATATGATGGTCACAAACCGATGGAGGTCACCAGCAAGGTCGATGATTCCCCGGTAACCGCCGCAGATATTGCGGCCCATGGCGTGATTGTGCGCGGTTTGCAGGCGCTGACACCGGATATTCCGGTGCTCTCGGAAGAGGATCCACCCGCGTGGGAAATCCGCCAGACATGGGGACGCTACTGGCTGGTGGATCCGCTGGACGGCACCAAAGAGTTTATCAAACGTAACGGCGAGTTCACTGTCAATATCGCCTTGATTGAAAAGGGAAAACCGGTGCTGGGCGTGGTCTACGCGCCGGTACTGAAAGTGATGTACTCTGCCGCTGAAGGAAAAGCGTGGAAGGAAGAAGCGGGGCATCACCAGCAGATTCAGGTGCGCGATGCGCGTCCGCCGCTGGTCGTAGTGAGCCGCTCCCATGCCGACGATGAACTGAAAGAGTATTTGCAGCAGTTAGGCGAACATCAAACTACGGCGATTGGTTCATCGCTGAAGTTCTGCCTGGTTGCGGAGGGGAAAGCGCAGCTCTATCCGCGTTTCGGGCCAACCAGCGTCTGGGATACGGCGGCAGGGCATGCTGTTGCGGTAGCCGCCGGGGCGCATGTTCACGACTGGCAGGGGCGTGCACTGGATTACACCCCGCGTGAATCCTTCCTCAACCCCGGCTTTCGGGTCTCTATTTACTGAGTAACTTGTGCAGCAGGTCGATCACCTGCTGCACTTCTTGCTGGCTCAACCCACCGTCTTTAGCAAACTGCACGCGGCCTTCTTTATCCAGCACGATAATCGCAGAACTCTCTTCGTCCAGTTGCCACGCTTTGCGCGTCACGCCTTCGCTATCGACAATAAATTGCGACCAAGGATAGAGCTTCTTGTTGCTCTCAATGCTGCTGCGCACAAACATAGCGCTGCCCGGAATGGCATCATCGGTGTTGACGATGGTGGTGGTTTGATAGCGGTCATGGGGCAGATTTGCGGCTTTGATCGCTTCAATCAGCCCGGCATTCTTCTCTTTAGCGGAGGTGCGACCAGCAATATGCTGTACAACCCGCACTTTGCTTGGAAGCTGGGCGCTGTTCCAGTTTTTATAGCTAAACTTGTCATTATCAAGAATCAACTCCCCTCTGTCGGCAATGCCCACAGGCGGCACGCGCTGATTGGTTTCGAAGTTATGGGCTGAAGCCATCAGCGGCAGTAACAGGCATGTCGCTGCCAGGATAGAACGTAGGGTCATGGTGTTTCCTTATCGTTATGCAGGTGATCCGACCACTTGAATTACGGTTTTAATCATAAGTGCGATCGATATGTTTTTCCCGCAAGCAGGATGCCAGTTTGCGGGCGGACGCACATATCTGTGAAAAAAAGTGGCTTTATACTGCGCAGATTAAGGGACTGAAAAGAATATTCTGAATAATTGTCATCAAAAGGTAAATAAAGTTATTCACACTATGTATGAGTGAGGTTCTGAACTATAGTCATTGAGCATTAAAATTTGCGCTCATCAACGCTGGTCCGATTGTGGTACCGCAAGGGCGTAATGCTTTACAGGAGAAACAAGAATGAAAATTTTCCAGCGTTACAACCCACTTCAGGTGGCTAAGTACGTAAAAATCCTGTTCCGTGGACGGTTGTATATCAAGGACGTTGGCGCTTTCGAGTTCGATAAGGGTAAGATCCTTATCCCGAAAGTGAAGGACAAACAGCATCTGTCTGTGATGTCCGAAGTCAACCGTCAGGTTATGCGTCTGCAAACTGAGATGGCTTAACCAACCCGTTGTGCTATGCAGTAGTTTAAGTACTAAAAAAAACGGCCCCACAGGGGCCGTTGATATTTCTGCAGGCGATTATGCCGCGCCTTTATCTTCCGCGTCGGGTAGCTTCGGTGTCAGCACCGCCGCGCGAGTGTCGATACGGGTAACCAGCAGCTGATCGATGCGATAGTTATCGATATCCACCACCTCAAACTTGTAGCCGGAGAATTTCACCGCATCGGTGCGCTTCGGGATCTTACGCAGCATAAACATCATAAAACCGCCGATGGTTTCATAGTTGCCGGACTGCGGGAATTCATCGATATCCAGCACGCGCATCACGTCATCAATCGGCGTGCCGCCATCTATCAGCCATGAGTTTTCATCACGGGCGACAATCATCTCTTCCAGCCCCTGGCCGATCAGATCGCCCATCAGCGTGGTCATCACGTCATTAAGGGTGATAACCCCGACCACCAGCGCGTATTCGTTCATGATCACCGCGAAGTCCTCACCGGCGGTTTTGAAACTTTCCAGCGCTTCCGACAGGGTTAAGGTGTCCGGCACGATCAGCGTGTTGCGGATCTGCACGCCGCTGTTGAGCGCCATGCTTTGATTCGCCAGCACGCGGTTGAGCAAATCTTTGGAATCGACATAGCCGACAATATGGTCGATATCACCATTACAGACCAGAAATTTAGAATGCGGATGTTCGGAGACTTTGTTTTTCAGGCTCTGCTCATCTTCATGCAGATCGAACCAAATCACGTTCTCGCGTGAAGTCATTGACGACGGCACGGTGCGTGACTCCAGCTCAAACACGTTCTCAATCAGTTCATGTTCCTGTTTACGCAGCACCCCGGCTAAAGCACCGGCTTCCACAACGGCATAAATATCGTCGGAGGTGATGTCGTCTTTGCGCGCCATCGGCAGTTTGAAAATGCGGAAGATGACGTTGGCCAGGCCGTTGAAGAACCAGACCAGCGGGCGGAAAACGAACAAGCAGAAGCGCATCGGGTTGATGATACGCAAAGCCACGGCTTCGGGCGCAATCATACCGATGCGTTTCGGTGTCAGGTCGGCGAACAGGATAAACAGCCCGGTCACCAGCGAGAAGGAGATAATAAAGCTGAGCTGTTCGGCCAGCTCCGGGGAAACCACGTTGATCAACATGCTGTGAAAAACGGGCGAGAAGGCCGCATCGCCGACGATACCGCCAAGAATGGCGACGGCGTTAAGGCCAATTTGCACCACCGTAAAGAAGGTGCCGGGCGTTTCCTGCATTTTCAGAATGCGTTGCGCGTTGATGTTGCCTTCATCGGCAAGCAGTTTGAGCTTAATTTTTCGCGATGCGGCGAGTGAAATCTCTGACAACGAGAAAAACGCACTTACCGCGATCAGACAGAGTATGACTAAGATGCTGTTTAACATAATTTATCCAGCTGTTAACCGGATCCTCGGAAGGGGTTTTGAATATCCATGTGGTAAACACAATGAAAGCCGGCCCGAAGCGGTGAGCCGGCAATTTCGAGGGGTAGTATAGCGTAAGCCTGTCGCAAGCTGCCAGAGGCTTAATTTTCGCCGAATTGCCTGAGAATTCCCTTATGGTTTTACGGGTTAAGCTGCGGCGGTAAACAAACCCCAATCCCACCGATACCGCAGTATCCATGCGGGTTTTTATACAGATACTGTTGGTGCTCATCTTCCGCGTAGTAGAACGGCGTTGCGGATTTGATCTCCGTGGTGACGGTTCGCGCATCTCCGGCGCTGCGCATGGCCGCCTGGAAGCGTTCAAGGCTGTCGCGCGCGGCGGCGTTTTGCTCTGGCGTCAGCGGGTAGATCGCGGAGCGGTACTGGGTGCCGAGATCGTTACCCTGACGCATTCCCTGTGCCGGATCGTGGTTTTCCCAGAACACCTGCAACAGCTGCTCGTAGCTCACCACTTTCGGGTCGTATACCACGCGCACAGCTTCGGCATGGCCGGTCTGTCCGGTGCACACTTCACGGTAGGTCGGGTTTGGCGTATAGCCGCCGGTGTAACCCGCAGCGGTGCTGTAGACGCCCGGTAACTGCCAGAACAGGCGCTCTACGCCCCAGAAACAGCCCATAGCAAACAGCGCAATCTCCATACCTTCCGGAACATGGCTCATTGAATGCTCGTTAACAGCGTGTAAACTGGCGACTGGCATGGGTGTATTGCGTCCGGGCAATGCATCTGACTGAGAAACAAGGTCTTTTTTATTGAAAAAGCTCACGGTGATACCTCCCGGCGAGAGTAATTGCGGTTAGGGTTGTGTTGCGGCGTGTGTTTTAACACAATAAACATCACAAATCAGGCTAGATTTAAACATAAGAAATTTTGGGCTAGCCGTCCGTTTTTCAACCTGCATTAGCGGGTTTTTATCAGCCTGTGTTCTGCATAAAAGCCTACCAGGCTCAGCGCGGAGTTGCGCTTACGTTTCCTTCCAGAGGTGGGAACAAGGATATTCAGGAGAGAACGTGCCAAAGATCCGTCTTTTATGTTTTACCGGTTTGTTGCTGGCGAGTGAAACGGCTTTTGCCGCGAATGTACGATTACAACTGGAGGGATTAACGGGCGAACTGCAAAAAAACGTGCGCGCTCAGTTGTCCACTATCCAGAGTGATGAAGTGACGCCGGATCGGCGTTTTCAGGCACGTGTTGATGATGCTATCCGCGAAGGGTTGAAAGCCTTAGGCTACTACGAACCTACCATTGATTTCGAACTGCGGCCGCCGCCAGCAAAAGGGCGCCAGGTATTGATTGCCCGCGTCTCTGCGGGCGAACCGGTGTTGATTGGCGGCACCAATGTGATCCTGCGCGGCGGCGCACGTGACGACCGCGATTACCTGGCGCTGCTCAAAAAGCGTCCCGCTATTGGCACTGTGCTGCACCATAACGATTACGACAATTTCAAAAAATCCCTCACCAGTGTGGCGCTGCGCAAAGGCTACTTTGACAGCCAGTTCATTAAAAGCCAGCTTGGCGTCGCGCTCGATCGCCACCAGGCCTTCTGGGATATCGACTACGACAGCGGCCAGCGTTACCGCTTTGGCGCGGTGACCTTTGAAGGTTCGCAAATTCGCGATGAATATCTGCAAAACCTCGTCCCGTTTCATGAAGGGGATTACTACCAGACCCAGGATCTGGCGGAGCTGAACCGTCGTTTGTCCGCCACCGGCTGGTTTAACTCTGTTGTGGTTGCTCCGGAATTTGATAAAGCGCGTAAGACCAAAGTGCTGCCGCTGAAAGGCGTGGTGTCACCACGTACGGAAAACACCATCGAAACGGGGGTTGGTTACTCTACCGATGTAGGGCCGCGGGTTAAAGCGACGTGGAAAAAGCCGTGGATGAACTCTTACGGTCACAGCCTGACCACCAGCATGAGCGTCTCAGCGCCTGAACAGCAACTTGATTTCAGCTATAAAATGCCGCTGCTGAAAAACCCGCTGGAACAATATTATCTGGTGCAGGGCGGCTTTAAACGTACCGATCTGAATGATACTGAAGCGGATTCCACCACGCTTGCGCTGTCGCGCTATTGGGATCTCTCCAGCGGCTGGCAGCGGGCGATTAACCTGCGCTGGAGCCTCGACCACTTTACGCAGGCCAGCGTCACCAACACCACCATGCTGCTCTATCCCGGCGTGATGATCAGCCGGACCCGCTCGCGCGGCGGCCTGATGCCGACCTGGGGCGACTCGCAACGCTACTCGGTCGATTACTCCAACACCGCCTGGGGATCGGATGTCGATTTCCTCGTGTTGCAGGCGCAAAACGTCTGGATCCGCACGCTTTACGATCGCCACCGCTTTGTGGCGCGCGGCAATCTCGGCTGGATCGAAACCGGTGATTTCAACCGCGTACCGCCGGATCTGCGCTTCTTCGCCGGGGGCGATCGCAGTATTCGCGGTTACAAATACAAATCCATCGCGCCGAGAGATGATGACGGCAAGCTGATTGGAGCATCCAAGTTGGCGACCGGTTCGCTGGAGTACCAGTACAACGTGACCGGGAAATGGTGGGGCGCCGTATTCGTTGACAGCGGCGAAGCGGTCAGCGACATCCGGCGCAGCGATTTTAAAACCGGGACCGGTGTTGGCGTGCGCTGGGAATCGCCAGTTGGGCCTATCAAGCTCGATTTCGCCGTGCCGGTCGGCGACAAAGATGAACACGGATTACAGTTTTACATCGGTCTGGGGCCAGAATTATGAGTTTATGGAAGAAAATCAGCCTCGGCGTACTGGTGTTTATCCTGCTGCTGCTGGCAACCGTGGCCTTTCTGGTGGGTACTACCAGCGGGCTGCATCTGCTGTTTAACGCAGCGAACCGCTGGGTGCCGGGGCTGGAAATCGGCCAGGTTACCGGCGGCTGGCGCGATCTGACGCTGAGAAACCTGCGCTACACGCAGCCTGGCGTGGCAGTTAATGCCGGGGAAATCCACCTTGCGGTCAAACTGGGTTGCCTGCGTAACAGCAGCCTGTGCGTCAACGATCTGTCGCTGAAAGAGATTAACGTCGCCATCGACAGCAAACAGATGCCGCAGAGCGCGCCCGTAAAGGAAGAGGAGAGCGGGCCGCTGAATCTCTCCACGCCCTATCCGATTACCTTAAGCCGGGTGGCGCTGAACAATGTAAACATCAAAATCGATGACACCACGGTATCGGTGATGGATTTCAGCACCGGGCTGCACTGGCAAGAAAAGAACCTGACGCTAACGCCGACCTCGCTGAAAGGGTTGCTAATTGCGCTGCCGAAAGTGGCCGATGTCGCGCAAAAAGAGGTGGTGGAGCCGAAGATCCAGAACCCGCAGCCGCAGGAAAAACCGCTGGGCGAAACGCTGAAAGCGCTGTTTGACAAACCGCTGCTGCCGGAAATGACCGATGTGCACCTGCCGTTGAACCTCAATATTGAGGAGTTCCGCGGCGAACAGTTGCGTCTGACCGGCGACACCGATCTTCTGGTCAGCAGCCTGCTGTTGAAAGTCAGCAGCATCGACGGACAGATGAAGCTTGATGCGCTGGATATCGACTCCAGTCAGGGTACGGTCAACGCCACCGGCAGCGCGCAACTGCATGATAACTGGCCGGTGGATATCACCCTCAACAGCACGCTCAATATCGATCCGCTGAAGGGCGAGAAGGTGAAGCTGAAAGTCGGCGGCGAAATGCGTAAGCAGCTTGAGGTTGGCGTGAATCTCTCCGGCCCGGTTGATATGGTTTTACGGGCGCAAACGCAGCTTGCCGAAGCGGGATTGCCGCTCAACCTTGAGTTGACGAGCCAGCAACTTTACTGGCCGTTTACCGGGACAAAACAGTTCCAGGCGGACGATACCAGACTGACCTTTTCCGGCAAAATGACCGATTACGCACTGTCGTTCCGTACGGCGGTGAAAGGACAGGATATTCCCCCGGCAACCATCACGCTGGACGGTAAAGGTAACGCGCAGCAGATCAGCCTTGATAAGTTGACCGTCGCCGCGCTGGAGGGGAAAACCGAGCTGAAAGCGCTGCTCGACTGGCAGCAGGCGATCAGCTGGCGCGGCGAACTGACGCTTAACGGTATTGATACGGCAAAAGCCTTCCCCGAGTGGCCGTCAAAACTGAATGGCCTGATCAAAACCCGCGGCAGCCTGTACGGCGGTAGCTGGCAGATGGATGTGCCGGAGCTGAAGCTCAGCGGCAACGTGAAGCAAAACAAAGTGAGCGTTGACGGGCAACTGAAGGGCAACAGCTATTTGCAGTGGACGATCCCGGGCCTGCATCTGGCGCTGGGGAAAAACAGCGCCGATATCAAAGGCGAGCTGGGGGTTAAGGATTTGAACCTCGACGCTAACATTGATGCGCCGGGTCTGAATAATGCGTTGCCGGGCCTCGGTGGAACGGCGAAAGGCGTGGTGAAAGTGCGCGGTACGGTCGATGCACCGCAGGCGCTGGTGGACATTACCGCCAATGCACTGCGCTGGCAGGAGCTGTCTGTCGCCCGCGTTCGCGTTGAAGGAGATGTTACGTCCAGCGATCAGATCGCCGGGAAACTCAACGCACGCATTGAGCGTATCGCCCAACCGGGCGTGAACCTCAGCCTGGTGACGCTGAATGCCGACGGCAACGAAAAGCAGCACAAGTTGCAGTTGCGCGTGCAGGGCGAGCCGGTTTCCGGGCAGTTGAATCTGGCCGGAAGCTTCGATCGCCAGCAGCAGCGCTGGAAAGGGACGCTGAGCGATACCCGCTTTACCACGCCAGTTGGTCCATGGTCGATCAACCGGCCAATCACCCTTGATTACCGTAATCTGGAACAGAAAATCGCTATCGGCCCGCACTGTTGGCTGAACCCCAACGCCGAACTGTGCGTGCCGCAGACCATTGATGCAGGTGCGGAAGGGCGGGCGGTAGTGAATCTGAACCGCTTCGATCTGGCGATGCTGAAACCGTTTATGCCGGATACCACGCAGGCCAGCGGCGTATTCAGTGGTAAGGCGGATGTGAGCTGGGACACTACCAAAGCGGGCCTGCCGCAGGGCGAGGTGACGCTTTCCGGGCGCGGCGTGAAGGTCACCCAGGAGGTGAATGGCGCGCCGCTGCCGGTGGCGTTCGATACCCTGAACCTGAATGCGCAGCTCCATAACAATCGTGCCGATCTCGGCTGGTTGATTCACCTGACGAACAACGGTCAGTTTGATGGTCAGCTACAGATTACCGATCCGCAGGGCCGACGTAATCTGGGCGGCAATGTGAATATCCGTAACTTCTCGCTGGCGATGGCCAACGCCATCTTTAGCCGCGGCGAGAAAGCGGCAGGGACGCTGAATGCCAACCTGCGGCTGGCGGGGAATGCACAAAGCCCGCAATTGTTCGGGCAACTGGGGCTGAATGGGCTGGATGTGGAGGGCAATTTTATGCCATTTGACATGCAGCCCAGCCAGTTGGCGATCAATTTCAACGGCATGAGTTCGACGTTGCAGGGCGTGGTGCGTACCGGGCAGGGGCAGATCAACCTCAGTGGGGATGCTGACTGGCGGCAACTGGATAACTGGCGCGCGCGCGTGGCGGCGAAAGGCAGTAAAGTACGCATTACTGTGCCGCCGATGGTGCGGCTGGATGTCTCGCCGGATGTGGTATTTGAAGCCACGCCAAGCCTGTTTACGCTCGACGGAAATGTCGATGTGCCGTGGGCGCGCATTGTGGTGCACGATCTGCCGGAAAGCGCTGTGGGCGTCTCCAGCGATGAAGTGATGCTCAACAACGATCTGCAACCGGAGCAGCCAAAGAGCGCGTCGATTCCGATCAACAGCAATCTGACTGTCCACGTCGGCAATAACGTGCGGCTGGATGCTTTCGGCCTGAAAGCGCGGCTGACCGGCGACCTGAAAGTGGCGCAGGATAAGCAAGGTCTGGGGCTGAACGGGCAAATTAATATCCCTGAAGGGCGTTTCCATGCGTATGGCCAGGATCTGATTGTGCGCAAAGGCGAACTGCTGTTTTCCGGTCCGCCGGATCAACTGTTGCTGAACATTGAGGCGATCCGTAATCCGGACTCAACCGAAAACGATGTTATCGCCGGGGTTCGCGTCACCGGTACGGCCGATGAACCAAAAGCCGAGATCTTCTCCGATCCGGCGATGTCACAGCAGGAGGCGCTCTCTTATCTGCTGCGCGGGCAGGGTCTGGATAGCGAGCAGAGCGACAGCGCGGCAATGACTTCTATGCTGATTGGCTTAGGGGTTGCACAAAGTGGTCAGGTTGTGGGTAAAATCGGCGAGACATTTGGCGTCAGCAATCTGGCGCTGGATACTCAGGGGGTAGGCGACTCCTCCCAGGTGGTGGTCAGCGGCTATGTTCTGCCGGGTCTACAGGTCAAATATGGTGTAGGAATTTTTGACTCACTGGCGACTCTCACGTTACGTTATCGCCTGATGCCTAAGCTGTATCTTGAAGCGGTGTCTGGCGTAGATCAGGCACTAGATTTGCTCTATCAGTTTGAGTTTTAGCAATGCGAATATTTGTCTACGGCAGTTTACGACGCAAGCAGGGCAACAGCCACTGGATGACCAACGCTCAGTGGCTGGGGGACTTTTGTGTCGAAAATCATCAGCTGTATAGTCTGGGGCATTACCCGGGGGCTGTTCCGGGCGAAGGAAACGTGAAGGGCGAAGTTTATCGCATCGATGCGGCAACGCTCGGTGAGCTGGATGCTTTACGTACCGCAGGGGGCGAATACAAACGTCAACTGATCCAGACGCCTTATGGCAGCGCCTGGATGTATGTGTACCAGCGTTCGGTTGAGGGAAGAACCTTGATTGAAAGCGGTAACTGGCTTGACAGGGAACAGTACCAGAAGTAATCAGTCATAGAGAGCCGCGCCACAGGGCGCGGTTTTTCTTTTTGTGGGCCACAGGAATTTTTCGTCTGCTGGCACCCGACCAACGCTTAATACAGATCGTTGCACAGTGCAGGCCGGATAAGGCATTTCATCGATGCGCAGCCATAAAAAAAGCCCCGGGCGCATAATGCGTACCGGGGCTTTTTTATTAAACCGTATTATTTTTTGGCAGCGCGTTCGAAGGAAGCAACGATTTCCGCTTTCGCGGCTTCAGCGTTGTCCCAGCCGTCCACTTTCACCCATTTGCCTTTTTCGAGATCTTTGTAGTGCTCGAAGAAGTGGGTGATCTGCGCTTTCAGCAGTTCCGGCAGGTCGTTCACATCTTTAATGTGATCGTACTCTTTGCTCAGTTTGGTGTGCGGAACAGCAACCAGTTTCGCATCTTCGCCGGATTCGTCGGTCATTTTCAGTACGCCAACCGGACGGCAGCGGATCACAGAGCCTGGCTCCAGCGGGTACGGCGTCGGCACCAGCACGTCAACCGGGTCACCATCCAGGGAGAGGGTGTGGTTGATGTAACCGTAGTTGCACGGATAGAACATCGCGGTGGACATGAAACGGTCAACGAACAGCGCGCCGCTTTCTTTGTCAACTTCGTATTTGATCGGGTCAGCGTTGGCCGGGATTTCGATAACCACGTAGATATCTTCTGGCAGATCTTTACCCGCCGGGACGTTCAATAAGCTCATGTTTGTTTCCTTTAAAATGTGTGGCAAACAAGTGCCGGGTATTATAGCCAACTGGCGGTGAATGTCTTGGCCTGTTTTAACTTACGCACACATTTTCAGAGCGTTTCGCATTCCCTTTTTATGACCGTTTTATCCATAACAATAGCAGCATACTGAATAATTTTGTGGAAGCGATTACAGCGTAATTTTTCACCTCATTGCAACAGTTAAATTTCCGTAAGATCAAGAGCGGATTTAGGGTACATAAGAGTGCGTCATTTCGCGCGCCAGATCTCAACTGGCAATCAACAATTCATTCACTTTTCCGATTTGTGATGTAACGCATTCTGTTACATCGCGGTTTGTCTATAGTTTTCCTCGCAGGTGAAGTTGTAGCCAACAATAACCCTACGAGGATGCTCTTATGTGGAAGCGCTTACTTCTTGTCACAGCAGTTTCGGCAGCCATGTCGTCTATGGCGATGGCCGCCCCTTTAACCGTAGGATTTTCGCAGGTCGGATCAGAATCCGGCTGGCGAGCCGCTGAAACCAACGTCGCGAAAAGCGAAGCCAGCAAACGCGGCATTACGTTGAAAATCGCCGACGGTCAGCAAAAACAGGAAAACCAGATCAAAGCCGTACGTTCGTTTATCGCTCAGGGCGTGGACGCGATCTTTATTGCACCAGTGGTGGCAACGGGCTGGGAGCCGGTACTGAAAGAAGCGAAAGACGCCAAAATTCCGGTGTTCCTGCTCGATCGCTCCATCGATGTTAAAGATAAATCGCTCTATATGACCACCGTCACCGCCAACAACATTCTTGAAGGCAAGCTGATTGGCGAATGGCTGGTGAAAACCGTGGCTGGCAAACCGTGTAACGTCGTCGAACTGCAAGGCACCGTCGGTGCCAGCGTGGCGATCGATCGTAAGAAAGGGTTTGCCGAAGCGATTTCTACAGCCCCCAACATTAAGATCATCCGTTCGCAATCCGGCGACTTTACTCGCAGTAAGGGTAAAGAGGTGATGGAGAGCTTCATCAAGGCGGAAAACAACGGCAAAAACATCTGCATGGTTTACGCCCATAACGATGACATGGTGATTGGTGCGATTCAGGCGATCAAAGAAGCGGGCCTGAAACCGGGCAAAGATATCCTGACCGGCTCCATCGACGGCGTGCCGGATATCTATAAAGCAATGATTGACGGCGAAGCCAACGCCAGCGTCGAACTGACGCCGAACATGGCTGGCCCGGCGTTCGACGCGTTAGAGAAATTCAAAAAAGACGGCACCCTGCCGCCGAAGCTGACCATCACCAAATCCACGCTCTATCTGCCGGATACGGCAAAAGAGGAGCTGGAGAAAAAGAAAAATATGGGTTACTGAGTCGCGAAAACCCTCTCCCCAGCGGGGAGAGGGTAACGGTTTAAGGGGTCGACAATGAACGCGGAAGCACACCAGGAAATCCTGCGTACCGAAGGCTTAAGTAAATTCTTTCCCGGCGTAAAAGCGCTCGATAACGTGGACTTCAGCCTGCGGCGTGGCGAGATCATGGCGCTGCTTGGGGAAAACGGTGCCGGGAAATCAACGCTGATTAAAGCGTTGACCGGCGTTTATCATGCGGATAAAGGGGCTATCTGGCTGGAAGGTCAGCAGATCAACCCCAAAAATACCGCCCATGCACAGCAGCTCGGCATCGGTACCGTGTACCAGGAAGTGAACCTGCTGCCGAATATGTCGGTGGCGGATAACTTATTTATTGGCCGCGAACCGCGGCGTTTTGGTTTGCTGCGCCGCAAAGAGATGGAAAAACGCGCGACCGAGCTGATGGCATCTTACGGTTTCTCGCTGGATGTGCGCGAGCCGCTCAACCGTTTTTCGGTGGCGATGCAACAGATCGTCGCGATCTGCCGCGCCATCGATCTGTCAGCCAAAGTGCTGATCCTCGATGAACCGACTGCCAGCCTGGATACCCAGGAAGTGGAGATGCTGTTTACGCTGATGCGTCAGCTTCGCGACCAGGGTGTCAGCCTGATTTTCGTCACTCACTTTCTCGATCAGGTTTATGAAGTTAGCGATCGTATTACCGTGCTGCGTAACGGCGGTTTTGTTGGCTGTCGTGAAACCCGTGAACTGCCGCAAATCGAGCTGGTGAAAATGATGCTGGGCCGCGAACTGGACAGCAACGCGCTTCAGCGCGCCGGTCGTACGCTACTGAGCGATAAACCGGTTGCGGCGTTCAGCGGCTATGGCAAAAAAGGCATCATCGCGCCGTTTGATCTGGAAGTTCGCCCCGGCGAAATCGTCGGCCTGGCCGGGCTGCTGGGTTCCGGGCGCACCGAAACCGCCGAAGTGATTTTTGGCATCAAACCCGCCGACAGCGGTAGCGCGATCATCAAAGGTAAAAGCCAGACACTCCGTTCACCGCACCAGGCTTCGTGCCTGGGGATCGGTTTTTGCCCGGAAGATCGCAAAACCGACGGCATTATCGCGGCGGCCTCCGTCCGTGAAAACATTGTGCTGGCGTTGCAGGCGCAGCGCGGCTGGCTGCGGCCGATTCCACGCAAAGAGCAAAACGCGATTGCCGAACGTTTCATCCGCCAGCTGGGGATCCGCACGCCGAGCGCTGAGCAGCCGATTGAGTTTCTCTCCGGCGGCAACCAGCAAAAAGTGTTGCTCTCGCGCTGGTTGCTGACCCGGCCTCAATTTCTGATCCTCGATGAACCGACGCGCGGTATCGACGTCGGCGCGCACGCTGAGATCATTCGTCTGATTGAAACCCTCTGCGCCGATGGTCTGGCGCTGCTGGTTATCTCCTCTGAACTGGAGGAGCTGGTGGGCTATGCGGATCGCGTGATTATCATGCGCGATCGCAAACAGGTGGCGGAGATCCCGCTCGCAGAGCTGTCGGTTCCGGCGATCATGAATGCCATTGCGGCGTAAGGAGTAGAGTGTGATGCCTCAAACTGTGGGTCAAACCGGGCAGCCGAAGCGCCGCTTTAACTGGCCCACCGGAACGCCCCAGCTTATCGCGCTGGTGCTGGTTCTGGTGGTGGACAGCCTGGTCGCGCCCCATTTTTATCAGGTGGTGCTGCAGGATGGTCGCCTGTTCGGCAGCCCGATCGACATTCTTAACCGCGCGGCGCCCGTCGCGTTGCTGGCGATTGGTATGACGCTGGTGATCGCTACCGGCGGCATCGATCTTTCTGTTGGCGCAGTAATGGCGATTGCGGGTGCAACGGCGGCATCGCTCACCGTCTCCGGGCACAGCCTGACGGTGGTGCTGCTGGCCGCGCTGGGCACCGGCGTGTTGGCCGGATTGTGGAACGGCATTCTGGTGGCGATCCTCAAGATCCAGCCTTTTGTTGCCACGCTGATCCTGATGGTGGCAGGGCGCGGCGTGGCGCAGCTAATCACCTCCGGGCAGATCGTCACTTTTAACGCGCCGTCACTGGCGTGGATCGGCAGCGGATCGCTGTTGCTGTTCCCGACGCCGGTGATTATCGCGCTGCTCACGCTGGTGCTGTTCTGGTTGTTTACCCGTAAAACGGCGCTCGGCATGTTTATTGAAGCGGCAGGGATTAATATTCGCGCGGCAAAAAACGCCGGGGTGAATACGCGCGTCGTGGTGATGCTGACCTACGTATTGAGTGGCGTGTGCGCAGCTATCGCCGGGGTGATCGTCGCGGCGGATATTCGCGGCGCAGATGCCAATAACGCCGGGCTGTGGCTGGAACTGGATGCCATTCTGGCGGTGGTCATTGGCGGTGGTTCGTTAATGGGCGGGCGCTTTAACCTTGTACTCTCGGTGATTGGCGCGCTGATTATTCAGGGTATGAATACCGGGATTTTGCTCTCCGGTTTCCAGCCGGAACTCAACCAGGTCGTAAAAGCGGTGGTGGTGATGTGCGTACTGATTGTCCAGTCGCCGCGCTTTATCGCGCTGATTAAAGGAGTACGCGGTCATGATAAAACGTAATTTGCCGCTGATGATAACGTTAGGCGTGTTTGTGCTCGGTTATCTCTACTGCCTGACGCAGTTTCCCGGTTTCGCCTCGACGCGTGTGATTTGCAATATACTGACGGATAACGCTTTTCTTGGAATCATTGCCGTTGGTATGACCTTCGTGATCCTCTCCGGCGGTATCGATTTATCCGTCGGCTCGGTGATCGCCTTCAGCGGTGTCTTTCTGGCAAAAGCGATCGGTGACTGGGGAATTTCGCCGCTGCTCGCTTTCCCGATTATTTTACTGATGGGCTGCGCTTTCGGCGCGTTTATGGGGCTACTGATCGACGCGTTAAAAATCCCGGCATTTATCATTACTCTCGCGGGGATGTTCTTCCTGCGTGGCGTCAGCTACCTGCTTTCGGAAGAGTCGATTCCGATTAATCACCCGATCTATGATTCACTCTCCAGCCTTGCGTGGATGATCCCTGGCGGCGGGCGGTTGAGCGCTATGGGATTATTAATGTTGCTGGTGGTGGTCATGGGGATTTTCCTCGCTCACCGCACCCGTTTTGGCAATGAAGTGTATGCCGTTGGCGGCAATGCGACGTCGGCGAACCTGATGGGGATCTCCACCCGCGGCACCACCATTCGCATCTATATGCTTTCTACCGGCCTTGCGACGCTGGCGGGCATTGTCTTCTCGATTTATACCCAGGCTGGTTACGCGCTGGCGGGCGTAGGTGTGGAACTGGACGCCATTGCCTCGGTGGTCATCGGCGGGACACTGCTCAGCGGCGGCGTGGGTACGGTGCTGGGAACGCTGTTTGGCGTGGCGATTCAGGGGTTGATCCAGACCTATATTAACTTCGATGGGACGCTCAGCTCGTGGTGGACGAAAATCGCCATCGGCATCCTGTTGTTTATTTTTATCGCGTTGCAACGTGGCCTGACCGTGCTGTGGGAGAACCGTCAAAGCTCTCCTGTCACACGCGTTAACACAACGGCAATAAAGTAATAACATATTGAAATAATTACTTTCTCCTAAAGTAAATCCGGTAGCGGTCGATAACTGACGAAATGGGCTTAATTTACGCCAAAAAGTATCGCTGCTACCGGAATTCACATCATGCTTAAAACGCTTTCGATCCGTACTGGTTTACTTTCTTTGCTGGCTGTTATGACGTTTCTGCTGCTGCTGGTCAGCGGCATCGGGGTGTATGCACTCAATAAAAGCTCCTCGTCGCTGGAGCGAATTAATCAACTTCAGGGCCAAAAAATGGCGCGCCTGAGCGAGGGGTACACGCTGATTTTGCGGGCGCGTAACGAAGCTGGCCAGGCGGTGCGGATGATGGAAGTGGGGCTGCTGGATGACGCGGCGAAATCCGTGAAGCAGATCAACGGCGAAATCGCGCAGGGCGAACAGTCTCTCAGTGACGTGATCGCCTCCGGTGTGGATGATGAGCAGGGTTCCGCACTGCTTGCCCAGGTGGCGAAAAGCTACGGCGATTACGTGAACCAGGGCATTAAACCGATGCAGGATGCGCTGAATCAGCAAAGTGCGGATGCCTACTACGATTTACTGGAAAACAAACTGATCCCCATCTCCCGCCAGTTCGATAACGATATGCAAGCCTTCCAGAAGTGGGGCGAAGCTCGCGGCAGAGCGGAAGTGGACGCTGTACAGAGCAGCAAACGTGCTGTGATGTTGCTGATTCTGGTGGTGGCGCTGCTGGTGGCCGGGATTATCGTGCTGGCCTGGCTGGCGCTGCGCCATATGCTGCTGAAACCGCTGGATCGTTCGATCGAACAGCTTGAACAGGTTGCGGCTGGCGATTTGATCGCAGTTAAAGCCGAGGCGAGCAGTAAAGAGTTTAACCGTCTGAACGCGGCCATCGAAGAGATGCGTCACTCGCTGATAAGCTCCGTTACCCGTGTTCGCGATGCCAGCGCGCAAATCGATACCGGCAGCCGTGAACTGGCCGCTGGCAACGTCGATCTGTCGCAACGCACGGAATCAACGGCGACATCGCTTGAACAAACGGCTGCCAGCATGGAGCAGATCACCGCCACGGTGAAACTGAACGCCGACAACGCCGAACAGGCGCATAAACTGGCTAAAACCGTTTCCGATACCGCCGATCGCGGCAGCGAAATGGTGTGCTATGTGATTGAAAAAATGCGCGATATCTCCAGCAGTTCCGATCGCATCGCCGATATTCTCAGCGTGATTGACGCCATTGCCTTCCAGACCAATATCCTTGCGTTGAACGCCGCGGTCGAAGCGGCGCGTGCGGGAGAGCAGGGGCGTGGTTTCGCGGTGGTGGCCGGGGAGGTACGTAATCTTGCCAGCCGCAGCGCCGAATCGGCGAAAGAGATCCGCCAGCTTATCAGCAGCTCGCAGGCGCAGGTCTCTGAAGGCAGCGATCTGGCGATGCAGGCGGGTGAAACGATGGATGAAATCGCCGAAGAAGTGCTGCGTATGACCAAACTGATGCGCGAAATCGCCAACGCATCGCAGGAGCAGAGCCGGGGCATTGAGCAGGTCAATATAGCGGTCAGTCAGATGGATGAAACCGCGCAGCAGAATGCGGCGCTGGTACAACAATCGTCTGCCGCGACCCGTTCGCTGGAAGAGCAGGCGCGCGAGCTGTTGCAAGCGATGGCATCATTCCGCCTGCAAACCCAGGGATAATCAAGGAAGGGAAATGGGTGTTTGTATTCAATGTGATAACGAAGCGCTGAAAGACAGCGATTACTGCGCGGTGTGCGAAGAGCGCGAGTTTAAAAAGATCCGCGGCTGGTTGTTTGTACCGGCGATTGGCCTGCTGGTGTCGCTGATTGCGATCATTGTCTCGATTAACACCACCACCAAAGTGTTGATGGAGCACTACAGTGTCATCGGCACAGGGCCGAAAGCGCTGCTGATTTACGAACTGGTTTTCTATATCGCCATGTTCGCTTATACGCTGTTTGTTTGCGGCCTGTTCTTTCGTAAAAAGCGTCAGCTTCCGCGCTTTTACATTGGTTTCCTGCTGATTTGGCTGGTTTTTTACGGTGTTGATTTATTGCTGGCGCACTACCTTATCGGGCTGCCGTTCGTCTTCGAAACGGTGAAAGCGTTGATTCGCAATGCGATAAGCGCAGCGATTTGGGTGCCGTATTTCCTCATCTCCGGGCGCGTTAAACGGACTTTCGTGCGCTAAAATAAAGCGCCACAAATGTGGCGCTTTATTCCTCTTTCCCTGCGCTTACGCGTCCGGGAATTCACGCATAAAACGTTCTACATCATCAACCATGTGCTCATTGCCGACGAAGAACGGACGGCGCTGGTGCAGGCTTTCCGGTTGAATATCCAGAATGCGCTCTTTCCCGTCGCTTGCTTTGCCGCCCGCCTGTTCAGCGAGGAACGCCATCGGATTGCACTCATACAGCAGACGCAGCTTCCCTTGCGGGTGGCTTGCGGTGCTTGGGTAGAGGTAGATGCCGCCTTTCAGCAGGTTGCGGTGGAAATCCGCGACCAGCGAGCCGATATAGCGCGTGGTATACGGACGGTTGGTCGCTTTATCCTCTTCCTGGCAGAACTTCAGGTACTTTTTCACGCCCTGCGGGAATTTGATGTAGTTACCTTCGTTGATGGAGTAGGTATTGCCACGCTCCGGGAACTTCATACGCTCCTGGCACAGGCAGAAAACGCCGAGTGATGGATCGTATGTAAAGGCGTGAACACCGCAGCCGGTGGTGTAAACCAGCATGGTGGACGAGCCGTAGACCACGTAGCCCGCAGCAACCTGTTTGTTGCCCGGTTGCAGGAAGTCTTCTTCCGTAACCGGCGTGCCGACAGGAGTAACGCGGCGGTAAATAGAGAAAATGGTCCCGACAGAGACGTTAACGTCGATGTTCGATGAGCCATCAAGAGGATCCATCAGCACCACGTATTTGGCGTGTTCACAACCTTCGAAAACGACAATTTCGTCCTCTTCTTCAGAAGCGATACCGGCCACGATATCGCGTGCGCGAAGTGCAGCTTTCAGTTTTTCGTTTGCGAACAGGTCGAGTTTTTGTTGCTCCTCGCCCTGGACGTTTTCAGCACCGCTTGCACCCAGGATATCGACCAGACCGGCCTTATTGATATCGCGATGAATGATCTTGGCGCCCAGTTTTATCGCCGACAGCAAAGCAGTTAATTCACCGGTGGCGTGTGAGAACTCGTGCTGCTTTTCGACAATAAATTCACCTAACGTTTTCATAACACTTTCCCTGCATGTATATGGAGTAAAGCGATCTTGTCCTGAAGGTTTCAGGTTGCTGGCGACAGCAAGTTCCGGATAGTAAACAGCCTGAACCTTAACAGCCAGCGCTTTCGAAGTCGAAAACGCGACGGACATACAACAATACTAACAAAGATTCAAAAGTCCGTGCTCAGGTGAATCGCGCCAGCAGTATGGGGATTATCCTGAAATGCATTTCTCAGACGTTAAACATATGCGTAAAATGTGCGCCAGTTTTGGAAAGGATAAAAACGTATGCGCATTCATATTTTGGGGATTTGTGGCACTTTCATGGGCGGCCTGGCCTTGCTGGCGCGTTCGCTGGGACATCAGGTGACGGGCTCCGACGCCAATATTTACCCGCCGATGAGCACGCTGCTTGAAAAGCAAGGTATTGAGCTAATTGAAGGTTATGACGCAAGCCAGCTCGATCCTGCACCAGATTTGGTGATTATCGGCAACGTCATGAAGCGCGGTAATCCATGCGTGGAAGCGGTGCTGGAGAAAAACATTCCGTTTATGTCCGGCCCGCAGTGGCTGCATGACTTTGTTCTGCGCGATCGCTGGGTCGTTGCCGTTGCCGGTACGCACGGCAAAACCACCACCGCCGGGATGGCAACCTGGATCCTCGAAGCCTGTGGCTACAAGCCGGGCTTTGTCATTGGTGGCGTTCCGGGGAACTTTGAGGTTTCTGCGCGTCTGGGCGACAGCCCTTTCTTCGTCATTGAAGCCGATGAGTATGACTGCGCGTTCTTCGACAAGCGTTCCAAATTCGTTCATTACTGCCCGCGCACGCTGATTCTGAATAACCTTGAATTCGATCATGCGGATATTTTTGATGACCTGAAGGCGATTCAGAAGCAGTTCCACCACCTGGTACGCATCGTGCCGGGGCAGGGGAAAATCATCTGGCCAGAAAACGACATCAACCTGAAGCAGACCATGGCGATGGGCTGCTGGAGCGAGCAGGAACTGGTGGGCGAACAGGGCCACTGGCAGGCGAAGAAACTGACCACCGATGCCTCAAGCTGGGAAGTATGGCTGGACGGCGCATGTGTCGGGCAGGTGAACTGGGGGCTGGTGGGCGAGCACAACATGCACAACGGTTTGATGGCCATTGCCGCTGCGCGCCATGTTGGCGTTGCACCGGCGGATGCCGCCAGTGCGCTGGGCTCGTTTATCAATGCCCGCCGTCGTCTGGAGCTGCGCGGGGAAGCGAACGGCGTAACGGTGTATGACGATTTCGCGCATCACCCGACGGCGATCCTCGCCACGCTGGCCGCGCTGCGCGGTAAAGTCGGCGGTACGGCGAAAATCATCGCCGTGCTGGAACCGCGCTCCAACACCATGAAAATGGGCATCTGCAAAGATGATCTGGCGCCGTCGCTGGGACGTGCTGATGAAGTGTTCCTGCTGCAACCACAGCATATTCCGTGGCAGGTTGCGGAAGTGGCGGATGCCTGCGTGCAGCCTGCTCACTGGAGCGCGGATGTCGATACGCTGGCGGAGATGATCATCAAAACCGCGCAGCCTGGCGATCATATCCTGGTGATGAGCAACGGCGGTTTCGGCGGCATTCACCAGAAGCTGCTTGATGGCTTAGCGAAAAAAGCTGAGGCCGAAGCGGAAAAGCTCTGACGGCTGGCTGAAATAAAAAAACCGCGCCGGGAAACCAGCGCGGTTTTTTTTATGGCTGTGGATTACTCTTTTGCCATCGGCGTGTCGATAGTTTGTGGCGTTTTGCTGCCCTGAATCTCTTTCACTCGTTTCTCTACGTCAGCCACCTGGCTGCTGCTATGCAGCAGGGTGTAAGTCAGATCGAAGCGTGTACTCTGGCCCGGTTGCAGCTGTTTTACGCGTTTTTGCGCGCGTTCAATGGTCACCGGATACGCATAGCTGGTGCCCGGCTCAATCCCGGTGACATAGCCCTGTTTTTCCGTATCGGTGTTTTTCCACATCGTCAGCACTGGCAGTTGTTCGGTGTTATAGCTAATTGCCACCCCTATATCGCCCGCTTTGTTCACCAGCGCAGCCACCGTCTGTTTGCTGGCATCGGCTAACGGTTTGATATTAAACACCATCTCATCGAAGCCTTTGGTCGGCCCGGCGTAGGTTTGCCACTCTTTCAGGCCGCCTTTGGCATAGTCATTGAAGGGGCTGACATTTTCATATGGCGTAATAAAACGCGCGCCCTGTTCGAGAATCGGTTTGCTGAAGTTGCTGTGATAGATAATTTGATAGTCGTGTGGGTAATCCGCATGGTTGGTCAGCACATCATGCAGGCTGAAACTGTTGCTGCCAGGAATATAGCGCAGTTCCGTCTGCGTTTGCAGATCCACTTTTTTAAATGCGCTCTCTTTTACCAGCCCGCGAATACGGATTTCATAAGGCGCTGTTTCGCTGACATCCACCGAAACCTGGGATGCCGGCGTGTTGCCCACTTTGCCGTGCAGGGTATAAATCTGCCCGTCAGCGGTGACCGGATGACCAGTCCATTCATAACCGCAGCGCACCACCATCTCGTTGAAACCTTCCAGCCAGCCCAGTCCGTTACGGCTTTCGAGGTTAATAAATGCCGGGTTGACTACCTCTTTAACCGGCGAATTCCAGCCCAGATGTACGCCAAAACCGTCGGCGTAAAGCAAATTCATGCCGCGCGTCGGGCTAAGGGCAATGGTGAGGCCGTTTTTGCTGCTCAGTTTAATGACTTTACTGCCTTCCTGCTTGCCACCGTGCAGTACCACCTGCTCAATGCTGAACTGCTGATCTTTGATGTTCAGCTGATCGCTGGTGATTCGCCAGTTTCCTTGTTCTGTGCCGCCTTCAGCACTTGTCAGCACCCAGGTTTTCGCCATCGCAGGGCCAGAGATAAGCAGGGCCAGAGCGGAAAGTATTACTCTCTTTTTCATCATTTCATCCTTTTTAGCTGAATCGATTATCGTCACCACGGCGAAAATTTACGTTTTGCGCAGTGGAGAAAATGTGATCCGATTCATCTGATGAAAAACAGCGCAGAATGATGTATGAAAAGCGAATATTGATCCCATTTATGAGAGCAATGAAACGTATAACGATAGTAAATTTGTGATCGGTGATGATTTTAGCTTTAACGATTCAGCCAGACAGGCGTAATACATAAAGGCGATAAAAAAGCGGGGAAAAATCCCTCTCCTGGCGGAGAGGGGGATTATCGGGCGATTACTGCTCGCTGGTTTCGGCCAGTTCGCGCAGATACTGGAAAATCAACCGCGCGGATTTTGGCGGTTTGTTGCCTTCTTTCTCTTTCTGCGCATTGCGGATAAGCGAACGCAGTTGCTGACGGTCGGCGTCCGGCCATAGGTTCAGCACATCCGGCACCGCATCGTCGCCCTCTTCGATCAGACGATCGCGAAGCTGCTCCAGCTTATGGAAAAACGCCACCTGCTGGTTGTGACGGTTTTTCAGTTTATCCAGCGCCTGGCGGATAGGTTCCACGTCGCGTTGACGCAGCAGTTTACCGATCAGCTGCAGCTGGCGGCGGCGGCCCTCTTTTTTGATGCGCTGCGCCAGTTCAATGGCGTCACGCAGATCCTGGTCGAGCGGGAGCTTATCCAGCGCGTTTTTCCCCAGATCTACCATTTCCGCGCCAAGCTGCTTTAACTCTTCAGCATCGCGCTTAATTTCACTTTTACTGACCCAGATGATCTCATCATCTTCGTCTTCAATATCATCACCGGGCACGTCGTCGAGCCAGTCGTCGGGCTGCTTTGTCATCTCAGGCTCCTTAAAAAAAGAGGCTAATGTTACCAGTTAAGGCGCGCACTGAAAAACGGTTCTCTGTTAGACTTCAAAGATTCTCTCCCTTAATTATGGCATTGGCGATGAAAGTAATCACACAAGTTGCACAACAACGCAAAACGCTGGAAGAAGCGGTTTCCACAGCACTGGAGCTGGCCTCCGGGAAAGCGGACGGTGCGGAAGTGGCGGTCAGCAAAACCACCGGGATCGGCGTCAGCACACGCTACGGTGAAGTGGAGAATGTAGAATTTAACAGCGACGGCGCGCTGGGGATCACCGTTTATCACCAGAACCGCAAAGGCAGCGCATCATCCACCGATCTCAGCCCGGATGCCATCGCCCGTACGGTGCAGGCCGCGCTGGATATTGCCCGCTACACCTCGCCGGATCCTTACGCGGGCGTGGCAGACAAAGAGCTGCTGGCCTTCGACGCGCCGGATCTCGATCTTTTCCACCCGGCGGAAGTGACGCCGGATGAGGCGATTGAATGGGCGGCTCGTGCTGAACAAACCGCGCTGAAAGCGGACAAACGCATCACCAATACCGAAGGCGGCAGCTTCAACAGCCACTACGGCATCAAAGTTTTCGGTAACAGTCACGGTATGCTGCAAAGCTACTGCTCCACCCGCCATTCGCTGTCGAGCTGCGTGATTGCCGAAGAGAACGGCGAAATGGAGCGCGATTACGCGTACACCATTGGTCGTGATATCAACGATCTGAAAACGCCGGAGTGGGTCGGCGATGAGTGCGCTAAGCGCACGCTGTCGCGCCTTTCGCCGCGTAAGCTGCCGACCATGAAAGCGCCGGTAATTTTCGGTCATGAAGTGGCAACCGGGCTGTTTGGTCATCTGGTCGGCGCGATTGCTGGTGGCGCGGTGTACCGTAAATCGACTTTCCTGCTCGACTATCTCGGCAAACAGATCCTGCCGGAATGGCTGACCATTGAAGAGCATCCGCATCTGCGTAAAGGGCTGGCTTCGACGCCGTTCGACAGTGAAGGCGTGCGTACCGAACGCCGCGATATCATCAAAGATGGCGTATTGATGCAGTGGCTGCTGACCAACTATTCCGCGCGTAAACTGGGGTTGAAAAGCACCGGCCACGCTGGCGGTATTCACAACTGGCGCATTGCCGGGCGGGGCCTGAGCTTTGAGCAGATGCTGAAAGAGATGGGCACCGGTCTGGTGGTGACCGAACTGATGGGCCAGGGCGTGAGCGGTATTACCGGCGATTATTCCCGTGGTGCTTCCGGTTTCTGGGTAGAAAATGGTGAAATTCAGTATCCGGTGAGCGAAATTACCATCGCTGGCAACTTAAAAGAGATGTGGCGCAATATTGTTACCATCGGTGACGATATTGAACAGCGCAGTAACATTCAGTGTGGTTCAGTGTTGTTACCGGAGATGAAAATCGCCGGACAATAACATTACTCCGTGGCGCAAAGCAGTGCGCCTTAAGCGTGAATAATAAAAAGGAAGTGAGCAATGCGTAAAAATCTGTTAGCGATCCTTGCTGTGTCGTCATTGTTTGTTGGTTCGACGGTGTTTGCCGCCGATCTCGGTGATGATATGGATACCCTCAACGAAAATCTCAAAGTGGTGCAGAAAACCAGTGACGCCACCGAAATGAAAGATGCGTTAACCAAAATGCGTACCGCTGCGCTGGATGCACAAAAAGCCACACCGCCGAAGCTGGAAGGCAAAGCGCCGGACAGCGCCGAGATGAAAGATTTCCGGCACGGTTTTGATATCCTGGTGGGTCAAATTGACGGTGCGCTGAAGCTGGCCAACGAAGGCAAAGTGAAAGAAGCGCAGGCGGCAGCGAAAGGGTTTGCTGACACGCGCAACACCTATCACAAGAAGTACCGTTAATCGGCTTTGAGCAATACGTATAAAGCATTACTCAGGGGGGAGATAGCGGTTTCCCCCTTATCCCCGTCACAGAGACACTTTTTTATCCCCCGTATGCCTTTCCGTATTTAGCCGATAATGACCACATTTGATGGCTCTATTTCTTGTCATATTAAATCGTTATCCGAAATATTCCAGAAAACACACCGGAATATTACTTATGCAGTATCATAGGTGAAGATTATTTGCCTTATTTTAACGCGATGAAATTATCACAAATGCCGAATACAAAGATTAGAATAATTCCATGAAGGGATCTCTGCGTTGCAAACAATATTTCGCTGTAATCGCAATATGAACAATAAAACTTATTCGCCAGACTCTGTCTGGTTGAATATCCTGTCTTTTTGCACGGTTATAAAAATACATTCTAATTTTTATCTGATTGTCACTGTTATCATTTGTTGTCTATAAGTGATTTTATTGTAACCACATGAAAAATATGTATAAAAACAATGAGGCGATTATTTGAGCAGTAGTGCCTGTTGATTGACTGTTATTAATTTGGGGCATAGCTTTATAAGGCTGGCTTATGGTGGCTGGCTGTATTATTTTTGTGACAATTTGATGGATTAAATACCTATGACAGGTGATATCACGGATTCAATTGGCAATACGCCATTGATGGAGATTCTTAAAGACCGGCAGTTCAATTCTCATCTTTATGTCAAGCTGGAATCATTCAACCCCGGAGGATCGATATTGAATTGATCCTGATGAAATCAGGACCGGTGCTTGTCGAAGTTAACCCGAGAATTATGGGTGGCTATATGCCTGTCCTTTATAACAATGTCTCTAGAAACAATATATTCCGCTGGCTTGCTGATATTCATTCCGGCGTGCCATTGAACGAACAGGTTATTTATCCGAACCATCAGATGCTGGAAAACGATCTGTGCGGTTTTTTTGCGCAGGTTCAACAGGAGATGGAACTGGAGTTACTCCATTGATTAACGAAAATGCCATAGATTATCCGCTCACCGGCAGACGTAATATTGCAATGCTGGTGACTGGGTCTTTTATTGCGACAGTCGGGAGAGGCGTGACTCTCCCGTTTTTGCCGCTGTTTTTACATAACCAGTTGGGAATGTCTATCCTTAATACCGGCAACATACTCACATTGGCCATTGTTGTCGGGATTTTATTGAGTATCGTCAGTGGAAAGTTGGCTAACCTTTTCAGCCATAAATTATTATTGACATTATCGCTGCTTATTTTTTCCTTCTCATTTTTAATTCTCAGGTATTTCTACTCTGCGGCTGTTTTTGTTATCTGCTTTACGTTGATAACCTGCTGCTACGCATTATATTCCACGATCATTAAGTGCTTTATTTCTGACCATTTCAGTGATGAGGGGAAAACCCGCGTTTTTTCCCTGAACTATACGTTTATCAACATCGGCTGGATGGTTGGGCCATTAATCGGCGCCTGGCTGGTGGGAAATCATGTCTATTTCCCTTTTCTTTTATCTGCCATCCTGGGCATGCTGGCCATTGTCGCGACGGCGGGTTTGACGATGAGAACACAGCCGTTAGCCGCGGCGTCTCCTTCATTGCATACATCCGCGCGTGATAAACAGCGGCTTATTATTCTTTTGGTTTTCACGCTGGCTATTTTCCTTGCCTCTTTCGTGTTTGAGCGGTTTGCCAGTTGTATTTCACAAATTCTGATGGTGAATCATGATGCGGTAACCGTGGGGAATATTGTCTCTGTTCTGATTACCACCAACGCGATTACGGTTGTGTTGTTCCAGTACATTACCGGCAATCTCATGAGTAAGTACTCATTCGCCATGGGATTCCTGGCAGGGACAATATGCCTGGTAGTGGGGTTATTTATCTTCAGCGTCGCCGGTGAAAGCCGGGTCGTCTGGATCGCGGGAATGTTTTTTTTCTCGTTCGGCGAGATTATTTTTGCCCCGTTGCAATATCGGGTCATTGACCAGATTGCGCCACCTGCAGAGAGAGCCTTTTATTTCTCATTTCAGAACATGGGCAGCCTTGGCGGAGCGGTAAATCCGGCAGTGACAGGCGTGCTGCTTGCGTTTATGCCTCCAACGGACGTACCCGTCGTGTTGATACTGGTGAGCGTATTCTGTTTTGCGCTGTTTTATGCCGGGATTGCGTTATCGCGCAGGCTGGCGCCTGCGACAGCATAATGTTTATCGCAGAGCGCCCATTCCCTGGAGCGAAGCCGCCATCCGGTATGTTGATCCCGCCGATTACGGAATCAACATTACCTTGCCGCTAAACAACCGGTTCTCCAGCAGGCTATGCGCCTCTTTACCGCGGGACAGCGGAAATGATGTCACCGTGGGCAACGTGATATCCCCGGCTTTCAATAGCGCAAACAGCCTATCTGCGCGGCGCTGTCTTTCTTGTTGCGAGGTAAGGTACGTCCAGAGATCGGCGCCGATAACGCCGGCGGATTTCAGTAGCAATCCGGTTGGATCAAAGGCCGGGATCTTGCCACCAGACATACCAAAGAGCACCACCCGGCCGCCATCTTTCAGGCTCTGCAGACTTTCCAGCAGCGTGCTGCCCACCGAATCAAAAACGATATCGCAGCCTGATGAATGCCAGGCGCGTACCTGTTCTGACCAGCCGTAATAATCGGTCGCGACCTCGGCACCATTGTTCAGGCAGGCGGCCTGTTTGCTTTTACTGGAGGCGACAGCGAAAACATGCACACCGCGCGCCACCAGCATTTGCGTCAGCAGATTGCCAACACCGCCCGCTGCCGCCAGCACCGCAACATGCATGCCCGGTTCAACAAGTAAGATGTCATGCAACAGATAATCCGCCGTTAAGCCCTGTAACAATATCGATGCGGCTTCCGCTTCCGAAATCCAGTCACTCAGGCGAATAGCATGATCCTGCGGCACCAGAATATGGCTGGCATGCGCCAGCGGAACATCGGCAAAGCCGACGCGATCGCCCACCTGCCAGCCTTCCACGCCGCCGCCGACATTGAGCACGCGCCCCGCGCCTTCGTAACCGGCAACCCACGGCGCCGTTCCCGCCAGCGGATAACGCCCCTGGCGACGATAGATATCGGCAAAGTTCAGCCCGGCGGCGGAAACCTCCACCAACAGTTCGCCTTCGCCCGGTTCCGGCGCAGGGCTGGTGCGCAACCACAGCACTTCGGGGGAACCAAATTGATCAAAAACCAGCGATTGCATCATGAAAAAATCCCGCAGATGATAACCACATTATTATTTCTCGCCGCTATACGAGGATAAATGCGGGTTTATTATCTTCATTTGATACTAAAAATTTGGAATGGCGAAAAATGGATTATTTGAAATGCGTTGAATCGTTTGTCACGACGGTGACCCGCGGCAGCTTTACGGCGGCGGCAGAAACGCTGGGGATCACGCCCGCGATGGTGGGCAAACACGTGCGCGAGCTGGAGCTACGAACGGGCTGTCAGTTGCTGCATCGCACCACGCGGCGCCAGGGGTTAACGGATGCGGGCCAGCGTTTCTACCAGTATGGGCTGCAAATTCTTGCCACGGTGCGTGACGCGGATGGGCTGGCAAGCGAGTTGTATGAAAATGTCGCCGGGTTGCTGCGCATCAGCGCGCCGGTTGCCTGGGGGAATCGGGTGCTGACGCCGATCCTGTCGCGTTTTTTGCAGCATTATCCGGGCGTGAATGCGGAGATGGTGCTCAGCGACCGTAAAGTCTCGCTAATTGAAGAGCGCTTTCAGTTGGCGATTCGGATCGGTGCCATTAACGATGACGGTAGCGTTGCCATTCCCCTTCCGCCGTATCGCATGTTACTTGCTGCCTCGCCGGACTATCTGGCTCGCCACGGTGTGCCCGGTTCGCCGGACGAGCTAAAGCACCATCACTGCGTCAGCTTCAGCCAGTGGCGCTCGGATCATCGCTGGCAACTGGAAGGGCCATCCGGCACGCAGGAGATTGCGATCGCGCCCCGGCTGATGGTCGACTCCGGTGAGGCGTTGCGCCAGGCGGCGCTCAGCGGGCTGGGGATTGTGCAGCATGCTTTTATCACGCTGCAACGGGACATTGACGCTGGTCGGCTGTGCAGAGTGCTGCCAGAGTGGCTGCCGCCGCCAAGACCGATGCATCTGCTGCGTTTGCCTGGCCGTCCGCTGCAACCACTGGTCGCCTCTTTCACCGATCATCTTCTGCGTGAACTGAAGGCGGATCAGCAATAAGAAAACCTTATTGTGCTCACGCTTTTCCCTTCGGCTTCCGCGTTTTTTTCTGCTCCATGAGGGACGTTTTTCCGCTTCTTTTGCGTCAATCTGTGATGCCTGCGCAGTGATATATCTCTTCCCTGACGATTTATGTGGCGCAGATCACTAACGCCTTTTCCCTTTCCACTTTGAAGTGGAAAACTCCTCGCTACAAACTCGTAACCCGCAACGTTAGTTTTATCTCAACGAGATGAATGGGGTACGACGAGTGAATAACGGAGCGGTAATGAACGATGCCCAAGATCGGGCGGAGCAAACAGCCTCCCTTGCCGGGCGCATGTTGACGCAGGTCTATGCGCTGCTGAGCAATCACGGCATTACGCCGAATGCGGTACAGCAGCAGATGCTGACCTCCCATGTTCGCGCGATGGCGCACCGGTCGGTGACCGGCGAACCGCTGCCGGAAGTGGATGCCAGCCTGTTTGATGAAATCTCGCCTGAATCAATGAACCTGGCCCGTGAAGTGGTGGCAGCGTTTGGCAATCTTCCGGAAGAAGAAGCCTGGCTGCTGTCGGTGCACTTCGAAGTGGCAAAAGAAAACCTCTGAGGAGCAAAAAATGGAACAAATTACCGTAGTGATTGGCGATCGTCTTGGCAAAGGCCAGAAAGTCGCAGCTGGCGTTGAAAAAGCGGGCGGCCGCGCCGTGGTGGTGCCGGGTGTCGCGGCGGATATGAAACTGGGTGACGTGATGAAATCAGAAAACGCCACCTTCGGTATTTCGTTTTGCGGCAGTGGCGGCGCGGGTGCCATCACCGCGCAGAACAAACACGGCTATAAAGCCAAATATGGTATGCGCTCCGTGGAAGAGGGCGTTACCGCCATTAATGAGGGCTGCAATGTTCTCGGCTTTGGTTTTATGGACAAAGAAGAATTAGGCGAGCGCCTGGTGCAGGCGTGGCAGAAAAAATACGGCGCATAACCATGAAAGAACAGTTCACCACCACGGTCAGGGTTAAGGGAAAAGGCGAGGCGAAAGCGCGCGCCTTCGCGGATGCGCTGAACCAGGTTCAGGCCGCGGTGATGAAAGCGTCGCCGCAGATTTTACTGCGTATCGAGCCACAGGATGTGCAGGTTGTTCATGCGCAGGAAACGATACGGAAAGAGGCGTTTTTATTTCTCTTTCTGCGTCGGGAAAGACGGACGTACAGCGTGGAGCTGGACGTCACCGTCAACGTGACCGCCATCAATCTCGATAAAGTGGATTTCGTCACGAAATAACTCAACGCATACCCGGTGAATCACCTCCGCTGGGTAGAAGAGGGCAGACTGATGTTCTTAATCATACTAATAAAATCGCTCATCATCGGCGGCCTGGTTGGCGTCGGTGTTGGCGCGGGGGCTGCACGCATGTTCCATGCGCCGACCACTCAAGGGATGGGCGCATTTCGTACACTGGGCGAACTGAACTCCTGCGAAGGCGATCCCGCATCGCATTTCTCATTCGGCTTAGGCTTCTTCTTTAACGCCTGGGCCTCGTCCGTTGCGGCGGGTTCTTTTACCCAGGACGTTGACCACCGCATCATTCCGAACTGGGGCGCGGCGGCGTTGATGGTGAAAAACCGTAACGTCGGCGAAACCCTGCACGATCCGAAAAAGATGGCGATCGCCTGTGGCCTGATTGGCATGGTGGTCGTCACCTTCCTTAACCTGACCGCTTCCTCCGTTCCGGCGGCCTTGCAGGTCACCGCCGTTAAAGTGCTGGTTCCGGCGGCCAACCTGCTGGTGAACACCGTCATGCCGGTGATCTTCTGGCTGGCAGCCATCGACGCAGGCAAAAAATCGGGTTTCTGGGCGACCGTCTTTGGCGGCGCGGCGCAGCTGATTATGGGCAACGCCGTACCGGGCCTGGTACTGGGCATTCTGATTGGTAAAGGTGTGGAAGAGAGCGGCTGGAATCGCGTCACCAAAGTGATGATGACGGCCATTGTCGCGCTGTTTGTGCTGAGCGCGTTCTTCCGCGGCTTCGATCTGAAAATGATCGAGTCTTTCCACCTGAGCGCGCCGAACTGGCTGGAGCTCATCCACAACTCGCTCAGCGGCAAATAAGGAAGCGAAATGGAACAGAATAAAGGGTTTTGGTACGCCGACTGGTCGTTCCCGATCTTTGTTGGTCTGCTCTCTTCCGGCGTATTCGCCGGGACACATATGTACTACCTGTACGGCATCGGCGCGTTTAACGAAGTGGCGTTTGTCTCGATGCTGCGTTCCGGCATGGACACCGGCGTATACGGCGCGGTCGCTGCGTTTGGTGCCAGCTTCCTGTTCGCCCGCATTATCGAAGGTTCGCTGGTCGGTATCCTTGATATCGGCGGCGCAATCCAGACCGGTGTCGGCCTCGGTGTTCCGGCGCTGTTACTGGGCGCGGGGATCCTCTTCCCGGTGGAAAACTTTGTCGCCTCGCTGGCAACCGGCCTGGTACTTGGCCTGGCCATTGGTTACCTGATCATCCTGGCGCGTAAGTTCACCATCAACCAGAGCGATTCCACCTACGGCGCAGATGTGATGATGGGCGCGGGTAACGCATCCGGCCGCTTCCTTGGGCCGCTGATTATCCTCAGCGCGATGACCGCTTCCATTCCTATTGGTATTGGTTCGCTGGTTGGTGCTTTGCTGTTCTACCTCTGGCAGAAACCGATTACGGGCGGCGCGATCCTCGGCGCTATGCTGCTGGGCTCCATCTTCCCGGTCGCCCTCTGAACCCTACGGGCGCTGCGGCGCCCGTTATTACTGGAGATTCGCATGTTTGATTTACTCCTGCGCCGGGCGCGTCTGGTTGACGATACGCTGACGGATATCGCCATCAAGGCAGGGAAAATCGCCGCGCTGGGCGAGATAAACGGCCCGGCGGTTAAAACGCTCGATCTGCACGGCGAACACTATGTCAGCGCCGGGTGGATTGATTCCCACGTGCACTGCTACCCGAATTCGCCGATTTACCATGATGAACCGGACAGCGTCGGCATCAACACCGGCGTGACGACGGTGATTGATGCAGGCAGTACCGGTGCTGATGATGTCGATGATTTTTATGCCATTACCCGCGAGGCGGCGACCGAAGTGTATGCGCTGCTGAATATCTCCCGCGTCGGGCTGATTGCCCAGAACGAGCTGGCTAACATGGCTAATATCGACGCGAACGCGGTACATGACGCGGTGAAACGCCACCCGGATTTTATCGTCGGCCTGAAAGCGCGCATGAGCAGCAGCGTGGTCGGCGAAAACGGCATCACGCCGCTGGAACGCGCGAAGGCGATCCAGAAAGCCAACGGCGATTTGCCGTTGATGGTACACATCGGCAACAACCCGCCGAACCTCGATGAAATCGCGGAGCTGCTGACCTCCGGCGACATCATTACCCACTGCTATAACGGCAAACCGAACCGCATTCTGGCACCGGGTGGCGAATTACGCGCTTCCGTGGCGCGCGCCATTGCGCGCGGCGTGCGTCTTGACGTCGGGCACGGCAGCGCCAGCTTCAGCTTTGCAGTGGCCAGACAGGCCATCAGCCTCGGCATTCTGCCGCAGACCATCAGCTCCGATATCTACTGCCGCAACCGGATCGACGGCCCGGTACGATCGCTGGCAAATGTGATGTCCAAATTCCTCGCCATTGGCCTGTCGCTGCCGCAGGTGATTGCCTGCGTGACTGACCACGCCGCCGCTGGCCTGCGTCTGAAGCATAAAGGGCGCCTTGCCGTCGGCTTCGACGCCGATCTGACTATTTTTGACCTGCGTCGCCAGTCGGTACTGTTCACCGATGCGGAAAACGACAGCCTGCAGGCCGAACAGTTACTCACGCCGCTGGCCGCCATTCGCGCGGGCAAAGGCTATCTGACCGAACAAGGGAGTGCAGAACATGCCTTCGATTTATGAAAAGTACAATTTAAAACAGGTGATTAACGCCTCCGGCCGGATGACCGCGCTGGGCGTTTCCACCCCGCGCCCGGAAGTGGTGGAAGCCGTGCTTGGCGGCATGAATCACTACTTCGAAATGAAAGATCTGGTGAACAAAACCGGCGAATACATTGCGAAGCTGCTGGACGTTGAAGCGGCGACCGTTGTCTCCTGCGCTTCGGCGGGGATTGCACAATCCGTTGCTGCGGTGCTGGTGCGCGACAGCGACTGGCTGCTGGAGAATCTGCATAGCACGGTGATGGAGAACAACGAAATCGTGCTGCCGCGCGGTCACAACGTGAACTTCGGCGCACCGGTTGGCACGATGGTGGCGCTCGGCGGCGGGAAAGTGGTGGAAGCGGGTTATGCCAACGAATGCTCTGCCGATCAACTGGCGGCGGCAATCTCGCCGCGCACGGCCGCGATCCTCTACATCAAATCACACCACTGCGTACAAAAAAGCATGCTCAGCGTGGAGCAGGCGGTGGTGGTGGCGCGTAAGCATAACCTGCCGTTGATTGTCGATGCTGCAGCAGAAGAGGATCTGCAATGCTACTACCGCGCCGGGGCCGATTTGGTAATTTACAGCGGCGCGAAGGCCATCGAAGGGCCAACCAGCGGGCTGGTGATCGGCAAAACCCAGTACGTTGAGTGGGTGAAACGCCAGACGGCGGGCATTGGCCGCGCCATGAAAGTCGGCAAAGAGGGCATTCTTGGCCTGACTTGCGCCATCGAACACTATCTGAGCGCCCGCAAAGAGAGCGGGGCGGAGATGGTCGCCAAGATGACGCCGTTTATCGACCAGCTCAATACGCTGCAAGGCGTGAGCGCACGCGTGGTATGGGACAGCGCAGGGCGCGACATTGCCCGCAGCGAAATCAAGTTTGATGAGGCGGTAACCGGCATCGCCACCGGCGAACTGGTCAGCGCGCTGAAACAGGGTGAATACGCCATCTATTTCCGTGGCTACAAAGCCAATGAAGGCATTATCGAAGCCGATGTGCGCAGCGTGAGCGCTGAGCAACTGGCGATTGTTTATCGCCGCATCGCCGAAGAATTGAAGGAGCAACACGCATGAAACTGACCCCGAACTTTTACCGCGATCGCGTTTGCCTGAATGTGCTGGCGGGAAGCAAAGAGAATGCCAGCGCCATCTATGAAGCGGCTGAAGGCCATGTGCTGGTCGGCGTGCTGTCCAAAAATTACCCGGACGTAGCGTCGGCAGTGGCGGATATGCGCGACTACGCAGCGCGTATCGATAATGCGCTCTCTGTCGGCCTTGGCGCGGGCGATCCGAACCAGTCGGCGATGGTCAGCGCCATCTCCCGCGACGTACAGCCGCAGCACGTCAACCAGGTGTTTACCGGCGTGGCAACCAGCCGCGCGCTGCTTGGGCAGAATGAAACAGTGGTTAACGGTCTGGTCTCGCCGACCGGCACGCCAGGATTGGTGAAAATCTCTACCGGGCCGCTCAGCAGCCAGACGGCCGACGGTATTGTGCCGGTGGAAACCGCCATTGCCCTGCTGAAGGATATGGGCGGTAGCTCGATTAAATATTTCCCGATGGGCGGGCTGAAGTGCCGTGATGAATTTCAGGCGGTTGCCGATGCCTGTGCGCGCCATGACTTCTGGCTGGAACCGACCGGCGGTATCGATCTGGAGAACTACAGCGAAATCCTGCACATCGCGCTGGAAGCGGGCGTCAGCAAAATTATCCCGCATATCTACAGCTCGATTATCGATAAAGCGAGCGGTGATACCCGTCCGGCTGATGTACGCCAGTTACTGGCAATGACCAAAGCGTTAGTGAAGTAAACATTTTGCCCTCCCGCAACCTGTGGGAGGGAAACGCACACCATAAAGGAGCCACCATGCACACTGCCCGTCATCTGCTTGCTGCTTCACTCTCCCTGCTGGCGACCAGCGCCATAGCCCAGACGCAGTACGCCTGGGTGGGAACCTACAACCCCAACGGCGAAGGCGTTTACCGCTTTACCGTTGACCCGCAATCCGGCGCGCTGGGCAACAAAACGCTGGTCAGCACGCTGCCGAATGCGGCGCAGCTTACCGTTTCGCAGGATGGCAAAACGTTGTATGTCGCCAGCGAAGTGGAAAAGGGCGTGGTGCAGGCGTTGCGTATTGACGATAACGGTGCATTGCAGGAACTGAACCAGGTGTCATCCGGCGGTGCCGGGCCGGTTTATCTGGCACTGACGCCGGATGGGCGCTATCTGCTGGTGGCGAATTATGTCAGTGGTTCGATTGCCGTATTGCCGGTAAAAGCTGACGGTAGCCTCGGCGAAGCGGTGGACAGCCACCAGGATCAGGGCGAACCGGGAGCCGCCAAACCCGCAGCAGCCGTGGGGGGCAGCTTTGCCATCAGCGATCATAACGGCCCGCATGCGCATATGATTGCCGCCGATCCGCAAGGGAAATTTGTCTTCTCAACCGATCTGGGCCTGGATCGCATTTATCAGTACCGCCTGGAGGCGCAGAGTGGCAAGTTAACGCCTAACGAACCACCTTTTATCAACGCGTCTTCAAAAGGCGCCGGGCCGCGTCACTTTGTCTTTACGCCAAAAGGCGATGGGCTGTGGTTGATCAATGAAGAGGCTTCAACGTTGACGTATTACACGCTGGACAGCGCAACCGGAACGCTGAAAGAGGGCAAAACTACCTCTGCACTGCCAGCAACGTACAAAGGCACCAGCTTTGCCGCTGGTCTGGTACTCAGCCGGGATGGAAAACAACTGTATGTGGCTAACCGTCTGCATAACAGCGTGGCTCACTTTAGCGTACAGCCGGATGGCACGCTGGCACATCAGGATGATATCTGGACGCGCGGCGACTATCCGCGCTCGCTGACGCTGGATAAACAGGGGCGCTGGCTGTACGTCATGAATCAACGCAGCGACAATATCACCCGTTTTCGCGTTGCGAAGGACGGTAAGCTCAGTTTTGTGCCGGATTACACACCGGTGGGCAGCCCATCTCAGATGGTCATTTCCTCTCACTAAGCCAGGAGACTGACGTGCGATTCCCGAACCAACGTTTAGCGCAGCTGTTTATGATGTTGCAAAACGAGACACTGCCGCAGGATGAACTGGCACAAAGGCTGTCGGTCTCCACGCGTACCGTTCGGGCCGATATCACCGCCTTAAATGCGCTGCTGGAGCACCACGGCGCACAGTTTATTTTGACGCGCGGCAGCGGTTATCAACTGAAGATCGATGACGCAACGCGTTATCAGACATTACAGGCCACCCGCCCGCGCGCGCTGCGCATTCCCCGCAGCGGGCCGGAACGCGTGCACTACCTGGTGGTGCGGTTTCTGACCTCGGCTTTTTCCCTGAAGCTGGAAGATCTGGCGGATGAGTGGTTTGTCAGCCGCGCCACGCTGCAAAACGACATGACCGAAGTGCGTGAGTGGTTTTCCCGTTATCGCCTGACGCTGGAAACCCGTCCGCGCCACGGCATGAAGCTGTTTGGCAGCGAGATGGCGCTGCGCGCCTGTCTGACGGATCTGCTGTTTGAACTGGCGCAGCAGAACGCCCACAACCCGCTGATTACCGAAGAGGCGCTCAATCCTGGCGTGCCGGAAGCACTGGCCGCCATTCTGCATGACTGCTTTAGCCGTTACCACATCCGCCTGACTGATGAGGGCGATCTGTTTATCCGCCTCTATTGTGCAGTGGCGGTGCGACGTATCAGCGAAGGGTATCCGCTCTCGGAATTTACCGCCGAAGATGGTGATGAGAACGTGCGCGATGCGGCGCGCGCCATTTCTGCCGCGCTACAGCAACTGGCGGGAAAAACGCTGGCAGCGTCGGAAGAGCACTGGCTGCGGGTGCATATTGCCGGGCGGCGCGTGCAGGAGATTGCGCCGAGCGCGATTAGCGCGGACGACGACGAAACGCTGGTGAACTACATTCTCGGCTATATCAACACGCACTATAACTACAACCTGCAAAACGACGATCAGTTGCACGCCGATTTACTGACGCACATTAAAACCATGATCACCCGCGTGCGCTACCAGATCATGATTCCTAACCCATTGCTGGATAACATCAAACAGCATTATCCGATGGCCTGGGATATGACGCTGGCGGCGGTATCCAGTTGGGGCAAATATACGCCGTATGTCATCAGCGAAAACGAAATTGGCTTCCTGGTGCTGCATATTGGTGTAGGGCTTGAGCGCCACTACAACATTGGCTACCAGCGCCAGCCGCGTGTGCTGCTGGTGTGCGATGCCGGAAATGCGATGGTGCGGATGATTGAAGCGGTGCTGGCGCGCAAATATCCGCAAATTGTTGTCTCGCGCACCGTGACGCTGCGCGACTACGAGCAGTGCGATGGTATTGCGGAAGATTTTGTTATTTCCACCGCGCGGATCAGCGAGAAAGACAAACCGATCGTCACCATCGCGCCTTTCCCCACCGATTACCAACTGGAGCAGATTGGCAAACTGGTGCTGGTGGACAGAACGCGCCCGTGGATGCTGGAAAAGTATTTTGATGCCGCACATTTCCGCATTATCGACGGCGCGATGGATCAGCAGACGCTGTTTAAAACCCTTTGCGATCAGCTTCAGGATGAAGGTTTTGTCGGCGCAGAGTTTGTGGATTCTGTGGTGGAGCGTGAAGCGATTGTCAGCACCATGCTCGGCGAAGGCATCGCGTTGCCGCATGCGCTGGGGTTGCTGGCGAAAAAAACCGTTGTCTACACCGTGCTCGCACCAAAAGGCATTCAGTGGGGCGAGGAGATCGCGCATGTCATCTTCCTGCTGGCGATCAGTAAAAGCGAGTATGAAGAGGCGATGGCGATCTACGATATTTTTGTCACCTTCCTGCGCGAGCGCGCAGCTTCAAGGCTTTGTGATTGCGCCAATTTCGCCGCCTTCCGAAGCGTGGCGATGGAGTGCGTCAGCCGGTTTTGACACAACCGGGTAGTGGCTACCCGGTTGTTTAGGAGGTTACCCGTCGGTGGAACGTGTCACGCTCTCCCAGGCATTGATTTCTATTGTCAGCGTCGCCAGCTTCTCCCGCACCAGCGTGAGCGCATCGCTACCTAACAGCAGGTGGGCAGGCGGCGTAGCGCTTTGCATAATGGCCAGCATCGCGCGGGCGGCTTTTGCTGTATCGCCCAGTTGCTTGCCGCTTTTCTCCTCGCGCGCTTTGCGAATAGGATCGAAAATCGCATCGTAATCGGCAATCGAGCGGGGCGAACGGATCATCGAACGGCCCGCCCATTCAGTACGAAACGAACCGGGCGCGACGGCGGTAACAAAAATGCCAAACGGCTGCACCTCTTTGCCCAGCGCGTCGGAAATCCCCTCCAGCGCAAATTTGCTGCCGCAGTAGTAAGTAATGCCCGGCATAGTAATAAATCCCCCCATTGAGGTGATGTTGATGATGTGCCCGCGACGCCGTTGGCGCATGCCTGGAAGTACCGCTTTCATCATGGCGACGGCGCCGAACACGTTAACCTCAAACTGGTGGCGCAGGGCGTCCAGCGATGACTCCTCCATCACTCCTTCATGACCGTAACCCGCGTTATTCACCAGCACATCAATTGTCCCCACGCTGGTTTGTGCTTCGGCAATGACATTGTCGATCGCGGAGAAATCCGTAATATCCAGGATGCGCCCGTAAGCGCGGTCGGATGACAGCGCCTCAAACGCGTGTTTTGCCTCTGTATTGCGCACCGTACCGATCACGCGATAGCCTGCGGTCAGCGCTTCCTGCGCCAGCGCACGGCCAAAACCGCTGCTGACACCGGTAATAAAAACAATTTTTTCTGCGGACATTGTCGTACTCCCATGAAAAATGGAAGCTGCATAATATTGTCTGTACTGGATGTTTTTTAGGCCATATATTCTCTTTTTATTGCCTAAAATTCTGAGTTAATGTGTGACGATGCATTTCTCCGACCAGCCGCAAATGGTGGCGCTATTGAAAGAACTGGCTCCGCAGGAGGGCTACAATCTGACGGCGCTAGCGGATATCCGTATTCTGCGATCCGATCGCCCGCTCGCCAGAACGCCCGTCCTCTACGACCCCGGCATTGTCATTGTCTGCCAGGGCAGTAAACGCGGCTATTTCGGCGAGCAGCTCTACCTTTATGATGAACAGCATTATCTGGCCGTTTCGGTTCCGGTGCCTTTTGTGATGGAAACCGAGGCTTCTGCCGCTCACCCGTTGCTGGCTATCTATATGCATCTCGATTTTCAGGTCGCGGCAGAGTTGTTACTCCATATTGAGCAGCAGGGAGCCACGCATGCAGCGGCTGCGCCGCAAAGTATGATGTCCAGTCCGATGGACGGCGGGATGCGGAAATCGGTATTGCGGTTGCTGGAGGCGCTAAGCTCCCCGCTGGAGGCGTCGGTCCTTGGGCCAGCGCTGGTGCGCGAGCTCTATTTTCGCGTATTAACCGGGGCGCAGGGGCATGCCATGCGTTCCGCGCTGGCGCTGCAGGGGCAATTCGGCAGGATTTGTAAGGTGCTACGGCATATTCATGCTGCGTATCATCAAACGCTGAGCCTGAGACAACTGGCAGACGAGGCGGGGATGAGCGTGCCCACATTCCATAGCCATTTCAAAACGATGACGCAGATGCCGCCAATGCAGTATGTCAAATCAGTGCGGCTGCACCAGGCGCGAATGCTGATGGTTCGCCAGGAGATGACGGCTGCCGCAGCCAGCTATGCGGTGGGGTATGAAAGCCCATCACAATTTAATCGCGAGTTCAAACGGTTGTTTGGCCTGCCGCCTGCGCAAGAAGTGCAGAGAATGCAGCAGAGTTTCGCCGTCCCGCCGCCGCATCCGGCTTCTGACTTTATCTCTTCGCACTGAGTTTTTGAGCCGCTTACCGGCACGCCTGTAAGCGGTTGTAGCGGTATTCACCGCAAGTGATGCACAACCTGGTTGCTGCTGCCGCGCCAGATCAGCATCGGGTCTTTCAGATCCTGAACGAATTTGCCGTCAATCAGCACGTTGATCAGGGCCACCACCTCAAGCTGGGCGGTATTCAGTTCATCCATTTTGTAACCGGTCCACACCCAGATATCTTTGCCGGGGCATTCGGCGCGAATGCGGGTTACCAGCTTTAAAATGTCCGGCACGTTCTGCGGATGCAGCGGATCGCCGCCGGAGAGCGAAATGCCCTGGCGTTTAACGCGCGTATCGTTGAGATCGGCGATGATGCGATCTTCCATCTCCGGCGTAAATGGAACACCGGAATTGAGCCGCCACGTGCTTTTGTTGTAACAGCCGGGGCATTCGTGTACGCAGCCGGAGACGAACAGGGTGCAGCGGGTGCCGGGGCCATTAACAATATCTACAGGGTAGTATTGGTGGTAATTCATTTTTCCTCGTCGCATTTGGCGCTGTAGCTGCGTTGGCCGCTCGAGCGCACCCGGGTCACTTACTGGAGTAAGCTCCCCGGGATTTACTCGTTTGCCGCCTTGCTACAACGTCAACTGCTTAGAGGAAACGCATCAGACGGAAAATTGTAGCGGCAGAAAACGTAGGCCCGATAAGCGTAGCGCCATCGGGCAATCAGCTACGGTGGCCTCATTGACCGTGTGCCCGGCGCGGGTAAACGTCATTCACCGGGCAACGGAGGTGTTAACCGAGTTGCCCGTTACCGAGGTGTTTCACGCGGCGTTTAACTTCTTCCTGTTTACCGGCGTTAAACGGACGCGCATCCGGGCTGCCGAGATAACCGCAAACGCGGCGCGTGACCGAAACGCGCGCGGCGTCGTGGTTGCCGCATTTCGGGCAGGTGAAGCCTTTACTGGTGCACTCAAACTCGCCGGTAAAACCGCACTCGTAACACTCATCAATGGGCGTATTGGTGCCGTAATACGGTACGTGCTGATAGCTGTAATCCCAGACATCTTCCAGCGCCCGCAGGTTGTGCTGAATGTTCGGATACTCGCCGTAGCAGATAAAACCGCCACTGGCCAAAGGCGGATACGGCGCTTCGAAATCGATCTTGTCGTACGGGTTAACCTTTTTCTCGACGTCGAGGTGGAAGCTGTTGGTGTAGTAGCCTTTGTCGGTCACTCCATCCACGACACCAAACTCAGCGGTATCAAGGCGGCAGAAGCGGTCACACAGGTTCTCGCTCGGCGTGCTGTAGAGGCTGAAGCCGTAGCCGGTCTCTTCTTTCCACTGATCGACCGCCTGGCGCAGGCGTTCGACAATCGCCACGCCTTTAGCCCGCAGCGCTTCGCTGTCGTAAATATGCTTGTTGCCGGAGAGCGCATTGATGGTTTCGTGAATGCCGATGTAGCCCAGTGAAATCGACGCGCGACCATTTTTGAAAATAGAGGAAATATCGTCATCCGCTTTCAGACGTACGCCACACGCGCCTTCCATGTAAAGGATTGGCGCCACGCGCGCTTTCACACCTTCCAGACGGGCGATGCGGGTCATCAGCGCTTTACGTGCCAGTTCCAGGCGGCTGTCGAGCAGTTTCCAGAACGCCGCTTCGTTGCCTTTCGCTTCCAGCGCAATGCGTGGCAGGTTCAGGCTGATAACGCCCAGGTTATTACGCCCGTCGTGGATCTGCTCGCCGTTCTCTTCATAGACGCCGAGGAAGCTGCGACAGCCCATTGGCGTTTTGAACGAACCGGTGACCTTAACCACTTGATCGTAGTTCAGAATATCCGGATACATACGCTTGCTTGCGCACTCAAGCGCCAGCTGCTTGATGTCATAATTCGGATCGTCAAACTTATGATTCAGACCGTCACGGATGGCGAACACCAGTTTCGGGAACACGGCGGTTTTGCGGTTTTTACCCAGACCGGCAATACGGTTACGCAGAATGGATTGCTGAATCAGACGGGATTCCCAACTGGTACCCAGGCCGAAACCAAAGGTGACGAACGGCGTCTGACCGTTAGCGGTGTGCAGCGTGTTGACTTCATATTCCAGCGACTGGAACGCGTCGTAACACTCTTTCTCGGTGCGGCTGTGGGCGTAGCCGTCAGCGTCCGGAATCTGCCACTCTTCCGCTACCTTGCGATGTTTTTTGAAGCTGGCGGTGACAAACGGCGCCAGCACTTCATCGATACGGTTAATGGTGGTACCGCCGTAAATATGGCTGGCGACCTGGGCGATGATCTGCGCGGTGACGGCGGTCGCGGTCGAGATCGATTTCGGTGGCTCGATCTCCGCGTTACCCATTTTAAAGCCGTGCGTCAGCATGCCTTTCAGATCGATCAGCATGCAGTTGAACATCGGGAAGAACGGCGAGTAATCCAGATCGTGATAGTGGATTTCGCCGCGTTCGTGGGCCAGCACGACATCGCGCGGCAGCAAGTGCTGACGGGCATAGTGTTTGGCAACAATCCCCGCCAGCAAATCGCGCTGCGTCGGGATCACTTTACTGTCTTTGTTGGCGTTCTCGTTCAGCAGCGCCGAGTTGGTCTGCTCGACAAGCCCGCGAATATCCTGGTTCAGGCGGCCACGTTTTTCACGCGCGATATCGCGATCGTGGCGATATTCGATATAGGCGCGCGCCAGTTGTTTGTACGGCCCGGACATCAACTGGTTTTCAACGGCCGTCTGGATCTCGCTGATATCAACCTGCGACCGATCCTGCATTTGACGACTGATTACGTCTGCGACGGTGGCGCAATAATCTGCGTCATCGACTCCCGCTGCTTTAGCTGCACGCAAAATCGCTTCTTGAATGCGCTCTGATTTGAAAGGCACTTTACAGCCATCTCGTTTCATCACATGCGGTGTCATGATTACTCCATTTTAAAAAACAGGTTATCCACAATGGAAGACGCACTGATGGCTTAGCTATTCATTACTAAAACCAATGAGTTTGTCTCGTTTTGGCCCGCGTTATCCACAATGTGTATAGCTTCCCGTGGGGGCGGCTTGTTTGAATAGTAGACGGAAAATACAAGATGTTGGGCCGGAGAGCATTCTAATTTCTATATATAGTGATTTGCATCAAACATGTTTGCGTTTTTATTGACTCAGGACAAAGTAAAAATTGGATAGCACAGAGGACGGGCACCCTGGCGGAATGTAAATTTTAGCGTTCTCCTTTTGACTAAAAATGCAACAAAAACAGCAGGCTTATGCCTGCTGTTGTGTTTGCGTTTAGTAGAATAAGTCTAAGACTGTCGCCACCACACGGCCTCGAACGGCCGAAGTACCATGTCGCCAGGTTTTGCGGAGACTTCAGCATAGTTGCTGATCACAACCTGCCAGTCGCCGGGCATCTCTTCCGGATGCCACGGTTGAAATGTGTTGCTCAGATTAGCAATAACCAGCAGCGTTTCGCTCTGCCACTGGCGGCGGTAACACCACAGATACTGATGCGTGGGCAGCAGATCCTGATAATCGCCCCAGGTGAGCAGCGGCAGTGTTTTACGCAGACGGATGAGTTTCTGGTAGGTATAAAACACTGAGCCCGGATCGCTGATGGCCTTCTCAACGTTGATTTCACGGTAGTTGTCGCACAGGCCAATCCACGGGTCGCCAGTGGTGAAGCCGGCATTTTTGCGGGCGCTCCACTGCATCGGCGTACGGCTGTTGTCGCGGGATTTACTGGCCAGAATCGCCAGCAGTTCTTCCGCCTCACGTCCGGCGGCGCGCTGCTCAGCAAACATATTGTGGCTTTCGATGTCGCGGTAATCGGTAATGCGGGAAAAGTGCGGGTTGGTCATGCCAATCTCTTCGCCCTGATAGATATAGGGCGTGCCCTGCATGCCGTGCAAAATCATCGCCAGCATTTTGGCAGACGGAACGCGCAGCATGCCTTCATCGCCAAAGCGTGACGCAACGCGCGGCTGATCGTGGTTACACCAGAACAGCGCATTCCATGCGACGTTATGCATCCCCTGCTGCCAGTGGCGGAACAGCGCTTTCAGCGCCGCATAATCCGGCCGGGCGAGAACCCATTTTTCGCCGTTGGGGTAGTCCACCTTCAGGTGGTGAAAATTAAAGGTCATCGACAGTTCACTGCCGTCCAGCGCGCCATAGCGCTTACAGTTCGCCAGCGAGGTAGAGGACATTTCACCCACCGTCATCAGTTCGCGCGGCTGGAAAACCTCGCGGCTCATCTCCTGCAGAAATTCGTGCGCCCGCGGGCCATCAGTATAAAAGCGTCGCCCGTCCCCGTCGTGATCGTCCGGGAAATCCTGCTCTTTGGAGATTAAATTGATGACATCGAGACGTAAACCGTCAACGCCGCGATCCGCCCAGAAAGCGCAGACCTCTTTTAGCGCGTCGCGGACTGCCGGGTTTTCCCAGTTGAGATCGGCCTGCTCCGGCGCAAAAAGGTGCAAATAGTACTGGCCGCTCTGGCTGTGCCAGCGCCACGCGCTGCCGCCGAATTTGGAACGCCAGTTGTTTGGTGGTACGTCCGGTTCGCCGTCGCGCCAGATATAGAAATTGCGGTAAGGGCTGGTGGGATCCTGCGCCTCCTGAAACCAGGCGTGCTGCGTTGAGGTGTGATTGAACACCATATCCAGAATCAGGCGTATTCCGCGTTGGTGCGCCTGTGCTACCAGTTCGTCAAAGTCTTCCAGCGTACCGTAAGCGGGGTCAATCGCGGTGTAATTCGCTACGTCGTAACCATTGTCGATTTGTGGGGAAATGTAGAACGGTGTCAGCCAGATGGCATCCACACCCAGGGTTTGCAAATAGTCGAGGCGGGCGATAACGCCGCGTAAATCACCGGTACCGCTGCCGGTCGAGTCCTGAAAACTTTTTGGGTAAATCTGATAAATGACGCCGTTTTGCCACCAGTGGGGAAGGGTATTCATAGCAATTCCTGCGAAAACAAAGGGGGCGCAAACGCGCCCCAAACATTACACAATCTGCAAAGTGCCTTGACGGAACTTGCGCTGATAAACAAAGGAAGTGAGGGCAATAGGGATCACCACGGCGATGGCCATCGCAAGCGTAAAGACCTGCCAGTAGGTGGGTTGAATGGAGAGAATGCCCGGCAAACCGCCGACGCCGATACCGTTCGCCATTACGCCGTTCAGACCGCACAGCAACCCGGCGAAGCCGGAGCCAACCATGGCGCACAGCATCGGGAAGCGGTATTTCAGGTTAATGCCGTACATCGCGGGTTCGGTGACGCCTAAAAAGGCGGAGATGGCGGCAGGCACGGAAACCTCGCGTTCATTTTGTTTACGGCTGGCGATGATGATACCGACCACTGCTGACCCCTGAGCGATATTGGAAAGCGCAATCAGCGGCCATACCGGCGTTCCGCCCATGCTCTGGATCATCTGCATATCGATCGCCAGCGTGGTTTGATGTACGCCAGTGATAACCAGCGGCGCATAGAGAAAACCAAACAGCGCGGCGCCAATCGGGGCAAAGCTTCCGGTCATCAGATGACGAACCGTATAAGCCACGCCATCGCCAATCATGCGGCCGAACGGGCCGATAAAGGCGTGGGCGAGGAACACCGCCAGGATTAACGAGCAGACCGGTACGACCACCAGATAGAGGTAATCCGGCACCAGGCGTTTTAAGCGCGTTTCAATCACGCCCAGCATCAGACCCGCCAGCAGCGCCGGGATAACCTGCGCCTGATAACCGACTTTGGCGATGGTAAACAGGCCGAAATTCCATGCTTCCGGCGTTTGCGAACCCAGCAGATAGGCATTCATCAGCTGCGGTGACACCAGCGTTATGCCCAGTACGATCCCGAGGATCGGCGTTCCGCCCATTTTGCGCACCGCTGACCAGCAGATGCCAACCGGCAAATAGAAGAAAATCGCTTCGCCAATCAGCCACAGGAAGTCGTAGACCGTTTTCAGCGACGGGAACATCTGCGCCAGCGTCTGGCCATTGCTCATCGGCACATCGCCGATCACATTACGAAAACCGAGAACCAGGCCTCCGCTGATCAGCGCCGGGAGAAGCGGGAAAAAGATCTCAGCAAAATGAGAGATCAGGCGCTCGTGCCATTTCATATTTTGCCGCGCCGCCAGCTTGGCCTGCTCTTTATCAGCATGCGCCAGGCCGGTGGCTTCGCGCAGCGCCTGATAGTAGTCGCCAACGTTGGTGCCGATCACCACCTGAAACTGTCCGGCATTGGTGAAACAGCCTTTAACCATCGGCAACTGCTCAATCTCTTGCGGGTTGGCCGCTGCCGGATTGTTCAACACGAAGCGTAACCGCGTAATACAGTGGCTGACAGTAGCGATGTTTTCGCGTCCGCCCACCAGTGCGATCAACTTCTCAATATCTGATTGATTTACTTTGCCCATCAAGGTGCCTCTCGAAGGAGAAATGATGCGTAATGACCGGAGCAAAGCGTAACCAGGAGCAAAAAAATAGAAAATGGGAACGTTCCCGAAACCGGGCGAGGATCACAATAAACCGTACGGCACAATCAGGCGAGTCTGGCGGGGATCACAATTTGCCGTAAATCAGCGCGACCATTAACTTGTTCTATTAACTGGGCAGCAGCCTGGCGGCCTGCCTGGGCATAGCCGGGATCGACGGTAACAATTTCCGGATGCAAAAACTTCATCAACGGCGTATTACCGACGCTGGCAAGTTGCAGGTTTTCGATGCGCTGTTGCTGCAAGTATTTGCTGGCACCAAGCGCCAGCGTATCGGTAGCGCACAGTAGCGCGGTGGTTTGCGGCGTCAGCACTTCAGCAACATGGTCGTAACCCTGCTTCATGGCAAGGCCAGGCAGTACGGAGAGTGGTTCAAGCTGGTATCGCTGGCAGCATGCCAGATAAGCATCGTGGCGGCGTTTGCCGGTCGTGACATCGCTGTGCGGCACGCCGATAAAGCTGATATGGCGATGGCCCTGAGCGTAGAGTTTTTCCATTAATAGCTCAATGGCGCCTTCGTCGTCGTAACAAACCGAAGAAAAACCGTTCGCGTCGCGCGCCAGCAGTACCAACGATGACTGCCAGGAGGCCAGCAGCTCTTCGGTAATACCGGTAAAACCAAACAGCACGACGCCGTCGATATTGCGGTGGCTCAGCATCTGTAAATGCTCGCCGACCAGTTCCGGCGAAAACTGGCTCTCCATCATGATCGGGTCGTAACCCTGTTCGTAGAAGGCGGGGAGCATGGTCTGTACCGCAAGGTTTTCCGACAGGGAATCGAGACGCGAGACGATAATCGCCACTACTTTGTCGCTTTGCCCGCGCATGGCGCGTGCGGAACGGGAAGGGGAGAAACCGTGTTGATTGACGATGGCCTCCACTTTTTCGCGTGTCCGCTGGCTCACGCCGCTTTCATTATTCAGCACGCGGGAGACGGTGGATTTCCCCACCCCGCTTAAGCGCGCAATGTCTTTGATTGTCAGCCGGTTTTGCATGCGTCCTGTCCTGTTCCTTATTAAGGCGGATTGCAGAATAGAGGAGTTTCGTTCAGGTTCCAACCGCTCAGCAATGAGCAAAGTCTGGTTTATGCGCTTTGTGCGGCTAAATATCGTTGCGTATACGTTTGGTTTAATTCAGCAGGGCTATGATACCGCCACGTAATCATACGAATGCAATTCTTACCCTTACTTACCGGAGGCCAGATGGATCCCGATCCCACACCTCTCCCGCGATGGAGAACTGTTTCCCGGTAAGCCTGCTTTTGCTGCCTTACCGGATGCGTAAGGCAGCGATGTTATTGTCCCTGCCCAAACAGAAACGCCTGCTGGCGCGGCGTTGCCACGTCACTTGCGTAAAATTTACACCCATCATTCATGCTGTATCGAGGCGGCAAGGTATTGAATTCCTCGCTTAGCGCCTGGGTTCGCCGCCGCGATTGGGTCTGAAAGATGATGTGCAGAAGGCACCCGCGCGATGCGGGGGCAAGGATATGACTATGCTGAAAAACTTCACCCGGCAGCTCTTCGCTCGCCTGAACCGCCATTTACCGCGTCGCCTGGTACAGCGCGATCCGCTGCCCGTCGTACAGACCGTTAACCACGGCGATATTCCCGCGTCGATGGGCGAACGCTGCCTGTCGATTGCTGCAATGGAGCCGACACTGCTGTGGCAAACTTTTGCCAGCCACCCGGAAGGGCTCACTGAGCAGGAAGTGGCGCAGGCGCGTGAAACGCACGGTGAAAACCTGATCCCGGCGCAGAAACCGTCACCGTGGTGGGTTCATCTGTGGATCTGCTACCGCAACCCGTTCAACCTGCTGCTCACCTGCCTTGGGGTGATCTCCTATGCTTCGGAAGATCTGTTCGCCGCTGGTGTGATTGCGCTGATGGTAGCGATTTCCACCCTGCTCAACTTCCTGCAAGAAGCGCGTTCCACCAAAGCGGCGGATGCGCTGAAAGCGATGGTCAGCAACACCGCGACGGTGCTGCGGGTGGTGAATGAAAAGGGCGAGAATAGCTGGTGCGAGATCCCGATCGATCAACTGGTACCGGGCGATATCGTCAAGCTGGCGGCGGGCGACATGATCCCGGCGGATCTGCGCGTCTTGCAGGCGCGGGATCTGTTCGTTGCTCAGGCTTCGCTGACCGGTGAATCCCTGCCGGTAGAAAAAGCGGCGACCAGCCGCCAGACGGCGCAGAAAAACCCGCTTGAGTGCGACACGCTGTGCTTTATGGGTACCAATGTGGTGAGCGGAACCGCGCAGGCCATGGTGATTGGCACCGGCGGCAACACCTGGTTCGGGCAACTGGCCGGGCGCGTCAGCGAACAGGAAAGCGAACCGAACGCCTTTCAGAAAGGGATCAGCCGCGTCAGCATGCTGCTGATCCGCTTTATGCTGGTGATGACGCCGATCGTTTTGTTGATCAACGGCTTTACCAAAGGTGACTGGTGGGAAGCAGCGCTGTTTGCCCTCTCGGTTGCCGTTGGCCTGACGCCGGAAATGTTGCCGATGATCGTGACCTCGACGCTGGCGCGCGGGGCGGTGAAACTGTCAAAACAGAAAGTGATCGTTAAACATCTGGATGCGATCCAGAACTTTGGCGCGATGGATATTCTGTGTACCGACAAAACCGGCACTCTGACGCAGGATAAGATCGTGCTGGAAACGCACACCGATATCAGCGGCAAAGTCAGCGAATGGGTGCTGCACAGCGCATGGCTGAACAGCCACTACCAGACCGGGTTGAAAAACCTGCTGGATACCGCTGTGCTGGAAGGCGTCGATGCGGAAGCGGCGCAGACGCTCTCTTCGGACTGGCGCAAAGTGGATGAGATCCCGTTTGATTTTGAACGCCGCCGGATGTCAGTGGTGGTCGCCCAGCAGGCGGATGTGCATCAACTGATCTGCAAAGGCGCGCTGACGGAAATTATCAGTGTGTGCTCGCAGGTCCGCTTTAATGGCGAGATTGTCCCGCTGGATGACACCATGCTGCGGCGCATTGAACGCGTCACCAGCACCCTGAACCGTCAGGGGCTGCGCGTGGTGGCGGTGGCGACCAAATACCTGCCCGCGCGCACGGGAGATTATCAGCGTGCGGATGAGTCGGATCTGATCCTCGAAGGCTACATTGCGTTCCTCGATCCGCCGAAAGAAACTACCGCTCCGGCGCTGAAAGCGCTGAAAGCCAGCGGCATCACCGTTAAGATCCTCACCGGCGACAGCGAACTGGTGGCGGCTAAAGTGTGTCATGAAGTCGGGCTGGAAGTGGGTGATGCGCTGACCGGCAGCGAAATCGAACATATGAGCGATGATGAACTGGCGCAGATGGCGAAACATATCACGCTGTTTGCCCGCCTGACGCCGCTGCACAAAGAGCGCATTGTTCGCTTGTTGAAACGCGAAGGGCATGTGGTCGGTTTTATGGGCGACGGCATTAACGATGCCCCGGCGCTACGCGCGGCAGATATCGGTATTTCCGTGGATAGCGCGGTCGATATTGCCCGCGAAGCCGCCGATATCATCCTGCTGGAAAAGAGCCTGATGGTGCTGGAAGAAGGCGTTATTGAAGGGCGGCGGACCTTCACCAACATGCTGAAATACATCAAAATGACGGCAAGTTCTAACTTTGGTAACGTCTTCAGCGTGCTGGTGGCGAGCGCCTTCCTGCCGTTCCTGCCGATGCTGCCATTGCACTTACTGATTCAGAACCTGCTGTACGATGTGTCGCAGGTGGCGATCCCGTTTGATAACGTTGACGACGAACAAATTGCCAAACCGCAGCGCTGGAACCCGGCAGATCTCGGGCGTTTTATGATCTTCTTCGGGCCGATCAGTTCGATCTTCGACATCGTGACCTTCTGCGTGATGTGGTGGGTATTCAAAGCCAATGTGCCGGAAGCGCAAACCCTGTTCCAGTCTGGCTGGTTTGTGGTTGGTTTACTGTCGCAAACGCTGATTGTGCATATGATCCGTACCCGTCGCGTGCCGTTTATCCAGAGCCGCGCCGCATGGCCGCTGATTGCCATGACGCTGATGGTGATTTGCGTTGGTATTGCGTTGCCGTTCTCGCCGCTGGCGAGCTACCTGCAATTGCAGGCGCTGCCGCTGAGCTACTTCCCGTGGCTGGTAGCGATTCTGGCTGGTTACATGACGCTGACCCAGTGGGTGAAAGGTTTTTACAGCCGTCGTTATGGCTGGCAGTAACCCGTTAATTGCCCGGTGGCGCTTCGCTTATCGTGTTGCGTTCGGTGGGGAAAAAGTCGTTTTGCCGCGTTGCGAACCGGATGACGGCGGGCTTAGCTGAGGTGCGGAGTGTTACAGGCCGGATGGCGACTCGCTTATCCGGCCTGCAAACTGGCGTGCCGGATACGTTTACGCAGCCACCCGGTATGCGGATTAGCGACGTACGGCGATCGCTTCAATCTCGATTTTCACATCTTTCGGCAGGCGCGCGACTTCCACGCAAGAACGTGCCGGGAAGGTGGCGTTATGCTCAGCGAAAAAGGCTTCGTAAGTGGCGTTAACGGTGGCGAAATCGTTAAGATCTTTCACAAACACGGTGGTTTTCACAATGTCGCCCACTTTCAGGCCAGCGGCCTCGACGATCGCTTTCACGTTGTCGAGAGACTGGCGCGCCTGCGCCGCGACATCTTCCGGCACGCTACCGGTTTTCGGATCGACCGGGATCTGGCCGGAGGTGAGGATCATATTGCCGAGATCAACAGCCTGCACATAAGGGCCGATGGCAGCTGGCGCATTTTCCGTCGCGATAACTTTAGTCATGATGTTTCCTGAATATCAGCGGTAATAAGGTGGCGGTCATTATACACGTTATCGCACAGACCGCCTCTTTACTGGCCGGGCGTTAATTGGACAGCACGACGTGATGCGAGAACTCTTTCTCGCAGTATTTGCACTTCAGCGCGATATCCTGCTCGCGTTGTTTCACCGCAAAGCTGGAAGTGACCGGCTCGGCATGGCTAATGCAGTTGCTGTTCGGACAAACCAGTACGCCAGTGATGCGTTCCGGCAGGCTCGGGCGCGATTTGCCCACCACTTCATACTCATCAATCCGGTTAACGGTGGCCTGCGGCGCATACAGCGCCAGCTGGTTGACCTGCTCATCGGTAAGAAACGTGTTCTCTATTTTGATCAAATCCTTGCGGCCCATTTCGCCGGACGGCAGGTTAAGGCCGATGGTAATGCGCTGGTCAGTTTCCGTCAGTTTGAACAGCGTCAGCAGCTTGAACCCGACGCGGGCAGGGATGTGGTCAATCACGGTGCCGCGTTTAATGGCTTCGACCTGAAGTTTATTATCGTGTGTCATTGTCGTTTCCCCCTTACAGAGCCAAATCGCGATTGAGAACCAGCGCCAGCAGAGCCTGGCGGGCGAAAATACCGTTGCCAGCCTGCTGGAAATACCAGGCGTGCGGCGTTTTATCAACGTCGGTGGTGATCTCGTCAACGCGCGGCAACGGATGCAGCACCTTCATATTGCTGCGTGCGCCGGTCAGATCGCTGGCGCGCAAAACAAACTGCGCTTTGACGTTGGCGTATTCCGACGGGTCCAGACGCTCTTTCTGTACGCGGGTCATATAAAGAATATCCACTTCCGCCATCACCTCTTCGATGCTGGCATGCACGCTCCAGGCCATGCCTTTCTCGTCGAGCATATCCAGAATGTACTGCGGCATTGCCAGCGCATCCGGGGCGATAAAGTAGAAGCGGTTGCCGCTGAATTTTGCCAGCGCCTGCGCCAGTGAATGCACAGTGCGGCCATATTTCAGGTCACCGACCATGGCAATATGCAGGTTTTCAAGACGCCCTTGCGTCTCCTGGATGGTGAAGAGATCGAGCAGCGTTTGCGTCGGATGTTGGTTGGCGCCGTCGCCAGCGTTCAGCACCGGAATACCGCCGGAAAATTCGGTTGCCAGACGCGCAGCGCCCTCCTGCGGGTGGCGCATCACGATGGCATCCACATAGGTGCTGATAACCGAAATAGTGTCTGCCAGCGTTTCGCCCTTCTTACCCAGCGAGGTGTTGCTGCTGTCGGAAAAGCCGACCACGCTCGCGCCGAGACGGTGCATGGAGGTTTCAAATGACAGACGCGTACGGGTGGAGGCTTCAAAGAAGCAACTGGCGATCACTTTATGCTTGAGCAGCTCTGGCTGGGGGTTGGCCTTCAGTCGTGCGGCGGTGTTAAGCACCAGTTCCAGTTCTTCGCGGCTGAGATCGTTTATGGAAATGATATGTTTCTGATATAGCGGATTAGCCATGGTTATCTCCTGACGACTGCGCAAAAAAAAGCCCCTCAATAGAGGGGCTGTGGAATAGGGTTCGCAACGGGAAAGAAAAACGGCAGGCCAGCGCCCTTTTTCAGACGCGGTAAGACAGTTTGTCGTACACACTGGACCATGCTTCCTCCCGGCAAATTGTCCCGGATTATACGCAGCTGCTTTTTTGGATCAAGCGATTGATGCACATTTTACGCAGTGCAAACGGTTCTCTTTGAATATTAATGCGTTCTAAGTAGATAATTAATTTGTTTATGCACTAACGCCGTATGCTTTACCTCTCTGGGCGCAACCCAGACAATGCTGCTCCCCGCCACGACGCCGAGGATTTCCGGCAACTGGTGATAATCCAGAATGCGTGCCACGGCGCGGCCATATCCGGCCACGGTGTGAATAAGGATAAATTCGCTATTATGCTCGACGCTGACCACCATTTCGGAGACCGTGCGGGCGGCGTCCGGCACCGGGCGCAGCTGCGGATTCAGCGCATAAATTTTTTGTCCTTTGGCGTTGCGGATTTTTATCACGCCGAGCAGTTTCAACAGGCGGGACACGGTGGACTGGCTAATAGCGTCAAAACCGTGGTACTGCAAATCGCGACGGATCGCTTCCTGCGAAAGGTAGCTTTTTTCGCTAATCAGTCGCTGGCAAACGGCTAATTGAAGCTGCTCTTTCGGTGAATAATCTCCATATTCCATCATCTTTTTTCCCGTATCAGTTGCCGAAACAAAATGCCCGGCAGCTCAACGCCTGCCGGGCCTGGTTACTCTATGCACGGCCGGTTAGGCGTTGAGCCACCCGACGTGTTACAGCAGGGCCCCAAGGCTCAGCGCCGCCATGATCACCACGGTCAATATCGCCAACAGCGGAGCAACCCACTTCAGATAACGGACGTAAGGAACATGGGCGATAGCCAGCCCCCCCATTACCACAGCGGAAGTCGGGGTTACCAGGTTGACGATGCCGGACGCGGATTGATAAGCGGTGACGACCAGGTCACGGTTGACGTTAGCGAAATCGGCCAGAGGCGCCATTATCGGCATCGTCAGAACCGCAAGGCCGGAAGAAGAGGGCACGAGAAACGACAACACCACTTCCAGCCAGTACATAACGTTAATAAACGCGACGGTGGATAACCCGCTGACCATGTCTTCGGCACTGTGCAAAATAGTATGAGTAATCATACCCTTATCCATGATTACTACGATACCGCGGGCAATTCCAATAATCAGCGCTACGCCCAGCAGATCCCGTGCGCCGTTGATAAATGTCGACGTCAGCTCCTCTTCGCTCATACGGTCTATCAGACCAACGATAATCGCGCTCGCCAGGAACACCGCCGATATCTGCGCCATCCACCAACCCAGCACAGCGACACCATAAATCATCACTACAAAGGCCAGTGCGAAAATCACCAGGATCAGCTTCCGAAGCGGCGTAAATTCGAGGATCTCTTCTGACTTATGCCCAAGGAAGAAGGCCCGATCCTCATCCTGCTTATCTGCGACGATCGACAGTGCCGGGTTCGCGCGGACTTTGCGGGCATAGCGCATTACCCAGCCGACGCAAATCACCCAGCCGATGACCAGCAGCGCTAAACGCAGGACGATGCCGTGGGTGAACGGGATCCCGGCGGCGTTGGCGGCGATCACTGTGGCAAACGGGTTGATAGTTGATCCGAGCGTGCCGATCCCCGCGCCGAGCAGAACGGTGGATGCGGCGACGACCGGATCAAAACGGGCGGCAAGCATAACGGGAACCAACAGCGTATAAAACGGCAATGACTCTTCGGCCATGCCATAGATGGTGCCGCCAGCGGCAAACAGCGCCATCAGGATCGGGATCATCCACTCTTCGTGGCCGCGTAAGCGCGTGGTGACGCGCTCGATCCCGGCGTCGATGGCACCTGTTTTGGTGACGATGCCCAGAAAGCCACCGATGATCAGAATAAACAACGCCACGTCGATAGCGCCCGCCTGTCCGGTATCCGGATCGTACAGACCGCTAATCGGTGCCATGATCACCGCGATAAGCCCCTGCGGTTGCGCGGTAACGTGCGCATAGGTTCCGGCAACGGGCACCTCTTTGCCGAGCGCGGGGTTCATCGCCATATGATACTGACCCGCAGGAATGATCCAACTGAGCGCGGCGACAATGGCAATCAACACAAAGAGAATGGTGTAAGCGGAAGGGAATTTGAACTTGCCCATGATGTGCTCCTTAACCCCGGCACACCCCGTGATGTGCCGGGGGAGTGGTTAGTCGCCGAGTGTCGCCACCATAACCGCTTTGATGGTATGCATCCGGTTTTCAGCTTCGTCAAAGACGATGGAGTTCGGCGATTCGAAAACCTCTTCCGTGACTTCCAGCCCTTTCAGGCCATAGGCCATTTCGATCTCGCCGCCCACTTTGGTGTGCTCGTTATGGAATGCGGGCAGACAGTGCATAAATTTCACCTGCGGATTGCCGGTGGCTTTCACCACCGCGCTATTGACCTGATAGGGTTTCATCAGGCTGACGCGCTCGGACCAGGCCTCTTTCGGTTCGCCCATCGACACCCACACATCGGTATAGAGGAAATCCACGCCCTGCACGCCTTCTTCAACCTCTTCGGTGAGCATGATGCGCGCACCGGTTTCACGGGCAATGGCTTGGCATTGCTCAACCAACGCGGCTTCCGGCCAGAACGACCTCGGCGCGACCAGCCGGATATCCATGCCCATCTTGGCCGCGCCGACCATCAGCGAGTTACCCATGTTGTTGCGCGCATCGCCGAGGTAGGCAAAACGCAGTTCCGACAGGCGTTTGCCCGGCGCGTGTTCGAGCATGGTCATCAGATCGGCAAGGATCTGCGTCGGGTGAAACTCGTTGGTCAGCCCGTTCCATACGGGAACACCGGCATACTGACCCAGCTCTTCCACAATTTGCTGGCCATAACCGCGATATTCGATGCCGTCATACATGCGTCCCAGCACGCGTGCTGTGTCTTTCATTGACTCTTTATGACCGATCTGTGAACCGCTCGGCCCGAGATAGGTCACCTGCGCGCCCTGATCGAAAGCGCCCACTTCGAACGCGCAGCGGGTGCGGGTGGAGGTTTTTTCAAAAATCAGCGCGATGTTTTTGCCAACCAGCGTTTTTTTCTCACAGCCCGCTTTTTTGTCAGCTTTCAACCGGATAGCAAGATCGATCAGGTACTGGATTTCCGCCGGTGTGTAATCGAGCAGTTTGAGAAAGTTACGATTTTTCAAATTGATACTCATGAGATCTTCCTTTTTAAATCAGTGACGAATTAAGGTGCCTTTATCCCCGGCGAGAATGGCCGGGCCATCCACCAGTGCGCCAATACCCGCGATGCCGTTGCAGGCCTCGACAAACTGGCGGCAGGCGGCGACTTTCGGTCCCATCGAGCCCGCGTCGAACTGCAACCCTTGCAACATTTCCGGGGTTACCTGCGCCAGCGGGCGCTGCGTGGGTTTGCCCCAGTCGAGGTACACCGCGTCGGCATCGGTGAGGATCAGCAGAGCGTCCGCTTCGATTTGCCGTGCCAGCAGCGCCGCCGAGAGGTCTTTGTCGATCACCGCTTCAATGCCGTGGTAGCCGTTGGCGTTTTCCACTACCGGTACGCCGCCTCCGCCATTGCAAATGACCAGGTGATCGCGGTTTATCAGCGCACTGATGGCATCGCTCTCGACAATGCGTTTGGGCTGTGGGGAGGGAACCACGCGGCGGAAGTAGTGGCCATCTACCTTAAAGACCCAGCCTTTTTCCTGCTGCAGCGCGTGGGCTTGCGCTTCGCTGTAAACCGGGCCGATGTATTTGGTGGGGTTGCTGAATGCCGGGTCGGCCGGGTCCACTTCCACCTGGGTGAGCAGTACGCTTACCTCGCGCTGCGGCAGGATGTTTTTCAGCGACTGTTGCAGCATGTAGCCGATCATCCCCTGGCTTTCGGCGCCAAGAATGTCGAGCGGGTAGGGCGTGACTTTGTCGTAAGCGCTGTTTTGCAGCGCCAACAGACCAACCTGCGGCCCGTTGCCGTGTACCAGCACCACGCGCCACTGCGCGGTCAGCCCGGCGATGGTGCGCGCGGCAAGATCAATGTTCTGACGCTGGAGGTTCGCTTCCAGCGGTTCACCGCGTTTCAGCAGTGCGTTGCCGCCGAGCGCGACAACCAGCGTAGGTTTTCTTTCCATGATGGCTCCTTTAAATCCCGTCGCGTTCCAGTGGGCAGCTCATGCAGCGTGCACCGCCGCGCCCGCGCCCCAGCTCATCGCCAGGAATGGGCAGCACGGTGATCCCGGCTTTGTCATACTTTTCGTTAGTCCAGATATTGCGTTCGTAACCCACCACCACGCCGGGGCGCAGCGTGAGGACGTTGTTGGCGTCATTCCACTGTTCGCGTTCGGCTTCGAAGGCATCGCCGCCGGTGGTGATGAGCCGTATCTGGTCAATGCCGAGCGCTTTCTCAATGGCGTGCAGCAGATCGTTCTCCTGCGTACGTTGCAGGCCGCCGCGTCCGTCCGGGGTGAGCGTCCAGCAATGCGCATCTTTGCGCACCACTTCCGGGTAAACGGAGAAGGTGTCGATATCGATATGCGTCATCACGGTGTCGAGATGCATACAGGAGCGGTGTTTGGGGAGTTCGACGACGATAACGCGTTCAGCCTGGCGGTGTTTGAACAGGCTATTGGCAAGAAACTCAACGCCCTGGGGCGTGGTACGTTCTGACAAGCCAATTAATACCGCGCCGCGACCGATCACTAATACGTCGCCGCCTTCTAAAGTGGCATGGTCATAATTAATATTTTCGTCGCCAAAGTATTTAATAAATTCACCGTCAGCGAAGGCCGGATGCCAGCGATAAATTGCGCGCAGATTATTTGTTTCGCGCTGACGAGCTGGTTTGGCCATTGGGTTAATCGATACGCCGTTATAAATCCAGCAGGATGTATCGCGGGTAAATAAATGGTTGGGCAACGGCTTCATAATAAAATCATTCGCCGTGTGGATATCCACCACCATATTTTTAATAAATGCCGGGATTTCTCCGTAGGTTAATCCGCCGCTGAGCCGCCGCGCCAGCTCGCGATGCGGCATATCTGCCAGCCAGCTGCGTACGTCTGCGGCGAAGGCGGGGCCAAGGCGATAGTCGGAGATCTGCATGTCCAGCAACCAGGCTTTCGCCTCAGCAATATCAAGCGTTTGTGTCAGAAGGTCGGTTAACAGCAGGACTTCCACACCCTGCTCGCGCAGCGTGTTTGCGAAGGCGTCGTGCTCTTCGCCGGCGCGCTCGACCGATAACACATCATCAAATAATAATTCCTGGCAATTCGATGGGGTTAAACGTTTCAGACTTAAATTGGGGCGATGCAGCATAACGCTTCGCAATTGACCTATTTCAGAACCGACGTAGTGCTTTTCCATAATTATTCCTTTAACTGTTTTTTAAGAATAAAAAGGGGGCGCGCGATGAAATCTTTTTAATTTCTTCGCGGGTTAATGGTTGTTAATTTCACGGCTCATAGTAGAAGTCGTATGAATTAATAATGTGATTGTGCTCACGTCGGATGGGATATTAAAGGGCTGTTGTTCGAATGCATGATTCGCGTCAGAGAATAGATAATTAGCCTTATTATAAAGATGAATGGCTACGCATTAATGGCTGATATTATTCACGGTTGTTATAATTTTGTAGACATGTATGGATTTCATTGATGTGTAACGCCTTGATTTTTATGCGCTAATAGTAATGATTAGAATAAATATGCAAAATAGTGAATAAACCAGTTTCACAAGCGGGTGAAAAGGGAAATAACCAGTGAATTAGCACGCAAATAAGCGAAGCGTCAAAGTGTGATTCAGGGAAGGTTTTTTAAATAATATATTAAATATCAGTAGTTAACAGATGGTTCGCTGTTCCCGCTGACCAGGTTTATGCATTATCACTGCATAAACTCCGCCTGAGGATTAACAGGCATATAACATATTTTCCGATAAACATGCGTTGTCACAAATCTCCCGTAAAAAGTGGTGGTATGGCAGTGTGAATTTTCGTATAAACATTTAAAAATGAAACGATGTTTTATATCGAGGGTTAAATCATGATCGTTGGTAATATTCACCATCTGCAATCCTGGCTGCCGCAGGAATTGCGCCAGGCTATTGAACACGTTAAACAGCATGTCACCGATGCGACGGCGATCGGCAAACACGACATCGACGGTAACCGCCTGTTTTATCTCATCTCTGAGGATTCGACTCAGCCATTCGCCGAGCGCCGCGCGGAGTATCACGCGCGCTATCTGGATATTCAGATCGTCCTGAAAGGCCAGGAAGGGATGACCTTCAGCACCTTGCCTGCGGGCGCACCGGATACTGACTGGCTGGCTGATAAAGACATTGCGTTTTTGCCGGAAGGCGGCGAGGAAAAAACCGTGGTGCTAAGCGAAGGGGATTTTGTCGTCTTCTGGCCAGGCGAAGTACATAAACCGCTGTGTGCGATCAATGCACCTGCGAAAGTGCGCAAAGCGGTGGTGAAGCTGCTGGTTGCCTGATAATGCTCCCTCACCCCTGCGGGTGAGGGGCAAAACTTACTGGCTGAGCGTTGCCACCATCACGGCTTTGATGGTGTGCATCCGGTTTTCCGCCTGGTCGAATACCACGCTTGCTGGTGATTCAAACACTTCATCGGTGACTTCCATACCGCCGTGCAGGCCAAATTCTTCCGCCATTTTCTTGCCGAGCGTGGTTTGATCGTCATGGAAGGCCGGCAGACAGTGCAGGAATTTCACCTGCGGGTTGCCGGTCAGCGACAGCATCATGCTGTTCACCTGGTAAGGACGCAGTAGCGCGATGCGTTCAGCCCATTTCTCTTTGGCTTCACCCATCGATACCCAGACATCGGTATAGATGAAATCTGCGCCCTTCACGCCAGCGGCGACATCTTCTGTCAGCAGAATATTGCCACCGTTTTTCACTGCCAGCGCGGTGCACTCCGCCACCAGGCTGGCATCCGGCCAGCAGGCCTTCGGCGCAACAAGACGCAGATCCAGGCCGACCAGCGCCGCCGCTTCCAGCATGGAGTTGCCCATGTTGTTGCGCGCATCGCCGGCGTAGACCAGCGCCATCTGGTTGAACGGTTTGCCCGGCAGGTGCTCGCGCATGGTCAGCAGATCCGCCAGCAGTTGCGTCGGGTGGAACTCATTGGTTAAACCGTTCCACACCGGCACGCCTGCATATTGCGCCAGCGTTTCGACAATCTCCTGGCCGTAGCCGCGATATTGAATGCCGTCGTACATACGACCCAGTACGCGCGCGGTATCTTTAATCGATTCTTTATGGCCGATCTGGCTGCCGCTTGGCCCAAGATAAGTAACGCGGGCACCCTGATCGTATGCGGCAACTTCGAAAGAGCATCGGGTGCGGGTAGAGTCTTTTTCGAAGATGAGCGCGATGTTTTTGCCGATAAGTTTCTGCACTTCCTGGCCTTTTTTCTTATCAGCTTTTAATTGCGAGGCGAGTTGCAGCAGGGCGTTGATTTCCGCAGGTGTAAAATCGAGCAGTTTCAAAAAATGTTTCTGGTAAAACGCAGACATGTTTTCCTCACATGGCTAAGGCCACTTGTTGAATTAAAATTCAATTTATATGTATGAATATGCATTTGCAACCCCGGCGGATAAATCTTTTCGGCGAGGAGTGGAGGCAACGGCGGCGGTGTGTGACAATAAGTGTATCTGCCACATTATGAGGAACGAGCCATGGCGAACCCGGAACACCTGGAAGAGCAGCGCGAAGAGACGCGTTTGATTATTGAAGAATTGCTGGAAGACGGCAGCGATCCTGAAGCGCTGTACACCATTGAGCATCATCTGTCGGCAGATGATTTTGAGACGCTGGAAAAAGCCGCCGTTGAAGCGTTCAAGCTGGGTTATGAAGTGACTGAGCCGGAAGAGCTGGAGCTGGACGAAGGTGAAGTGGTGATTTGCTGCGACGTTCTGAGCGAATGCGCGCTGAACGCCGAGCTTATCGACACGCAAGTTGAACAGCTGATCAACCTCGCGGAGAAAATCGGCGTTGAGTACGACGGTTGGGGGACTTACTACGAAGATCCTGACGGTGAAGAAGGCGAAGACGGCGAAGAAGGTGACGACGACGATTACGTCGATGAAGAAGACAACGGCGTGCGCCATTGAGTGACCGTTGCGGCAGCGCCTGCTGCCGCAAAGCAAGGAACCGCCATGGATTACCCGCAAATACTCGCCCCGGTTTTAGATTTTCTCCACTGCCCGACACCCAACGCCTGGATAGAAAAAGCCCGCGACCCGGCCATGCTGCCGCTGCTGCTGACCGACCACATGATCTGCGAACTGAAAGCGGCGCAAACCGCCATGCTGCTGGTACGCAAATATGTGGCGGATAAAGCCGGTTCGGATGCGCTACTGGAGTGGCTGAAACCCTACGAAGCCTTCGCTTTCCGCGAAGGGCCGGAACCGGATTTTGTCGCCCTGCATAAACAGATCGGCAAAAGCGTCATGCCGCAGACCGACGATGCCTGGGGACGCCAGCTTATCGACAGCATGGTGCTGCTGATTAAAGAAGAACTGCACCATTTCTGGCAGGTGCGGGAAGCGATGAACGCCCGTAATATTCCCTACGTCAAAATCACCGCCAGCCGTTATGCCAAAGGCATGCTGAAAGAAGTTCGCACTCATGAGCCGCTCACTTTGGTCGATAAACTCATTTGCGGCGCTTACATTGAAGCCCGCTCCTGCGAACGTTTTGCTGCGCTGGCGCCGTGGCTGGAGGCAGATTTGCAGAGCTTTTATTTGTCGCTGCTGCGTTCAGAGGCGCGTCACTATCAGGATTATCTGGCGCTGGCACAACAGATTTCCACTGTCGATATCAGTCCGCGCGTGCGCCATTTTGGCGAAGTGGAAGCGGCGCTGATCTCAACACCGGATACGGAGTTCCGTTTTCACAGCGGCGTGCCGGTGTAATCCAACGTTAAGGGAACAAAGGATGAACTGGACGCACGTAGTGATGGCGGGCTATGCCGGTGCGGCGATAACCATTGTCACCGGGCTGATGCGAAAAAAAGGGTGGCTAAGTAAGGGCAGCGCGGCAGTACTGGTGGCGGTATTTATCGCCCTGTGGAATTTTATCGACATCCGCTATTTGCAGGCACAAAAAAATGCGCAAACCGCCGAGGCGCGGTTTGATGCGATGGTGCAGCAAGTTCCCACCTGGCAATTAATGGCTGAACACGAACCAAAGCTGTTTAGCGAGCTGCGTAATCAGGTGGTGGTGCTGATGAAAGCCGGTGCCAATGAGCAAAAAATTATCGATACCATCCAGCCCCGGTTTAGCGCTTTGCAAATGCAGCGTATGCCGCTGGCGTCGGATCAACTGGTGGTCGCGGAAACGCGTGTGTTGATCGATCAAACAGTAGAAATGCAAAAAATCAGCGATGATGCCTGCTTCCGTTTCCATTATCCGGAGGTAAAAGGCGGCGTTAACCCGATGGCGCTTAACTCGCGCGCGATGCTGCAACGCCGTCTGGACACCGATTACGCCATGCTACAGGCCACCTACGGGCCGGATAAGCACACCATTACGCCACAAGAGGAGAAGCAGGCGCAGGCGGATCTCAAACCGATTGTGCGCCAGCTCTACAGCAAATATGGGCAGGATGTGCAATTGCTCAGCCACCCGGATCAGGCATCTGGCAAGGAGAAAGTGGTTTGCGACATGATGCTGGAGATTTTGCACGGGGTGCAGGCGCTGCCGCAGGAACGGGCAGCCGGTCTGTATCGTTCATTAATGCTTAAAGCGAGCCGCTCATAATCAGCATACGGAGCGGGTGCGCTACCCGCTCGTTTACCGTTACAGCGTTTTCAGCATGCGCACTTCACAGTCAACATGACCGGTACAGCCCAGCGGCCCATCGATATGTTCGAACCCCAGATGTTCATACAGGCCGATGGCGTCGGTTAAAAACGCGGTCGTTTCCAGGTAACAGCGGGTAAAGCCCTGTGTACGGGCGTGATCCATCGCCATCAGCGCCAGCTTTTTCGCCAGCCCCTGACCGCGTGCAGCGGGAAGAAAATACATCTTTTGCAGTTCGCAAATATCCGGCTCGCTACATTTTAGCGGCGCCACGCCGCCTCCGCCCACGACCTCGCCATTCAGTTCGACGACCCAATAGGCGCAACCCGGCTTACTGTAAAGCTGGTACAGCTCATCCAGTTCAGGGTCGGCAACGGTGTAGCCTTTATCGGCGGTGAGGCCATATTCCGCCGATACCTGGCGGATCACAGATGCGATTGCGGCATTGTCTGTTGCAGCAATTCGGCGCATTTTTACCTCTACCGGAGCGGTCACATTCATCTCTGCTCTCTGTTAGGTTACTTTTTCACGTGATCACGCTTAATACCACTCTCACAGCAATCTGGCAAGACCAGGAATATTGGTCGCTATTTTTTTATCCGTAAGCTATTTAAACTTGAGGCTGGAAATAACTATTCCGTAACATTTTTACGTCTTATTAGGCTGTGCTTTTCTTTTTTGCGATAAGGATTGTTATGACTTTCGATACTCAGGGTTCCGCGACAGCGCCGGTACGCCATTTCCTTTTTCAGGGAAGTGGTAAAGGCTATTTCCTGATCTGGCTGATTAATATTCTGCTAACCATGATAACGCTGGGGTTATATTTGCCATGGGCGTTAGTCCGTTCCCGCCGTTATTTCTACGCCAATACTGAACTGGATGGCGCACGTTTTTCTTACCACGCGACCGGGCGTTCGGTATTTGTCGGCTGGCTGTGCATGCTGGTGCTGTATGCAGTTTTCATCATTAACATGGTGCATGGCAATATTGTCCTGCAATTGTGCATGATGGCGTTATTCCTGATCTTTTTCCCATGGCTGATTACTCAGGGTTTGCGTTATCAATTTCTGATGACGGAGATTAACGGCGTCCGCTTTAGTTTTTACGCCAGCCCGCTGCGGGCGTGGTGGGTGATGATGGGCTGCCCGTTGCTGATCGTGGCTGCTGCCATTATTGTGTTTTCTTTCTTTACCACCTCGGCGCTGAGCAGCGGTTCGTATACCGCTATTTTCACCATGATTGGCGTTGGTACCCTGGTATTATTGCTGGGTGTGGCGATAATGCAGGGCGTATATACTGCTCAGTGGTTTAGTATGCTGGTGAATAATCTGCAATACGGTAAGCTGAAATTTTCCGGCGAATTCTCGGTGAAAAAGTGCATCACCATTATTGTGCTGTCGATGCTGCTGTTTGTGCCGTTTATTGCCATCGCGCTTTATATCACCATTCCGGCCTTCTTTATGCTCTCGCAATATGCTTACGCGGTTGGCGACAATCCGGAGCAACTGGCGATGCTGATGGGGCCGTTTTATGGCAAATTGATCTTCAGCTACCTGGTTTATATCGGCGGTGCGATCATTTGTTATATTTTCGCTTTCGTGAAGCTGCGTAATTACCTTTACAGCCAGTTGGCGCTGGAAGGGGATATTCATTTCTCTTCTACGGTCACGCTGGGACGCGTGTTCTGGATCTCCGTCACTAATTTGCTGGTGTGTTCGGTAACGCTATTCCTGGCGTGGCCATGGGCGAAGGTGCGTTTTACCCGCTATCTGCTGGAAAACACGCATCTGCACGGTGATCTGTCGTCATTGCCGCTGGAGAATCACGATCAACAACCGGCGAAGGATCCGGCCAACCTGCTGGCGCGCGGTCTGTCGTTCTACCCGGCGCTGTTCTGAGTTTATTGTGCCGGTTTTATCCGGGCTGCGTTGTGTTGGCTGAAACGTTGGTTGTCCGGTAAGCCGCCGGGCAACCCACCGGAGGGATAAAAAAAGCCGGGCATCGCAGCCCGGCTTTTTCATGCCTGAAGAGGATTACAGCGCGGCGATGACTGCCTGCTGTTCAATCAGCTTCGCTTTCGCCTGAGCGTAACCGTCCAGTTTTTCACGCTCTTTCGCAATTACCGCTTCCGGTGCGCGCGCGACAAAACCTTCGTTGCCCAGCTTGCTTTCGATACGGCCAATTTCCTGTTCGACCTTCGCCACTTCTTTTGCCAGACGCGCCAGCTCGGCTTCTTTGTCGATCAGACCTGCCATCGGGATCAGCAGCTCTGCGCCATCGATAATTTTAGTGACCGATACCGGCCCTTTATCATCGGCTGGCAGCACGGTGATGCTTTCCAGACGCGCCAGCGTTTGCAGGAAGTTGCGGTTATCGTTCACGCGACGCATCGCCTCTTCGCTGCAACCGCGCAGCAGCAGATCCAGCGGTTTACCCGGCGCGATGTTCATCTCGGCGCGAATATTACGCACGGCGATAATCGCCTGTTTCAGCCACTCGGTATCCGCCAGCGCTTTTTCGTCAACCTGCGACGCATCGTACTGCGGGAACGGCTGCAGCATGATGGTGTCAGCGGTAATGCCTTTCAGCACTTTCACGCGCTGCCAGATGGTTTCAGTGATAAATGGAATGATCGGATGCGCGAGACGCAGCAAACCTTCCAGCACCGTCACCAGTGTATTGCGAGTGCCGCGCAGTTCGGTTTCCGAACCACCGTTCATGACCGGTTTGGCCAGCTCCAGATACCAGTCGCAGAACTGGTTCCAGGTGAACTCGTACAGAATCCCTGCGGCGATATCGAAGCGGAAGTTGTCCAGCGCTTCGCGGTACGCTTTGATGGTCTGGTTGAATTCAGCGAGGATCCAGCGGTCAGCCAGCGACAGCACCCTTTCACCGCCATTGAAACCGCAATCCTGATCTTCGGTGTTCATCAGCACAAAGCGGCTGGCGTTCCACAGCTTGTTACAGAAGTTACGGTAACCTTCCAGTCGCTTCATATCCCAGTTGATATCGCGACCGGTTGAAGCCAGCGCCGCCAGCGTGAAGCGCAGGGCGTCAGTGCCGTGCGGCTCAATGCCATCCGGGAACTGTTTCTCGGTGCGCTTGCGGATTTTCTCCGCCAGCTGCGGCTGCATCATGTTGCCGGTACGTTTTTCCAGCAAATCCGCGAGCGAAATACCGTCAACCATATCCAGCGGGTCAATCACGTTGCCTTTGGATTTGGACATCTTCTGCCCTTCATCATCGCGGATCAGACCGGTCATGTAGACGGTCTTGAACGGCACCTGAGGCTTGCCATTTTCATCTTTGATGAAGTGCATGGTCATCATGATCATGCGGGCGATCCAGAAGAAGATGATGTCGAAACCGGAGACCATCACGCTGGTCGGATGGAACTGACGCAGCGCATCGGTGTTTTCCGGCCAGCCGAGCGTGGAGAAGGTCCACAGCGCGGAGGAGAACCAGGTGTCCAGCACGTCATCGTCCTGACGCAGCGCGATATCAGCAGCCAGGTTATTTTCCTGACGCACTTCTTCTTCGCTGCGGCCAACGTAGACGTTGCCGTCGTTGTCATACCACGCCGGAATGCGGTGACCCCACCACAGCTGACGGGAGATACACCAGTCCTGAATATCGCGCATCCAGGAGAAATACATGTTTTCGTACTGCTTCGGCACGAACTGGATGTCACCGTTTTCCACCGCTTCAACCGCCGGTTTCGCCAGCACATCGGCACGCACGTACCACTGGTCGGTCAGCATCGGTTCGATAACCACGCCGCCGCGATCGCCGTACGGAACGGTCAGGTCGTGCGGTTTAATCTCTTCCAGCAGGCCAAGCGCGTCCACGGCAGCGACCATTGCTTTACGCGCGGCAAAACGCTCCAGCTTCTGGAATTCTGCCGGGATATCCGCCGGGTAAACGTCGGATTCGTTGCCGTTGGTATCATAAACCTGTGCGCTTTCACGGATATCGCCGTCAAAGGTCAGGATGTTGATCATCGGCAGCTTGTGGCGACGGCCCACTTCGTAGTCGTTAAAGTCGTGCGCCGGGGTGATTTTCACGCAGCCGGTGCCTTTTTCCATGTCGGCGTGTTCATCGCCAACGATCGGAATGCGACGGTTAACCAGCGGTAGCACCACAAACTTGCCAATCAGATCTTTGTAACGCGGATCTTCCGGGTTGACGGCCACACCGGTATCGCCCAGCAGGGTTTCCGGACGGGTGGTGGCAACCACCAGATAATCTTTACCATCAGCGGTTTTTGCGCCATCGGCCAGCGGATAGCGGATATGCCACATTGAGCCTTTCGACTCGCGGTTTTCCACTTCAAGGTCGGAAATCGCCGTGCGCAGTTTCGGATCCCAGTTCACCAGGCGTTTGCCACGGTAAATCAGATCTTCTTTATACAGGCGGACAAACACCTCTTTGACCGCGTTGGAGAGGCCTTCATCCATGGTGAAGCGCTCGCGCTCCCAGTCCACGGAGTTGCCAAGACGACGCATCTGGTTGGTGATGGTGCCGCCGGATTCGGCTTTCCACTGCCAGATTTTGTCGATAAACGCGTCGCGACCGTAATCGTGGCGGGTTTTCCCTTCTTCAGCGGCAATTTTACGTTCAACCACCATCTGGGTTGCGATACCAGCATGGTCAGTACCCACCTGCCACAGGGTGTTTTTCCCCTGCATGCGCTGGTAGCGGATCATGGTGTCCATGATGGTCTGCTGGAAGGCGTGGCCCATATGCAAACTGCCGGTGACGTTCGGCGGCGGGATCATGATGCAGAAGCTTTCCTGGCTTTCATCACCGTTCGGTTTGAAATAGCCCTGCTTTTCCCACTGCTCGTACAGCGGCTGTTCGATATCTTTGGGGTTGTATGTCTTTTCCATTATTTCCAGGTTGCCGTGTTCAGGTTGAAACCGGCCACGCGGTAGGCTTTATAGCGTTCGCGAGCCAGTTGTTTCAGAGAGTCTTCGTAAGGGACGAAGTCTACCACTTCTGTGAAAGCGGTGGCAAAATCTGCAAATTCCGCGCGCAGGCTGATAAGAATATCGCGCGGGCTGCTGTTGCGCTTTTGCGGCCAGGCCAGTTCGACCGGCGCGCCGCCGCGCGGACCTTCGCCAGCCAGATTGTGCGGCACAAAACTCTCTGCCGGGCGCGCCCATAATGCTTCATCCAGCCGAATCGCCTGCTGCTCATCGGCACAGGCAATCAGCACGCGCTTGCCGTTACGCCAACGTTCTGCGGCAATTTCACACACCAGTTGCTCGACGGCGCTTAAGCCGTCAACGGCGTTATCGTTGTCCAGAAGGTAAAAGGTCGCATTTTTCATATCTATACCCGTCGTCTTTCACGCTGCCTCTTTGTTGGCTGCGAATACTCGGCCCATCCCTGGGCCTCGCCCTCAAGGGGCCGCTGCAGGCAGCGTTCAAATCTGCTCCCGGCAGATTTGTTGCGCACCCCAGTCACATAGTTTTCTATGCTCCTGGGGATTTGCTCAGTTGCCGCCGCGATGCAACGCGAAATCCATAGGGTATAGAGTTCACATTGCGCGAGGTTCCAGGCCGGACAGGGCATAGCCGCCATCCGGCAATCATAGCCATCCGGCATTGACGACTTACTCTTCGCCGTTAAACCCGGCGCGGTTCAGCAGGAACTGCGACAGCATCGCCACCGGACGACCGGTTGCGCCTTTGGCTTTGCCGGAGCGCCATGCGGTACCGGCGATATCCAGGTGGGCCCAGTTGTATTTACGGGCAAAGCGCGACAGGAAGCAACCCGCGGTGATAGCACCGCCAGGACGGCCGCCGATGTTCGCCATATCCGCAAAATTGGATTCCAGCTGATCCTGGTACTCATCGCCCAGCGGTAAACGCCATGCGCGGTCGCCAGCCTGCTCGGACGCGCCAATCAGTTCGTGCGCCAGCGGGTTGTGGTTCGACAGCAGACCGGTGATGTGATGGCCAAGGGCAATCACGCATGCGCCGGTCAGCGTCGCGACATCGATCACCGCTTCCGGCTCGAAGCGCTCAACGTAGGTCAGCACATCGCACAGCACCAGACGGCCTTCGGCGTCGGTATTCAGCACTTCGACCGTCTGGCCGGACATGGTGGTCAGCACGTCGCCCGGACGATACGCGCGCCCGCCTGGCATGTTTTCACAGCCTGCCAGCACGCCAATCACGTTCAGCGGCAGTTGCAGTTCGGCCACCATGCGCATCACGCCGTACACCGCCGCCGCGCCGCACATGTCGTACTTCATCTCGTCCATGCCTTCGGCAGGTTTGATGGAGATACCGCCGGAGTCGAAGGTCAGGCCTTTACCGACCAGCACAATCGGGCGAGCGTCTTCCGACGGGTTGCCTTTGTACTCAATCACCGACATCAGCGACTCGTTCTGCGAGCCCTGGCCGACAGCCAGGTACGAGTGCATGCCCAGTTCGCGCATCTGCTGTTCGCCAATCACGCGGGTCAGGACGTTTTTGCTGTAGGTGTCCGCCAACTGGCGCGCCTGCGAAGCGAGGTACGCGGCATTACAGATATTCGGCGGCATATTGCCGAGATCTTTGGCTGCTTTAATCCCCGCAGAGATAGCCAGACCGTGCTGGATAGCGCGTTCGCCGCTGGTTAACTCGCGACGAGTCGGCACGTTGAAGACCATTTTACGCAGCGGACGACGCGGTTCGATTTTGTTGGTTTTCAGTTGATCGAAGCTGTACAGGGTCTCTTTCGCTGTCTCAACGGCCTGGCGCACTTTCCAGTAGGTGTTGCGCCCTTTGACATGCAGTTCGGTCAGGAAGCAGACGGCTTCCATCGAGCCCGTATCATTCAGGGTGTTTATGGTTTTCTGAATGACCTGCTTGTACTGGCGCTCATCCAGTTCACGCTCTTTACCGCAGCCAATCAGCAAAATACGCTCGGAGAGGACATTCGGTACGTGGTGAAGCAGCAGGGTTTGTCCTGGCTTACCTTCCAGTTCTCCGCGACGGAGCAGCGCGCTGATGTAGCCATCGCTGATCTTATCGAGTTGCTCGGCGATCGGGGAGAGTCGGCGCGGTTCAAAGACACCCACAACGATGCAGGCACTACGCTGTTTCTCCGGGCTACCGCTTTTTACACTGAACTCCATGCACTACGCTCCTGAATCTTAAAGACAACGGCGGCGGCTACGGATAGAATTGCAAGCTTACGTAACGCATGTCCGCTGTTGCGATGACTTCGTGTTAATCTTAATGGTACTTCGGTTTCGGCACGTCAGAATTGGCTCTTACGCACCCATCCGCTGAGTATATTAATCTTAGCGATGATTTCGACGACTCAAGAGAATAAATGACGTTTAAGCCATGAAACAAGCGATTTTCCAGGAAAAAGACTGGTTTTTACGGGCGTATTTAAAGTGATAATCATAAGATATCTGGTGCGGGAGACGCTAAAAAGCCAGCTTGCGATCCTATTCATCCTGCTTCTGATTTTCTTTTGTCAGAAACTGGTGAGGATTTTAGGCGCAGCCGCTGATGGCGAAATCCCAACAAACCTCGTGCTCTCGCTGCTGGGGCTGGGCGTGCCGGAGATGGCGCAGCTTATCCTGCCGTTGAGTCTGTTCCTTGGCCTGCTAATGACGCTGGGCAAACTCTATACCGAAAGTGAAATCACGGTGATGCACGCCTGCGGTCTCAGCCGTGCGGTGCTGATCAAAGCCGCCATGGTGCTGGCGCTGTTTACCGGCATTATCGCTGCGGTTAACGTAATGTGGGCTGGTCCATGGTCATCCCGTCATCAGGATCAGGTACTGGCGGATGCCAAAGCGAACCCTGGTATGGCGGCGCTGGCGCAGGGGCAGTTCCAGCAGGCGACAGACGGCAACTCGGTGCTGTTTATTGAAGGTGTCGAAGGCAACCGCTTTCACAACGTATTTCTTGCGCAGATCCGCCCCAAAGGCAACGCACGCCCGTCAGTGGTGGTGGCGGATTCCGGCCAGCTTTCCCAGCATAAAGATGGTTCCCAGGTGGTGACGCTCAACACCGGCACACGCTTTGAGGGTACCGCCATGTTGCGCGACTTCCGCATCACTGATTTCCAGAACTACCAGGCAATTATTGGTCACCAGACCGTTGCGCTCGATCCAAGCGATACCGAACAGATGGACATGCGTACGTTGTTCAATACGGACAACCCGCGCGCCAGCGCGGAGCTGCACTGGCGCTTAACGCTGATCTTTACCGTGGTGATGATGGCGTTGATGGTCGTGCCGCTGAGCGTGGTTAACCCACGTCAGGGACGCGTGTTATCGATGCTGCCCGCGATGCTGCTGTATCTCGTGTTCTTTCTGTTGCAGACCACGCTTCGCTCAAACGGCGCGAAGGGTAAGCTGGATCCGATGATCTGGATGTGGACGGTTAACCTGGTCTACCTGGCGCTGGCTGTGGTGCTGAACCTGTGGGATACGGTGCCGATGCGCCGGGTTCGCGCCCGTTTTACGCGTAGAGGAGCGGTATAATGCAGGCTTTTGGCGTACTTGACCGCTATATCGGGAAAACCATCTTTTCCACCATCATGATGACGCTGTTCATGCTGGTGTCGCTCTCCGGCATTATCAAATTTGTCGATCAGTTGAAAAAAGCCGGGCAGGGGAGTTACGACGCGCTGGGTGCCGGGATGTACACCATTCTCAGCGTGCCGAAAGATATCCAGATCTTCTTCCCGATGGCCGCGCTGCTTGGCGCGCTGCTCGGTCTGGGCATGCTGGCGCAGCGCAGCGAGCTGGTGGTAATGCAAGCTTCCGGCTACACCCGCATGCAGGTGGCGCTGTCGGTGATGAAAACCGCTATTCCGCTGGTCCTGCTGACCATGGCGATTGGCGAATGGGTTGCGCCGCAGGGCGAGCAGATGGCGCGTAACCAGCGTGCGCAGTCGATGTATGGCGGCTCGCTGCTCTCCACGCAGGCCGGGCTGTGGGCGAAAGACGGCAACAACTTTATCTACATCGAACGTGTGAAAGGTGATGATGAGCTTGGAGGGGTCAGTATTTATGCCTTCAACGATCAGCGTCGTTTGCAATCGGTGCGCTACGCCGCGTCGGCCAAATTCGATGCGGAGAACAAAATCTGGCGGCTGTCGCAGGTGGATGAATCGAACCTGACCGATCCGAAGCAAGTGACCGGCTCGCAGACCGTCAGCGGGACCTGGAAAACCAACCTCACGCCGGACAAACTCGGCGTAGTGGCGCTGGATCCGGATGCGCTTTCTATCAGCGGTCTGCACAACTATGTGAAGTACCTGAAGTCGAGCGGCCAGGATTCCGGCCGTTATCAGCTCAATATGTGGAGCAAAATCTTCCAGCCGCTGTCGGTGGCGGTCATGATGCTGATGGCACTGTCGTTTATCTTTGGCCCGCTGCGTAGCGTGGCGATGGGTGTGCGCGTGGTGACCGGCATCAGCTTCGGCTTCGTTTTCTACGTGCTGGATCAGATTTTCGGCCCGCTGACGCTGGTGTATGGCATTCCACCAGTGGTCGGCGCGCTGCTGCCGAGCGGCTTGTTCTTCCTGATTAGCTTGTGGCTGATGATGCGCAAAAGCTAATACATCAATGATGTTCTGTATTACATAAGAGAGGCTGCGGCCTCTCTTTTTTTCGCCAAAGGAGCAGATATGTTGCAGTGGCTTACCCGCATCCGGGGCGTACCACGCCATAATGGCTTTCAGTAAATTCTGTTCTTTGCCACGTCCATTGTGCTTCGGGCTATGATTGAGTAACGATTCACAACATTTAGGGAAATTATGTCCAGGTTCTTTTTCAATGACCGCAAACAACTGGTCAATGACGCCATTGAAGGCTTAGTGATATCCGCCCCGCACGGCAACCTTGTCCGACTCGATATTGATCCCGCCATTCGCATTGTGGCCCGTGCTGACTGGGATAAAAGCCGCGTAGCGGTGATTTCCGGTGGGGGTTCCGGCCATGAACCGGCACATGCTGGCTTTGTCGGCAAAGGCATGCTGACCGCCGCCGTCTGCGGTGATGTGTTTGCTTCGCCCAGCGTCGATGCGGTGCTGAACGCCATCGTGGCGGTGACCGGCGATCGCGGTTGCCTGTTGATTGTTAAAAACTACACCGGCGACCGGCTTAACTTCGGCCTTGCGGCGGAAAAAGCCAAGCGCTACGGCCTGAAAGTCGAGATGGTGATCGTCGCCGACGACATCGCGCTGCCGGATAACAAACAGCCGCGCGGCATCGCCGGAACGGCGCTGGTGCATAAGATTGCCGGCCATGCCGCCGATCAGGGCAAATCGCTAAGTGAAGTGCGCGACATCGCGCAAAAGGCCTGCGATAACGTCTACAGCCTTGGGCTGGCGATGGAGACCTGCAACCTGCCGGGCAGCGAAGAGGAAGGGCGTATTCAGCGCGGCAAGGTCGAGCTGGGGCTGGGGATTCACGGCGAGCCGGGCGCTTCAATTGTCGACACACAGAACAGCAAGTCGCTTATCGACACGCTGGTGAAACCGCTGAAAGCAGCGGTGGGCGACGATCGTGTCGCCGTGCTGATCAACAACCTTGGCGGCGTGTCGGCGCTTGAAATGGCGCTGCTGACCAAAGAGCTGGCGCATTCGGCGTTGAAAGATCAAATTGCGTATTTGATTGGCCCTGCGCCGCTGGTCAGTTCGCTGGATATGAAAGGTTTTTCCCTGTCGTTGCTGCGCCTGAATGACGCGTTCGAGCAGGCGATTTGCGCGAATGTGCAAACCGTTGGCTGGCAAAAACCGGTGGCGTTCGCGCCGATGAAAACCCAGCAGCACAGTGCGGTGTATGACGGGCTGGAGATTGAACCTTCAGACAATCCACAGGTAAAAGCGCTGGTCGGTACGGCGGTGCAGACGTTGATTGGCCTGGAAAATCGCCTGAACGCGCTGGATGCGAAAGTGGGCGATGGCGATACCGGTTCGACCTTCGCCGAAGGCGCGCGTGAGATTGCCCGGCTGCTGGAAGAAGAGGCGCTGCCGCTGAATAACACCGCGCAGTTGCTGCAACTGATCGGCGAACGGCTGGCGACGGTAATGGGCGGCTCCAGCGGCGTGCTGATGTCGATCTTCTTCACTGCGGCAGGCCAGGCGATACATAACGGTACAGCGTTGCCAGAGGCGTTACTGCTGGGGCTAAAACAGATGAAGCACTACGGCGGGGCGGATCTGGGCGATCGTACGCTGATCGATGCGCTGCAACCGGCGCTGGAAGCGTTGCGCGATAACGGGCTAAATGCCGCAGTCTCTGCGGCGAAAAGCGGGGCAGCCAGTACGGCAACGATGCAAAAAGCAGGGGCCGGGCGCTCGTCGTACGTTAACCGTGAAAACCTTGATGGCGTGAGCGATCCCGGCGCGGTGGCGATTGCCGAAGTGTTTGCTGCTATCGCGAAATAAAGCACACTTGCCCGGTGGCTTACCGGGCTTACACACCACATGTCAGAGCGACCCGCCATCCGGCATTTATTTCACCGTTGTGGAGTGGTTTCGTTGATCGGCATTCTGTGGTTTCTGAAATCTCGCCAGCGTGAACGTAAAAAAGGGGACCACAGCGTCCCCCTTATCACTCCCCTGCGCGATCCCTTTGCGGATCGGGCAAAGCTACGCTTCCACTCCGTTCTGGAAATCTGCTTTCAACACCACGCGGTAGCGGGCTTTCCCGTCGCGCACGTGCTGCAAGGCTTCATTGATTCGCGACATCGGGAACATCTCGGTGGTTGGCGCGACTTTGGCGCGCCCGGCAAACTTCATCAGTTTACGCAGCTCAAATGGCGTGCCGGTTGCCGAACCCGAAACGCTGCGGTCACCGGCGATCAGGGTAAATGCCGGGACTTCCAGCGGCTTCAGCACGGCACCCACCGTGTGGAAATGGCCGCCGTGGGTCAGCGCTTCAAAATAAGGCTGCCAGTTAAGATCGACGTTAACGGTGTTGATGATCAGATCGTACTGACCGGCCAGCGCTTTTAATGCTTCCGGATCGCGGCTGTTCACGACATAGTCGGCACCCATAATCCGCACTTCCGCTTCTTTCGCCGGATTTGAACTGAACGCCGTCACTTCACAGCCCATTGCATGCAGCAGCTTGATGGCGATATGCCCGAGGCCGCCAATCCCAATCACGCCAACGCGGCTGGTCGCGGTGATGTTGTGCATCAGCAGCGGTTTAAACACGGTAATGCCCCCGCACAGCAGCGGCCCGGCGGTTTCGATATCGATGCTATCCGGCAGCGGGATCACCCACTGCCAGTCGGCGCGGAGCTTATCGGCAAAACCACCGCGATTCAGAATGGTCGGCACCGCGCCTTCCAGGCAGTTGATATGGTTGCCATCGATACAGGCATCGCAGTGCCCGCAGCTGCGCGCCGTCCAGCCGATTCCCACTCGCTGGCCCACTTTTAACCCTTTGTTTTGTGCAGCGCTACCCAGCTCCACCACGCGGCCAATCACTTCATGCCCGGCAACCAGCGGGTACTGGGAGAAGCCCCATTCGTTGTCGATCATCGACAAGTCTGAATGGCAGATACCGCAATAATCCACCTGCACTTCCACATCTTCTGCCGCCAGCGGGCCGGCATCGTATTCCTGCAATTCAAGCGCGGCGCCGGCCTGCGGTGCAGCGTAACTTTTGATGATGCTCATTACGGATTCCTTAGGTTTTGAGGGGGACGCATGAAGTGTAGGGCATCTGGCGCTTCTCCGGCAGAATGTCGCGCGTCAGACCGCCCGTTTCGCCAAAGCCATGCCTTCTGCCCTGGGCCATTTCCCCTGTTTTAACCCGTCATCCAGCCAATATTTTCAGACTTTCCCGGCCTGTAGTGTGGGTCCTGCGAATTCGCAACACGATGTTTCTGTACAACTCACAGGAGTACGCATTATGGATTCACAATTCATTGGATCGGTCATTAATGCACTACCGCTGGAACATATGATCGGCGGCCCGTTGCAGGCAATGATCAAAGCACAGGTACAGGCGAGTAAGGCCTACGCCGACTTCCTGCTCTCTGTCTGTATTAAGGATGGTAAAGCGGAGTCGGTGCAGTTCGATTACGACGAAACCGTGGTTGACGACAAAGGCGTGATTCAGGGCGTGGTGAAAAAAACCATGCGCATCCCGCTGCTGGCGGCCATCTCTCACCCGAACATCAGCATCGAAGAAGGGACCATTGACTTCGAACTGGAAGTCTCGCAGAGCGAAGCCAGCAGCAGCCAGACCGAAGCGGAAGCCTCGCTGGAAGCGTCCGTCGGCTGGGGACCGTTCAGCGTCAAAATCAGCGGACGTGTTTCGCACAAAGATCAGCAAACCCGCTCCACCGATACCCGCGCGAAATACAGCATCCACACCCAGGTCAAACGTCAGCCGCCGCCGGAAGCGCTGATGCGCGTGATTGATTTCCTGACGGATGCCGCAACACGCCCGGCTGTTCTGCCGTCTGAGGCGCAAAAGCTGGAATCGAAACAGCTTGATGCCTACCCCGAAACGCCTGCTGGCGCTGAAAAAGCTCCGGCTGACGCAACGCGTTAATTCTGATGTTCACGCTGAGGCTGCGTTGCAGCCTCATTTTTCACGGAGCGCACTATGTCAATGAAAGACTGGCTTCGCGGCAACCGGAATACGCAAGAGAAGGCGAGCGAGCAGCCTACGGCTCCGCCGGACGAGCGCGCCGGAATGTCGCCCGACGATCCGCCGACAGAAGAGACCGGCGGGTTGCCGCCTGCGGATCCGCCCTCTTCGGATCTACCGCCCGATCCGCCACCGCCGGAAAGCCCGCCACCCGGTGGCTCGGTTGGGGCATCTCTCTCGCTGGCGGATATCACGCGCGGGATGCAGCACGCCGCTTCGGCGGCAAACCAGCTTATCGCGCATCAATACATGCAGGCGCTGGACCCCTTTTTTGAGCACAGCGATGACGGCAGGCTGGTGCCAAAAGTCGTCGAAATGGCGCTGGATGATCAACATCACTTTGCCTTGCCGCTGGTGGCGCTCTCCACGCCGCGCGGGCTGATGCTGGAAAAAATGAAGGTCTTTTTGACGGTGCGAACCGATGCCGTTGAGCAGCAGAGCGCGGTTTCCGGTACGCCCGATGACACGGTTGGCCGTTTCCTTGTCAGCATGTCGCCGCCGAGCCGCGAAGGCAGCGGTCGTGACAGCGGGCATGTGGACATTGAGATGCAGTTCACCGTGCTGGAACCACCGGAAAGCGTGATGCGGCTGATTGAAGAGTACACCCGACAAGTTCTTCCCCAATCTAACGTGAGGAGTGATGACAATGGCTAATCAACCAGCAAACACCGGCGCGGCCGGGTTGACATTAATTAAGTCTTTTGAAGGGCTAAGCCTGGAGAAGTACCGCGATGCGGTCGGTAAATGGACCATCGGCTACGGCCATTTGATTCTGCCCCATGAGAATTTCCCGCAAGCGTTAAGCAAGGTGGAAGCGGAAGATTTGTTGCGGGCGGATCTGGGGATGACCGAGCGCGGGGTTCATCGCCTCGTGACGGTCGATCTCAACCAGAACCAGTTCGATGCGCTGGTGGCGTTCGCCTTTAACGTCGGGCTGGGCAATTTGCAGAACTCGACGCTGCTGCGCCTGCTCAACCAGGGGCAATACCAGGAGGCGGCGGATCAGCTTCCGCGCTGGAATAAAGCTGGCGGCAAAATTCTCGCCGGCTTGACCCGTCGCCGTGACGCGGAACGTGCGCTGTTTATGGCCCCCGTAAACTGAACTGACTGGAGGGATTCCCATGAAATACACACTGTCGATACTGTTTCTGGCTGCGTTAACCGCTGTACCGGCGTATGCCGACTTACCGCAATGCAGCGCGGTGGTACAGGCGGCCAACCAGCAACTGGCGAAACAGAACAACAAGACCGTGCAGGATGAGAAGAAACTGACGGCTCTGCTCAAAACGCTAAATCGTGATGATGTGCTGCCCGCTGAGTACGTGACCCGCGAACAGGCGCTCAAATTGGGCTGGAGTGGGAAGGCGGAAGATTCGCTGTGGAACATCTGGGCGCTGAACAAGAAAGTGTTGGGCGGCGATCCCTGGACCGGCAAGCCTGCGCCGGGGAAAGGAAAATGGTACAGCGCCGATGTCGATAGCGTACGCGGTCTGCGCAGCAACAAACATCTGATCTACAGCCCGGAAAGCGCGACGCGTTATCTCACTACAGATAATGACGCGACAACCGTCACGCTTCCTCCTTGCCAGTAGTCAGTATTGCGGCCTCATCCTATTCGTTGAGGCCGCCTGTTGAGGAGGAGATTGCCATGGTTGACGGCATTCAGATGTTAAGTCAGGGACTGGCCGCGCTCGCCGGGTTATTTGGCGGGCTAAGCGTCTCGTTTTTCTGGCAACCAAAAAAATTGCATCAGCACGGTCGGCTGGCGGCAGGGGTGATCATCGGGGCTATAAGCGTCAGCACGACCTTCACGCTGGGCGGCTTTATTGCGCGCTGGCTGGGGATGAACTTCAAAGATAGCGATATCGCGATGGGCATTGGCTATTTTGTCGGCGCGATCAGCGTCGGGATGATTGCCTGGCTGGCGAATTTTTTTAACCGTCGGGAAGGGCACGATATTTTACAGGTTGCCGGCGAGCTAAAACGCGTCGCCCGTGGCGTAAAAGCCACCCCATCGCGCCGCCGCGCGCCACGACGCCCTAAATCGGGAGATCCATCATGACGTTGAAACTCATTTTCTGGGCGGCCACGCTGGTGGATGGGGCGATTGCGGTGATTATTTTTGTCAGCGCCCTCAGCTCCCGTATGCCCAATATCCCTGTGTGGTATCGCATTGGATTATTAATTACTGCGTTAGGATTTACCGTTCAGGGGTTTCTCAATCTTCCCTATTTGCTGTTCAATGTCATGTTAATGGCGCAAGAACTGCCGTTCTGGATATTAAAAGATGTCGGTGTCGGCGTGATTGCTATTTATTATTTCTGCCACACGATGCGTAAAGATGAGAAGCCGAAAAAAACACCAGTACGTAAAAAAACGTCGGCGGTTAAAAAAGCGACATCTTCCAGAGCACCCCGCAAGACAACGTCCGCCAAATAAGAGTCACAGTGCATCTGCGCTGCTGTAAATGCTGATGTTAAATATCTCTGGCAGGAGCATTATGCACGGGCATAGTGCTCCTGTATTTGCTCAGGGGAAAATGTAGCAACAATTAACTGTTAATAAAAATTCAGGCTGGGCTATTCGTCCGAATACATCATCGCGGCTTGAGTGCGGTTATTCACATTCAGACGGCGGAAAATAGATTCCAGATGCGCTTTCACTGTACCGGCGCTGATATTTAACTGGCGGCTGATTTGCTTGTTGGATTCCCCGGCAGCCAGCAGCTTGAGGATTTCACGCTGACGCTCGCTGAGCCGCGCAATCGCGCCGTGTCCGCCATCCAGCAGCGTGATGCTTTCCTGCGGGAAGCAGAGCATTCCCAGCGACGCGGTACGCAGCGTCTGCGCGATGGTTTCCGGCGGAGAATCACGCCTGACAAACGCAATCGCATGGTGATGCAGAAACTGCCTGAGTAATGTCGGCTGGCATTTATTCATCAGCATCACCACCGGAATAGTGGGGTGGTGCAATGCCAGCGTATCGAGTAATTCAAGACTCTCTGTTTTATTTCCGTCACCATCCAGCAGAATTAACGATGCGGGAAATTCATTTAGTGTTTCATTAATTTCATTCTGATTATTCAGACCTCGAATCTTCACATTTGGGATAAAGTGCGAAAGTACTGATGCCATTCCTTCAATAAATATCGACTGCTTGTCAATCATGAGTACATGCATGCGTCATCTCCACGTAATAGCGTTCGTCAATGAGCCTGGTAATCATCAGAGTATTAAATGAAATGAAAAAAATGAAACAGGCTAATTGTCATAGGTCTTTTAACCGATATGGCAAATTAGCGAAAATGAAATAGATAATCTGTTTATTAAAATATCATATATTAAAAATGACCGTTTCGCTATTTTATAAATAATTAGCAGGGTGAGGATGATAAATAACGTGGTAGAGGGGACAGGGAATTTCGAAAGATGGGTTAATGTAGCGGATAAAGCACTGCGACAGGAAAAGGGAGTACCAGCAGCTTGACGCAGCGCTGGTTTTTTCATCACTTAGCAACTGAACGCGAGATCGTGGCTTGCATAGCCGCGAACGGCAGGTATAATCCCACACGTTTCCGCATCCCCTTCAGTGCCGAAGTGGCGAAATCGGTAGACGCAGTTGATTCAAAATCAACCGTAGAAATACGTGCCGGTTCGAGTCCGGCCTTCGGCACCAAAAGCATGTAAATGGACCTCAACTGAGGTCTTTTTTTATGTCTAAAATCCAGTATTTATCTACCTTTCCCGCTATATTAACTCTCTCAAGGTCAACCGACATCAACGTACATCTACCAACACATGTTGGTACAGATGATGGTATTTCCGGTTCGATAATGCTTGTACCAACAGGGAGGGGATAAGCATGGCGTTAACAGATATCAAAGTCAGAACAGCCAAGCCAACGGATAAGCAATACAAGCTGACTGATGGCAGTGGTATGCATCTTCTTGTCCACCCTAATGGTTCTAAGTACTGGCGTTTGCAGTACCGTTTTGACGGCAAGCAAAAGATGCTGGCTCTGGGGGTTTATCCTGAAATCACACTGGCGGATGCCAGAGCACGTCGTGATGAAGCGCGTAAACTGCTAGCGAATGGCGTCGATCCGGGAGACAAAAAGAAAAATGATAAGGTTGAACAGAGTAAAGCACGAACCTTCAAAGAGGTGGCGATCGAGTGGCATGGCACCAATAAAAAGTGGTCTGAAGATCACGCCCATCGTGTGCTAAAAAGCCTGGAAGATAATCTCTTCGCAGCGATTGGTGAACGTAATATTACTGAGTTAAAAACTCGCGATTTATTAGCACCAATTAAGGCCGTGGAGATGTCTGGACGTCTTGAGGTTGCAGCCCGCCTCCAACAGCGTGCCACAGCTATCATGCGTTACGCAGTGCAGAGCGGGCTAATTGATTATAACCCCGCGCAGGAGATGGCAGGGGCGATTGCTTCTGGTAATAGGCAACATCGTCCAGCACTGGAGTTAAAGCGAATCCCAGAGTTACTACAGAAAATCGATGGCTATACTGGCAGACCACTCACCCGTTGGGCAACGGAGCTCACTCTGCTTATCTTTATTCGTTCCAGTGAGCTGCGTTTTGCTCGCTGGGCGGAGATCGATTTTGAAGCATCAATGTGGACGATCCCGCCTGAACGAGAACCTATTCCCGGCGTGAAACATTCTCACCGGGGATCAAAAATGCGCACCCACCATCTGGTGCCGCTTTCAAAGCAGGCGCTGGCGATCCTGAAACAGATAAAACAGTTCTGTGGCGAACATGAGCTGATTTTTATTGGCGATCATGATCCGCGTAAGCCAATGAGTGAGAACACAGTAAACAGTGCGCTACGTGTGATGGGCTATGACACGAAAGTTGAGGTTTGCGGTCACGGTTTCCGTACTATGGCCTGTAGTTCGTTAATTGAGTCGGGGCTATGGTCGAAGGATGCGGTGGAGCGCCAAATGAGTCATATGGAACGTAATTCGGTAAGGGCCGCGTATATCCATAAAGCAGAATTTATCGACGAACGTAAGCTGATGCTGCAATGGTGGGCTGATTTTCTGGATGCCAATAGGGAGAAGGCGGTGAGTCCATTTGATTTTGCTAAAATAACTAAGTAAATGTGTCCGGGTAATATTTTCAACCCAGATATATTCATTTGGAAAAGAATAATCTATTTTTTGTGAGATATAATGATGAAGCTTCTAAATACCTACGAAAATAAATATGAAGCCGAGGAGGCCTTGGCTAAAATATCAGGAGAGAAAAGATTAGCGAGCGAGCGCGATAGCACTGTCGTTATTTACAATCTCTTTGGTATTCCATCATGGGGGAATTTTTATAAACTAGGTATGTTTAATCTTGCTGAGTTGCAAAATATGCTGGAATTACGTAAGACGGGCCAATCTATTGATATGGAAAAGCATGATGAATATATCAAAACGCTTAACTATGCTGCTCGTGCCTTTGATTTAGCCATTCCAAGGCATTGGTTGTAAAAAAACGGTTATCCGGTCGTGCTATTTTCATTCGTTATGGTTGGCATGGTTTATTTTTAATTAAATTTTGTAAGGGTGTGTTTATTAAAAATACGTTTCGTTAAAAAAATAATAAGCTATTTTGTTTGGGTGTCACAGGCTTGATTAGTATCTTAAAATATATCAATCAAGCGTGTGGTCAATGCGATGTTAAAGTTTAACTTTTTTATTTTTGTAGGAAAATAATGGCATCATTAGCTTGGTGATGAACATCTAGTCGTACATTAGACGATAATCTGTTTTCATTAAAGTTTATGTCGAAGGGGAACCAGGCTGGGTCATTAATAATAGCAGACATGCTTTTGCTTGAGTTTCCTTTAGCCCTCACTGATACTTCAGTCAGCCAAGCGATAACGTTATCGTGCTTAATCACAATTGATTTTCGCAACTGGTATGTGCCTGATTTAGGGTTGGATAATAATTCGAAATTTATTAAGGTTCGAACAACAAATTGCATACAGCGCTTGATAGTTGAAGTATCCCCATAGCTTTCAGTAATGCGTTGTTCTAATTGATTGTAAATGAACAAACCTTCATGCTTGGTCATTTTACCAATTTGTACTATGATATTATAAAAGAAGGGGTATTTAACAAGTATCATTCCCCAATGAATAGCTATATTTATTTCGCTGTGTTCAATGAGCAATTTACAAGCGTCGGAATGAAATGCTTTGGGTACCGATTTCGATTCTGAATCCCAAATGCCAAAAAGAAGATTTCTAGTTTTATCTTGCGCTACTTTGCTGTCAAAACTAGGGGCAAGTAAACTATCAATTTTATTTTTTAATGCTTGCCCGTGAATCCCATTCGCCGACCAGGATGCGGTTTGAACAAGCCAATCCATCTCTAAATGCCGATTGAATCCAATAATGGGTTTCATGAGTAAAGATTCCTTTTGAAAACGACTATTGAGTTTCCTTGCTGCAAGTATTCAAATGTTGATACATCAAGTGTATTCAAGTTGATATCAATTTGAAATGGGAAGAATACTTGATCAGCTAATACTTCATCAAGACTAATGCTAACTTTATTCAATGAAATCATAGCAGCGGTGGTTAACCAATTTGCGATAGGACTGCTAACTTTTTCTTGAATTGGAACGATCGAATATGATGTTAGTTTATTACTTCTATCTATCACCCCTAACTCGATCATAGTCCTTAAAACAGCACTTAGTGCTCTACTGGTTGCTTGTGTCTCGCCATATAACATACTCATTCGGCGAAATACTTGAGAAAAGGTAAATGCGTCATTTAGCCTAGCTTGTCGGCCGATAAAACGAGCAACCTCAGCAAAGAAAGGTTTTTTTGCGATTAACATTCCCCAGTGAATAGGTAATGAAAATGCATCAATCTCTTGATGTAATTGAATGCCTGTCTCAAAAAAAACATCTTTATTTTTTGGTCGCATCCAAATTGAGGTTAATAAATTTCGAGCTTTGCGCCGATTTTCTTTAGTCGCTATATACGTACCAAGGAATACTTCCAGGTTTTTATTTAATTGCACACTATCTGCTTCGCTAGCAACCCAGCGGAGCGTTTGTTCAAGCCATTCTTTCTCGATATGGCGGCAGAAACCTGGAGTTTTAATCATAACTAACTACTTTTTGTTAACAATAATGAAAGGCACTATTGCCTCATGGAGGCTGATTCCACCATGCCCTACAACGACATCTCCTTTACTTTTAAAGGCTTTATCAGAGCAGGCTAGCAAAGGGTATGTCCCTTTTGGCAGGCCCATCTCAGGACCGGGCCATACTATCACAGAATCTTGATAGTTTGCAGCAGAGCTGTCTCGCAAACTGGGGTCATTATAAATTCGTACTCGTTCTCCCCGAGTCTCCGCTTTTACCCCTTCATTGATATATCCCATACCGATAGCCTCTTGGTTACCATGGTCTGAAGTAATTATAACTTCAAACCCATTCTCCAGCAGGTCTGAAATTTTATCTTTGAATTTCCATTCGGCCAGCCAGCTATCAACCAATACATTTAGTCCAGCCATTCCCATTTTCATGCCGTGCATCTGTTCATCGATAAAATTTATGACTAAACCGGCAATTTTAACTGGTAGTGACCCAACTAGTGATTGCCATTCATCGACTGAATAGCTCTCAATTTTCCTTGCATACTTAATTTCTCGTTTGTTTAAGCCTTTATCCATCCAATAATTAAGCCATAGTTGTTCTTCTTTATTTGTAGTCAGTAAGGATTCACCAAACAAAAATGGACGTTTCCCTGAGAACAAGGTTTGCCGTGAAATTGACGTTATCGTCGGCACCCAAGCAAAACAAGAATGCTCTTCTATTGAAATATTTTCGCATATTTGCAATTGCTTACGTAATAATGGCCATTGGCGAGCCCCCATACCATCTAAAACAAGCAAACAAATTTTATTACCAGAATCTATCCTGCGTGATATCCAGTCAGGAACTTTATGCAACATACATGGATAGCGAACAGTTGGTATGGTTTGTATTTTTGCATAGTTGATTAGCAACCAATTTTGAAATAACTCATCAACATTCGTGTTTATATTTTTAATATCATTAAACAAACATTCAACTGCCGGCAACTGTTTGTTTTGATAAAAAAGGGCATTCATAATACCAAGAGAACGTGACTGCTCAAGCCAGAAATCCGCACTAATACTTTCTTCTGAGTATTGGTTGAATAATTTTTTGGCATTATTAAGTAGGTGTAGTATTCGTTCTTTTTCTGTTATTTGAGGTTCTTTAAGTACAGCAAATGTAGCCCAGTGTTCAGGTGGTAAGTTTTTTATCCCCACTGGCTTTATAATACCTTCAGCAAACAAATTATCAATAAAAACGCGGATGTCACTATCAGCAAAAGGAACAATTAATTGAGTATTAGGCTGAGATGCGATAGAAATAGAGTTATTTTCTTCATCTTGCAAATACATTTCCCATTGTTTTTGAAGGAAATCAAAAAAATAAGCTTTATTGGAAATCAGTTGATTGAAATCCCATAAACTAAAACTCGGCACTAAACTCAGTAGATGAATAAGCCTCTTTTCAATTTGAACAGGCATTTCAATGCCAATATAATGCTTCCTAATCAATAACCTAACAATGTCTGTACTGGATTGGATTATCTCAGGTGCAATTCTGTATATATGCCGCAATAAGAAATCTAGACTGGATTGTGGGCTAAGCCTACCCGGAGTAAATGATTTCAGCGCATCCATGACTGACTGATATAACGCAGCTGGTAGTAATCGTAGTATATCAGAATCAATATCTTGGAAGAATTCGGATAGATGAAAATTAATCTCTTTTGACTTAAGTTGGATATCATGAGGTATAAAAATATCACGATCCACGGCCAGCCGAATCAGGAAAGATATTTTATTCTCACCACTGCGCCATGTCTCATACGCTAGACGTAATGCTAATGAGTCATCATCATCAAAAATGAACGCATTCTTTTCTTGAAGTGAGGTTGCTATTACAGGCTCGTATAGTAGTCCATCTGGATCGTTTATGATGTAAACAAAAGCTCCATCCAAATTTACTTTATGAATAACGTCATCCTGCCAGGTCATATTCATCCTTTAATTTCAATAATGGTGTGTAAAACCATCTCAGGAATAACCCTGCGTTTTTTATCTATATCCTGGAGCCACAGGGTATATTCGCTACTTAATTGACGCAAGCGAAATTGGCGAACCTCTGGTAATCCAACTCGTGCTACTGCTTTTTTTCTTGCATTAAATGAGTATTCACCTTTTTCAAACTGGTGATCTAAATCGGTATGATGGGCTGTCAACATGTTTTCGAAGAGAGCTTTACCTTCCTCTTGTGCCACCTTATGCATAAGGGCATAGATCGACTGATGTAAAGAAGACTCGACTGCTAAGTCTTGAGGTAAAATCTCAAATTCTTTACTACAGACAGCATCCCAGATTCTTTGGGATGCTGTTGCGTAATATTGACCGTTGGGCTTGATATAGACTGGCATATATTGGCAGCGTCGCTCATGGCCAGCCATAATACGAATACTCCATAATGACCAATAACCATTCGCTCCAGCTGGTAGAGACTTAACAACAACACTGGAGATTGGCTGTGCTTCACTCCAGACAGGTAATTGACTACATAGCCCTTTTATCTTGGGATTTTCGAGCGTTAGATGCGTGAAACTTGGTTGTTGCTGGGCGGTTTTTCCAATAAAGGTTATTCCACTCCATGTTGCACCATCTGGCCAAGTTAGGGTATGGCTGCCATCGATTTCGTCAGTAAAATCAGCTGTATGCTGCATACTACGTTGCCAGCGCAAGTAACTAGCGACCATGCTCTGTACCCAATAGGGTAGTGGGTGGTTCAAGGCTTGGCGATAGTCCTCAGCAGATAAGGGATCTCCACCACCAAACAGTGCATCCTGTTGCCGCTTGTCCACTGCGCCGTCTCTTAAGGTGGCCAGGGCTTTAGCTAACTCCTGATCCATTAAAGCAGGATCCGTGATAGATGTGATAAACAACTCATCAAACAGATGATTAGCAGCAGAGGAATCCAATACATCGCTGGTCTTATCAACGCCAAACTCGTCAAGGATAATCTGTAACTTCGCTTCGAGCACTTCGCGAACTCTGTGCTCAATAGTATTTTCAAGCACAAAGTTTAGTGCGCGAACGATATGCTGTTGGCCGATGCGATCGACGCGGCCAATACGTTGTTCCATGCGCATCGGATTCCAGGGCATATCGTAATTAACAATCACATGGCAGAATTGAAGGTTTAGACCTTCTCCGCCTGCATCTGTTGAAATCAGAATGCGAGTATCACTGGCGAAGGCAGCTTGTACCTTTTTACGCTCTGACAGATCCATTGAGCCGTTGAGACTAATGACACTGATGCCTCGTTCAATAAAGAATTGTGCCAACATTTCTTGGGTGGGCACAAACTCTGTAAACACCAGCATCTTGAGGTATGGATCTCCTTCTTCTTGCTGCAGGCGGTAGAGCCAATCAAGCAAGGCTTCGGCTTTGGCATCATTTTCGGCACTTACACATTGCTCCGCTAACGCTAGCAAACGGCGCACTTCGTTTTTTTCATTTTCCAACGATGTTTGGCACTGAGCTAATAATTCGTCCAGCTGGGTTTGACCATCCAGATCCGCCCACTCGTCGGCAAACGCCAAAGGTAATTCTTCTTCTACCCGCTTATTTTCTAGTACTTTTAGCCGACGGGCGAGGGTTCGTGAGATGGCCGCACTACTAGAACTCACCAAACGCTGCATTAGTATCATCAAAAAGCCAATAGCATTTTGTTGTTTGGCTTGCGCTTGGTTGTAGCCTTCTTTGATGTACTCAGTCACCTCTTCATAGAGGTGACGCTGTAATCCATGCTGGGCTTGCCAGGCAACGGCAACCATTTCTGTTTGCCGAGGACAAAACAGTGGCTTACCTTCGCCATCGATGACGATCCGTTTTTCAGTACGCACCACAAATTGCTGGACCCGCTCTTGTGAGACCGAGCCTACATCTGGAAAGGCTTCGGCATCGAGCAGTGCCATCAAACGGTGAAAAGCATCACTTTTGCCTTGATGTGGTGTCGCGGATAATAACAATAAATAGGGAGCTGCTTCGGCCAGACCTTGGCCTAGCTTGTAACGGGCGACCTGGTCGGTGCTACCGCCGAGACGATGGGCTTCATCAATGATGATAAGGTCCCAACCCGAAGCCAGCAGGTCATCAAAACGAAGCTTGTTGTACTCATTAAGTTGTTTGAGTGACCATCCTTTGCGGCTTTCAATGGGCTTGATACTGTCGACAGGGCAGACAACTTGATCATAACGTGACCATATATTGTCATGTTCATTCTGTGGTTTTTGTTCACCGGGCAGCATCAATTGGAATGGCTCGTTAAAGTGGATCTGCATTTCACTTACCCACTGACTAACCAACCCCTTAGGTGCACAAACTAGAATTCGCTTTGCCAGTCCGCGCAACTTCAATTCACGCATGACCAGTCCAGCCTCGATGGTTTTGCCCAGACCTACTTCATCAGCAAACAGATAGCGTACCTGTTTATTGCTCATTGCCTTGGTTAGCGCTTTCAACTGATGCGGCAAAGGAATGACATTCGATTCTATTGGTGCCAGTAGGGTATCTTCCTGTTGGACGTTGGCAATTTTGGCTGCGGTAGACAAGTAGCATAACGAATCAGTCGTCACAATAGGCCGTACTGGTTGATTGCAGAGATCTGTGCCCAACAACTTCAGTACAACATCTTGTTGCTGTAACCAGACGCGATAAAACTGCAGGTCCCAGAGGCCAGCAGCTTCAATCACTTTGACATATTGCTGATGGGTCTGACTCCAGGCCCAGTCACCTACCTGCCACATTGTTTATCACCACTCGTCATTGGTATCGGCTTGGCTCAAGGTAACAGCTTGATCGTAATACATCAGCAGTACTGGATCTTCTTCCAATACACTACTTGGCAGTTTATCGGCTACGGCAATCAAAGCAGGATACTCCTGTCGCTCCCACAAGTTCTTAAAGCCAGCCCGTACCGCTTCGATGCGGAAAACTTTAAGTTTTTTCTTGGTGGTTTTGTACTCTTCAAACTCTTTAAGTAGTGATTTTTCACGTATTTTTTCTAGATCTCCTGCCTTATTTGGGTCTGGTACATACCAGCGATCCTTAGCCTTGGTGACTAAAACTGGGTTATCTTTGGATAGATTACGTAGTTCCTTCCAGTTACTAGAAAGATAACTGTGGATCTGGTCTGGTACATCATCCTGGCAGTCATAACAGAGGAAGTTTTGGCTTAGTAACTCACGTAGATCCAACATCATTTCGTTTTTGTTCCAACCACCAAGCTGTTGCATAAATTGCGGATTAATGTCTGAGAAGGTTAGTGGTTTTTCTTTTAGCAATTGACGGAGCCACTGTATCGCTGATGCTTCGTCGGTAACAAACATAGATAATTGTTTTACTTCGCCTATAGACATCTTCTTTCGATCGTACTCAGCAACTTGCTCTGGAAGAAAGTACATCCCATCACGCTGTATAAACCATTGTGCTAAACCTAGCTGGAACTCTAGGCTGGAAACCGGTATGAGATAACCTTTCCGAACATAATAAGCAACCATCTGATCAAATAGAATACGTGGATCACGTTCTGGGATAAACTGCAGCAAACCATTCTGCTGTTTGGTCACCGGTAGGTATTTTAAGTGTGTGCGGACAAAATCCCACACTCCCTCCTCAGTCTGCGCCTCTTCAAGGAATCGTTCCTCGAATCCACCATTTGGTTTATAAGCAGAAATGACAAGGTCTTGCTTAACTGCTGTAGGAGTTGTATAAGCCTTAAAGCTTCCTTGTTTTTTATCGAGAGCTGAAACATTCGCAACAACAAATCCAGCTTCAGTTATAGCTGTCTGAATATTATTCCAGACTGAAGCTCTAGTGTTAGAAAACTCAACAGTTATCCAGCGACCAGGTTTTAGTATTCGATAGGCCTCTGAAAAAGCCCTTGTCATTAATTCACGATATTCGGGTAGTCCTTTACCTTGTACGGAGTTTTCGATCGCTTCTTGATTTATATTAGTTGTGAGTCCTAACCAAGGTTCCCAAAGTGTATTGAGTTCGGAATAATTAATATTTGCGCCAAATGGGGGGTCGATAAAGATATAATCTAAGGAGTTATCTAATATTGAAGACTTAGATGTAGTGCTTTTTGTTTCAATTATGCAATTGGAACGATCAGCTTCGAAGGCATACTTTAAAGAGCGGATCCTAGATGTCAAACTATGAAAAACAGAAACCTCTGGGTTAGTGCTTGAAACGTATAGAGTTCCTTTTGTTCCAGCATTGATAAAACCACCACCGCCATGGAAAAAATATGAAAAGGCGATGCTTGCCATTTTAGAAAGAGCTCGTTGGCTGGCTGTGAATAAAAATGGGAAGCGGGGACCTGCTTTTACTAAACGTTCCCAGCAAGCAGATAGTATCCAAAGATTGCGTTTTGTATAAAATTGATGCGCATGATCGAAACCATGTGAAGCTTTCGGTTGTTTCGTATTGAAACCATTCGGCAATTCATAAATCGGTATCCAATACGGTATTACACTCGACTCAATTTTATCTATTAAAGCAAAATCTAAAGTGTCTGGTTTTTTTTGGTATTTCTTACCGTCAATGGTGTAGTTAATTAATACAGGAACTTGTTTTGCTTGTTTTACTGTTTTTTTTAGAAGGTCATCAAATTTATTAACCCACACTCTTGCCATATTTCTTTTATTTAGTTTTGCTGAGCAATTGGGACAGGGGAATTCGTCTAGTACTTTACCTTCATCTTGGTCTAATGAACTTTCCCAATAAATAACTTCCTCAGTACATTCTGAACACATAAAAACATCGGACCAAATCGTGTAGTTGATTTTGCCCTTAGTTTTTCCATCAGTATGGAGGGTTTCATACATCCAACCGCATTCTTTTTCTACATCTTTCAGAATACGTTTGGCGTGCTTCTCAAAAGCAAGGACATCAACAGGTGTATTATAATTGTTCGCAATGAAAGTTGCTGCAGGTGACAAATCACTTAATATCGCTTTACGAAACCCTAGTTTAGAGAAAGTTTTCCAAACTATTTTACCATTATCATCTTCTTCTTCCCGCAAAATAGTACCATCAGGCATTACTTGATAGCCTAACGATAGGACTGCTTCACGATCTCCACACATTTGAGCTGCGACACCAGTCATTCCTGTACCACAGAAACCGTCAAATACTGTATCACCCGGCTGAGTATAGTGGAGGATATAACGCATAATAGCTTTATGCGGTACCTTGGTATGGTAGGAGTGCGCGTTATAAATAGGATCATTTTTCCCTTCACTAACATCGGCAGCAAAGGGTTCTCTATGATAGTGATAATCAGAGGGCTGTTCTGACTTCTGTAGCCCCCATTCTGCGATAAAATCAGCAATCCAAGGATTAGGGCATACAGTATAATACGGAGGGTTGCTTAAGTTTAAAATATCCTTATCGCTACCGACTGGAAAGCCTTCTATTTTACGAAATTCTGGATCTTTTAGCTTTTCAGCCAGCAAAGCCAGAAAATATTCGCGGCGTTCTTGGTCGTTAGCGAAGGTTTTTCCTAGGCAGATCACCGGACCTGCTGCCTGCATTTGTTGGGAGTTATCACTTCTAAATAGACTATCTTGTTGCATGGTAATTCCTGTGGCTGGTGAGGTATAAGCCACACCAGCGAGTATTAATTAATCGATGATAATACGGATTTTATTCAGGTCTTTACCCTGACAGAGCTTGGTAAGTAGCCGGTTAAAGCGATCCGTCATTTCATCGCGACTCTGAGGCATGCCTTGACCGAGGGCACTTACGAGTTCGGCTGAGCTGATTCTCACCTCTTCCAACCCTGCCAGCACCAAGTTTACTGCCTGTACAAAGGTGAAATCCATTGGTTCGGGTAACTGACCTTGCTTAATAAAATCACGAATTAACTGCGCTTGAACCGGTTTGAGTAGTTCAAGGTTAATAAACGGGTCATCTAGTAGGTTGTTCAGGTTACTGAGCCAATCGCCCTGCAAGCTATCGAGCCGCTGTTCCAGATTCTTTAATTGTTCGCTGGCCGGTGCCTTGCCGCTCTCTTGGCGAGCATCGAATTCTGCCGGATTGGCATTCATCGCCAGCTGTTTGGGATCGATTGGCTTGGCCGATTGCAATTGCGCAGCGTCTTTGCGCCAATCAGCAAGTTGCTGGGTAGGGAGCAAGGCGATTCCGCTCAAGATATCCAACTCTGCTAGGCGCTCGTCACTTAGCAGCTTGGCTTTGGTTTTTTCTTCGCTGCTATCGAGACGCACCCGCATATAGAGCTCAATATAGTGCTTGGCATACTCAGTTTTCAACGCAGTCAAAGTGTTGATCTGCGCTGATTTAAAGCCTTCATCACCACGTAATACCGGATCAGCCAACCCTTGTCTTAGCGCATCTCGCGCCAGTTTCACTTGTTCTTGCCAAGCGAGCTGTTCAGGTAGTACCAGTTGAGCCTCTTTGAGGTAGGCGCATAATGGGGCCAACTCGCTTACAACTGCTTTGAGCTGCACAAAGTTGTGCCATGCATTCAGTATCTGTTGGAAAGCAGCGATTTCTGCGGCGGTCGCCTTAAGGTTTTTCAGCTTACCCGGTTTATCGTAGCGTTGAATGGTTTCCAAAAAATTCTTCAGCTCGGACAGCTGCGTCGACAGCGTCTGTTCCTCACCCTCTTCCAGAACCGATTGTCCCCACAGTGGTAAGCGATCTTTGACACTCTGATGCCCCTTGACTAGCTCGTTAATCAGCACCTCGGTACGCTTTAACATTTCGCGTACTATGCTCTCATCACCTTGCTGGATCGAGGTAGCTAAACCGTCATTCATGTCCAATAGAGTGAGCAGAGATTTTAATGCTGTGACATTAAAATCCTTGGGCGCTTGGATATGTTTAAAGTCTTTCAGTACATCAAATGCAATGGATTTGAATTTGACGGCATCGCTGGCAGTCAGGGTATGGCCGACCACTACTAATTCAAGCTCGCCGCTATAAACCAAACAGGCGATCAAGACTAGCAGCCATTCCGGCTCTAGTCGGAAGCTTTCTGGTTTAAAATAGAGTCGGGAATTGATTGCCTCCAGCAGTTCTGCCTGATTGACTACCTGGCCTTGTGGCTTGCTTTTCAAAACAGCTAAAACAGCTTGGGCATAGCGTGATTGTAGCGGGGAAATTTTATCGCCATCCAGTAATTCAAGTGCGTCAAGGACAGCATTAGCTCGCTTGGTCGTAGCGCCACCGGAGACAACACTTAACGCATCTTTGGCTGCGCTTTCTATATTGTCATAAGTGATCCACTGACTAAAAGTAGGATACTCGGGTGCTAATGAAACAAAGTGATTAGCCAAGATATGACTGGCAACGGATTCAAAAATATCCTTGAGGCTGCCAATTTGGCTATCGCCGAGCCCAGAAATGTTGCGGACAGAGGTACCTTTGAGCCAGTCCATCATCGGCTTGCTTTGCCCTTTGTATTGGGCAATGTAAGCATCTTTGAAATGACTCTTTAGCCAAGTCTGCATCTCTCTCAGATAACCATCCGCCTTAAGTTTGTAGACATTCTTGGCGTTACCTGTAGCAGAAGCATGCAAATCGATAGCGGCTGCATAGTAGTTCAGGCTGCGATCAAAATCTCCGTCAGCATTTTGCAGTATAAACAATACTTCATCGCTGCGGATGTACTCTTTTTTCTGTTTTGGCGGGTTGTATGGCTGTATAAAATACATGTAATAGTCGAGCGGCGGCTTGGCTGTTTCTCGCTCATTAGGCGAGCCTAAGAACATCCAACCTGGACGATTAACATTGCGATCCAACCATTTCAGTTCGTGCCGCCACATCTGAATATTTGGTTGCTGCATATCAGTTTCTTCAAGAATCTGCAGCATAGCTTCACGATAGGCACCGTTACGACTATCATCCGTAAGTAAGGGAATCTTGTTTTCGATATAAGCATCAAAATCCTCAGTCTTTTTCAAATCCAAAAAGAACTGATCGTTTGCCTTGTTCTTTGAAAAGAACTGGCCATTGACTGTTTTCCGAATCTTAGTCAGTACAGCAACGATCTGAGTTTCTAGATTTTTACTCTTTTCTCCGGGCAGTTGCTCAATACCAGGCAGATAGAGGCAGAGTGAATCACGCAGCTCGGCAGCAGTTGCTCCCATTTCGTTATAAACATCACCAACAGTCAAACGATGGATTGCCAAACCGGCTACAAGGCGTTTGGCAAAGTCAATTTCAGTTGCAGTTGGATAGGCTTGGTCAATACGAGTAAACAGGGTTTCACCAACATCAATGACCTGACCTACATCAGGGTTAGTCTTGGCGCTGGGATCGCTTCTGAGTTCATCCCAGTAGGTGTCATAAGAAAATACGCCGGGCTTATCAAGGGGGACTTGTTGCTCCATTAAAGCCTGCATCTGCCGCGAGAGGCTACGCAATACCTGTCGTTGTTCGATGCCTGCACCATGAACTCGCTCGAAAGTATTGATGTAGTCAGGATGAACAGGGAACATCCGAACAAATTCGTCGAGTCGTTCATTCATGCGATCAAAACAAGACGTGAATTGTTGTAGATATTCACGGATCCAGTGCAATTGCTGGGCATCTTTTTTGAGCAGACGTTCAGCGACCACATATTTGATATCGTCACGAGTGATCAGTACCTGCTCTGCGCGATCTCGGATACGTTTGACTTCCTGCGTCGCAAAAGCGAGCTGAGTACTGTCGAAAATGGCTTCCTGAACACCACAAATAAATCGGAAGCGTGTGCCATCAATCACCTCTCCCATGACGCGCATCATCGCCATATCCAACGGTAGTTGTTGTTGGTTACGAGAGCGCAGGTAGTCGAGAATTTCATCACAAATCAAAAGCAAACCTTGATCTGGATAGCGTTGATGAAATAGCGCCATCATTTCTTCAAAGTAGGGTTTGTGATTGGATGAAATTTTATCCATTGATGGGAATTGATAATCAATCCCCATTTCCGCCAAGCTGGAGGTCAGGTTATCTGTGACGATATCAGCAAAGGCTTTTTTGCTAGCCCCAACCTCAAAACGAATGACTTTAAATTTTCCGGCAATTTTGCCAGCAGCGTGGCGAACTTTGTCGTTTGTAATAAATTGTGCAAGTTCTGGAAACTCTGCAACTGCCGAGATCACTGACATCAGGTGTGATTTACCTGAACCGTAGTTACCGACAACCCAGAGGGATTTGTTATCAACAGATTCTTCAAACTGCAGCTGTGGAATTATAATGTCCGCTAGCTTAAGCGACATCTTTTCTGAAATAACATAAGATGCCACCAACTGCTGAGCTTTGTGCTGCTCAGCTGATTCTTTGAGTTTGATGATCGTTGTAACGGGCTCAAACTGAATGAGTTCTCCGTACTTTTTCATTTATATTCCCTCTGCTCGACAAAGTGAATGATGGGCAGATTTGCCAGCTCACTCGCTGTGTAAGATTGATAGTCGGCCCTTCCCGGAACTGAAAAGGTTAAAAATTGTTCTGTAATCTGCCCAGGCCAGATAGCGATGATAGGCTTGATACGCGCTAGCTCTTGTAGCTGGCGTAAAGGATCTAATTCCAAAGATGGTTCAAATAGAGCTTGTATCCTGTCAATCCACACTACTCCAGTCGCTATGCAATCTAGCATTTGAGTGAGGGTATCTGGTGACTTACGGGATCGATCAACACGTGATAGCGGTAGCAGGTGTTCACATAGCTGTTGAGATAGCTCGAGCAACGTTATCTCTTCTGACAGCTGAGAAGGCTCTATGGCTTGTTCAGTTGAGTTGACGATTAGCACTAGCGAGCTAGCTTGGTCACACAATCTCAAAAGGGCTGAGTCGGTTTCCTTAAGCAGATCGTAAGTCGAAGATACGATTGTAGTATGGATGTTTTGACCAATCATTTGTCTGGCTTAATGACGTGAACTTATGGGCATATTCTAACGAGTTAGCAACTGCTTGTCTCATTCGTGAAAACATCAAAACAAGTCAGGCATTTAATCCGATAGCCACTAGCGATTACATTCATGACAAAATCCATTGACTACGTCAGGTGATGACCAGTACGCAGTACTAGAGGCAGATGCTGGGTTTACAGACCGATACGGCGTTATTTGCATTTTACACCCAGCCCGCTGAGGTGATTGGCATCTCCCCAACAAGCAGGCCAATTCAAGTGTAATTATTCTGCCAGCAGGCTTCCTCAATGCTGTAAATACCGGTCCCACAGGTAGTGCAGATTTTTTCCCCATTATAATGGTCGCCGCACCAGACGCAGTACCAGTCCAAAGACATCATCGGAACATTCAACATGTTGACAAGACTGTGTAATATTCTGCTGCGCTCCTCCGCTTTCACTGCCGGGTCAACATGCGCACAGTTCATTAGCGTACTGGCAGCTACTGTCGCTTGGTCATGTTCGAACCAGGGTGAGTCAGCATGTGTGCCGGTATGTAAGATGAGTCGGCAGCCACAGGATACGCAGCCCCATACCTGTCCTGGCATGTTCTCCGCTTCACTGGTTGTCACAAAATGCCCACGGTGGTCGATGGCGAGGTAGCATTTCAACATACGAATTCCGGCGTTCTGTTCCTCACTGGTAACGGTCTTAAAATTCATCGGACTGACTCCTTACCGCCATACGACATGCAGGCAGGTACCGTCCCGGAACGAGATGGCTGTCTGTGTGGCGAAAGGCGGGTTACAGGTTGATTATGGATGACTGGAACTAGTGGTTCAGGGGGGGCTGCTGCAAATGGGGCTGGGTTTCGCGTCACAGTAACGCCGCTTATCGTGTTCCCACTGCTAGCGGAGTGGTATGCAGCTAGCCGCTTTACGGGAATGACATTTCCCGGTGGCCGAGGTTTGCATATTCAGGTTCCCCGCGAGTCTGCAATACGCTGTTGCATCCAGCTTTCTACTTCGCTTTTATACCAACGGGAACTCCGTCCCAGTTTGATGGGTTTCGGGAATTCGCCATCCTGAATAAGCTTGTAGAACCACTTGTCGGTCATACCGGTGTATGTGGTGATGTATACCATGTCGATAAGTGGGTCTTCTGCGCAAAGAATGGGGTTAATGGCTGTGGTCATGGAATCTCTCCCTCTGAAAATGAATGACGGGAGGAGTTCGGTGCGGTTGAGTGACATTGTACGCCGGTACTCCTTCAGAGGATTGGGAATGCCTGTAAAAAAATACCGTGTTACAGCCAGAACGACTGTGTAGCCAGCCTACCCCTGGCTGGCACCCATGGAACGTGTATCAGCGGAGTAATGTTTTGTCCGCTCTTTTGCCAGGTAACTCGCACGGAAGACAAGATCTTCGTACTGCTGACGAAATACAGGTTTGTCGCGCTCAAGAATGTAAGAACCACTTTCCGGGAAATGGGCCAGATAGCTGTATTCGGGATAATCCGTTAACCCAAGTGCGCTCAGCCAGGCTTCCTGTATCATGTTCCACAGGCTGCTGTATCCCGCCGACCCCAGAGACCGGAATAAGTCTTTGTTGAAGAACAGTAGCGCGTGGTAGTGACTGTGTAGAGCCGTTTCAGTTTCCCTGACCCAGAAATAACGTAACTTGCAAGAATAATCCCGCAGGCCTCTCAGACAACGTTGTTTGCGATAATGGTCGATCTTTGCTATTAGGGAGCGAGTAAAGCGCGCCATGACGTTAGATGAGGTGTTAGGGTGACAGCAGACACTGTCGTCTGCTGCCCATTCAGGAGAAAAGTGTAAATCTACCCTGAGGGCAAAGGTTCGAGGATACTCAGCCAGAGCACAATCTATGACGTTTTCCAGTCGTTCTAAATAGCGAGAATTAAACGGGGTATGACGATGGTCCAGTAATACGTTATTAAACATAGCGGAACTCCTGGTATTATTTGGCAACAGGTGGGCTATCAACGAAAGCTAATGGGAATTTTCACAGTCAGTCAGCGAAGGCAGTCTGCACGTAGTACATACAAACCGTGAGCCAAGTAATTAATTACATTGCTTAACAGGCTCGTTATGGAAATAAAACTGAGCGGTTATTAAAGATCCTACACTTGGCTCTAATTACATTTTCCTTGGCTTGATTTTTATTGGTTTTTTAGATATTGAGGTACACAATCATGATTATAATGAGGGGTTGTTTAACATGCCTGGTGATATTATTTAATTGAAAATAAAGATAGTAAATAAACAGTGATTCGTATCAACTGACAGGTGTGCGGGTGTATACTTATTGGAAAGAGAGTGGTGAGGTTTAATGTTGTTAGAGCTTATGTAATAAATAGATTGTAATTGAGTTTGTATTAGCCACTATAATATAACCTAATCTCACCTAAGAGTGGTAATGATGCATGCTTTAATCAGAAAAGACATATATTACTATTACCAACACAAGAAGCTAAACTCTCAAAGGTAAAAACAGGTCTTACACGATAGTTTTTGTATTTTTAACAGAACAGCATCACTCTCAAGTTAGGCAGTCTGCTATACAGCATTTTTTGTCCCTTCAGAACAGTTATCTATCGAGTTTCACTGGGAGTGCTTACGACCTGTCTAAGACGATGACAAGTTCATGGCGGGAGTAACAACTGAGGGCGGTTTCGCGTTAATTCCCTGGTATTCTTGTCGCATATCTATTTGTCAGTCTGGTAAAAAATAACATATCAAGCCTCGCGCCCTGTGCCATGGAATAATCGTTGTCCTTTCTGCCCGGGTCCTGGCCGGTATAATAAACCACCCTGCATCTCTGCCCTAAATACCAGACCGGGGCCTCCAGCGTCATCCTTTTTATCCGGTACGGTACCTTACCATGCAGAATCCGAAACTGCCTGCGAGCATGAACAATCCCCACCATGCACAGCAGATAAGCCGCATAAACCCAGTATACAGCTATAGTACATCTCACTCCTTATTCTCATTGATTATTTCTACAAGTCATGCCATTTTTTACCACAACAAATGTTACTTTATTGCATGGCTATGTTATAAGGTCATAGTGACTTATGGTCCTGTTGCCCGTTGAAAAGGAAACCAGATGAAGGCTTACAACATGATGGACGATTTCAGGTTTCTCTACCCCAGGAAATCTGACATGCATAAGAACATAAGGCGAGATAGAGCACACCTGAACATGCTGGTAAATACCTGGTGCCTTTTTTACAATGACAGCGTTAGAGAAAAATCCGTAGATCTCATTGCTGAATTAGAGGACTACTATGAGGGAATTACGGATGGTAAGATCATATTCTCAGGTGGCTGGTTCTCAGAATACAAAGAAGAATTTATTGCTGCAACAAGACAGTGTATCTATAAAAAAATCTCGGCATACCGAAGACTGAGAGACTATCATTATGAAGTGCTAAGATCTCATCCCAAAGCAGGGTATATTTGCTTTTCTCTGGATGTTGATAAAAACACACGCAACTACCTGACAACCGATGTCCATAATGACCTCATTAAGGATTTGGCAACGAAATTCACTAATAACTTTAAATCCCTGACATTGTATACACACATAGCAGCATATTTCTGGGTTCTCCTTCGACGTCGTGATGGATACCCCTATCTTCATTTTACTCTCTACTTCAGAGAAAGAAATTTTAACCATGTAGCTGGATTGTCGATAAACAAAACATGGTTCAATGTTCTGGATAAACAAGGGCTCAAAGGAAGTATTCGTTACTTTGTAATAACAGAAGGTTTTATCGGCCCACGCTTATCCAAAGGAGGTGTTGCCGGAGACAGGTGCCTCTATGAGGTCAACCCATACCACGATGATGAAACAAATGAGTTATTCATTTATGATGATTATAATGGAGCGGATATACTTCAGGGACTATCCTCAGATATAAATAAAATTAATAACAAAGTGTTTGAGTTACACCTGTACACACTGTCAAAACTGATTTTTGTTATGCCCGGAAAAAGCAAAAGTCAGGGGTTCTCGAAAATAAAGAAATAAGCCAGATTTTGATCCATCATCCGAAGCGGATGCTGGCGCATAATCAGCTCTGTAGTTCACATTACCGGTAGCATTTCACCAGCGTCGTCTGTTGATAAAATATCAACGGATAATGCCTGCCAGAAATGAAAACCTGCATAATCTGTCTCCGCCTGCTATTCAGCAAATTTTGAGATACACACCATCCTCTTGAAGCGAAGCCAGACTGTCGATAAGCCCTGTGGGGGCTGATAAATATCTTTGCTGAACCACGATCTATTTTGTCGATCGGTTCGATCGAATTTCATCGTTATCCCCTTCATTTTTGCAGCTATAAAATCCCAACGGGATGCTTACGGCTGTCAGTCTTCTATTAAAAATCATGTAGATACCCTTTCCGGGTAGCGTTATACGAAAACCAGAGGTGCTTAAAAATGAACAGAAAAATGATTCCCCCTTTACTGCTGACCTGTGCGCTGGTACCAGCAGTGGCACAGGCCTTCGGTAATCAAACCTCCTGGACCCGAGGTTGGGGACAGGGAGTATCAGAGTTTGTCATCAAAGGGAAAGGCCAGTCACAATTGTCTCTGAGCTGTGAGGATTATGGTTCGCAACCGGCTACGGTCATATTTACTGACGCCAGCGGGCATCAGGTCAGTATGGATGAAGATAAAAGCCTTCAGGTCAGTATCGACGGTGGAGCACTTATTGATATCAGCGAATCTGGCAGTCGCGTGGGCGGTAATAACCTGGCGCTGGCCTGGGCTCAGTTACGTAATGGTAAACAGGTCTCAGTAACCGGAGACGGTGTAAAGACTGCCACATTCACGCTGGCCGGGGCGGCTAAGGTACTACCGGCATTCGGGGCACATGGCTGCGTGGGTAAAGATGCACTCTAGCCTGCATTCGCATTTAACGCCTGTTGATTACGTTATTTTTAAAAGGAACAGATTATGAAATTTAAACACATGCTGGTACCCGCACTGCTTGTACTGTCAGCCCGGGTGCTGGCAGAGCCAACAGCGCCCATCAAAGTGGAAACCAGTAACAATATTCACCCTGCCGGAACACGCTACGTCACTGTTGTGGTCACCTCCCTGGATGACAGTATCAACGTTGAAAACGTAGACGTTAACCGCGGTAACTGTCGTATCGATAACCAGAAGTACCTGTCTTCAAAAAATAAGGAAACCATTCTGCCTGCCACCCTGCGCTACGGGCAGTCCGTCAGAGTGAGTTTTTATAATAACTGCGTGGCTTCAGAAGTCGTCGTCACCACTGACAAGGGGGGATGGCGTTACACCTACCACTGAGCCACTTTCCTGTATCAGCTTCCTCAAAGAAATCTTCACTCCACCAGAGGGCTGCCGCCAGGCAGTCCGGAGCAAACCCTATGACCTTTCTGAAAATGCTGGTGACGGCCCTGGCCCAGGCACTGACCTGGTGCGGCGGCCATCAGGCCCGGCAATTTATTGAAATTCGCCTGCGTCAGGCAGGCTACGATGACAGCAGTATTGATACAGCCAGAGAAGCGGTCACGTTGCTGGTCACAGCACTTATCACCGCCCTGATGACGCAGATACTGAAGATTGTGGATACGCTGTAGTCCCGCCCGCCATATCCGTTCCATCGTGAACATCACATCTGCCCCTGCCTCCTTACGGAGCAGGGGCTTTTGCTTTTATGCCGTCAGAGTAATCAGATGAGGAATCAACCATGCGATTAGCCAGCCGTTTTGGTCGGGTGAACCAGATTCGCCGTGACCGTCCCTTAACCCGCGAAGAACTGATGCAGCATGTCCCCAGCGTCTTCGGGGAAGACAAGCACGGCTCCAGAAGCGAAAAGTATACCTACATACCCACGATCACCCTGCTGGAGAACCTTAAACGCGAAGGGTTCCAGCCATTTTTTGCCTGCCAGTCACGAGTGCGCGACCAGAGCCGACGGGAACATACAAAGCATATGCTGCGCCTGCGTCGTGCCGGTCAGATAAGCGGCCAGCAGGTGCCGGAAATCATCATTCTGAATTCTCACGATGGCGCATCGAGTTTTCAGTTGCTGCCGGGGATATTCCGGAGTGTCTGCACCAATTCGCTCGTCTGCGGACAGTCGTTTGGCGAGATCCGCGTGCCACACCGGGGGGATGTTGTCGGGAAGGTGATTGAGGGAGCCTATGAGGTTCTCAGCATCTTTGACCGGGTGGAAGAGAAACGTGACGCCATGCAGTCCGTGCAACTACCGCCACCAGCACAGCATTCACTGGCTAAAGCGGCGCTGACATATCGTTTTGGGGCAGAGTACCAGCCAGTGACGGAATCGCAAATTCTTGCCCCCCGCCGCTGGCAGGACGAGAGCGATGACCTGTGGACCACTTACCAGCGCATTCAGGAAAACCTGCTGAAAGGCGGGCTAAGCGGCCGTACCGCGCAGGGTAAACGTACCCACACCCGCGCAGTAAACGGGATTGATGGCGACGTTAAGTTAAACCGTGCGCTCTGGGTGATGGCCGAGAACATGATGGACCTGTTGGGCAGGTAATCACACGCGCCCCGCCACCGAACTTAAACCCCGATTCGACACTTCCATTCGACATCTCCATGCATAAGGAAAATTAACATGACCGACATTATTAATATTAACGATGACAATCAGCGACCTCTGCTGGCTGGCGATGATGGTTCTGAACCGGCACTGACAGCCACGCCCGTACCGGACGAACAGCGTGTGGAATTCTGGCCGCAGCACTTTGCCAACATCCCGCAGTGGATAACCCTTGAACCGCAGGTCTTTGCGTGGATGGATCGGTTCTGCGCTGACTACAGCGGTGGTATCTGGAATTTTTATATTCTCAGCAACGGCGGGGCCTTCATGGTTCCGGAAACGGACAACGATGCCTTCTGGTCGCTGTTCAACGCCATGAATGGCAACGCCGCAGACATGAGCGCCGAAGCCGCCGGGATTGCAGTTTGTCTTATCGCTTACAGTCATCACGCTTGCCGCACGGAATGCGACGCCATGACGGAACATTACTGGCGTCTGCATGACTATGCGCTGAACCACGCAGAATGCAGCGCCATCATGCGCATTATCGACTGAGCATCCCGCCATGCAGTATGAACTGTCTCACCTGAATGCCCTGTGGGATGCACTGGGGAAAACAGCGGTCAGGGATGAGGACGGTGACGTTGTGACCGACGAACCCTTCCTGCATTTCCCGGCAGGTACCCCTCTCTTCCATATCTGGTCATGGTTTGAATCCCTGCACGACGGGTTCGTCGTTGCCGTGAAACTGTACAACACATCCACTCCTGATGCGTCAACAGACAGGAAAAGCAAATGAATACCACCAGTTGTCCCCCTGACCGCGGGGGAACATCTCCCACCGCACAGCGCACCATCAGACGTGCACTGACCTTACTGGAACGCCAGTTACGCGAGCCCGGCGTTGCATTTACCTCCAGCCAGGCGGTCCGCGACTGGCTTCGTCTGCAGCTCGCCACGCTGGAGCGCGAAGTATTCATGGCGCTCTTCCTCGATAACCAGCATCGTCTTATTGCCCATGAAACGCTCTTCACCGGCACCATCAACCATACGCAGGTACATCCCCGTGAAGTGATAAAGGCAGCACTGAAATACAATGCGGCTGCCATCGTGCTTTCACACAATCATCCGTCAGGTTATGCGGAACCCGGCCATGCCGACCGACTGCTCACTGACCATCTGAAGCAGGCACTTAAATTCGTGGATATCTGCCTGCTGGACCACCTGGTCGTGGGAGGCATGGACATCGTCTCGTTTGCTGAGCGTGGCTGGCTTTAGGGAGAGAATAACGATGAAAATCATCAGCAAACGTCAGGCAATGGCGATATACCGCCAGCATGCTGAGTCCCGGCTGTTTCGCTTCTGTACCGGGAAATATAAGTGGTCCGGCAGTATCTGCCATTACCACGGCAGGGAAGTGCAGGATATCCGGGGTGTGCTGGCCGTGTTTGCTGAACGCCGACAGGACCGCATCGGTCCGTATGTGATCCTGCGCAGCGTTACCCTGAACTGACTCACCCTTAAGGAGTACTTACATGAAGAAAGCAACCCGTGTAATCAACCATAACATCGCGGAACCCTGGTGGGGCCTCAGACGCAACATCACGCCATGTTTTGGTGCCCGACTGGTACAGGAGGGGAACCACCTGCATTACCTTGCTGACCGCGCCAGCATTGCCGGGACATTTAATGACGCAGATTTACGCCATCTGGACCAGGCATTTCCGGCACTGATGAAGCAGATGGAGCTGATGCTGACCAGCAGCGAACTCACGCCCCACATTCCGCACTGCATTACGCTCCACGCAAAAGGGCTGATATGTGAGGCCGATACGCTTGGCTCCTGTGGCTATTTGTACATCGTAATTTACCCGACATCTGCAACACCCGCATAAATCCCGGACGCTTTTCCTTAGTCAAACCAGCCAACAAAGAGCGCAAACCATGCAAAAACAATCCCTGTCCCCTCATAGGGCGGCCTCGTCACGTCTGTCGTCAGTCGAAATCTGGCAAAAATTACTGATGTATCTGCTGAAACAACACTACGGTCTGATGCTGAACGACACACCGTTTGGCAACGACAGTGTGATCCAGAAGCACCTTGATGCGGGTATCTCACTGTGTGACGCGGTGAATTTTATCGTGGAAAAGTACGGACTGGTGCGTACTGACCGTCACGGCTTCAGCGTGAAAGAGCAGTCTCCGTTTATCGGCAGCATTGATATGCTCCGCGCCCGGAAGGCTACTGGGCTGATGACCCGCAAGGGATATAAAACCGTTACTGACATCACCAGTGGCAGATCCAGCGGAGGGAAATAATGACGTTAGCCCTGATCGTTGACGCCGACACCGTCAGCGATCAGCCCCTCAGGCACCAGCACAACGACTGGTGCTTTTATCAGATCTCTATCAGTTGATACAGATGTTCGCTCAGACAGCGGGTATGGCGGTAACACCTTAGCGGAGATATCTGTCTGCAGTAGAAGAGGGTGCGGCAGGACGCCACCAGAACATCAGGGGCCGTATCGTCTGCCAGGAGAGAGCTTAATTCCGGGGCGTTCAGTAAAATGAAACATTTCTCCGGGAGCATGCCACCGGCATTCCCTTTCGGAAAATAACCGCCCAGATACAGTAACACGGCCAGCAGGCGAAACTGCCGGGTGAGTACCGCTTCGGTGTCCCGGTAATGTGCGGCTATCCACAGGCATTCCCGCAGCATAAACCGTCGGGTTCGTCGGGTGAGGTCACCGCCTTTGTCATACCAGCGTTCGACGATATCCCTCGCAGAACGAATGGATTCATTACCCGTTGTCGCAGTTTGCCACGACCGTGCCAGAAGCGCTGAGATATCCATGGATTAACGCCGCAACTGCGAAACGGCTGCGGGAGTATTGCGGACACCGGGCAGATAAATATTGCGGATCAGCTTCAGGAGGAAAAAGACATCGCTCAGGTTGCTCACGCCGGGTACCAGATGGCGAAAGGCTATCCGCGCACGAAAACGCGCCCGGACCGCCTGCCGGTCACTCACCCTGCGCCGGTACAGGCCCAGAAAGTGACGGCTTTCCACCAGCGCATGCCTGACCAGCGCTCGTCTGACTGAGCGGTACTGCGTCTGTGTGCTGAGTGCCAGAATATACGCAATTACATCGGTATAACTGACAGCCCGGATATCGTAATAATCCGGGCGGTGGGTAATTGACGCCGGGTTATTCACCCACAGGTAATCCTGTCTGTCAGAGAAATAAAACCGGCCATCTGCGGCGGCAAGCTGTATCGTCCAGAGAATGTCCTTGTGGCTTTTCCCTTCCTGGAATCGCAGGTCATGCTCGCGAATGTACGATGAACGGATTATCTGCAGCCACAGATAATGCGGCCATTCCCTTTGACTGACGCAATGGCGTATCCACTGCTGACCCGTCAGCGTCTGACCGTAAGGCTGTCTGCGGTGAACGGGATGCCGCAGATGTCCGGCGCTGTCTGTATGCCGGGCATTGAAAAGGACGACATCGGCCTGTGCTTCGCGGGCTGTGCGCAGCCGTTCCTGCAGAAAATCTGCCGCAACCCGGTCATCCGCATCCAGGAACACCACCCATTCGCCACGGTGAATCGCCAGTGCAGCATTACGGGCAGCATACACACCCTGATTTTCCTGACGAATGAGAATTAGTCGTTCATCTGTAATGGCGCTGAGTACCGTCCATGTTTCGTCGGTTGAACCGTCATCCACAACAATGATTTCAGTACTGAGCGTTGTTTCGCCAAGCAGTGTATGGACCAGAACTCCGATGCTGTCAGCCGCATTAAAGGCAGGAATGATGACGCTGATATCGATGCTGATTTTCATTGAACAAAGGGAATGTAAGCAGAGGGAAACTTCAGAGCCGTCACCCCATCAGGGGCAATAACCTGCCGGGTAAAAAACATTATCAGGAAGAGCGTTCCGGTGATTTTTGTACAGGTGTGGTTATCACTCGTTTTTCTCTGATTTCCAGGTTAACCACCATCAGACAGTCATCGCAGAATTCTTTATCCAGCCCGAAAATCCGGTCCAGAACGCCTCTTTTCTTGTTACATCTGGCACATCTTTTCATTCCATCACCTGCTGTCGCATTCCGGTGCTGTGCCCGCAGGACAAAACAAGGCCGCCCGCCAGAAGACAGGAAATAAATTAGTAAACAATACGTTAAATGAGTTTTTGGGAATTTATCACGGGCACTACCGGGCTGGATAATTCATTTTGCAGATCAATTTTTACCAATCGATCGGTTTAATCGATCATCTTTTTTCGCTCTGCTTTGGATGCCAACTGTGTTCCCGCACACCCTCTCCGATATTAAACTCGTATTTGTGTTTTTTACTCAAAAATGTGTTTTAATGGCATCATTACTTCTTAGTAGTAGGGATGTCATCTTGCAAAACAAAATCAAAGAACTCCGTACCCAACTATCAATCACTCAACGTGAGTTGGCAGATATGGTTGGTACCAGCCAACAGCAGATCCAGCGTATCGAAACAGGGAAAGTTGCGGCCAAGTTGGGGCTGGCGCAAGCGATCAGCGCGGTCTTAAAGAAGCCATTGAGCGCTGTTTTTCCAGATAGCGATAAATTGCTGAAGAAACTACGTAATCAAGGTAGCCGTAGTGACGATGAGCTTGAAAATATCGCGGCTAATGGCATTGAAATGGATGGCTGCATTTGGACGGTGAAACTCTGGCTACGAGGGCAACAAGATTATTTGCTGTTACCTATTTCCCCGGCTGATAAGCGTCGTTTTTATTCACACTTTCAGGAAAGTGTAGTGCCAGACCGTGAGCTTTTTTTTGTTTTTGACTCTGAGCAGCATCGTTACGCTTTAAATGCCCGAGAGGTGATTTTTCACCAATTCTTGTTTGATGGTTTGACACCTGTTCCTGATGATGAGGACAGTGACGGATGTGAAGGAAGCTATGGGAATGTCCATATCACCATGGTGAACGGTGGCCCAGTTATTGGGCTGTACTGTGAGCCCGAGGTTTCGGACGACGACGAAATCGATGATATTGGTCAATTGAATGCATTTTTTGACATTCTTGAATCCGAGCCGGAATCAACAGAGCGATATCAGTTAACCGACATAGATGGAGAAGATGCTTTCATCCGTATTGGCTCTATTGCGATGGTCCGAATAGATCTTGATGCTTTGGAGTCTGTCGAGGAAGATGATGTGTAACAGATTTCGGTATCTTGACTTGGTTGTATTAGCTTAGATTTGAGCTAACGGTTTTCACTGGTAGTTCACAATCAAATCTGACAGTCTGCGGTGAATAGCGGGCGTTGAATGGAATGGGTTGTAGGAAAGGCCAAAGCTAGCTGATTCAGTTAAGCTGGATACAAAAGTTTTGGGACGTAAAACGGGAACAAGTTGTTCTGAACAGTGTAATATATGAAGATCTGCTTCCGTAAAAAATAATAAGTACCTTAATATTTATATATGAAAAAGCAGTCTCTTAGACTGACCCTAATCGACTTACAGATCTTCGATATACTCGGGGAACCAGTGTTTAATAATAAGTCTTAAACAGGCCTTAGACGGTTCAAACACCTGGCGTGACACCAAAGCTCTATCAGGATGATTCTGAACAGGCGAATCACTCACCATGTCATAAAAATTTTGCGTAATTTCTGGAGGAAAAAAGATACTTTTATCCAAAGGTACTATAGCATTTGGGTTGTAATAAACGTGCAGGCCATCAAAATGTGTTTCTGTATATTCTCTTGAATGACATAGCTCAATATCTGCACCAATAACTTCATTGTTGTAAAATTTTCGGTGCGTTTTTAAATAATGCTCGGCACCAAGTTTTTTCGTATGAGTCCCTTCATTTTTCATACCTTCAGAGGCAATAAAATGATTTGCATCAAGAGTGCGGTATCTTGTTGATCTTATATATCTTTCAACTCCACTTTGAACAACAGCCTTGCCGAAGGTACCAGTTGTTGAGAATATAACAGCACTAATTTCTTTATATGAGTCATTTGTAAATATACCTAATGGTATCTCGCTATGTTCATTTTTTTTAATCGATGATACTCTTCGTTGTTGGCCTCTCGCAAGATCTCTCATCGTAGGCTCTTCGATACCAAATAATACTCGATTAATAATCGTATTATTCTGTGTTAGCGATAGTTTTGAATCAAATGGCGCAAGCGCCAGAACGAATGGTTTACCGACTACATGTTCCATTGTTGAATACGGGAACTTCTTCCCCTTAACACCGGTAAATAGTTCATGCTTATCTTTAATTTTTCCGAGAAGTTTTAACGTGGATTGATGCTTGAACTTTGATTCGCTGAAAATATCACCCACTGGAGGTTTATGAGGTTTATCAGAGACCATTGCTTCTACATTGAAAATATAACCAGATGGAGTGGTAACATTAAAATCAGGGCTATCTTTTGTATAATCAACGGAATAACCGAGGCGAATAAACATCTCATTCAGATATAACTCCCAAAGTGCAGAGTTGAAAGTAGTCTGAAACTCATTAACAAATTTAGTACTCTCGCCACTGCGTTGCAGCAATCCGCGCCCCCAAGATTGGATCACTTCCCTTACAGAAGCAAGTTTCGGGTCTTTGTAAATATGTTTGAAACTATCATTAAGTTTATTTCTGGCTATTTTTGTTGCGAATAAATCCATTATCAGCATCTCTTTTTTTGTAGACTAATGATAAAACATCTCAGTATATTATATGAATGAAAGTCAGGTGCGTCTAATTTCATTTTGCTTCCAAGGAGACACAATAACTTGATCCTTAGTGAAATTAAAAGTTGAAATTATTTTGTTTTTTTCATTTTCATTTTGTACATATATGCATCGAACATCATCAGGTGAGAATTTAAGAGGGAAATTTTTTATCTTTGCATTGTAGAAATCCTTCCGTCTTTTATATGCTGAAAAATTAATTGAAATTAGGTTCTTTTTTATTTGCTCAGTCGTTGGGACATACCGCCACTCCTTCTCATACTCGAAATCGAAATCATTAAGCTTAAAATAGCTGTTATATCCATAGACATGCTTTGTAAAACACTTCAACTGAATGACTGGTAGTCTAAGATTACTAGGAAGTTTTTTCGACTGGCGCGACCTTAACAAAGCTATAAGTCCCATTGCCACTGGAGAGTTTTTCTCTATATAGTTGACTGGTGTTATTCCGTTTTTCCTGGCCCAACTTTTGTGAAGAGATATTCCATATTCACCATAAGTTATTTTTTTCGTTGGTAACTCGCTGGTATTATAACCGCTGAATGAAACCATAGGGTGAGCAGCATTAGAAACCACTTTATCATTCTTGTCACCAAAATATTCACCGCAATACCTTAATATAAATGAATTAGATGAAATGATAGATAATAATTTTTCAAATTCATTAGTGAAGTGTGTAATCATGGTATTGCCACCTATTTTTAATGTCAACTCCTCGCTTACTTTATTATATTTGCATGCTATATACTTGGCAATATATTTATCCGATAATAGTGTTGTATGGTAATAAACAGTTAAACGACATACTTTAGTGTCATACGTCCGCTTCTAGCACAGAGCTGTCAGATTAGGTTGAGATCTGTGCCATAGCTGTGCCAGGTCAAATCTGAGCTGATAGAACTCAGTCATGTTTGTCCGGGTTCGATGCTGAAGAACAATGGATTTTCGTGTTGGTATCTGTGTTGGTATAAAATAATACTATTTTTTATTAATTATTTTAAATCATGAGGTTGAGTGTTATGTACGAGTCCGGCCTTCGCACCAAGTCACTAAATTCCTTTAAAAACAATGAGCTAGTGTGAAAAACCTGTCTCATTTGCATATAAGAAATGTCAGTTCCCTATCAAGTACAAAAGCCACTGTGATTGTTAATGGCTTTTGGTACGTTAGCACGCAGTGGCAAGTAGTTACCAGGCTCAACCTTGTATCGCTTTTCCTTTGAAGCCGGAAGACGTGCCGCCGTCTCTAAACTCCATACCAAAACAGATTGATCACACGCATTTAAGCCCGATGTGCGGCCTTATGAGCCACGTAAACAGGTTTATGGTGGATAAACGTACCTACAAACGACATGTAGGCTCTATCAGCGTTTCGCTCACGCTCCTAACGGTACACGAGCACCCTGATAAGGTGTGAACCCTCTGACAGTCTGATGAAGTCGCTACGCTCCGCTTGTTGCTGTATCACCAACGGGGCTTTATGGCTTCTATTGTCCAAAATCTGTTAGTTGCGCGTTTTATGCTCCCTGGATACCCTGATATAAATCATACAAGGAGGACAGTTTATGAGCGCACAGGCAGAGGAAGGAACATTACGCCGGATGACGTTAGGCGAGATTGCAATGGCTCGTAGGGTGTTCGGTGATTCGATAGTTTATAGCCGTGTCTGGATTCATTGTGACAGCTATTTACCGTTCGGCCTACAGAAACAAAACTACGCGATGACTCCCAACGGGGAGTTGTGGTACAGAAAATCTATGTATAGGGAAGACTTTTCCGCAAACTCGGTTTTCGTTGAAGATAAATATGTTTTCATCCATGAGCTGGGGCATGTCTGGCAACACCAACACGGGCAATGGGTGAGAATGCGGGGTGCATTTAGCTGGGCTGCTGAATATACCTACAGGCTGGATAAAGAAAAGCTCACTGATTACTCTCTTGAACAGCAAGCCTCTATTTTAGCTGATTACTGGTTACTGCTGGTTTATGGGATCAGTAAGTGGTCTTATTATCAAAGGCCTGGGCGCATGGGGATGTACAGAGGCGTAGATATGTTGCAGGATGTCCCCTCGCTTTACCAGAAAATCGTAACAGGGAAGGGGCGTTAAACATGAAGAACAAAATGTTGCTGGGTGTTGTATTTCTCTTAACGGGATGCCCTGGGCCTGGTGATCGAATGGTAGGTCGTGAATCTACAACGGCATTTATCAAAAATAATCAAGTTTGTGTGGTGTCACCACTGGAGCCGCAGGAACGGATCACTGCTATTCAAATCAATAGTGATAATAGTGACTCTCTTCACAAGATTTTCGACGACAAGCCTGTTTATGTACCGAAGGGTGAGTGTCTTCCTGTATTCGGATTTAAGTTTACGTCTGGAGAGCGGTATAACTTCGCGTATGACGTCCAATCTGATAAATCAGGGTCACATTTAATCACTGCTGAACTTTCTTATCCCAAAGAATAAGGGGGCGTTGCGCCCCCTCGTATCATCCTCTCAAAGCCTGTAGCCACATTATCAACCGATGTAGTAGGATGCACATAAATGAATGCTTAGGTAGACATTATGAACAGGATCCAATCACTATGACCTGCCCCCAGTATTAAACACAATAATCAGTTAGTAATGTCGGTTGATTTACTCCCGTATTCTCCGTTTCGCCATCCCGCTGCAAACTCTGAAGGGGTCTGATAATTCAACGAAGAATGAGGCCGGCATTCGTTATAGTCCCGCCGCCATGCGCTTATAATTGCTTTTGCATGAACAATATCGTGGAACCAGTGCTCATTCAGGCATTCATCGCGAAAACGACCATTAAAACTCTCGATAAAGCCATTCTGTGTCGGCTTGCCCGGCTGAATAAGCCGCAGCTCAACATTATGTTCAAAGGCCCACTGATCCAGCGCACGGCAGGTAAACTCAGGCCCCTGATCTGTTCTTATCGTCGCCGGATAGCCACGAAACAGCGCAACGCTGTCCAGAATGCGTGATACCTGAACGCCTGTAATCCCGAAAGCAACGCTGATCGTCAGACACTCCTTCGTGAAATCATCAACGCAGGTCAGGCATTTAATCCGGCGACCACTGGCCAGCGCATCCATGACAAAATCCATTGACCACGTCAGGTTGGGCCCTGCCGGACGCAACAGCGGAAGCCGCTCAGTTGCCAGCCCCTTACGGCGCCGTCTGCGTTTTACGCCCAGACCCTTGAGATGATAAATGCGGTAGACCCGTTTGTGGTTAACGCAAAGGCCTTCACGACGCAGAAGCTGCCAGATACGCCGGTAACCGAAACGTCGGCGTTCCATTGCCAGTTCGGTGATACGTGCAGACAGATACGTATCAGTAGCCGGGCGGTGCGCATCATAACGGCAGGTCGACAGGGACAAACCTGTCAGCCTGCAGGCACGCCGTTGCGACAGATCTGTCGCTTTGCACATCACTGTCACGGCTTCCCGCTTCTGGTCTGTCGTCAGTACTTTCGGCCCAGAGCCACCTGTAGTGCCTCTTTATCCAGCATGGCTTCGGCGAGCAGCTTCCTGAGGCGGGCGTTCTCTTCTTCAGGTGACTTAAGCCTTTTTACTTCAGGTATTTCCATGCCACCAAACTTCTTACGCCACGTATAAAACG
>NZ_PYTZ01000078.1:0-511 GCF_003028445.1 Kosakonia sp. H7A | reverse complement strand
TCCGATCTAGAAGGCGACCAGCCGGTGGATCAGGTGGCGATCGGCCGGCGTCATCTTCGAGTGCAGGTCGGAGATGTCGATCTGGAAGTTGATCTCCTCCACCGTCCAGGTGTTCTTGATCGCGTTGCGGTACATCTCGTAGAACTGCGGGTAGCGCATCGGACGCAGGGTCAGTTCGAAACCCGGGTCGAGCAGCATCTGGCGGCGTTGTTCGGACATGTTCTGTTGCCTTGTATTTCCCCGCCCGGCGGCGGAAGTAAACGGAATTTGCTGGGGGCAGCCCTCAGCGCTCGTAATCGTCGTGCGCGTGCTGGCTGATATAGGTGCTCAATCCTTCACCGGCTTCGGCGAGCGTCTTCATCCGCGCCACCTTCCTCGGGCCGGCGCGGCCCTTGCTGCTGTATTGGTAAAGCGTGTCGCTGTTGCGGAACTTGACCCAGATCGAGGTCGCGTCGAACCGGTAGGCTTCCACGCCCGATTGACCCGAGCGGTCGGCATAACGCTTCATCTT
>NZ_PYTZ01000077.1:0-512 GCF_003028445.1 Kosakonia sp. H7A | reverse complement strand
CTGGGCGTGTGCGCGCTGTGGTGCCTGCGGGCGGCACCGGAAAGCCGCTTCGCCGCCGCCGCGCAGTTCGCCTGGTGGCTGCTGTGGACGTGCGTGGCGACGCTGTGCCTGCGCTGGTTGGGGCTGCACTACGCGCTGGCGGGCGGCTGGCTGCTCGCGCTGGGGGCCACGCCTTGGCTGTTGCTGCTCGCGGTGGCGCTGATGCGCGGCGAATGGCTGTCGCGGCCGCTGGGCGAGACATTCGTACCCTGGCTACCAGCGATGCGCGCCGCGGCCGCGGTGGTGGTGGCGGCGATCTGGCTGGCGTCGCTGGCGGCGCCGCTCTCGGCGCGGCCGCTGCCGTGGCTGCCGGTCGTCAACCCGGGCGAGCTCATCCAGCTCGCCGCGCTCGCGTTGCTCGTGCATGGACTGTGGCGGTATGCGCCCGCCGGCCTGGCGGCACGCCGCGTGCCGGTGGCCGCACTGGCCGCGCTGCTGTGGGTCACGGTGGCCACGCTGCGCAGCGTGCATCA
>NZ_PYTZ01000076.1:0-513 GCF_003028445.1 Kosakonia sp. H7A | reverse complement strand
CAACGCCGCTGCCACTGCGGCGACGCCAGCGGCCGGCCCGGCATCGGCGCCGGCTCCTGCGGTCGAGGCCGGAACGGAACCGCCGCGCGACATGGCCAGCGAGTACCGATGGCTTTACGACCGCATGAGTGGCGCGGTAGGTCGCTATCTCGGCCTGAAGGGCTACTTCCTGCAGCTCAAGGTTGAACGCTGCACCGATGTCGCATCGCTCCAGCAGGTGTTGCCCGATCTGGAGGCGGCCCTGCGCAAGGCGCGCGGCGACGCCTTCACCGAGCAATGGCTGGAGGAAACCCGCCAGCCCGTGTCGTCCTGAGGACGGCACGGGCCTGATCGCAGGTCAGGACAGGCCTTCTGCCTTGAGCGCGGCCTGCACGTCGGCATCTTCGCTCATGCGGGTGAAGAACGCGGCCAGCGCATCCAGGCCGGAGAGGTCCACGCCCACGCGCTGCGCCCAGCGCAGCGTCACGAACAGGTAGGCGTCCGCGCCGGAGCGTTCGCCGGCCAGCCAGGTGT
>NZ_PYTZ01000075.1:0-514 GCF_003028445.1 Kosakonia sp. H7A | reverse complement strand
CTCGCCGTCCTTGGAAAGGGGAGCGGCCTTCTGCCAGTTCTCGATCGCCTGCGGCAGCTGGTCGGTGTAGTAGTACGACTGGGCCAGCGCCAGATAGGTCTGGTAGTCCGGCTTGAGGATCCCCTTGGAGATGCCCTCGTTGATGACCGCGATGACGTCCTTTTCCTTGTTGTCCGTATTCGCGTAGATCGAGTACAGCTGCTTGTATTCGCGCTCGTCGGTCAGCTGGCCGCTGGCACGCAGCTTGTCCATGATGGCGGCGGCCTTGTCCATCTGGTCGGCCTGCATGTACATGCTCGCCAGGTTGATCTGCGCCTTCTTGTCGTTCGGGTTCTTGGCGGCGAGCTGTTCGGCCGAGGCGACGGCTTCACCCGTCTGGCCGGCTTCGGCGTAGGCCGCCATCAGCAGCTGGTTCCAGTTGTCCTTCGGCTCCGGCGAAGCGGCGATGGCCTGCTTCAACACCGGGATGGCTTCCTGGTAGCGCTCGGCCTGGTACAACGCCTGGCCCTTGAGG
>NZ_PYTZ01000074.1:0-516 GCF_003028445.1 Kosakonia sp. H7A | reverse complement strand
GCAACCGTCATAGCGGCGACCAACCCAGCGTCCGCCGCCACCGCACCTAAAGGCAGCACATTGACAGCCAACCATAAAGCAACAGCCAATGGCGCGAGGCTTCCGACATTCGAATCTCGTACGGACAGCGCCCGCCGAACAAGAAGGAAACCCGCCATCAGGGGCGCCACACCAACACCCACCGTGATCATGAAAGGATTGCTTGTAGTCAATCCCAACGACAAGGCAAAGACCAAGGCAGCACTCGAGCAAAGCCCAGCGGCTTCATTTTTCATCCCTGACAATCACCACGTCTTTGACAAGGACCGTGCCACGCTTGACCTCACCGTTCGGCGCCATCGCTCCCCTGCTCCAGAGGAAGTCGATCCCTCTCGCATAGTCAGCACGCAGAAACGCTTCTGGCCACATGTAGTTCGTGTAGTCGACTGAAACTTCCTCTTTGCTGTCCGTAAAGATCAGATTGCCCACGGAATCCCGCACTTCCGAGATCTGCAATCTCTGCGATGACGAGGAGTA
>NZ_PYTZ01000073.1:0-519 GCF_003028445.1 Kosakonia sp. H7A | reverse complement strand
CAAACACCGTCCAGCGCTCATGCGGATCGAGCTCGGCCAACCCGACCAGCCACACGATCAGCAGCAGCAGTGGCACATGGATGCCGACGAAGGCGACGGCCAGCAGCTTGGCACTGAACGAACGCGGGAACAGCCGGGACAGGACGGATTGCAGGCGCATGCGGTGCTGGAGTGGGCAACTGGTCGCAGTTTCGCCCAAGCCCGGTGACGCCGCCCTGACGCCCGTCGCAAAAAGCAGCCGGGCCCCGCTTGGGCGCCCGGCGGCCGCTTAGATCTTGTAGCCGGAGTGGATCGCCACGATGCCGCCGGTCAGGTTCTTGTAGTGGCAGCGGGCAAAACCGGCCTCGGTCATCATCACCTTGAGCTCTTCCTGCGGCGGATGCTTGCGAATGCTTTCGGCCAGGTACTGGTAGCTGTCCGAATCGCGGGCAAACAGCTGGCCCAGCTTCGGCAGCACCTTGAACGAATGGAAGTCGTAGATCGGCTTGAACCAGTCGGCGGTGACCTCGGAGAACTCCA
>NZ_PYTZ01000072.1:0-521 GCF_003028445.1 Kosakonia sp. H7A | reverse complement strand
CATCTTTCCATCCGAATCAAGGGATATAAGCCTGATGTCCAGCTACCTCTTCACCTCCGAGTCGGTCTCCGAAGGCCACCCGGACAAGGTTGCCGACCAGATCTCGGACGCCGTTCTGGATGCCATCCTGACCCAGGACCAGCGCGCCCGCGTGGCCTGCGAGACCATGGTCAAGACCGGCGTGGCGATCGTCGCCGGTGAGATCACCACCAGCGCCTGGATCGACCTGGAAGCGCTGACCCGCAAGGTGATCGTGGACATCGGCTACGACAGCTCCGACGTCGGCTTCGACGGCGCCACCTGCGGCGTGCTGAACCTGATCGGCAAGCAGTCCCCGGACATCAACCAGGGCGTGGACCGCAAGAAGCCGGAAGAACAGGGCGCGGGCGACCAGGGCCTGATGTTCGGCTATGCGACCAACGAAACCGACAGCTACATGCCGGCGGCGATCCACCTGTCGCATCGCCTGGTCGAGCGCCAGGCGCTGGTGCGCAAGAAGAAGAACTCGCCGCTGCCGTGGC
>NZ_PYTZ01000071.1:0-522 GCF_003028445.1 Kosakonia sp. H7A | reverse complement strand
GACTTGCTCGACTCGGACGCCATCGACCGCATCAACCGCGCCCGCGCGCCGTACAAGCAGTGGCTGCACCTGGGCGTCACCTACCTGCAGACCGAGCTGATCGACCCCTCGCTGGTGGAGGAACCGTTCTCCGAGCAGACCCTGCGCAGCTACCACAAGCTGTTCCAGCTCAGCACCGAGGAAGTGGAGCAGGTGCTGCGCCCGCTCGCCGAGACCGAGCAGGAAGCCACCGGCTCGATGGGCGACGACACCCCGATGGCGGTGTTGAGCCAGCACACCCGGCCGCTGTACGACTATTTCCGCCAAGCCTTCGCGCAGGTCACCAATCCGCCGATCGACCCGCTGCGCGAGAGCTGCGTGATGTCGCTGACCACCCAGCTCGGCAAGGAGACCAACGTCTTCCATGCCGGGCCGGAGACGGTGAACCACGTCATCCTCAACTCGCCGGTGCTGAGCCAGCGCAAGCTGCGCCAGTTGCTGAAGATGCCGCAGTACGTGGAGCGCAACCGGCTGATCGACCTG
>NZ_PYTZ01000070.1:0-524 GCF_003028445.1 Kosakonia sp. H7A | reverse complement strand
TCACAGATCTAGCCCTTCGGCTTGCCAAGCCAGACGGAGTGGTGGCGTACCTTACCCCCACGTCATTCCTGGGTGGACAGTACTTCAAGGAGCTTCGACGCCTGTTGTCCACCGAGGCACGCCCGATCGCTTTCGACCTCGTGGCTGACCGTGACGGGGTGTTTGATGATGTTCTCCAAGAGACCCTTCTGACCACCTATCGTGTGGGGAAAGGAAAAGGTGCGGCCACCGTTTCTCTGGTTGTGCCCAAGGGCCTCAACGCGGCTGCCGTTCATCGCCTAGGGACCGTTACCATAGGTTCTTCTGGTGACCCCTGGCTCCTTCCTCGGACCGAAGCCGATGCGACGTTCATGGACACCATGGCTGGCATGGAAACCCGTCTGTTGGATATCGGTTATGCAGTATCAACGGGGCCGTTGGTTTGGAACCGGCACAAGGATCAACTGCGAACAACGAAGGCGAAGGGGCTGCTCCCCATCATCTGGGCTGAGAGTGTGACTGGTGATGGATTTTCCTTCGCCGCT
>NZ_PYTZ01000069.1:0-525 GCF_003028445.1 Kosakonia sp. H7A | reverse complement strand
GCTGCGTGGAAGGCAACAACTGGGGCAGCGGCCGCGGCTTCGTGTGGGTCGACCGCGGCTGCCGTGCCCGCTTCGCCGACAGCCGCGATGGCGGCGGCTGGGGTGGCGGCGGCAACGGCGGCCCGGGCGGCACGATCCGCTGCGAGAGCAGCGACCACCGCCAGCGGCAGTGCAACACCCAATGGCGCGGCGCCACGCTGGTGCGCCAGCTGTCCGATACGCGCTGCGTGGAAGGCCGTACCTGGGGCTTCCGCAACGGCACCATCTGGGTCAACGACGGTTGCCGCGGCGAGTTCGCCGAAGGCCGGGGTGGCTGGGGCGGCGGCGGCAACAACGGCGGCGGCTGGGGCCATGGCGACCCGAACTACCAGGTCACCTGCAGCAGCGATGACCAGCGCCGCCGCTACTGCGCCTGGGACCGCAACCGCGGCCGTCCGGTGATCGTGCAGCAGCTGTCCAAGACCCGCTGCGACGAGGGCCGGACCTGGGGCTACCAGGGCAACCAGCTGTGGGTGGACGACGGCT
>NZ_PYTZ01000006.1:0-288628 GCF_003028445.1 Kosakonia sp. H7A | reverse complement strand
ACCTTGCTTATATCTGTCCTGGATAATCGCTTTCTGTTCTGGCGTGTAGTAAATGCGCGTTCTTCGTTTCATGGCAACGTCCCCCTTCGATTAAGGATAGCGTTGCATCGACCCGTTGAACTCACAGCCAGAAGCGGACGTTTCACACTTCTGCTTATGTAGCCAAAATCGGTAGGCTTCTAATCTTTATAGTATTTAAATCAATAGGTAAGATAAAATGAAGGTTGATTGGAGTGTCATTTAGTTACATAGACCCAACGTTCAATTGATAATGGACTCAGAAATTATCACTGCCAGGGTTCATGTTAAAACTCAGGAAAGGGAATACTAGATGCCATCTGTATACACGCTCAATGAGCTGCTCGGGTTGCTTGTATTTTCAGGAAAATATCAATTTCTTCACAATGATCTGGACTGCATGATCATTGCATGGGCTGAAGATCAAATTATCGAAGGAAATGATTCGGAGACTCTTTTAATCCTCGCTTCACTGGGGCTTGATAATCAACCTGAATGGGCCGAGGTTGAATTATATATGTCACGGTACATGGCAGAGCAGCAGATAAACCTGCCACCGCTAAAAACAGCAGCATTGGTCTGGATCAAGCTATTTATGAGTCAACTTTCCCAGTGCGCTTCCATCCATGATGCAGAGCAGAAAATGTATTTTCTGGTGTGTCATTGGCTTGAACCTGACGTAAAGATTTTCACTGCAGTGGTTGACACCTTGAAATCGCTTTACTGGCATCTCTTTGATGAATGGGAAGGACCAGGCACAAGCGAAGCCGTAAGGATGGAGGAGTCAGAATTCTTTGAGTTGATTAATCGTGCAATGTTGCCCTATTCACGTAAAATTGAGAACCCAGATTGGTTGGATCTGCTTGTTCGGTAATTTTTTCCAGTATCCTGAAAGGTGTGACCTTAACCCAGTTAATTGATGCATCGTGATGTTAGCAATGCCTTAACCAGTTGTGAGAACAATTGCGAACTTCCGCTTCTCGCTCTAAGCGAGCTTTCAGACTGTCCGCTTCATGCCAGAAGTAGACTTTGTCGCTTCTGGAAATTTCAGTGGATGTGCTTTGGCTCTTTAAAAGAAGCTCTAAAAACAGCGATACCGAAAGTGATGACACGACGTCGATGGCGGGCAGTTTGTTGTTGAGTGTCGCGGGCTGGCAGGAAGGGTGAGTATTGAGCCAGAAACCGTGTGGCACGTGTCTAAGTGCGCGATAAATCAACAAAACGGGAGGCCGCGAAGCCTCCCGGCGATTTAAAAGTCGTATTGCAGGCTTAAACGGTTCTGCCAGAAATGCGAATCATATAGCGGTGATGTCTGCACCCCAGCGAAATCGGTCAGGCTCAACCCTTTCAGCATGCCACTGAAACTCCAGGTGAAATACACCAGATATTCCGACTGATTAATGCTGGCCGAAGCCGGTGACGGTTTCAGATCCATAAACGAATACTGCGTCCCCAGAGACAGGTTTTCATTCATCACGTAATTCAGATTGGTCATATATGCATTGCCGCTTCCCAGATCCTGAGTACTGGTGAAGAACGGTTGCGCAAAGTAAGGACCCGACGAAGTGTTGTGCGCGTAAGGCGTCACCAGCGAACCGTTGTTCCAGCTATTGCCGCTGGCGGCGATGTGGTCATAGCCCAGCTTCCAGCTCAGGGCTGGAGTCAGGGTCAGCGCCAGTTGGGCACCGTAAGAGGTACTGTTCACTTCACCAGCCAGCGCTTTGCCCAGGCTGGTGCCGCGAATAAATTGCACGCCAAAATCCGGCTGGAACAGCGCATCCTGCCATTGTAAATGGCTCTCGCCATACACCAGGCGGGTATAATCGGCATACTCCTGATACCACAACTGGCCGGTGAGTTTTTTGCCGTCCCACTGCGTACCGCGACCACCACCCAACGCCCACATGCCGTTAGTGCGTTCATCCACATCGGTATAGGCCGTGGTATTCAGGAATTGATCGTCACCCCACGGTTTATAACGCCAGACTTTGGTGGCATGCAGATAATTGGTGCTGTCGCCGTAATTCGCATCTACACCACGGAACAAAATAGGCGTAATACGCCAGTCGTAATCACCGACAAAAGGAATATTGATTCGTTGATCACCGGCAGTAATTTTAAAATCATCCAGCTGCCAGCTTAAATAAGCCTCACCAACGTTAGTTTGATTATCACCAATATCGCTGATGGTATGAGCTTCATCCGGATGGTCAATCCCGCGCAGGAAAATACCGCTGACACCGGCACGGAAACCATAAAACGGCGCGGTTTCATATTTTATATCACCACCGTAGCTCAGGGTGTCCTGATTAAAACCTTTAGAAAAATACGCGTTGTGCGTTGAATAATACAACGTGCGCAAACTGCCGCTCACGGTACCGCAGGTGAAAATATCGGTGAAGCTATTTACACCACTCGCACCGTACTGACAATCGCTGATATTGCTCTGTGTCGCCGCCAGTGCAGCTGGAACAAGCGGGAAAAACAGCGCAGCAAGACACGCACCACTTAGTGTTTTTAATTGCATAATCCCAAGCCTCGTCACTTTTTGAAAAGAGCAAAGCAGTGCCACCCGCACAATAAATGTACGGTCGGTGGCATGCTTTGCCGTAAAAATTTTTTATTATTGATTAATTACTTATGCCGGCTATTTTCACATCCGGCAATGTATCGCGTACTTCCCAGCCACGTAATTTTCCAGGATTCAGTAAATTATACGGATCGCAGGCACGTTTCATTGCCACAACATCTGCCCGCACCATGCCTTGTTTACCATCTTCAATATGAATAACGTGCGGGTTATTAATTTTCACCCCGTTATCACGATAAATATCCATAATGGCGTTCAGACGTTCTTCATCGCTATATCGCACCAGCGGCAACCCGCTACAGGTCAGCGTGCCGTTCATATCGCGCAGAAACTCAATATGCGACATCACCTCATCTGATAATTGTGCTTCCATCGCCAGCGCCTGCTGATGATAATTTTCCGGCGCATAGGCAGTTTGCAAATAGGTCAGGGTCTTATCGACCTTCAGTGCCTGCAACGTGGTGTGGTTCCAGCAATATTCAATCAACGAATGACCGTGATTCTCACCCTCAGCAAAATGCAGCGCGTTGCGGCCATCATGCTGCGTCAGCAATGATGGCATTAGTCGGTCGCTCTCCACCCCGACCACCGAAATCACGCCATGCTGCCCCGCTATGCCCGCATCGGCGAGATCGGTGAAGTAATCCAGCACCGGCGCCGCCATCACCGCCACCTGACGCTTCACCAGCCCTGGCGATTTCGCCAGCGCATCGGCAAAGGCCATCGCTGCCGGGAAGCTGGCAAAGGTGTCGAGACGTTCAATCCAGTCGTGACGCGGAGCCAGCGCCAGCTCAATCTCCAGCACAATGCCGTTGCTGCCGTAAGCATGATGCAGCAGTAAGGCGTCAGGCGCCTGTAGAGTCAGGATGCGTGGCGTCTTTTCCATCGTCATCAGCTTCACTGACAACACATTGCCGGGGGCCGCCAGCGGGCCATAGTTGATGGAACCCACGCCACCAAAACCACCGCCAAACAGACCGCCGAGCGTCGCCAGCTTCCAGGTGGAGGGCATACAACGCAGCTCCCAGCCGAGTGGTCGGGTATGGGCTTCCAGGTCACCGAGACGAATCCCGGCCTGCGCGCGCACCGTGCCTTGCCCCATGCTCACCACAGCGTTCAGTCTGGTCATATCGACCATCACCCCGCCCTCCAGCGGGATCAACTGACCATAGTTACCGGTGCCGCCCCCGCGCAGATTGAGCGGGATGCGACGGGCCGCACAGGCAGCCACCACTGACACCAGTTCCTGTTCATCACGCGGGCGCACTGCCAGCTCAGCAAATTTCTCTTCCAGTTGCGGTTTCAACACCGGGCTGAACCAGTGAAAATCGCGCGACAGGCGTTTGACCTTAGGCGCATCTTTAATCCAGTCCAGCTCAGGCAGCGCTGCGACCAGCGCCGCCAGTACAGACTGACGATCGGAATCAGACATCTTTCTTTCCTGTTGTTGAGGTATCAGGTCGGGGTAAGTTCGCTCTCGTGCCAGGCCGCCAATACGCGGCGCGTTAGCCACGACATCAGGGCAAACAGCAGGAACCCCGCCAGGGAAATCAGTAACAGCGCGGCAAACATCAGCGGAATATTGAGCTGATAACCGGCCTGTAAAATCTGGTAGGCCAGCCCGGTGTCGGTACCACCCGTACCGGCGACGAACTCCGCCACCACTGCGCCAATCAGCGACAAGCCGCTGGAGATACGCAGCGCACCGAAAAAGTACGGCAATGCCGAAGGAATGCGCAGGCGCAGTAAAATCTGCAACCGCGACGCATGGTTAAGTTTGAAGTAACTTAACAGGCCCGGCGAGACACTGCGCAGCCCCTGAGTGGTATTGGAGATGATGGGAAACACCGCCATCAGCGTGGCACACACCACCAGCGACATAGTGGTATCTTTCACCCAGATGATGATCAGCGGGGCAATCGCCACAATCGGCGTCACCTGCAAAAACACGATGTAGGGAAACAACGCACTTTCGATAAAGCGGTTCTGCACCAGCAAAAACGCCATGACCGAGCCAATCACAATCGCCACCAGAAAGGAGATCACAGTGATTTTCAGTGTGTAGAGCAGCGACATAAACAGCGTCGGGAAGTTCTGCACCAGGCTTTGTGCCACCACCTGCGGCGACGGCACCAGGAAGGCAGGCACCTTCAGCGCCGTCACCAGGAACTGCCACAGCAGCAGCAGCACAATGGCAAACAGCGCCGGGAACAGACACTGCTGAAATTTACGCTGCGCGGCTAAGGGCTTTTTCATCATTTGCTCTCCTGACTGGCAGCAAACAGACCGCGCTGCAACTGCTGGGCATACTGGGTAAATTGCTGGCTGACGCGAAACTCATCATCACGCGGGAATGGCGCATCAATGCTGATGTCATCCACCACGCGGCCCGGCCGTGCCGCCATCATGATCACGCGCTGCGACAGGAATACCGCTTCCTGAATCGAATGGGTGACAAACACCACTGTCAGCTTCTGCTCCTGCCACAGCTGCAGCAGATCGCTATCCAGTTTGTTACGGGTGATCTCATCCAGTGCACCGAAGGGTTCATCCATCAGCAGCACTTTCGGGCGCGTCACCAGGCCACGGGCAATCGACACACGCATCTGCATTCCCCCGGACAGCTCACGTGGCAGCACATGGCCAAACTGCCCCAGCCCCACCAGATCAAGGATTTCGCGCACGCGGGTATCGGCTTCGGCCCGCGGCACACCGGACAAGTCGAGGGGCAGGCGCACATTTTTATGTACGTTGCTCCACGGCATCAGCGTCGCCTCCTGAAAAACGAACGATAACGGCAGATCACGCTGTTTTTCCCGACGATCGCGACGGAAAAGCATCAGTTTTCCATCGCTCGACTCTATCAGCCCGGCGATCATTTTTAACAAGGTACTTTTGCCACAGCCGGACGGACCGAGCAGCGAGACAAATTCGCCCTGGCGAATCGTCAGGTCCACCGGCAGCAACGCACGCGTACCATTCGGATAAATTTTCTCCGCAGAGAGCACTTCAATCGCCGGGGGTGCCGCATGCAGCGGCACCGCTTGCACATCATTGCTCATCAGGGTCAGTCGGCTGGCGACATTCATGGCATGACCTTCACGTCTTCAATGAATTTCAGGGTGTAGCTGCCGTCAAACGGTACTTTCACCGGATCGATCAGCTTGTTGTCCACCAGCAACTGCCAGGTCTGCTTCAGACGCGGTACGGTCATAATGCCGATACCGCCGGTCTGCGCATCGCCGCCTGTCAGCATCTGATACTTCTTCATCTGGGCGATGCCGAAGGCGATCTGTTCGTCGGTCATCTGCGGGTTTTCTTTCTTAATCAGCGTGTTGCCCGGTGCCGGATTCTCCAGGTAGTTTTTCCAGCCCTGCATCGAGGCTTTAACAAAAGCCGCGACCGCCTGCGGACGTTTCTCGATGGTCGATTTCATGCACACGATGCTGTTGCCGTATGGTGGGTAGCCCCAGTCGCTGATCGGGTAGATGTTGGCCTGCGCCCCGGCTTTCTGCACCGCAAAAGGTTCGGAGGTCACGTAGCCCTGCTGTACCAGGGTTTTATCCGCGAGGAACGGCTGCACGCTGAAGGTATACGGGCGCACGCGGGCGTTTTTCAGGTTGAGAACGCTCTGCGCCCACGGCCAGTAGGAGGTATAGGCTTCGGCGGCTAACAGGAAGGTTTTACCCTGCAAATCGGCCTGGCTTTTCACATCCGGGTGGGTGATAAACACAATCGCCGAATGCTGGAAGGTGGTGGCAACCGGTACAGCTTCCACGCCCTGCTGCCAGGATTCCAGCGCCTGCATGTTATCGCTGATGATGCAGTCGGCCTGGCCTGCCGCCATCAACTGCATGGTGTGCACCTGCGGCCCTCCCATTTTGATGGTGACGTCCAGACCGGCATCACGGTACAGATTCTGTGCCTGGGCCTGATAAAAACCGCCATGCTCGGCCTGAGCATACCAGTTGGTCATAAATGTAAATTTCTCGGCAGCCATTCCTTGGGCCGACAGGGCCATGGAAAGCGCGGCGACAATGCTCAATGTTTGTTTCATAGCCGATCCCCGAATTAGCGCGGTGGTAATAATGATGCTGCGTCGTTTTGGTCTAATACTTTGCCCTGCCACTGCCCTGTGCCCCACGCCGGTTCAGCGCGTGTTACCCATGTCATCTGATGCACTTCGGTAATCACCTGCGCCCAACTGGTCGCCAGTGAATCCAGAATCGCATCCCCCTGCTCTTTGGTTGACGGGCGCGGATCGCCGATCACACCGCTCGGGCCAAAGTCATATGACGCCCATGCCGCCATCGGACGGGTGCGGGAGAGCGTCGGGCACGGGAATGCCGGTGGATAGTTGGCGACTGCTTTGTCCATCTGCACAGTATCCGGTGCCAACGCCAGCATTAGCGCGGTTTCGGCATGACCGGCGTGCATCGCCATCTGACGTTCCTGCTCGTCCATAAAACTTTCGGCGCAGTTCGGCACTTTGAAGGTGTCCTGCATGATGATGATCATGTCGCCGTGACGCAGGCGCAGTTCGCGCGCTGCCATCTGCAACGGCTGCGGCTGACCACCATGGCCGTTGACCATCAGGAACTTACGGAAACCGGCGCGGTACAGCGATTCGCCAATCTCCAGAATGGTGTGCAGCAGCGTCTCACCAGTCAGCGTCAGAGTGCCGGGGAAATGCAGATGCTCGTCCGATTTGCCATAGGTGATGGGCGGAATGGCGTAGGCCGGGATCGTTGCCGGTAAACGTGCCAGCGCATGGCCGACTACCCCGGAGGAGATCACGCTATCCACCGCACACGGCAGATGCGGGCCATGCTGCTCAATCGCCCCGGTCGGCAGCACAATCACCGTGTTGGTTTTGTCGTCCAACGTGGCGATATCGGTCCAGCTCAGATACGGCAAAAAGCGGTTTGCCGGAATATAACCATGTAACATCTTGCTTCCTCGTGTTATTGCGGCAACCACGCCGTCGCTTCAACTTCAATTAAGACATCCGGGCTGGGCAGCATTTCACTCACCTGAACCACGGTAGAAATCGGTGGCGTATCGGGGTAAAACAACTTGCGCACCCGGCTGTAGTGCGGAAAGTGATCCAGATTGCGGAAGTACTGCACCAGTTTGATCACGTCGCTCATCTGGCCGCCCGCGCTCTCAATGGTGGTGCGGATGCTCTCCAACACATACCAGCTTTGCGCCAGGATCGGCCCTTCTTTGATATCGGTGGAGAACTCGCCGGTGCGCCCCAGCAGTTGCTGCGCTCCGGCGGGGATATCGTCGTAACCGCGCACAATCAGCGCGGTTTGTGGGTTCACCGGGATAATGCCGGAGAGAAAGATAAAATCGCCCGCGCGTCGCCACGCGGCATACTTCGCCAGCGGTTTACCCGCCCCAGCTTCAAGTGTCATTGCGGAATTCCCCATAACAGATCCCCTGTTTCAACCGATAGCGACTGCGGCTACGCAGTGGCCAGCTTGCCGCCTCGGCTGCAGGGAAAATGACAAAATCGTTAGCCAACACATTTGCACCATCATGCAACGCCGTACGCTGACAAATCAGTGCCGATGCTTCATCAAAGGCCATACCCAACTGCGCACTCAGCAGGCCGCTGAACAGCGTGTCGAGCGGGTCGTAGCTGCCGACCGGACAGAACGCGTCCTGCACGTTATCCGCCCCTAACAGCAAGGGGATGCCGCGCGCCTGCGCCTCTTTAATCAGCGTTAAACCGCGCTGACGTGGGGTACGTCCCGGCACTGCGTCCTGTAACAGCAGGTTGGTCAGCGGCAGCGCAATCAGGGTGACGCGATGTTGCGCCAGCACCTCAAGGATGGCCTCGCCGTCTTCCTGCTGCGCCAGGGCACAACCGTGGCTACAGGTAATGCGTCCGTTAAACGAATGCTGCCGCAAATAGCACGCCAGCCAGCGCAAGCCCTGCGCATCGTGGCTCAGTTCTTCGTCGATATGCAGATCGATATCCAGCTGCCAGCGTTCCGCCGCCTGCAATAAATGGGTAAACGCCTGGGCATCCCAGTTGCTGCTGTGAATAAAGCCCCCGAGCAGCGCACCACTGGCGGCCACCTGGGCGGCGATATGATCCGCCTGGGCGGCATCAGCAAAAAAGGTCACCGGGGCCAGCGCGACACGTTCAATGGTGCACAGCGGATGCTGCAACTCACCCACAACCTGCCATGCCAGCGGGGCATCGGCAGCAAACCAGTCGATATGGGTACGCAGCAGACCCACACCGGCCTCCACCGCCCAGCTCAGTGCCTGGCTGGCACGCTGCCGCAGGTCGTCCGCACTCCAGCGCACCCGGTCCTGATGCATGGCGGCGATGGCTGCCAGCAGGCCCGGCTGTTGGGGCGGACTGCGCTGCGCGGTGAAGGTTTTATCGAGATGCGCGTGGGGTTCAATCAGCGCTGGCAGCACCAGTGCACCATTGAGCGCCAGATAGCCGCTAACATTCTGATCCGGCTCGATCCGGGTGCCCTCTTCGCGGAAATGCAAGGTTGCCAGCGCCGGTTGATCGCCATCCATCGGCCACTCCTGCGGCAGCAACCAGCGAGGTAAACGCGCGCCTGTTGCGCCCGGATACGCGTTCACAGGTCGAGTACCAGGAGTGGGGAACGGGCACGCGAACAGCACAGCACGATGCAATCATTGGCTGCACGCTCTGTCTGGCTCAACACTTCATCGCGATGATCCGGCTCACCATGCAGCACACCGGTAATGCAGGCCCCGCACATCCCCTGTTCGCAGGAGAGTTCAATGTCGATCCCGGCACGCTCCAGCACCTCCGCAATACTTTCATCAGCATTGATGGTGTAACGCGCCCCGCTCGAGGCGATTTCTACCGTGAACGTGTCGCCAGCAACCGATTGCGTGGCAGCACTGGCTTTGAATTTTTCACTGTACAATTGATCAGCGCGCCAGCCGTATTTCAGCGCTAACTGATGCAGATGGTCCATAAAACCCGCCGGGCCACAGCTCACCAACACGCTGTCGTGCGACTGTTTAAGATCGGCCGGGACATGCTGACGCAGACTGTCACCTTCGCTGCTGTAATGCAGCACCACGCTCGCGCCAAGTTGCTCCAGCCGCGCGCTGAACGGCAGTTCATCATGGCGTTTGAGAAACAGATGCAGCGTGAAATCGGCACCCTGCACCGCCAGCTGTTCCGCCATTACCAGCAGCGGCGTCAGGCCAATACCGGCGGCAAACAGCAGCGTGCGCGGTGCCTGCGGCAAGGGAAAATGGTTGCGTGGAGCGGAGATGGTTAAGCTCGCCCCGGTCTGCACCTGATGGTGCAGCCAACGAGAGCCGCCGCCCGATGCCTGATCGAGACGGACGCAAATTTGGTAGTGCCCCGCCCCGGCAACGGAGCAGAGCGAATACTGCCGCTTGCCGCAGTCGGGAATGGTCACATCAATATGAGCACCGGGAGTGAACGCCGGTAGTGGATGACCACTGGCAGACGCCAGGGTCAGTAGTACATTGCCAGCACCGTTGAACTGCTTTGCGATGACGGTGACAGCCAGATTCTCTGCCTGCTTCATGATAATCCTGCATACCACGGACACGTCATCAGCCGGAAGGCCGCGCGTAGTCTCGTTTTTATCGTGATTGTGATTATTATGTTGCCCGCGTGTAAACGTCCATCCGTTTAATTCGCACGAAGTGTTGCAAAAAAGAGAACGCCATTATGTTTGCCTTCTCCCGGTAGCTGATCTATTTCACCGAGGTGGTCCCCAGGGTTCACTGCGAAAGGCTTCCGGGACGCTGCATGTGTCGACATCCTCTATCGACCGACAGATTTTATGAGTGGAACAGCCGCTGGATATGCCGCTGTTTGAATGTCTTCCATAAAAATTACGTATGACGGCGGGCGGGAGAAATCCTGCAAAACGCGGAGAAGAACTGGCAGCGTAAGTTTGGTCGCGCCTGCTCAGGATGACGGATCTTGTGCTTCAGTCGCCGACAGACCGGGGAACATTGAATGACCGGGCACAACGACCCTGTTTCGCAAATTTATCTCAAGGGCGCTACATGGCCGAACGTCACAGGGAAGGACGGCCAATGAAACGCTGAACAACGATGCTGCACAGGCCTTTCCTGCGCAGATTCAGGCTTCACGACACTCAATACAACGCGTTTTTGGTCGTGCAATCAGACATGATCCCCGCTCTCATCCTTGAGGGGTGTGAAAAATCACATAAACCGCTCTGCTCCGCCTGAAGCTTCAATTGTCTGCCCGGTAACAAACTGATTTCTATCTGAAAGCAGAAAAGCAGTAATTGATGCAATGTCTTCGGGAAGCCCAAAGCGGCCTACCGGGGTCTTCTCTTTACCCAGTAAAGCCATAACCTCGTCGTCCGTTTTGTCAGCCAGTTCAGGACGCCGAGTGCGGACATTCGGTAGCATATTCTGCGCCCAGTTATCCGTCGCGACAGCGCCTACACCAATAGCATTAACCAGAATGCCATCCGCGGCCACGCTCAGCGCTATGCTACGGGTCAGGTTGTTGATGGCAGCGCTCAGTGCATGTGAGACGGTAAGTTGCGGGTTGGGATAGATGCCGCCAATAGATGAAATATTGACAATCCGTCCCCAGCCTCGTCTTTGCATTCCGGGTATTACAGCCTTGCAAAAGCGTCGCATGGCGGAGAATTTGGTCTCCGTCATTAACTGCCACTCCTCTTCCGGGGTGGTTAACAGCGTGCCCGCATGTGCTCTTCCGGCATTATTCACCAGCAAATCAATGTGCTGAAAAACCTTTTCTGCTTGTTCAACCACCCGCGAAGGCAGATCCGGATCCGTTACATCCCCGGCGACAGGCAGCGCTGAAACACCATATTTATCGGTGATTTTTTTTGCCGCCAGGATCAGCTCAGGTTCTCGTCTGGAAACCATCACTAAATGCACACCATTGGCGGCCAGTTCTTCACAAATACTGAGACCAATCCCGCTTCGCGCTCCGGTTACCAGAGCCACTTTTCCTGTCAGTTTTAAATCCATGGGTTGCTCCTCAAATTAAGCACTGTTAACAACATAAGAAGGATTAGTAACCGATCTTAATTTCAGAATCTTGTGCAACAGAATTCAGACGTCTGAAAAAAACGGCCAAAGCGTTGAGAGCCGACTGTGCTTATTCTGCAAAAAAAGAGTGAGCTTAGAGCGAGGAGTGGCCAGTGCGTACGGACAACCACGAGCTTTCTTCTGCCAGGGTTCTGATGCTGGCGATGATTTGCTGCATTGTTGTGGCAAGTATTTATTTTAACCAATCTGTTCTTAATCTGATCGCGGGTGCCTTTCCCAATGAATGGGAAGCGGTTTCGTTAATCCCCATGGCCACCCAGTTAGGCTATGCGGCGGGTTTGTTATTTCTGATCCCTCTGGGCGATTATATTGAACGTCAATGGCTTATCCTGCGTCAGGCTCAGGTGCTTTTGCTGGCGCTGATCGGCATGATGCTATCCCCAACGGCAACAGTGCTGGTGTTCTTCTCGTTCCTTACGGGTATGGTTGCAACCGTCGCCCAACAAATAGTGCCGCTCGCGGCCTCTCTCTCCAGGCCGTCTTCACGGGGCAAAACAGTAGGTACCGTGATGAGCGGCGTCCTCGCAGGTATTCTTGCTGGCCGGGCTATCGGAGGCCTCATCGGTCAGTATTTCGGCTGGCGTGGCGTCTTTTTGTCCGGCGCTATCATGACATTGCTGGCGCTATTTTTCATCGCCCGCCTTTTGCCTTCTCAGACGTTGCCCACGCCAACGTTTCACTATCTGGCAGTATTACGTTCACTGGGTGATCTGTGGAAAAGCGAGCCGCAAGTACGTAATGCGACGCTGACACAAGCCATGCTGTTTGCCTCCTTCAGCGTGCTGTGGACCGTGCTCCCTTTCTGGTTAGCCCATCGCTACCATTACGGTGCAGGCATAACCGGAACCCTGGCGATTTTGGGACTCATCGGTATTCTGTGTGCGCCTCTGGCGGGAAGTTTCAGTGACCGCCAGGGATCATTTCGGATGGTTGTTTTTGGTGTGTTACTGATGCTGTTCGCCTGGATTGTTTTTTGGGGCTGGAACAGTATGGCGGGTATGGTGGCGGGCATTTTACTCCTGGATGCGGGTGAACAATGTGTACTGATAGCTAACCAGCACACGATTTATTCTTTGCGTCCGGATGCCAGAAACCGGCTTAATACTCTCTTTATGAGCGTTATGTTTATTGGCGGGGCATGCGGTTCATTGGTGGCTACCGGGTTATGGGAGGCAACGCATAGCTGGACACTGATCTCCTCAGCGGGAGCCGGGCTGGTGATGATGGGATTATTAACAGCCGTGAGACGTCAAACTTCAGGTCGCCATTCGGGCACATAGCGCCAGAGCGTGTCTGACATCCGTCGCGCTGTCTGAGCCATCGACATCATGTAAAACGTTTTCTATTAGCTGGTTAGCCGCCAATTGTTCTCCGGCTTCCACCAGCAACGTTGCCAGTGAATAAGCAATACGCAGGGACCAACCATGTGCCTGTTGCTGTCGTGCCTTGTTCAGCGCCAGCTCTAACAACGGGCGTTGCTGCTGCGGAGGTAACTGCGCGGCGGAAAGACGCATCAACTCAGGCGCGCACCAGTTTTCATGATCCAGCCTGGCGGTTTGCTGCGATATCCCGATATCAATTTCTGAGAGCAACGGGGAATATTGCCAGTCTAATCCCATCGCACGCAGCGAACTAAACAGTGTACTTTGACCCACGTCGGCATGGCTGAACCGTTTTGCCCAGACAAGAAACAACTCGCCATAGGTCTTCCAGAAATACAAATCATGCTTTTCTGCCAGAAAAATAAGCCAGTTTGCGGCCTTTACAACCCAACGCGGATGGCGATCAAGCGCGGCTGTCATACAGGCACCTTCAGCCAGCGCGCAGCAAAGCGAGCAGGCATGCTGTAAACGCGCGGCTTTTTTCACACCGCGCCATGCCATCTGTTTCGCGGCCTGATACTCCCCCTGTACCCAGAGCAAGCGAGACAGAAAAGCCATACCAGCACTCTGTTGATCAAGACCGAAACGAAAAGAGTGGCTTACGCTCTCCCGATCGTACCAGGCCAGCGATTGCAGCAGGTAATCGCGCCCGACAGCATGCTGCCCTAAAAAATGCAGTGAAACGCCGAGAAGACGTAGCCCGGTAGCCTGCGCCTCCGCGTCTTTGATGGCGAGCGCGAGATCATACAGCGACTGCGCATGCTGAAGCGATGTATTCAGCTCGCCCGTGCGCAAGCAATACAGCCATAACCCGTAATGCGCCTGCAAACGTATCTCTTTGTCGTCGAGCTTTTCTGCCAGCGTCAGTGCGGTTTGCCAGGCTGAATGGGTTTCAGATGTCGGGCCTTTTGCCCAGGTTGATGCCTTACCCGCTGCGGCACAGAGATGCATTCTCTGGCGTAACGTTAAAACGACCCGCGAGCTATTTTCATATAACAGAGGAGAGATATGACGCTGACATTCATCATAGAGGGAATATTCAATCCAGAAAGGCGTCATAGCCTGTAAGATCGCCAGCCCTGTAGAGGAATCACGCCCCTCGGTTAATGTTTGCTGTAAAACACTGCGCAAATCATTAAGGATGTGACGATAACGCTCCCGCCACTGTTCCGTCGGCAGCACCAGCCAGTCAGCCTGGGCCTGTTCCACCAGGGCTTTATAATAATCGGCGAAACGGAGAGAAAGTTCTTCATATTCATCATGTTGCCTGAGTTTATTGCAGGCGAACTGGCGCATGGTTTCCAGCAGACGAAAACGGGTTACCGGCACCTGGCTACTGACCTGAATCAGTGAAAGTGCGAGCAACCGCTGCACATCGTCAATCACCTGCCAGTAATGCTTGTCCCTGGACACCAGAAAATCAGTGACGGATTGCATACTGAACGTGTCGGTGAAGATGCCCAGCGTTCTGAATAACCGCTGTTCGCGCGCGTTGAGTAACTGATAAGTCCATTCCAGCGTGGTCACTATTTTCTGGTGTCTGGGAACCAGTGCGCTGTGCGTATTGCTCAATAGCTGGAAACGGTCCTCCAGACGGCTATAGATCTCGCTGACGCTCATTACTGGCAGACGGGAGGCTGCAAGTTCAATTGCCAACGGCAATCCATCAAGATGGCGGCATAATTTGCCAATCAGCGACAATTCACTGTCAGAGGGATGAAAATCATGTCGGTTGGCCTGTACACGCTCGATAAAGAGACGGACGCTGGCAAAAGAGAGTAGCGTTTGCTTATCGCTGTCTGTCTGTTCAGGAATTTGTAATGGCGGTAATAAATATTGTTGCTCGCCAGCAATCTGTAATGCTACCTGACTGGTCAACAACAGCCTGCTATGGGGAGCCACGTGCAACAGCGAGGTTATCACCGGTTCCAGTTCATTAATTAAATGTTCGCAGTTATCAACCAGCAGTAAACAGCGGCGTCGCGCAAGCTGTTGCCGTAAATCGGCATCATGATGCAGGCTAACTAATGGAAGATGTAGCGCCTGAGAAAACACAGATAACAAGCTGGAGGCTTCAGTGATATGCGCCAGTTCAACCACACAAGTTCCCTCCGGAAAATGCGTGCGCATAAGATTGACGACTTCCCACGCCAGACGCGTTTTCCCCACGCCCCCGGAACCTGTAATCGTGACCAGAGGGTGGTGATTTAATAACGTACAGACGTCCTGCACAGCCTGGTCCCGCCCTAAAATCGACGTCAGAAAAGGGGTAACAACAGGCTCGGGTAGCTCTGGTTTCGCAGGCGTTTGCAGCGGTGCACTATTGATATTTAAGCGGTAACCACAACCAAATTCGGTGACAAGTAGATGCCGATCGTGACCCAGAATGCGGCGTATAGCGGAGATTTGCGCCTGAAGATTATTTTCTTCGACAATTTCATTTCCCCACACCTGAACAAGTAAAGCCTCTTTACTTACCGCTTTACCTCCAGCCCGCAGCAGCACAACCAGGACATCAAACGCTCTGGCAGAAATTCTTACAGGCTTACCCCGGTGCAACAAAATTCTCAGTTGGGGCCAGATTTGCCATTCGGCAAAGTGCATCTCATCGGTTGTTATCATGGTGTTGAGATCTTCTGTTTTTGACCATCCGGATGCACTGCGCGCAGAGAAAGCCATCTTTAACGGAAGTCATTATCAGCATCGGGTTATGCAGTGAGTGTGCTTTCCGGCCTGTATTTCACCGGCGCCATCCGGAACCGCGTATAAAAAGAACCACGGCCTCACTGTAACATAGCCTTCAATCGCTATGGGTCTAACAGGCACCTCAGAGACATTTTAGAGGGCGTATCTTCAGCAACACCCCGGAGAGTTTTATTGAGGATTACACTGGGATAATTGATAACAGTAAGCGCCGACACCACTCCGGCTACCTGATATCACCGGCAGAATATGAACGCCGGGCTCCGGGGAAGTCCAGGTTTTCAAAAACTGAAACAGAGCAATTTAGGACGTGCTGTAATTACATCTTTCTGAAAGAGTGAGTCTATCTGTTTTAGTTTCGCGTACCTCGTTTTCGTTTCCCAAACAGAACTCATTCAAGAGCCTTAAGGAATATCTGAGGTGATAACTGTTTCAGTGATACTGCCACTGTAACGCCTGAAAGCGGCAGGTTGACGGCTATTCTCAAGAAAGTAAATTAAGCCCAATAATATTCAGCAGCAACTCATCTCCGGCACCTTTATTTGATGAAATTCAGGTGACCACCTTCAGAAAATACACCGATAAAGATCCAGTCTGCTATGTAATAAAGTAGCCGATAATGTCACAACATTTCTGATACACCCATTGACTGAAACCCTGCAACACTCTATATAATTCTGGAACAGAACAAGAGCAATAAATATAAAACATAATTCTTTATTTTGTATTTTTACAACCTCACCCTAAAGAGTACAAATATGTTTTACATATCAGAACTTCCTCTTTCTGAAATTTGAGTACATCATGAAGTATCTTTTAAAATTTCGAACAGTCATTAACCTCATTAAAGTCTTAAGGGACATTTTTTTGTTTCTGATATAATACAAAGTAAATAATTGATATTTTACACTGGAAGTGTCAAATTTGGATTTGTGTTTCCTGTAGAAATTTAAATAACCGGAAAATTTTCTACCAGAACACGTTATACGAACCTCACCATGATTGACGTAAAGGATTTGTGTAATATTTTCCAATTTAAACGGAGAGCCATATACTTCTGCGAGGCGATAAAAAGCATCATAATCTTGAGCCGCAGTCAATTCTGTATCGAATAGCACTTTCTGCATACGACTTGTTACTGTAAATACCTGATTACCAATAACATTCTTCTTATCAAATAGACTTTTTTTGTAATTGGGTTTGGGGTAGATCTTTAGATCATCAATGCTGTCATAGCTGGCACTTTCACACAAATAGTCTCCTGCATATAAAAAACCGTGATAGTTAAGTTTATATCGGTATGAAAGAAAAGATGACAATCGCGATGAAAGCCACTCGTCATCGTCGTCAAGACCGGTTATAAAGTCCCCTTTAGCAAGACGGATTGCCTGGTTTCTTACAGCACATGCTCCCGAGTTGTATTCATTTCTAATATAAATAATACGTGGATCATTAAGGTCGGATATAAACTTTTGCAGCAACTTAAACGATGATGAGAAATCATCAACGATAATGAGTTCCCAGTGTTCATAGTCCTGCTTTAACACAGAGTAAATAGCTCTAATGGTCAGTTTTTCCCGGTTCCATGTCGGCATATAGATAGAGATCAGTGGTCGTGCTGAAAGAGTATCAGATGCAAGATCATCTCGCTCAGAGATGGCGCCAGTGAAACTTGCTTTATCAAAATCACTCCCGGAAAAATCCACGCATGTACAGTCTGAATAATTAAAGTTAGCGCCCTGCATTTTACAGTTACTCAGATTCACACCCCTTAGATTACTGTAAGAAAAGTCAGTATCACGAATATCACTAAAAGATAAATCACTACCTGATAAATTAATATCCCGCAAATTAAGCCTCCGTAAGTCCATAAACCGAAGATCTGCGCCTGGCAGATCTGATTTATTATGTAGTTTTTTAATTGCAGCATGCTGATGTTTAAGAAATTTTCTTTCGATATTCGTTTTACTGTTCATTCTAAATAGTGACTTCTAAGATAAACACGTCTTAAGTTAATCACCCTGTTATTCCCCCGGCAATCCCAAATTTTCACTTTCAGAAATATATCAATACATTTATTAACGATACGTAATTTTTGTTTATGTTTTCCTGAAAATCTGGCTACCTGACCCCCACATATCCTTTAGCTTGAGAAGCGCAACGACTCAGTCAGTAGAGTACTGTCCAGAGCAGTGAGCTCGTCCTGATGTAAGTAGACCATTCTTAGTTCCATGCACTTTTTGAGATCCCGAACCTTTGATGTTCCAGGCGGTATTCCTCCAGTGTCATGTTATTCAGTGATTCGTGCGGGCGTTCATTGTTGTATTCTGTCCCCCCATTCCGTCATCTCCCGCACTTCATTCAGGGTTCTGAACAGATAAAAATCGAGTATTTCTATACTGATATGTTCGGTTAAAGCGTTCTATAAAAGCATTCAGAGTGGATTTCTCCAGCCGAATAAATTCCAGCTTTACCGCATATGCATCTCTGCTCATTCAGCCAGCGTCGGAGAAATAAACTCCGGGTCATTATCCATACGAAGCGATGACGAAATATCCATGGTTGGCCGCGCTGCTGTCGAGTACTCGGACCACTGGTTTCAGATCCAGCTTCGACCGACAACGCCTCTCGATTAAGGTCAGCGATGATCTGATGCTCAGTAAAACGGGCTTTACGCATAGCGATCTCCTTCGCTGGCAAATTGAATATGTCGGAAGATCTCTGAAAGTGAATGGTTCGTTTTAGCGGGATACTTACAGTTACTCCGGGTGACAATCTGATTTGTTGTCACAGCATCTCGCGCGAAGAGCTGATGCGTCTTCTTGAAACAGGCCGAACTGGGTACGCCGGTAAGCCCTTGATAAAAGAAGAATGCGTCAGGTTTGAGGACGATTAACCCTGCACAGATATCATCTTCTGGAGCCCTGGGCCTCCCAGGCTGGCAGAAAAATAACCGTTCAGGTACCGGAGCCACACGATTATCACATCAGAGTGATAACTATTAGACTTCCGTTATTTCTATTGATGCATTATCGCTACGGGCGGTAAGGGGTTTTGATTGAAGAAGATATATTAATCTCGCTGTCCATCAATGTTGCAGTGCAACCTGGAAATATATGTATTACGTAGCGGCTCATTTGAGCCGCATTACAAATTAAAACCCTTTTAAAAGGCTTCTAGTTAATACTCCAGTAATCTACAACATCATTGCGGTTAAAGGTTATATAAAGGCGGTTTCCGTGTATCTCAGTATTTCCACTGCGTTTGTCTGAAAGCTTACCGGCTGTTGATGATGCTTCGCTGGCTGTGTTGGCCATGCCCAGTGCACTGCTAACAGCCCCCGCTCCCGGTATGTAGCCCGCCAGAGAAGATACACTGCTGTAGTCAGCATTTTTATGATAAACCCACGTAGTGCCATTTGAAGATTTTTCATTATCATCAGGAACGCCATAAAGTTGCTGTACCTGAGCTTTTGTCGTTTTACCCTCAACAATATGTGATTGAACATATGAAGCACTGAATTTATCTTCTCCTCCCCCCATAGATGAGCATGCGCTCAACAAAATAGCGGAAACAACAACAAGACATTTTAGGCTGCTATTCATTTGTAACCTCATTGTTAGTTTTGTGTAAAGTTTCTGCTTTCTATTACCATGAGTTTCAAAGACAGGCAACAAATTCTGTTGAATAACAATAGAAATGAAGGGGAAATAAATATCCCTGAAATCTTCCCTGGCAACTTAATTCTTTGTTTTATTTGGAAACCCATGCTCATTAAGTCTTAATTTCTCAATTAAGAATAACTAAACTATAAGCGATTAAAATTATCAGGGTTTGTTGAAAGACATTTGCAATAGCATCCCTCGGGTAGAGTGCTTGAGACTCAACGACAACCTGCAATCAGTAGTGCTGGAATTTCAGGAGCCGGGGGAGGGGCACTGGCGCACCTGTATGCGTGGTTATTGGTGCTTTTGTTGGCAGTCGCATGGGACATCAATGGGTTCCGGGACTAACCATGTTTAAGCTGCCGGACAACGTTACACTTCAACTCAGGGAAGAACCTATACCGACATCAATGGGAAAATATGAAGTCCTGATTGCTGGAAAAGGTGCGGGCATTATGGTTCCTGTACAGGTGCCAGAAGCTGCTGTTCAGGTGGATGATAAACGGCTGCTGTTATTTCTTACTGATGACGTTCTCTATGAAGAAGCGCTTAAAATCGCACTGCTCGATCCGAAAGATGGAGCGAAAGAAATACTGACGCTGGGTAGCGCATACCTGACAGGATCGTTTACTGACCTGAACATATTGCGGTAACTGCTCCAGAATGCCTGTTAGGCTGGTCGTTGTAAGAGCAACCTTGCCGTTGCGCTGAATATAGTTAAGCAATGCATTCCTGGCCTCTTTCGCGCGGATGGCTTTATCTACCGCTGCCGTGACGTGTATCTCCCGGTATTTACGCCCCCTTCCCCTGCCTGGCTGTAAGAATGCCATTGTCATAGTCCCAGCGATCAAGGCTGACCCCTTCCCCGGCCCGTAAGCCCGCACCGCAAAGGATCATTACAATGGCGGTATCACGATCATAGCGGAATATCAGCTTTATCTTTGTCACCCGGCTTTATCATTTCTACCGCTTTAAACGTCAGTGGCTTTGCCTCTTGTTTTCCTGCCATAAAGACTCCGTTATCATGCTTACTCCGCATTCCTGGGAAAACCTTCAGAATGCTTGTGAATGAGGCAAGGCGATACGCAACAAGAATGATAAAAATCGCCGGCTCGTTAAAATTTAAGCACATGGACATCATAAACTGATGAGTACACTAGAGAATTTCGACGCGCATACGCCAATGATGCAGCAGTACCTGAAGCTGAAAGCACAGCATCCGGACATTCTGCTGTTCTACCGGATGGGCGACTTTTACGAACTATTTTATGACGATGCGAAACGCGCTTCGCAGCTTATGGATATTTCACTGACCAAACGTGGCGCATCGGCAGGTGAGCCGATCCCGATGGCCGGGGTTCCGCATCATGCGGTGGAAAACTATCTGGCGAAGCTGGTGAGTCTTGGCGAATCCGTGGCGATTTGCGAGCAAATCGGCGATCCGGCAACCAGCAAGGGGCCGGTTGAGCGCAAAGTGGTGCGCATCGTAACGCCAGGCACCATCAGCGATGAAGCGCTGTTGCAGGAGCGTCAGGATAATCTGCTGGCCGCCATCTGGCAGGACAGCAAAGGTTTTGGCTACGCCACGCTGGATATCAGCTCCGGGCGTTTTCGCGTCAGCGAACCGGCCGATCGCGACACCATGGCCGCCGAGTTACAGCGCACCAATCCCGCCGAGTTGCTCTATGCCGAAGACTTTGCCGAAACGGCGCTGATTGAAGGCCGCCGCGGTCTGCGGCGCCGTCCGCTGTGGGAGTTCGAAATTGATACCGCCCGCCAGCAGCTAAACCTGCAATTTGGCACCCGCGATCTGGTCGGCTTTGGGGTGGAAAACGCACCTCGGGGCCTGTGCGCAGCCGGCTGTCTGCTGCAGTATGTCAAAGACACGCAGCGCACTGCCCTGCCGCATATTCGCTCCATCACCATGGAGCGCCAGCAGGACACCATCATTATGGATGCCGCGACGCGCCGGAATCTGGAGATCACGCAGAACCTGGCGGGCGGTGTCGAAAATACGCTGGCCTCGGTACTTGATTGTACCGTAACGCCAATGGGCAGCCGCATGCTGAAACGCTGGCTGCATATGCCGGTTCGCGATACAAAAGTGCTGACGGAACGCCAGCAAACCATTGGCGCATTGCAGGATCACTGCGGCGAGCTACAACCGGTGCTGCGTCAGGTGGGCGATCTGGAGCGTATTCTGGCACGTCTGGCGCTGCGCACTGCGCGTCCGCGCGACCTGGCGCGTATGCGTCACGCTTTCCAGCAACTGCCGGAACTGCGCGCGCAACTGGCGGAAGTGAAAAGCGCGCCGGTGCAGGCGCTGCGCGAAAAGATGGGCGAGTTCAGCGAACTGCGCGAACTGCTGGAGCGCGCAATTATCGATGCGCCGCCAGTGCTGGTGCGCGATGGCGGCGTGATTGCGCCGGGTTATAACGCCGAACTGGACGAATGGCGCGGTCTGGCGGATGGCGCGACTGACTATCTTGATCGGCTGGAGATCCGCGAGCGCGAACGCCTCGGGCTGGATACGCTGAAAGTGGGTTATAACGCGGTACACGGTTACTACATCCAGATTAGCCGCGGGCAAAGCCATCTGGCGCCGATCCATTACGTACGTCGCCAGACGCTGAAAAATGCCGAACGCTACATTATTCCGGAACTGAAAGAGTACGAAGACAAAGTTCTGACCTCGAAAGGCAAAGCGCTGGCGCTGGAAAAACAGCTTTATGAGGAGCTGTTCGATCTGCTGATGCCGCATCTGGGCGACCTGCAACAGAGCGCCTCTGCGCTGGCGGAACTGGATGTGCTGGTGAACCTGGCGGAACGCGCTTACACTCTGAATTACAGTTGCCCAACCTTCACTGATAAACCAGGCATCCGCATTACCGAAGGGCGTCATCCGGTGGTCGAGCAGGTGCTGAAAGAGCCGTTTATTGCTAACCCGCTGAATTTATCGCCGCAGCGCCGGATGTTAATCATCACCGGGCCGAACATGGGCGGTAAAAGTACCTATATGCGCCAGACTGCGCTGATTGCGCTGCTGGCCTATATCGGCAGCTATGTGCCCGCGCAAAAAGTCGAAATCGGCCCAATCGACCGCATCTTTACCCGCGTCGGCGCGGCAGACGATCTGGCCAGCGGCCGTTCGACCTTTATGGTGGAGATGACCGAAACCGCCAACATCCTGCATAACGCCACAGAAAACAGTCTGGTGCTGATGGATGAAATTGGTCGCGGAACATCGACCTATGATGGTCTGTCGCTGGCATGGGCGTGTGCGGAAAACCTGGCGAATAAAATCAAGGCATTGACGCTGTTCGCGACTCACTACTTTGAGCTGACGCAACTGCCGGAAAAAATGGAAGGCGTGGCAAACGTGCATCTCGACGCGCTGGAGCATGGCGATACCATCGCCTTTATGCACAGCGTGCAGGACGGCGCAGCCAGTAAGAGTTACGGTCTGGCGGTCGCTGCGCTGGCGGGCGTGCCGAAAGAGGTGATTAAACGCGCACGCAGCAAATTGCGCGAGCTGGAAAGCCTGTCGCCGAATGCGGCGGCCACGCAAATAGACGGCACGCAGATGTCGCTGTTGGCTCCGGCAGAAGAGACCAGCCCGGCGGTGGAAGCGCTGGAAAACCTCGATCCGGACAGCTTAACGCCGCGTCAGGCACTGGAATGGATTTACCGCCTGAAGAGCCTGGTGTAAGGCGCTGATTGCCGGATGGCGCTTATCCAGCCTGGAAGTTTTCCGCGCAGTGATCAAATCCGGCCAGCAATTCTGTGCAGGCCGGGCTTCCATGCGGTTACCGTTGATTTTCTGCCAGCAGCGGCGGAATCGTCGGCACCTGCGGTGCGTCATCAATATCTTTCTGCGTTATACGAAACGCCTGTGGATAGTGCTCGCGGCTGGTACGACGCAGTGGTTCGGTATCACGCCAGGTGTATAAACAGTGCTGGCACTGGTACACCGTCCAGACCCCTTTTACCGGCGACGTCGCCATGATTTCAATGTGCTCATCGGCACAACGTGGACAGATCATTTTTCGCTCCTTATTTTTGGCGGCTCGCCAGCATGGCGGTCAGTTTTTCAGCCCATTCTTTGGTTTCCGGCAAATCACGTACCGGCTGGCTGTAGTGGCCACGGTTATCCGGCGCAACCGGCGTGGTGGCATCAATAATCAGTTTGTCGGTGATACCGGCCGGGCTTGAACCCGGATCGAGTTCCAGTACCGACATATTCGGCAACTGCACCAGATCGCCTGCCGGGTTTACTTTCGACGACAGCGCCCACATCACCTGCGGCAAATTAAACGGATCGACGTCTTCATCGACCATGATCACCATCTTCACGTAACCGAGGCCGTGCGGCGTGGTCATGGCGCGCAAACCCACCGCGCGGGCAAAGCCGCCGTAACGTTTTTTGGTGGAGATAATCGCCAACAGACCGTGGGTATACATGGCGTTTACCGCCTGCACTTCCGGGAACTCGGCTTTCAGTTGCTGGTACAGCGGCACACAGGTTGCTGGCCCTATCAGATAATCGATTTCCGTCCATGGCATGCCAAGGTAAAGGGATTCAAAAATCGGTTTCGTGCGATAAGAGACTTTATCGATGCGTACCACTGTCATGTTGCGCCCGCCGGAATAGTGGCCGGTGAACTCACCGAACGGCCCTTCGATCTCGCGCTTACGTCCTTCGATCACCCCTTCGAGGATCACTTCCGATCCCCATGGCACATCGAAACCGGTCAGCGGCGCGGTAGCAATCGGATACGGGCTTTCACGCAACGCGCCCGCCATCTCATATTCCGACTGATCGTATTTCAGCGGCGTGGCGCCCATCAGGGTAATAATCGGATCGTTGCCGAGCGTAATCGCGATGGGCAGATCCTCGCCGCGCTCTTCCGCTTTATGCAGATGCAGCGCAATATCGTGCATCGGTACCGGTTGCAGGCCGAGTTTGCGTTTGCCCTTCACTTCCATGCGGTAGATGCCAACGTTCTGCTTGCCAAAATGATCGGGATCGAGCGGATCGCGGGAAACAACGCAGGCTTTATCAAGGTAGAAACCGCCATCGCCATCGTTCAGGCGGAACAGCGGTAGAATATCGAACAGATTGATGTCATCCCCATCGACGCTATTCTCCGCCCACGGCGGATTGTCGCGACGTTCCGGGGCGACCGGGAACTTATCCCAGCGACGGATAAATTCGTCAATCTGCTGCTTAACCGGAGCGTTCGGCGGTAATCCCAGCGAAATCGCGTGGTTCTGCCACGAACCGATAGTGTTCATCGTGACGCGGGCATCAACAAAGCCGCGGATATTATCGAACCACAGTGCGGGAGCGCCTTCGCCAATGCGGCCGGTCGCGTTCGCGGCAGCGGCCAAATCCGGCTCGGCATTCACCTCTTCACTGATTTTCAGCAACTGTCCTTGCTCGTCCAGCGCCTGTAAAAAACTGCGTAAATCATCAAAAGCCATTATGCATTCTCCTGTGAATAATTCTGTGCCGCCTGCAAACCACCCCAGCGCTTCGCCTGCGGTAGCGAAAGACCGAACTGATCCAGCACGCGGGCGACAATATGCAGCGTGACGTCGTCAATCGTTTGTGGATGGTTGTACCAGGCGGGCATCGGCGGAACCATGGCGACGCCCAGGCGGGATAATGCGAGCATATTTTCCAGATGGATGGCGCTCAGCGGCATTTCGCGCGGCACCAGCACCAACTTGCGCCCCTCTTTCAGCACCACATCGGCGGCGCGTCCAACCAGCCCTTCGGCATAACCCGCGCGAATACCTGCAAGCGTTTTCATACTGCATGGAATGATGATCATGCCGTCGGTATGAAACGATCCGGAGGAGATTGTCGCCGCTTGATCCGCCGGGTTATGGCAATGATCCGCCAACGCAGCAACTTCACGCGGGCTAAAAGGGGTTTCCAGTTCAATGGTCGTTTTTGCCCATTTCGACATCACCAGATGCGTTTCTACCTGCGGCATCTGCTGCAATGCCTGCAACAGTGCAACCGCCAATGGCGCGCCCGTCGCACCGGTCATTCCGACAATTAGCTTCATTCTCCACCTCAATATTGTTCGTATACGAACGTTATGAAATACACTACGCCTGCAAAACGATCCTGACAAGGCATCCCAAAACGTTGCGGCACGAAAAGTGAAATTGAGGATCGTTATAAAGCAGCGCAGAAGCCGCTATGATAAGAAGAAGATCATGATGGAGAGCGCTAATGAAATTAAGGAATGAAGCATTTCACCTGTTGCGCCAGCTTTTTCAACAGCATACCTCACAGTGGCAGCAGGCGCTGCCCGAGTTGACTAAGCCACAATACGCGGTGATGCGCTCAATTGCAGAAAACCCGGGCATTGAGCAGGTTGCGTTAACGGAGGTGGCTGTCAGCACCAAGGCGACGCTGGCGGAGATGCTGAGCCGTATGGAGAGTCGGGGATTAGTGCGGCGGGAAAACGATCCGGCGGATAAGCGTCGGCGGTTTATCTATCTGACGCCGGAAGGAGAAAGGCTGCTGGCAAGCAGTATTCCCGTCGGCAACGGCGTGGATCAGGCGTTTCTTGGCCGTCTGAGCGCCGAAGAGCAAACCGCTTTTTCATCGCTAATCAGAAAGATGATGGATAAAGCGTAACCGCAGAAAAGAAAAAGGCCGCGTCATCTGCGACCGGCCTTTTTGGCTTGAAAGGATGCTTATTCGCGGAACAGCGCTTCGATATTCAGCCCTTGCGTTTGCAGGATTTCACGCAAACGACGCAGACCTTCAACCTGAATCTGACGAACACGTTCACGGGTGAGACCAATTTCACGGCCCACATCTTCCAGTGTCGCAGCTTCATAGCCCAGCAGACCGAAACGACGCGCCAGCACTTCACGCTGTTTGGCGTTCAGTTCGAACAGCCATTTGACGATACTTTGTTTCATATCATCATCTTGCGTGGTGTCTTCCGGACCGTTGTCTTTTTCATCGGCCAGGATATCCAGCAGCGCTTTTTCAGAATCGCCGCCTAACGGCGTATCAACTGAGGTAATGCGCTCGTTGAGACGCAGCATACGGCTCACGTCATCAACCGGTTTGTCCAGCCGTTCAGCTATCTCTTCCGCACTCGGTTCGTGGTCCAGCTTATGGGACAACTCACGCGCGGTACGCAGATAGACGTTCAGCTCTTTAACAATGTGAATTGGCAGACGAATGGTGCGGGTTTGGTTCATAATCGCCCGCTCAATAGTCTGACGAATCCACCAGGTTGCATACGTTGAAAAACGGAACCCACGTTCAGGGTCAAATTTCTCAACGGCACGGATCAGCCCCAGGTTACCCTCTTCAATCAGATCCAGCAGCGCCAGACCACGATTACTGTAACGACGGGCAATCTTAACCACCAGACGCAGGTTGCTCTCGATCATGCGACGGCGGGAAGCGACGTCACCGCGTAGTGCGCGGCGTGCAAAATAGACCTCTTCTTCGGCCGTTAATAGTGGGGAGTACCCAATTTCCCCAAGGTACAGCTGAGTAGCATCTAATACACGCTGGGTTGCCCCCTGCGATAACAGCTCCTCTTCAGCCAGGTCATTATCACTGGGTTCCTCTTCTACTAAGGCTTTTTCGTCAAAAACCTCTGCTCCGTTTTCATCAAATTCCGCGTCTTCATTTAAATCATGAACTTTCAGCGTATTCTGATTCATAAGGTGGCTCCTACCCGTGATCCCTGGGCAACGCTCCTGAAAACGCCTCATTGCGCCCGTTGCAGCGGCATCTGCGCGCACTGCAACGGCTCAGATGGGGGGTCTTCAACAACCTTGCACCGATTTATCGCTGCGGCAAATAGCGCAGCGGGTTTACGGATTTCCCCTTGTAACGAATTTCAAAATGCAAGCGTGTAGAACTGGTTCCGGTGCTACCCATGGTAGCTATTTTTTGCCCCGCCTTAACTTCTTGTTGTTCCCGGACCAGCATTGTGTCGTTATGGGCGTAGGCACTCAGGTAATCATCGTTATGTTTTATGATGATCAGATTACCGTAACCGCGCAGCGCGTTACCGGCATATACAACGCGCCCATCTGCGGTCGCGACAATAGCCTGTCCTTTGCTGCCGGAGATATCGACGCCTTTATTGCCACCTTCGGTAGCAGAGAAGTTGTCGATAACTTTGCCCTCAGTCGGCCAGCGCCATGAAGCAATAGGCGCGCTGGTAGATGTACTGCTGGCAGTCGGTTCGGTTGAGCTTACAGAAGGTGCCGTAACAGGCGCTGTGATGGTTGTCGCAGGCTTGTTGTTTGGCAACATTTTGTTAGCACTTTGTTCACCTGAATCCTCAGAATACGTAATTGTCGGTTTCGAAGCAACCACTACGCTGGAATTTTGTGCAGGTTTTGAGACTATTCCTTGTGCTGAATCATCAGCCCGAGTAATGGCATTTCCACCCGTAATTGGTGTGCCGGATGCATTACCCACTTGCAACGTTTGCCCGACTTCAAGGTTATAAGGCGCGGCGACATTATTACGCTGCGCCAGATCACGGAAATCGTTCCCGGTAATCCACGCAATATAAAATAGTGTATCGCCACGCTTCACCGTATAGGTACTACCGCCGGTATAGCTGCCTTTGGGAATATTGCCGTACTGGCGGTTATAGACGATGCGCCCGTTAACAGTTTCAACAGGCGTCTGCGCCACCGGCTGAATCTGCGTTGGCTGCGCGGGCTGAATTTTCTGCTGCGATGATGTGCCTAGTTTTGGCGGCGGCGTGATCAACATTCCGGAGCTGCCGGAACTGGAATTTGAACTGGCGTTGCCGCCAACAGAACTGACCGGGGCTGGAGCATTAGTGGAATTTGAACACCCTGCCAGCCACAGCGAAACCAGTGACAATGCCGCAATACGGCTTACGGTGAATTTCGGGCTTCCCGCGCTCATTTATCCCCCAACAATATTTAGATAACCAATGACTTAAAGATAACCGCGACGCCTGGCGGCAAATGTGCCTACCATACGCTGTTACGGCCTGAAAATCCCAGGGAAAACTCTGTAACTCAGGCCAGTTCGCCTCTTATCAGCGGAACAAAGCGCACCGCTTCCACAGTATCAATAATAAATTCGCTTCCCCGCCGACGAACGCGCTTCAACTGCTGCATTTCATCGCCTACGGGTAAAACAAGAAGGCCGCCATCGTCCAGTTGCGACATCAATGCGGCAGGGATCTCCGGCGGTGCGGCGGTCACAATAATGGCGTCAAACGGAGCGCGGGCCTGCCACCCCTGCCAGCCATCACCGTGACGAGTAGAAACATTGTGTAGATCGAGCTGTTTCAGGCGGCGGCGCGCCTGCCATTGCAGGCTTTTAATGCGTTCAACAGAACAGACATGGTGTACCAGACGCGCCAGAATCGCCGTTTGATAGCCGGAGCCGGTGCCGATTTCCAGCACCCGCGACGCAGGTGTCAGATCCAGCAGCTCGGTCATTCGCGCCACCATATACGGCTGCGAAATGGTTTGCCCCTGACCAATAGGTAACGCGACGTTATCCCACGCTTTGTGTTCAAACGCCTCATCGATAAATTTCTCGCGCGGCACTTGCGATAACGCCTCAAGCACCCGCTCATTTTTAATGCCCTGCGCGCGTAATTGATTGAGAAGATCCTGTACGCGTTTACTCACCATTGCGAATTCACCCCGACACGATCCAGCCAGCCCGACACCACATCATGCGCGCTGTATGCTGTTAAATCTACATGCAACGGCGTGACAGAGACGTAGCCTTCATCCACGGCTGCAAAATCCGTATCCGGCCCGGCATCGCATTTTTCCCCGGGCGGACCAATCCAGTACAGTGTGTTGCCGCGAGGATCCTGCTGCGGAATAACCTGATCGGCCGGGTGACGGCTACCGCAACGGGTAACGCGAATACCCTTGATCTGATCGAGCGGCAGATCCGGCACGTTGATATTGAGGATCCGCCCGGTACGCAGCGGCTCGCGGCTGAGCGCACGCAGAAGAGAGCAGGTGATGGCGGCAGCCGTTTCATAATGGGTATGCCCGTTGAGCGAGACGGCCAGCGCCGGAAAACCGAGATGACGCCCTTCCATCGCAGCGGCAACGGTGCCAGAGTAGATCACATCGTCGCCGAGATTCGGCCCGGCATTAATGCCGGAAACCACCACATCCGGGCGCGGACGCATCAGCGCGTTCACCCCAAGGAAAACGCAGTCAGTCGGCGTGCCCATCTGTACAGCGATATCACCGTTTTCAAAGGTAAAAGTACGGAGCGAAGATTCGAGCGTCAGTGAATTAGACGCACCGCTGCGGTTACGATCGGGCGCGACCACCTGAACATCGGCAAACTCGCGCAGCGCTTTTGCCAGCGTCTGGATTCCCGGCGCGTGGATCCCGTCATCGTTACTCAGCAATATTCGCATAATCACCCGATGTGTTAATAAGTTCCCTGATCACGCTGGTGGCAAAACTTCCCGCCGGGAGCCAGAAACGTAACTCGACGGTGACATCATCCCACCAGTTCCAGCAAAGCTTCTGCGGATAGAGCAGCATTGCGCGGCGCGCAGCTTCTACTTTTTCCCGCACCAGCAACGCCTGTAACTCCGGCGCATCGGCAACCGCCTGTTGCTCAAACGCCAGCGCTGCGCGCTGCGCGCCCCAATCGCCGCTACCCGGCAGCGCGGCGGTAATCATTAAGGTTTTCGCATCGACGCGCGCCTGCAATTCCGCGCGCTCTTCCTCGCTGGCGACAAACCAGCTACCGCGCCCCGCTAATTGTAGCGCATCGCCGTCAACAACTTGATTAAAGTCTGTTTTTTTCAATCGTTCGTTGACGATTTGATTAAACAACGCGCTGCGCGCCGCCGACAGCCAGAAGCTGCGTTTATTACGATCGCGAACCGGCGCAGCGCTTTGCGCCCAGCGCAACGCGCCCTGCAAATTGCTGCCGCCAATACCAAAACGCTGCGCACCGAAATAATTCGGCACACCTTTTTCACTGATGGTCTGCAAACGGGCTTCCACATCCGCCCGATCGCTCACTTCACGCAGCACCAGCGTAAATGCGTTGCCCTGCAATGCACCCAGCCGCAGCTTGCGCTTATGGCGGGCATACTCCAGCACTTTACAGCCTTCAAGCTCAAACGTGCTGAGATCCGGCATCGTATTGCCAGGCACGCGGGCGCAGAGCCATTGCTCGGTCACCGCATGTTTATCTTTTTGCCCGGCGAAGCTCACTTCGCGTGCATGAATTTTTAGGAATTTTGCCAGCGCATCTGCCACAAAACGGGTGTTGCAGCCACTTTTCAGTATACGCACCAGAATATGTTCGCCTTCGCCATCCGGTTCAAAGCCGAGATCTTCCACAACGACGAAATCTTCCGGGTTGGCTTTGAGGATCCCGCTACCTGCTGGTTTGCCATGCAGCCAGGTCAGGTTTTCGAATTCTGTCATTTTGCCGCCTTCACCAGCAGCGCGACCGCTTCACAGGCAATGCCTTCGCCACGCCCGGTAAAACCAAGTTTCTCGGTGGTGGTGGCTTTGACGTTGACATCATCCATATGGCAGCCGAGATCTTCGGCGATGAAGACGCGCATCTGCGGAATGTGCGGCAGCATTTTCGGCGCCTGGGCAATGATGGTCACATCAACGTTACTCAGCGTATAGCCCTTCGCCTGAATGCGTCGCCAGGCCTCGCGCAGCAGCGCGCGGCTATCGGCGCCTTTAAATGCCGGATCGGTATCCGGGAACAGTTTGCCGATGTCGCCCAGCGCCGCCGCGCCCAGCAGAGCATCTGTCAGCGCATGCAGTGCCACATCGCCATCAGAGTGCGCCAGCAGCCCTTTCTCGTAAGGAATGCGTACGCCGCCGATAATAATCGGGCCTTCACCGCCAAAGGCGTGTACGTCAAAACCGTGTCCAATGCGCATTATGCTTTCTCCTGAAGGTCAGAAAGGGTCAGATAGAATTCTGCCAGCCGTAAATCTTCCGGTCGGGTCACTTTAATATTATCCGCGCGTCCGGCAACCAACTCCGGGTGGAATCCGCAATACTCCAGCGCCGACGCTTCGTCGGTGATCGTCGCGCCTTCATTCAGCGCGCGGGTCAGGCAATCGTGCAGCAGTTGCAGCGGGAAAAATTGCGGCGTTAGCGCATGCCATAAATCATTACGCTCGACGGTATGGGCAATCGCTGTTTTTCCCGGCTCCGCGCGTTTCATGGTGTCGCGCACCGGCGCGGCAAGAATACCGCCGACGCGGCTGGTTTCGCTGAGCTGTAACAGCCGGTTTAAATCATCCTGATGCAGACAAGGACGCGCGGCATCATGCACCAGCACCCACTGTGCGTCGCCAGCGGCTTTTAAGCCCGCCAGCACCGAATCAGCGCGTTCTGCGCCGCCGTTCACCACGGTAATCTGCGGATGTTGCGCCAGCGGCAGACGGGCAAAGCGCTCGTCGCCTGGACTGACGGCAATAATCACCCGGCTGACGCGCGGGTGGGCAAGCAGCGCGTCTACGGCGTGCTCAAGAATGGTTTTTTGGCCAATGGAGAGATACTGCTTAGGACATTCCGTTTGCATGCGGCGGCCGAATCCGGCGGCCGGCACCACGGCACAGACGTCCGGAATTAGTGCTGACATGTCGTAAACCCGGGACTGTTTATCGATTATTTTGTGTGTTTTGATTCTGATTCTGGTTTTGCGCTGACCCCGGCGTACGCTTTGACGAGTCCGGCACCAGACGATAAAACGTTTCGCCCGGCTTAGTCATGGTTAATTCATTGCGTGCGCGTTCCTCAATCGCTTCCTGACCGCCATTGAGGTCGTCAATTTCGGCGAAAAGCTGATCGTTACGCGATTTTAATTTGGCGTTCGTCGCCTGCTGTGTCGCCACATCTTCGCTGACGCGGCCGTAGTCATGCAGACCATTCTTGCCAAACCACAGCGAGTACTGTAGCCAGACCAGTAAAGCCAGCAATAGCAGCGTTAGTTTACCCATCCTGCCCCCTGAAAAACGGCACCATCATCCCATAACTTTTCGTCAGACTCCACTCCGGGGCCGGGCGATGCCGCGCAAGCGCCAGACTTTATCATAAATGTCTTCCGAACCGTAGCCGGACACATTGCCTTAATGAGGGTTACGCTTTGACGTAAGGCCGCTAGCCCAGCAACCACATAAACAGCACGCCAAACATGGCGGCGACCGTCAACAGCGTCGCCACGCTGCTGTAAAGCAAACGGCCACCGAGCAGCGAATGCAATGCAATGCCGACCACCACGGAGACGGGCATCAGCGCGAGGAAAAACGGCCAGGTATAGAGAAAGAAAAATAGCGTGTTGGAACCGTAAATCATAAACGGGATCGCCAGCGCCAGCAGCCATGCAACGAACCCCACCACGGCCCCGGGAAAAGACCATGTGGTTTCGTCGGGGGTCGCAGGGAGTGATGGCGACCGTGTGAGGGTGATGTTCTGACTGTTACGCATATCGGATCCTGTTGCCTGTACGACCGGTAAACAGGAGATACGTGCGCCAATTCAGGAAGCGTAATCTCAACGCCGTAATGCCTGAAGAAGGCGCGTATCGCCAGTACCGTCTCAGGATCTGATAATATCGCTCTCCCGGAGGAGGTCTAATAATTGGCTGACCAAATTTGTTACCAATTGTTCACCTTGCAGGTGAACTTCCGGCGATTTGGGCGCTTCGTAAACCGAATCAATCCCGGTGAAATTACGCAGTTCACCGGCGCGCGCTTTCTTGTACAACCCTTTAGGATCGCGCGCTTCACAAATCGCCAGCGGCGTATCGACAAACACTTCGATAAAACGCCCTTCCCCGAGGCGTTCACGCACCATCTGGCGCTCAGCGCGGTGCGGCGAAATAAATGCCGTCAGCACCACCAGTCCGGATTCCACCATCAGTTTGGCTACTTCGCCGACGCGGCGGATATTCTCTTTGCGATCGTCATCGCTAAAGCCGAGATCGCTGCACAAACCGTGGCGCACATTGTCGCCATCCAGCAGATAAGTACTGACACCTGCCTTATGCAGCGCCTCTTCCAGCGCGCCAGCGACCGTCGATTTGCCGGAGCCGGAGAGCCCGGTAAACCACAGCACAACCCCACGGTGACCGTGGAGTTGTTCGCGCTGCTCAGGCGTTACCGGATGGGCATGCCAGACGACATTTTCGTCATGCAGAGCCATTATTTGCCTCCCAGCAGATCGCGCGCGCCCCAGTGCGGGAAGTGCTTACGGATAAGCTGGTTCAGCTCCAGTTCAAACGCGCTGAACTCCGAAGCGCTGGTCGTCTGTTCAATATGAACATCACGCACCATACCCGCGCCCACGGTCACGTTGCTCAGCCGATCGATAAAGATAATGCCGCCGGTGACCGGGTTTTGCTGATACGCGTCCAGCGTCAGCGGTTCATCAAAGGTCAAATCAACCAGACCAATGCCGTTCAGCGGCAGGCTCTCGACCTGGCGCTGCGTCAGATTGTTGATGTCCACCTGATACTGAATGGCATCGACGCGTGCGCGCGTCTTTTTGCCCGCCACTTTGATGTCAAAGCTCTGGCCCGGTTGCAACGGCTGTTCCGCCATCCACACCACGTCAAGCGACGCGCGCTGTACGGCTGGCAGGGTTTCCTGCGCATCAAGAATCAGGTCGCCGCGGCTGATGTCGATCTCATCTTTCAGCACCAGCGTAATGGCTTCGCCCGCTCCCGCTTCCTGTAAATCGCCATCAAACGTGACGATGCGGGTAATGGTCGATTCCACGCCTGATGGCAGCACTTTAATGCGTTGACCCACGCTCACCACGCCGGACGCCAGCGTACCGGAGAAACCACGGAAGTCGAGGTTCGGGCGGTTAACATACTGCACCGGGAAACGCATCGGCTGGGTATCGACTACGCGCTGGATCTCGACGATTTCCAGCACTTCCAGCAGCGTCGGGCCGCTGTACCACGGCATTTTTTCGCTCTGGCTGGCAACGTTATCGCCTTCCAGCGCCGACAGCGGCACGAAACGGATATCCAGGTTGCCCGGCAGTTGTTCAGCAAAGGTCAGGTAGTCCTGGCGGATGTTTTCGAAGATCTCTTCGCTAAATTCCACCAGATCCATTTTATTCACTGCCACCACCAGGTGCTTGATACCCAGCAGCGTGGAGATAAAGCTGTGGCGACGGGTTTGATCCAGCACGCCTTTACGCGCATCGATCAACAAAATCGCCAGATCGCAGGTGGACGCGCCGGTGGCCATATTGCGGGTGTACTGCTCATGCCCTGGCGTATCGGCGATGATAAATTTGCGCTTCTCCGTGGAGAAATAGCGATAGGCCACATCAATGGTAATGCCCTGCTCACGCTCCGCTTGCAGGCCGTCCACCAGCAGCGCCAGGTCGAGTTTTTCGCCCTGCGTGCCGTGGCGTTTACTGTCGTTATGCAACGTAGAGAGCTGATCTTCATAGATCTGGCGGGTATCGTGCAGCAGACGGCCGATCAGGGTGCTTTTCCCGTCATCGACGCTGCCGCAGGTCAGAAAGCGCAGCAGGCTTTTGTGCTGCTGAGCGTGCAGATACGCTTCAACGCCGCCTTCGTTGGCAATTTGTTGGGCAATAGTGGTATTCATGGCGGCTCCTTAGAAGTATCCCTGACGTTTTTTCAGCTCCATCGAGCCGGCCTGGTCGCGGTCAATCACGCGGCCCTGACGTTCACTGGTGGTGGAAACCAGCATCTCTTCAATGATCTCCGGCAGCGTCTGCGCGGAAGATTCCACCGCACCGGTCAGCGGCCAGCAGCCGAGCGTACGGAAACGCACCATCCGCTGCTCGATCACTTCGCCAGGTTGCAGATCGATACGGTCGTCATCGATCATCATCAGCATACCGTCGCGCTCCAGTACCGGGCGCTCTGCCGCCAGGTACAGCGGAACGATTTCAATATTTTCCAGGAAGATGTACTGCCAGATATCCAGCTCGGTCCAGTTCGAGAGCGGGAAAACGCGAATGCTTTCACCCTTGTTGATCTGGCCGTTGTAGTTGTGCCACAGCTCCGGACGCTGGTTCTTCGGATCCCAGCGGTGGAAACGGTCGCGGAAGGAGTAAATACGCTCTTTGGCGCGTGATTTCTCTTCGTCGCGGCGCGCGCCGCCGAAAGCCGCGTCAAAACCGTATTTGTTCAGAGCCTGCTTCAGCCCTTCGGTTTTCATAATGTCGGTATGTTTCGCGCTGCCGTGCACGAACGGGTTAATCCCCATCGCCACCCCTTCCGGGTTTTTGTGCACCAGCAGTTCGCAACCATATGCTTTGGCGGTACGGTCGCGGAATTCATACATCTCACGGAATTTCCAGCCGGTATCGACGTGCAGCAGCGGAAACGGCAGCGTGCCCGGATAGAAGGCTTTACGCGCCAGATGCAACATCACGCTGGAATCTTTGCCGATGGAGTACATCATCACCGGGTTGGAAAATTCGGCGGCCACTTCGCGGATGATATGGATGCTTTCCGCCTCCAGTTGTCGCAGGTGAGTGAGTCGTTTTTGATCCATAACCATTCCTTAAGCCAGTTTAATCACGGAGGCGTCAAAGGCGTCCGTTGCTGTCGTATGCCGGAACCAGGCGAGCTCGCGATGAAGCTGCACCACTTCGCCCACCACCAGCAGGGCGGGCATCGGCGCAGCATGCGCCAGTTCCTCAAGTTGTTCTAGTGTGCCGGTAGTAACCTGTTGCTCCGCGCGCGTACCGCGAGAGATCACCGCCACCGGCGTGGTTTTATCGCGCCCGTGAGCAATCAGTTGTTCGCTGATCTCTGCCGCTTTCATGGTGCCCATATAAATCGCCAGCGTCTGTCGGCTTTGCGCCAGTTGCGCCCAGTCGAACGGTACGCTGTCGGCTTTATAGTGGCCGGTGACAAATGTTACCGACTGGGCAAAATCCCGGTGCGTCAGGGGAATGCCTGCATAAGCCGTCGCGCCGGAGGCCGCCGTGACGCCCGGCACCACCTGAAAAGGAATGCCGGCTTCTGCCGCCGCCTGTAACTCTTCACCGCCGCGGCCAAAAATAAACGGGTCGCCGCCTTTCAGCCGCACCACCGTTTTACCTTCGCGCGCCGCATCCACCAGCATGCGGTTGGTCTCATGCTGCGCCACCGAATGGGAACCGGCGCGTTTACCGACGCAGATTTTCTCTGCATCGCGGCGGGTCAGCTCCAGCACTTCATCGCTGACCAGATGATCGTAAAACACCACGTCGGCCTGCTGGATCACCTGCAAACCGCGCAACGTCAGCAGCCCCGCGTCGCCCGGCCCGGCACCAACCAGGATAATTTCTCCGCTACCCGAACCCGGCTGTTTCAGTTCGGCTTTGAGCGCTTTTTCGGCGGCGGGTTCATCTCCGGCAGCCATCAGGCTGGCAAAACGCCCGCGAAAAGCGCTTTCCCAGAAGCGGCGACGTTCATCCGTGGTGCGGCGAAAGGCTTTAATCCGCGAACGCCAGCGCCCGGCCACTTCCGCCATACGGCCCAGATTGCCCGGCAGCAGCGCTTCTATCTTTTCACGCAGCAGACGCGCCAGCACCGGCGCGGTTCCGCCAGAGGAAATCGCCACCAGCAGCGGCGAGCGATCAACAATCGACGGGAAAATAAAGGAACACAGCGGCTGGTTATCCACGACGTTGACCAGCTTGTGACGCGCATTTGCTGCCGCAAAGACGCGCTGATTCAGCGCCGTGTCATCGGTTGCCGCAATCACCAGGAAAACGGCATCCAGCTGTGCTTCGTCAAATTCGGTCGCCAGCCAGTGAATCGCCTGGCTGTCGGCAAGCTGTTGCAGTTGCGGTTCCAGCCGTTGCGCGACAACCTGCACGCGTGCGCCAGCGCGACGCAAAAAGGTGATCTTGCGCGCGGCGATTTCGCCGCCGCCAATCACCAGTACGGGGCGGTCTTTTACTTCAGCAAATAATGGCAGGTAATCCACAAAGCAACTCACTTACAGCCAGCAATAGTGCGACTATAGGGGGCGGTTCCGGGCGAATGAAATTACGAATTGGAATGAGTAGTTCCGCAAAGGAATAACGCAGTGGCAATACAAATATCAAAAAGTGCTTAAGGCGAGCATTTTCGGCAGGTTAAGAACAAATGAAATTGTGTAAACCTGGTCACAGTTTCATACTAAGCGCGTCAAAAAAATTGCTGCATAAAGGACTCTCTATGTTTTCCGCATTGCGCCTCCGTACCGCTGCCCTGGCGCTCGGCGTATGCTTTATCCTTCCGGCTCATGCCCGTACGTCCCAACCCGGTGAATTTGCCAACGAGCAGGCTCGCCACATTGCCACCCTCTTTCCTGGACGCATGACCGGCACACCGGCTGAAATGCTCTCCGCAGACTATTTGCAGCAGCAGTTTGAACAGATGGGATACCAGAGCGATATCCGCAAGTTCAAAACCCGCTACCGCTACACCACCAAAGATAACCGGCAGAACTGGCAAAATGTCACCGGCAGTACGGTGATCGCCGCCCATGAAGGCACGCTGCCGCAGCAGATCATGATTATGGCGCATCTTGATACGTATGCGCCGCATAGCGATGCCGATGTCGATAACAATCTGGGCGGCCTGACGCTTCAGGGCCTGGATGACAACGCGGCCGCGCTGGGCGTGATGCTGGAACTGGCGCAGGTGCTGAAATCCGTGCCAACGCAGTACAGCATCCGCTTTGTCGCCACCAGCGGTGAGGAAGAGGGCCATCTTGGCGCGGCAAACGTGCTCGCGCGGATGAGCGAGCAAGAGAAGAAAAATACCCTGCTGGTGATCAACCTTAATAACCTGATTGTCGGCGACAAGCTCTACTTTAATAGTGGCAAAAATACGCCAGCATCGGTCCGTAAACTGACGCGGGATCGTGCGCTGGCTATCGCCCGCGCCCACGGTATCAGCGCGATGATAAATCCCGGCCTTAACCCTGATTACCCGAAAGGCACCAGTTGCTGCAACGATGCCGAGGTGTTTGATAAAGCGGGGATCCCGGTTCTGTCGGTGGAAGCCACCAACTGGTCGCTCGGCAAGAAAGACGGCATGCAACAGCGGGCGAAATCAAAAAGTTTCCCTGATGGCATCAGCTACCACAACGCGCGCATCGATAACCAGCAGTTTCTCGATCAAGCCCTGCCCGGCCGTATTGCGCACCGTAGCCGCGACGTGATGCGGATTATGTTGCCGTTAACCAAAGAGCTGGCCAAAGCCAGTAACCCGTAAGCGCTCAGGCGTCCTGAAATCAGGGCGCCTTTTCTTCTGTGGCAACATCTCACCCGTTTCTTTCGCAAAAAACCTTTGCGATCGGTATCACAGGAGAGCGCGCGAAGTAACGGAATATTCTTTTAAAGAAAGGGGTAACGCCGTAATCTTTTTGCCCGTAGCGCCCGCATGATGCAGGCCTTCATCGGATGACGGAAGAAGAGCAAATGAAAGCGGCACGCCAACAAACCATCATCGATCTGTTGAGGCATCACCAGAGCCTGACAACCGAAGCATTGTCAGTGCAGCTCAACGTCAGCAAAGAGACGATTCGCCGCGATCTCAGTGAATTGCAGGCGCAGGGAAAAGTGCTGCGCAATCACGGGCGCGCCAGGACGCTCCACCAGGAAAATCAGGACAGCGGCGATCCCTTTCATATCCGCCTGAAAAGCCATTATGCCCACAAGGCGGATATCGCCCGCAAAGCGCTTGGCTGGATAGAAGAAGGCATGGTGATCGCGCTGGACGCCAGCTCCACCTGCTGGTATCTCGCTCGCCAGTTGCCGGACTGCAATCTCCATGTCTTTACCAACAGCCACCCAATTTGCCAGGAGCTGGCCAAGCGTGAACATCTGCAACTGATCAGTTCCGGCGGCACGCTGGAGCGCAAATATGGCTGCTACGTCAATCCGTCGCTCATCTCCCAGCTCAAATCGCTCGATATCGACCTGTTTATTTTTTCCTGCGAAGGGATCGACAGCAGCGGCACGCTCTGGGATTCAAACACCTACAATGCCGGGTTCAAATCCATTCTGCTGAAACGCGCGGCGCAGTCGTTACTGCTGATCGATAAGAGTAAATTCAACCGTTCGGGAGAGGCGCGGATTGGGCACCTGGATGATGTGACGCATATTGTCTCTGACAGCGAACTCGCCTGAGCCGGACATTGCCCGGCTCAGCTGGTTTTAACGCTCGTCGCGACGACCGCCGACGGCCGCCCACATACGACGCACATGTACCGTGACTTCTTCGCGATCGTGGTACAGCTGGCGCGCCTGAATTTGCGCAGCGATATTATGTTCATCCAGCTGCTGCTGGATAAAGGCGAGGTTATTTGACACCTCTTCATAGCGCTTTTTCATCGGCAGCTTCAGGTTGAAAATAGTTTCGCGGCACCAGCCCTGCACCAGCCACTGCGCCATCAGCGCGGCGACTTTCGCCGGTTTTTCCACCATATCGCACACCATCCATGAGATGTTATTGCGGTTCGGCCGGTAACGGAAACCATCTTCCCGCAGCCAGGTGACCTGCCCGGTATCCATCAGGCTTTGCGCCATCGGGCCGTTATCCACAGAAGACACCCACATATTGCGTTTCACCAGTTGATAGGTCCAGCCGCCCGGGCAGGCACCGAGATCTACCGCGTACATGCCGTTGGCCAGGCGCTCATCCCATTCGTCCGCCGGAATAAAGACGTGGAACGCCTCTTCCAGTTTGAGGGTTGAACGGCTCGGCGCATCCGACGGGAACTTCAGGCGCGGGATGCCCATATAGAACGGAGAATTGTTATACGAATACGAATAACCGGTATAACAGCAGCCAGGAGCAATAAAGAAGATATGCACCACCGGACGTTTCGGCGAATCATTGCGCGCCAGCACGCCTGCTTCACGCAGCGCACCGCGCAGCGGCACGGTGAACTTGCGGCAGAACTTCATCAGTTCTTTGCTTTCGTTGGTATCGGCCACCTCGACGCGCAAATCCCCGGCTTTCTCCACCACGCCCTGCAACATACCGACGATCGGCGTAATACGATCTTCTGGCGGCAGATCGCGCAACAGTTCGCCCACGACAAACATCTGACGGGCGAAAATCAGCGAACTGAACGGCAGCTCGCGCGCCACTTTGTCCGCGTCGTTTTCCTGATAGCACTCGAACACGACATAGCCCGAATTCTCTTTCACCCGGGCAAAACCGAACACCTCAAGGCGGCCAGCTTTATCGGTAATTTCGGCTGCGCACTCTTTCTCAAAACCCGGGCGGCACAGCAATACCACTTTATTCATGAACAACGCCCCTACGTTTCAGACGAATTGCGCCAATCAACATCAATGCCCAGCCGATTAAGAAACAAACCCCACCGACTGGCGTAACAAACGCCCACAAGCGTAAATGCGAAAGTGCCAGGCAATAGAGGCTGCCGCTAAACAGCACGGTGCCCAGCGCAAGAAAAACACTACTCCAGTAAAACCAGATGCTGATGCGACGCTGCATCGCCACCGCCAGGCCCAGCACGGCCAGCGTGTGGAATGCCTGATATTCGAGGCCGGTCTGGATCCAGCTCATCTCCGGCACACCCAAAGTTTTACGTAAAACATGCGCGCCGAATGCGCCGAGCGCGACAAATACAAAACCGCTCACCGCGGCGAAAATCAACATAAAACGGCTGGTCATGTGAGTACCCTAAAAAGTCATACGCGCCACGCGCGCGCATTAATGTTCATAACGGAAACGGAATTTTTCCTGTTCGCTTGCCGCTTTGGCCAGGATCCACTGACGAAAGGCGGCTATTTTACCCAGTTCTGCCTGACTGTCATGACAAACCAGATAAAACGCATTCTTACTGACCAGAACATCATTAAACGGGCAGACCAGGCGACCTGCCTCGATTTCGGACTGTGCCATTACATTGTTGGCCAGTGCGATCCCCTGTCCGTGGATGGCCGCCTGAAGCACCATAGAGCTGTGGCTGAAGATGGGTCCCTGCTGAACGTTGAGGTTAAGACCTAATTGCCGCGTATAAGTTTGCCAGTCGCGACGCGATGCGTCGTGCAATAAAGTGTGGTGCGCTAAATCTTCCGGCGTTTTCAGCGCTTTATCGCCCGTCAGCAACAGCGGCGAACAGACCGGCAGCAAATATTCGGCGTACAATTTTTCGACGCGCATTCCCGGCCAGTTACCGCGCCCGTAAAAAATCGCCACGTCGACATCGTCCGCCAGTTTATCTTCCTGACGGTCAACGGCCTGGATACGAACGTCAATTCCCGGATAAGTTGAGTTAAAGTCGGAGAGCCTTGGCACCATCCACTGGATGGCAAAACTGGGGAGCAAACTGACGGTTAGCGCGCCTTTTGCACTGCGCGCCTGCAACTTACGGGTAGCTTCCGTCAGTTGGGAAAATATCTCTTTAATATCCTGAAAATAGCTCTGCCCCTCTTCGGTCAGCAGCAGTGAACGGTTGCGTCGGCGAAAGAGTTTGAGCCCGAGGAAATCCTCAAGAGACTTGATTTGGTGGCTTACTGCGGCCTGCGTCACAAAAAGCTCATCAGCTGCGCGCGTGAAACTTAAATGGCGTGCGGCAGCATCAAAAACGCGTAATGCATTCAGTGGTGGTAATCGCTTGGACATGGTTTTCAGGCTTAGATGTAAAGGCAATTTAACAAACAGGAAACAGTGATTAACCTATTAGTTTTTTTTATCTGAGCCATTATAAATTGTCCGTTGAGCTTCTACCAGCAAATACCTATAGTGGCGGCACTTCCTGAGCCGGAACGAAGAGCTTTTTTCGGAATGCGTGTTCTGAAGGGCTTTTGGCTTACGGTTGTGATGTTGTGTTGTTGTGTTTGCAATTGGTCTGCGATTCAGACCACGGTAGCGACGCTACCCCTTTTTCACTTCCTGTACATTTACCCTGTCTGTCCATAGTGATTAATGTAGCACCGCAAGATTGCGGTGCTTTTTTTTACCTCACGTTCAGCGCTTACTTATCCAGCGCGACCATCTCTTTCACGTCGCTACGGTTGATCTGCTGTTCGTTGCCGTTAGCGTCTTTATACGAAATCAGGCCGGTCTGATCGTCAGTTTTCGGTTTCCCTTCCGAGACGATCGTGCGTCCATCATTGGTATGTAACGCGTAATTCGGACCGGAACAGGCGCTCAGGGCAAAAGTAAACATACATGCAGAAATAATTGCGGCAGTCTTCTTCATCTTCTTCTCCTTCTGGCAATTAATGCTGTGAAATACTCTTAGTGGAAGAGTCTTAAACATTTACCTAACACTATTTAGCATAACCTGCTTACATCTCCCTGCCAGGACAAACAGACAATTCCGATGGAGTGCAACGTTCTTGCTCCGACAGAAAAATTGCGCGACGATCGCGCTATTGATACGAGGAATCGCATGAACGCATTTAACCCATCGCAATTTCGCGCGCAGTTCCCGGCGCTGGCCGACGCGGGTGTCTATCTGGATAGCGCCGCCACCGCCCTGAAACCGCAGGCGGTAATTGATGCCACACAACAGTTTTACAGCCTCAGCGCAGGTAATGTGCACCGCAGCCAGTTTGCCCAGGCGCAGCAGTTAACCGCACGCTACGAAGCCGCGCGTGACCAGGTCGCCGCGCTGCTCAATGCGCCCTCCGGCAAAAATATCGTCTGGACGCGCGGTACCACCGAAGCCATCAACATGGTCGCCCAATGCTATGCACGCCCGCGCCTGCAAGCGGGCGATGAAATCATTGTCAGCGAGGCGGAACATCATGCCAACCTGGTGCCGTGGCTGATGGTGGCGCAACAAACCGGCGCGCGGGTGGTGAAACTGCCGCTCGGCGCCGATCACCTGCCGGATATCAACCAACTATCGTCGCTTATCACCTCGCGTAGCCGCATCCTGGCGCTGGGGCAGATGTCCAATGTCACCGGCGGTTGCCCGGATCTGGCGCAGGCGATTACGCTGGCGCATGCGGCAGGCATGGTGGTGATGGTCGATGGTGCGCAGGGCGTCGTGCATTTCCCGGCCAACGTGCAGCGGCTGGATATCGATTTCTATGCATTTTCCGGCCATAAACTCTACGGTCCTAACGGCATCGGCGCGCTGTATGGGAAAGCGGAATTGCTGGATGAGATGACGCCGTGGCTGGGCGGCGGCAAGATGATCAGCGAAGTGACATTTGACGGCTTCACCACTCAGCCTGTGCCGTACAAGCTGGAGGCTGGTACGCCAAACGTGGCGGGCGTGATTGGCCTCAGCGCGGCGCTGGAGTGGCTGAAAACGCTGGATACCGCCCAGGCGGAGAGCTACAGCCGCGGGCTGGCGACGCTGGCAGAAGATCAACTGGCTAAACGCCCGGGTTTCCGCTCCTTTCGCTGCCAGGACTCAAGCCTGCTGGCCTTCGATTTTGACGGCGTACATCACGGCGATATGGTGACACTGCTTGCAGGTTATGGTATTGCGCTGCGCGCCGGTCAGCACTGCGCCCAGCCGCTGCTGGCCGCGCTTGGCGTCAGCGGCACCCTGCGCGCCTCATTTGCACCCTATAATACACAACAGGATGTAGATGCGCTGGTACAGGCTGTGGACCGCGCCCTGGAAATATTGGTGGATTAATGACAAGCCCGACTTTCGCCGGACACCCGTTCGGCACAACCGTTACCGAAGAGACTCTGCGCCAGACGTTTGGCGCACTGAACCAATGGGAAGATAAATACCGTCAGTTGATTATGCTTGGTAAGCAACTACCTGCAGCATCGGAAGCGCTGAAGGCGCAGGCGCGGGAAATTCCCGGCTGCGAAAATCGCGTCTGGCTCGGTTCAACGCTGAGCGCGGAGGGAACGATGCATTTCTTCGGCGAGAGCGAAGGGCGAATTGTTCGCGGATTGCTGGCCGTGCTGTTGACGGCAGTAGAAGGCAAGCGCCCGGAGGATCTCATTCAGCACGATCCGATGTCGCTGTTCGATGAACTGGGGTTACGCGCCCAGTTGAGCGCGTCGCGTAGCCAGGGGCTGGCGGCGCTAGCCGCCGCCGTGCAGGATGCGGCCCGTCAGGCGCTGACCTGACGCTCTGCTTTCGCCATCAGTTTTTTCAGCGCATGGGAAACCGCGATAAAACCAAAGGTTGCGGTTACCATCGTTGCAGCACCAAAACCGGCTGCGCAATCCATACGTTTCGGCCCTTCCGCCGTACTTTTCATCGCACAGACTGAACCGTCCGCCTGCGGGTAAACCAGCGCTTCGGTAGAGAATACGCAGTCGACGCCGAGCTTCCCTTTGCTGTTCTTCACCACGCCAAAATCACTTTTCAATCGCTCGCGCAATTTTGCCGCCAGCGGATCCTGAATGGTTTTCGCCAGATCGCTGACCTGGATCTGCGTCGGATCGATCTGCCCACCGGCACCGCCCGTGGTCACCAGAGGGATCTTATTGCGACGGCAATATGCAATGAGCGCGGCTTTCGGGCGTACGCTGTCGATCGCATCGATCACATAGCTGTAGCCCTGGCTCATCAGTTGCGCAACGTTGTCGGCAGTCACAAAGTCATCCACCACCGTCACCCGGCACTCCGGGTTGATCTGGCGAATGCGATCCGCCATCACCTCAGCTTTTGCCAGGCCAACGGTATCGCGCAGGGCGTGGATCTGCCGGTTGGTGTTGGTCACGCACACGTCGTCCATATCAATCAGCGTGATCGCGCCGATGCCCGTTCGCGCCAGCGCTTCAGCCGCCCAGGAACCCACGCCGCCGATACCGACCACGCAGATATGCGCATCGGCAAACCACTGCAACGCTTTCTCGCCATATAAACGCGCCGTGCCGCCAAAACGCTGACGCCAGGCATCGCTGATTACTGCTGACATAAAACAGACCTCAAAGAAAACAGAAAACCCTCTTCCGCAGGCGAAAGAGGGTTGCAGAGTGTATCACACTCAGCCGCTGAACACGCCGCCGCTGGTGCCCGCGCCCGGAGCGTTTTTCAGCACCCAGACCCGGCCATAATGGTTATACCAGCCTGCGCGGTGACCGGCATCCGGGCCAATGCCCTGATAGATATCGAAGTGCTGGCCTTTGATAGCGCCGCCAACATCCAGCGCCACCATCAGGCGCAGCTCATACTGACCGTTGAATTTGCCTTTATTGTCCAGTTGCGGTACTTCCGCCAGCAGCGTGGTGCCCGGCGGAATAATGCTGCGATCGGAAGCAACAGAAGCGCGTCCAATCAGTGGCACTGCGCTGGCACCTTTCACTGGCGCCCAGGATTGCGGTTTAAAGAAGACAAACGACGCATTCTCTTCCAGCAGCGCGCGCACTTCCGCTTCACTGTGTTTTTCACCCCATTCGCGGATGGCCTGCATCGACATATCTTCTTTCTTCACTTCGCCGCGATCGATCAGCACTTTGCCGATACTGCGGTAAGCATGGCCATTTTTTCCGGCGTAACTGAAGAAGTTAAGCGGGCTGCCATCGCCAAAATCAATATAGCCACTGCCCTGCACATCCATAATAAAGTTGTCCATCAGCGAGTTGCTGTACGCCAGCACATAGTTGTCGCTGAGCGCGCCGGCATAGATTTCCGCGCGCGTTGGCAAGCGGCCGCGTTTGGGCGGCATGCGATAAATCGGGTACTGGAACTCACCCTGGCGCGTGTGGCGCGCCTGTACTACCGGCGTATAGTACCCGGTAAATTGCACGTTTCCGTAATTATCCGTTCCTTCCATCTGCCACGCATCAAGACCGTACTGGCGCAGGGTGCGCGTATCGCCGCCCGACATCAGCCATGACTGAATCGCATTGTAAAGGCCGCTCTGGCTGCTATAGAGGCGCGGAGAAGCGGAACGAATTTGATTAACCTGCTCGGAGAAGTCTCCGGCGTTGATTGGCGCACCGACGGCGTCAGGTTGATTGACCAGGGAAAAAGGCTGGGAAAACTTTCCGTCTTTATACTGTTGACCGCGATCGGTCGGTTTGGAGGAACAGGCGGCAAGGATTGCGACCATGGCGCCTGTGAGTACGAACTTAGCCCAACGTCCTTTCATTATATCTCGTCTTCTGATTAACCTGCAGCGGGGTGAAGATAACAAACCCTATTCACTAAAGAAATGCGTCAGCACAACCCATCGCCAATTTCGCATAAAAAATAAGCTAATTGTATTGTTTTTACACATAATCCCGGCAATTCGTCGAATTAGTCAAAAAAAAGGTTGCATCGCTAAGTTTGCAGAGTATAGTGCGCATCCACGGACGCGGGGTGGAGCAGCCTGGTAGCTCGTCGGGCTCATAACCCGAAGGTCGTCGGTTCAAATCCGGCCCCCGCAACCAATTAAAATGTGAAGAAAAAAGTTTACATGATGGAAGTGTAAACAGACGGACGCGGGGTGGAGCAGCCTGGTAGCTCGTCGGGCTCATAACCCGAAGGTCGTCGGTTCAAATCCGGCCCCCGCAACCAATCACAATAAACACCTTAACGGGTGTTTTTTTGTTTCTGCGGTCCGTAAAAAATGGCGCCTTTCAGCGCCACTCTGTTATCCCCTTCTCGCCAGCGTCGCGCCATCCGAGAAATAAGCTTTAATCCCCGCCAGAATCGACTCCGCCACTTCCTGCTGGAATTTGGCCGTCTTCAGCTTACGTTCCTCTTCCACATTACTGATAAACGCGGTCTCGACCAGAATCGACGGAATATCCGGCGCTTTCAGCACCGCAAAACCGGCCTGTTCAACCTGATTTTTATGCAGATTGTTAACGTTGCCAAGCTTGTTGAGTACGGCTTTACCGAACTTCAGACTGTCATTGATAGTCAGCGACTGCACCATATCGAACATGGTGTGATCGAGATAACGGTCGCCGCTTTTACTGACGCCACCAATAAGGTCAGAAGCGTTCTGCGTCTCCGCCAGATACTTCGCCGCCGTGCTGGTCGCCCCTTTGGTCGAAAGGGCAAATACTGAAGAACCGCTCGGCTGACGGCTGGTGAAAGCATCGGCGTGAATCGACACAAACAGATCCGCACGCTGTTTTTGCGCTTTGGCAACGCGCACTTTCAACGGGATAAAAACATCCTCGTTACGCGTCATATAGGCTTTCATATTGCCTTCTTTCTCGATCAGCGCGTACAGACGGCGGGCGATTTGCAGCACCACGTCTTTCTCGCGGGTACGGTATTTCCCCATCGCCCCCGGATCTTCGCCGCCGTGACCAGGATCCAGCATAATAACGATTGGCCGATCGCGCCCCGCTTTCCCCGGCTGTGGGCCGCTATCCTGCTTCGGTACCTGCTGTTCAAGATCGCCTTTGTTGTACTCTTCCAGCAGCGCCAGCAGCGGATCCTGCACATCTTTCGCATTCACCGGATAGAGATCCATCACCAGCCGCTCTTTGAAGCCAGCTACCGGCGCCAGCGCGAACAGTTGCGGCGCAACATACTGTTTCAGCTCAAACACCATGCGCACGGTTTGCGGATCAAACTGACCAACGCGCGCAGACTTGATAAAGGGATCGTCGCCACGAATCTGCGTCCCCATGCCTTTAAGCACGGAGTTAAGGTGTACACCTTCGAGATCCACCACCAGCCGGTCAGGGTTACTCAACGTGAACTGCTTGTATTTAATGACCTGGTTAGATTCCACCGTCACGCGCGTATAGGTAGACGCCGGCCAGACGCGAACCGCCACTACGTGGCTTACCGCTGCCAGGCCCATTTGGCTTACGCTTAATAACCACATGGCCCCCGCCCCTTTTAATAACCTGCGGCGGCTCACCGATGATTGACTTCCCGACATGCCTCTCCCGAGCAATTTTTCGCTAAATAATGCTATTCGTCAGAATTGACCGAAAACTTTAACGAATGATGCATAAACTGTCATCCATTAAAGGGTAAACATATGTCTGCCCAATGGCTTCGCCGGGGCAACTTTATTGAATGACGACAAAATTTGCACTTGCGCCGGACGGCAGAAAAGAATAAAAATACAGAATTTACGAATAATCATGCATTGAGGGCAGGCCGTGGTAAGAGAGCGCAGAACCGAACTGGTACAAGGATTCCGCCATTCTGTTCCCTATATTAACGCCCATCGGGGAAAGACATTTGTCATTATGCTCGGCGGCGAAGCCATTGAACACGAGAATTTTTCCAGTATTGTCAATGATATCGGCCTGTTACACAGCCTCGGCATCCGGCTGGTGGTGGTGTACGGCGCGCGTCCGCAAATCGACGCCAACCTTGCCGAACATCATCATGAACCGATTTACCACAAACACACCCGCGTGACCGATGCAAAAACCCTTGAACTGGTTAAGCAGGCGGCAGGCCTGTTGCAGCTCGACATCACGGCGCGGCTGTCGATGAGCCTCAACAATACGCCATTGCAGGGCGCGCATATTAACGTGGTCAGCGGCAACTTTATTATTTCCCAGCCGCTGGGCGTCGATGACGGCGTGGATTATTGCCACAGCGGACGTATTCGCCGTATTGATGAAGAAGCGATCCACCGCCAGCTCGACAGCGGTGCGATTGTGCTGATGGGGCCGGTCGCGGTGTCTGTCACTGGAGAAAGCTTTAACCTCACCTCCGAAGAGATCGCCACACAACTTGCCATCAAGTTGAAAGCCGAAAAAATGATCGGTTTTTGCTCGTCGCAAGGGGTAATGAACGACGAGGGCGATATTGTTTCCGAACTGTTCCCGAACGAAGCGCAGGCGCGCGTCGAGGCGCTGGAAGCAAAAGGAGATTACCACTCCGGTACGGTGCGTTTCCTGCGTGGCGCGGTCAAAGCCTGTCGCAGCGGCGTGCGTCGCAGCCACTTGATCAGCTATCAGGAAGACGGCGCGCTGTTGCAGGAGCTGTTCTCCCGCGACGGTATTGGTACGCAGATTGTGATGGAGAGCGCCGAGCAGATCCGCCGTGCCACCATCAACGATATTGGCGGCATTCTCGAACTTATCCGCCCGCTTGAACAACAGGGCATTCTGGTGCGCCGCTCCCGCGAGCAACTGGAGATGGAGATCGACAAATTCACCATTATCGAACGCGATAATCTGACCATTGCCTGTGCGGCGCTTTATCCCTTCCCGGAAGAGAAAATCGGCGAGATGGCCTGCGTGGCGGTACACCCGGACTATCGCAGCTCATCGCGCGGTGAAGTCCTGCTGGAGCGTATTGCCGCGCAAGCGAGACAGATTGGCCTGAGCAAACTGTTTGTGCTGACCACGCGTAGCATTCACTGGTTCCAGGAGCGCGGCTTTACCCCGGTGGATATTGATTCGCTGCCGGAAACCAAAAAGCAGATGTACAACTATCAGCGCCGTTCCAAAGTGCTGATGGCCGACCTTACCTGAAAGCTTGCCCCCGCGCGCTGCGGGGGCGTTACTCTGCTTCGCTGAAAAACGCATCCAGCCCGCTGCGCCGCTCGGTGCGGGTGGCAATGGCCTGCGCCAGAATACGCTCGTCGGCATAGAGTGACAGCCGCCTGCGTGCACGGGTGATGGCGGTATAAACCAGCTCACGCGTGACTACCGGTACAAACTGCCCCGGCAGGATCAGCGCCGTATGATCGAACTCCGAACCCTGCGATTTATGCACGGTCATGGCCCACGCCGTTTCATGCTCCGGCAGGCGACTGGGCTGCACGGATTTGATGCTGCCGTCCGGCAGCGGAAACCAGACGCGGATCCCCTGCCCCTGCTCCAGCGCGATACCAATATCGCCGTTAAATAAACCCAGCGCCGAATCATTACGAGAGATCATGATCGGACGGCCGTGATACCAGCGCGAATGCGCCGGGCGTGAGATCTGCCGTTTACGCAGCAGAGCCAGCTCCAGACGCTCATTCAGCCCGCTCACCCCAAACGGCCCCTCGCGTAATGCGCACAGCAACTGGTACTCGCTAAACGCCGCGATAATCTCCTCCGGCGCGGCGTTGTCATGCACCCGCGACAGATAATGGCCATAGCCGGCGAGCGCGTCGTCGATCATCGCCTGATACTCTTCTGCGCTCTGCAGCGGTTTACGCTCGATATCGCCAAAGCCCTGACTAAACACTGCTCTGGTGGCATTTTTATCACCCCGGTTGACCGCCGCCGCCAGTTGGCCAATCCCGGAATCACTGCCAAAACGATAGCTTTTTTGCAGCAAACACAGGCTGTCGCGCAGCGTGCTGGCACAGTGCCCTTCCCCGGCGGGAACCGTTGAGCCGGTTAAACGTGAGAGCTGCGCCGCACGCTCCGGGGTATAACCAGCGTTCACCCACGCACAGATATCGCCCAGCACCGCCCCGGCCTCCACCGAAGCTAACTGATCGCGATCGCCAAGAAAGATCACCCGGGCCTGCGGCGGCAGCGCATCGATCAGGCGCGACATCATCGGCAAATCAATCATTGAGGCTTCATCGACCACCAGCACATCAAGATGCAGCGGGTTATCGGCATGATGCCGCAGGCGCTGGCTGCCCGGCTGCGCGCCAAGCAGACGGTGCAGCGTGCTGGCTTCGTCCGGCAGCATCGCTTTCTGTTGTTCCGTCAGATCCAGCTGACGCAGCGCATTGCCCAGCGACTCGGTCAACCGCGCGGCGGCTTTGCCGGTCGGCGCGGCCAGACAAATGCGGCATTTGCCGCCGTCCACCATCTGTACCAGTGCCGCAAGCAGTTTTGCTACGGTAGTGGTTTTGCCGGTTCCCGGTCCGCCGGAAATCACCGAAATACGCCGGGTGAGCGCCACGGCTGCCGCCACTTTCTGCCAGTTTATTTCGCCCGTGGTCGGAAAAAATGTCTCCAGTACCTGCGTCAGCCGGGCTTCATCCACCTCGGGTTGGCTCTGCCGTTCGGCAAAAAATGCTGCCACCTGTCGTTCGTTTTGCCACATGCGGTTCAGGTAGAGGCGATCCCCCCTCAGCACCAGCGGCGCTGGCGTTTCGCCTTCGCTGACGGCATGCGATGCCAGCAGCGTTTGCCGCCAGTCTTCAGGGTTTCCGGCCTGCTCAAACAGCGGGCTAAAGATCGTTCCTGCACTGGCATAGGCTTCTGGCGTCAGGCGCGAAAGTGGCAAACAGACGTGACCTTCACCGGCGTCGTGGCTGAGTAGCGCCGCAGCCAGCATCACCGCCGGTTCATCTTCTGTTGCCACCGTCAGAGCGAACTGCACATCCAGCGGGCGCAGCAGCTTCAGCTCTGCCGCTTCACGTAATTTTGTTGTCATACTCATGGCGTCGCCTCCTGCGTCTCTCCGGCAAATAACGCATCCATCTGTTCGATCAGTGCCGCGTCAGGACGCGTGGTGAAGATACCCTGCTGCGGGTTTTGCGCCTCAACGCCACGTAAAAAGAGGTAGATTACGCCGCCGAAATGCTGTTCATAGCGGTAATCCGCGATGCGGTGGCGCAAGTAACGATGCAGCGCCAGGCTATATAATTGATACTGCAAGTCGTAGCGGTGCGACTGCATTGCCGTCGCCATCGCCTCCTGCGTATAGGCCTCCGCGCTTTCGCCCAGCCAGTTGGATTTGTAATCCAGCAGGTAGTAGCGCCCGTCGTGGCGAAAAACGAGATCGATAAAGCCTTTCAGCATGCCGCGCACATCGCGGAAATCGAGCGGCGGGCACCCTGCCGACAGCGGATCGTAGCGCCGAATTAGCGCATCCAGTGCCTGAGCGCTCATCGTCTTCGTCACAGGCAAGTAGAACTCCATCTCCACCTGTTTCTCCTTCGCCGTAAGCTGGCTCAGCGAAATGCCCGTTCCGGCCAGCGGTGCATGCAGCACGCTCTCCAGCCAGCGCCTCAGTACCGGCTCCCAGTGCTCTTCGTAACCCCCTGCCAGCACTCTTTCTGCCATCCATTGCGGGGAGATTGGCTGGGTAAAATCCAGATCTTCAAACAGGCTATGTAAAAAGGTTCCCGGCGCTGCGCCACGCGGGAACTGGTGTGGCGTTAGCATCGGTTCAGCAACAACCTCACGCTCACCGGCTGCATCGATATCCAGACGCGGCAGTAGATCCTGGGCGATGCCGTGAGCACGCTGCTGCAAGCCGGAATAGCTGGTCACGCGCCAGTCGTCGGCAATTTTACGCGTCACTTCCCGTGCGCTCAGAGCAGGCAACGCCGTTTGCGGCAGCTGCCAGCGGTCGCTATCAGCGGCTGGCGGCGTGCAAAGGGCGATATCGTCATTGCACAGCGCCTGTAATGCACGCTGCAAACCGGCAGCATCGAGCGCTTCACCTTTCTGAATCAGCCGCCCAAGCGCGCTCTGATGGAAATCAGTTTCGCCCGTTTTGCCACCGCGACGACGAATCAGCGGCGCAATCCCCAGGCTGCAGTGCCAGACCGAGCGCGTTAATGCCACATAGAGCAGGCGCAAATCTTCCGCCAGGCGCTCGGTTTCCGCCAGTTCGACACTCTCGTCGCCGTGGCTTAAATCGAGCATCGCCGCAAACGATTCGCGGTCATGATAGAAACCCTGATCCTGAACGCGGAAATTCGCAATAAACGGCAGCCAGACCAGCGGGTACTCAAGGCCTTTGGATTTGTGGATGGTGACAATCTGCACCAGATGTTTGTCGCTCTCCAGACGCAACTGCTCGCTGGAGGCATTGGCATTCGGTTCGGCGATGCGCTGCGCCAGCCAGCGGGTAAGTGCATGCTCACTTTCAAGCTGCGTTCCGGCTTCCTGCAACAGCTCGCTGATATGCAGAATATCGGTTAACCGCCGCTCACCGCCAGGCGTCGCCAGTAAATTCTCTGCCACATTGCGCGCACTCATCAACGTGCGCAGCATCGCCATCACACCGCGTTTTTGCCACAGTTCGCGGTAGTGAGAGAACTCCTCAACTTTCTCATCCCACGCCTGTTCATCGAGATTCAGCGCTTCAATATCCTGTGCGGTCAACCCCAGCATGGAGGTGGCTAATGCGCTACGCAACGTACTCTCTCGCTCCGGCGCCAGCACGGCATGCAACAGCCACAACAGCTCCTGCGCTTCCGGCGTGTCGAACACGCTGTCGCGGTTAGAAAGATAGACGGAGGGGATATCCAGCAGCATCAGGGCATCACGAATAAGCGACGCTTCGTGGCGGCTACGCACCAGCACGGTGATATCCGAGGCTCTGACCGGACGCACTTTCTCATGCTCGCCCTCACCTTCGTACAGCAGCGCCTCGCCCTGCTGGCCAGCACTCAGCCAGTCGCGGATCTGCGAGGCGCAGAGCTGCGCCATAAACCCCTGGTAATCGCCGACGCCGACGCCTTCGCCGTCCATCAGCCACATTTTCATGGCTGGCTGCATTTCCCCACGAAAGGTAAAGCGCAGGCCCGCATTTTTAGCGGCGGATTTAACCGGCAGGAATGGGATCTGGCGAAACATAAAGGCGTCTTCCATCTGCATAAACAGGCGGTTAACGCTGGCAATCATTCCCGGCGACGAGCGCCAGTTGGTATCAAGGGTATAGCGAGCGCTCACTTCATCGCGCGCTTTCATATAGGTAAAAATATCGGCGCCGCGAAACGCATAGATGGCCTGCTTCGGGTCGCCAATCAACAACAGACCGCACTCTGGCTGCTCATGCCAGATACGGCTGAAAATACGGTATTGCTGCGGATCGGTATCCTGAAATTCATCGATCATCGCCACCGGGAAGCGTTCGCGGATCGCAGCGGCCAGCGCCTCGCCGTTCGGGCTGCGCAATGCGCTATCCAGACGGCTGAGCATATCGTCAAAGCCCAGTTCGCCGCGACGACGCTTCTCTTTCGCCACCGCCTCGCGGATTTCACGCATTGCGCTGGTCAGCACCAGATCGTCAAGCGTTAACGGCTGAGCCAGTAGTTCCTCGATTGCGACAAAAAGCGGATGTTCCGGCACCACGCCATCCGCTTTGGTGCGTTCAGCAAGGAAAGACTGGGCAAACTTCTCCAGTGCCTCCGGCAGCAGGTAACTGCGCGTCTCCTCCTGCGCCCAGGCGGACACTCGCTCAATATACTTTGCCTGGTTGCCGCGGTTGAATTTTCGCCGGTCGATGCCGGACGCTTCAATCACCGGTTCCACTTCGGCCACCGCGGCGTTCCACTGCTGCTTGATAGCTTCAATCCGGGCGATAATGCTCTGATGGCGGGAAACCAGCGTTTCATCTGCCGGCGGTGGGGATTTGATTTGCGGCGCTTCGCCCTGCAGGTAGCGATCGATCGCCTTCAGCAGTTCCTGCGGCCCTTTCCACGAGGCATGAATCGCCTGGGCAATCTCGCGCGGCAGCGGGTAGCAGTGACGCCGCCAGAAATCCGCGCAGGCCTGATAGCGCAATAGGGATTCATCTTCCACCAGTTGCTGTTCAAACAGCATGCCGGATTCGAACGCGTTCAGGCTGAGCATGCGCTGGCAGAAGCCATGAATGGTAAAGACTGCCGCTTCATCCATTTGCCGCTCGGCCAGCATCAGCCAGTACGCCGCCTGCTGCTTATCGGCGATCTCCTCCAGCAAACGGGCATATAAGGGGTTGCTGCTGCTTTCCCGCAGGCAGGCAATACGTAACTCATGGATATTACTGCGGATACGGCCACGCAGCTCTTCGGTCGCGGCCTCGGTGAAAGTCACCACCAGCAGCTCTTCAACGCTGAGTGGTCGAGGGAAGGCGGCATTGCCGCCCAGCCCTAATAGCAGCCGCAAATAGAGTGCGGCGATGGTGAATGTCTTGCCGGTGCCCGCCGAGGCTTCAATCAGGCGCTCGCCGGTAAGCGGCAAGCGCAGGGGATCAAGGGTCTCAGCAGTGGTTTCACTCATCTTTCTCGGTCATCTTCGGTAAGGATTGCTGCAGGGCGCTGACGCTGTCCCAGACCTTCCAGCCTTGCGGTTGAGCATATTCCGCTTTCCCGCTCTGGCTACCGGAGATCTGCGACAATATCGCCATGCCTTGCGGCTCTACCACCGCCTGATGGAAGAAGTCGGCAAGTTTCTGCGGCGTCAGCAGTTTTATCTGAGCGACTACTTTATCACGTGAATCGAAGCGCATATTGCCGCGATCGAAATCTTTGCTGAGTTTGGAAGCCTCTTCACCTAACGTTTGCGGCGCTTGCACTATTTGCGCAATCACCCCCTGCTGAATTTGGGCAAACTCTTCCGGTTTCATCGCCCGCAGCTTCGCTTCCGCTGTCGGGAAGAAGGCCTTATAGCGCTCCCAGAGATACGCCGGTTGCTTATCATTGCTCTGTAGCAGGAAACCCATGCCCCACTGACGGCCAACGCTCATCGGGAAAGCAAACACGGCGTATCCAAGCTGTTCCTCAGTACGTAACTGGTTATAGAACCACGGCTGTACAATTTGCCCCAGCATCGCACTGTAGGCCGAGCTGCTGTACTCATCAAAATCCGGTGGTACGAACACCGCGGCCAGCGCGGAATCCGTGCTGTTGCCCGCCTTTTCAAAGCTCACATTCTGCTGTTTATCAACCACGACGTCCTGGTTACGGCACCACACTGTGCCATTGGCACCCAGCTGTTTTTGTACCGCATGAGCAAGGTCTTTCGCCTGCTGCTCGCCAAGGTTACCAACCACGAGAAATTCCGGACGCGCATTGCTCTTCAGTGCATCGCGATAGTGCAAAATGTCCTGCAGAGAGATTGATGGCAACAGTGCACGACGATCTTCACGCAGGAAGTACGGGACCTGCGACAGCATCTGCACTGGCATAATCGCCTGATCGAAGGCTTTACCCTTCTCTGCCGAATCCATCATTTGCGCGTACCAGGATTTGGCCTGCGCAAGCTGTTCTTCCGTCGGTGTATAGCTGAAATATCCGCTCAACAGCGCCTGGAAAAGCTGTGGCAGGCGCTGTGTGTAACCATTGGCGTTAAGCATCAAGCCATTGTTGGCATTCGTAGAGAAGGTGATGCCCCCGACAGCCGCCTGGTTGCTCAGTTGATCGAGCGCAAGCCCCGCCAGATAGTCATTCAGCGCAAACATCACCTGGCTCTTCGCAGTATCCATCGCCTGTGGATTACGCAGCACCACGCTGACATCCGCCTTCGGTTCGCTGGCAAAATAGCGGCTCGGCATATACACCACGCGTAGCGTCGGCTCATCGACAATCAGCTCGGGATGCTCGTACTGCTTCTGCGGTTTGATCAGCGTGAAATCGTCCGGAATATAGGGGTTCAGCTCGGGGAAGTTCAGCGTAATGCTGCTCTCCCGCTTCTGCCAGTCGGCAAAGGTTTCCGGGGAAATTTTATCAACCTGATAAGGCGCATCGACAAAATAGGCAGTTTTATTGTGCGGCTCATCCGGGCTGATATACCAGATGCGGGCATTTTGCGGCGTCATTTCGTTAAGACGCGTCTGCACCGCTTTGGCATCAAACTGGTCGGCGATATTTACCGAATCCAGCGTATGCGCAACCGGTACGCGGATCATGGTATCCGCCAGCCACTCAACATAATCCATATCGCGGGTAATTGAGGGGTAGCGAAAATCAAGGTCAAGAATATGGGAAAGCTCGTCGAAATAACGCTTATCGATGCCTTTTTCACGCAGCAGTTGCAGGTAGCTGAAAATCGCCGCCACCACCTGATCGCGATTCGCCTGGCCTTTATCTGTCAGAGTAGCGGAAATCGCCAGCACGCCGCTGTTGCCGTTGACCACTGGATCGGAGTCGCCACGGATCCCTTCAACCAGCCCCTGGCTTTGTAGCCAGTCAGAGAGCGTGCCCGGACTGCGATTGCCAATCAGATAGGTGATCAACTCGTCCGTTTTACTGCGAAACGCAGCGGTGTTGTTATCGATACGGAACTCAACACGCAGCACTTTGCGCGGCACAGCCGGAACATAGTGAATGATGACACCTTTCTGCGCGTCGGTGACGACGGGAACGGTGATTTCCGGCTTCGTGATGTTTTTATTCGGCACACGGCCATAGGTCTGTACCGCAAGCGTCGCCAGTTCGTTCAGCGGACGGTTGCTGTAGATGACCGCTTTCATCAGGTTCGCAGAGTAGAATTTATCGCGAAACGCCAGCAGCGCCTGGTGTACCGGGCTGCCCGGTTTGTCGCTCAGCGTTTCGAGGTTGCCGCCGGAGAAGCGCGCTCCCGGATGCGCCGGGTTAATGGTCTCAGCGCTGACCTGCGCCATCCGCATCCCGTCACGGGTACGCGCCATGGTCAGCTCGGCGTTGACCGCGTTGCGTTCGCGCTCGCCATATTTTTTATCCAGCAACGGGGCGGCAATCGCATCCGCCAGACGATCAACGGCGCCGTCCAGCGCGTTATTTTCCACTTCCAGGTAGTAAGCGGTGCGGTAAGGCGCAGTACTGGCGTTATGGCTGCCACCATGCAACTTGAGGTATTCGGCAAGGCTGTCCGGTTGCGGGTATTTTTTGGAACCCATCAGGGTCATGTGTTCCAGGTAATGCGCAAGGCCAGGATGGGAATCAGGATCCTCCAGCGAACCGATCGGTACGACCAGCGCGGAGAGAGATTTCACCGCCTGCGGATCGGATACCAACAGCACAACCATGCCATTATCCAGACGAATCGCCTGATACTGGCGGGTATCTTTATCGCTCTTGTGGATCGTTTCCTGAACCGGTTGCCAACCATTGTCGGCCTGACTGAATGGCGCCCAGAGGGCAAAAAACAGGACGAAAACTTTTAACCAGGTGCTGCGGGGCATTCACGAACCTCATCATTAACGTTTCTGGCGGCTCCAGTAACTGTGGAACTGCCAGATATACTCGCGCTGGCTTTGCCAGCACTCTTGTTATATCAGTCCGTGACCGTCGCGCATAATAATGGATGCTTACGGCTTGCGCAATTTTTATACAATCAGTCGGACTGATTATGTCGATAAAGCGGTAACAGGAAACGGCGCGCCTGTTCGGTGATTTCAGCGTAACACTCTGGCTCAAGGGTACGCCACAACCGCTGATACCATATATCTTCACCTTCACCGCGAACCATCATATTGCCCTCCCAGGCTTGCAGAAATTTGCTTTGCGCTTTCTGTAGCGTTTCCTCGTCCATTAACATGGCATCATTTGCAGCGTCATAACAGGCTTTTATCCACGCGCCGCCGCTTTCCGGCACCAGTAGCAGCGGTTTCGTCATCCCTTCCCGGTAGCCGTCGATCATCAGTGCCAGAGAGTCCATCGCCTGCTCTGGTTTCAGCGGCGGGAATCGCCACTCACCTTCTTTACGCACAAACAATCGGCTTTCGCCGGTACCACCGCTGGCACAGTAGACAAGATGCTCAAGCCAAAGTTGCAGCCCCTGAGAAACGCTCAATAAAGAAGGTCGCCAGCGTAGCAGGCCATCCGGCTGCACACGTGACAACCAGCCCGTCAAATGAACGCCTGCACAGTGAAGATCGATCTCCTGGCTTACGGCAGGTTGACGATGCTCGATGACGCGACCGGCAAGTTCCTGCATCTCCTGGCACTGTGTTTCCCAGATAATTTCGCCAAAAGCGCCATAAGGCAGCAGGCCCGCAGCGCGATAACGGCGGAATAATTTATCTTCGTCCTGCTGCTCCACTAATGTGTTGAGCAGTTCAAGATTCAACTGGTACCGGTCTAAACCATCGAGGATAAACGGCTCGGCATCAGGGATCTCACTCTCTTCCGGACGGAAGTTGACCCGTAAACGCATCTGGAAAAAAGCCCTTACCGGATGCGCCCAGAAGCGCTGAAGCTGATCGAAGGAGAGCGTTTCCAGCGGCTGACTTTCCAGCGTCTGGATAAACGGTGAATGCGCTTCACCCTGCGAACTCGCCGCAGGCAGCCATTCACGGGCATAACTCTGCCACTCGTCAGCAGTAAAGTTCGCCGGATCGAACGGCATACGGGTATGTAAATGCGTGATATGCGCTTTCACCCGACGCTCGCTGTCATCGCAGTTCAGCGCTTCATCCCCCACCAGGCAGTGGCTTTGGCCAATGTAATCGACCAGTTCCTGCACCAACACGGAAGGGAAACGCTCTTTGTTATCCTGGATAGAACGGCCGATATAGCTGATGTAGAGCTGCTGCTGCGCCGAAATCAGCGCTTCCAGGAAGAGATAACGGTCGTCGTCGCGGCGGCTGCGATCGCCGCGCTGCGGCTTCTGGCTCATCAAATCAAACCCCAGCGGCGGGAGCGTGCGCGGGTAAACGCCGTCATTCATGCCTAACAGACAAACAACTTTAAAGGGAATGGAACGCATCGGCATCAGGGTACAGATATTGACCGGACCGGCGAGAAAACGCTGGCTGATACGCTCCTGATCCAGGCGCTGGGCCAGCTCATCGCGGAGTAAAGAAAGCGGGATCGATTCGCCATACTTCGCGCCAACACCCTGAGCGATGATCGCCTGCCACTCCTGCTCGATCAGCGCCAGCGCCGCTTCGGTATCCTGATCGGGCAGGAAAAAGTCGTTGAGCATATCACGGCAAACCGGAAGCCACTCCTCCAGCGGACGCGCTTCAGAAAGCCCGCGACGCCAGATATTCAATTGCATCAGCAGCGTTGCCAGATGCCCCACCAGTTCAGCAATCAGCCCACTTGATTCATCGTAGGGCAGAACGGATTGCCATTCGCCGTGGCGGCTCTCCATAGCATAACCGATGAGCATACGCGTGAGGCCAAACTGCCAGGTGTGCTGCCCGGTCGGCGGCAACTCAAGCTCGCGCACGTTGTCATCATCCATCCCCCAGCGAATACCGGACTCATTAACCCACAACCGCAGGTAACGCAGCCCCTCTTCATCGATGTTAAAACGCGCAGCCAGCACCGGAACATCCAGCAGCGCCAGCACATCTTCAGAAACAAAGCGGCTGTCCGGCAGCGATAGCAGGCTAATAAAAGCCTGCAGCGCCGGATGCGCCTGCCGGGCGCGGCGGTCGGAAATAGCATAGGGAAGATAGCGCTCGCCGCTGGCACTGCCGAAAACGGCCTGGATGTAGGGGCTATAACTGTCGATATCCGCCACCATCACCACAATATCGCGCGGCGTCAGTTCCGGATCGGCTTCCAGCATCGCCAGTAAACGATCGTGCAGGATCTCCACTTCACGCTGCGGGCTATGGCAGACATGTACCGTCACGCTGCGATCGTCGAGTGATAGCGTTCGCTTTTTGTCGCTGTGGGCAAACTCTTCCGCAGTCACGCCAGCCACGGCGCTGTTTTGCAACTCAAGGATGTCGTACTTCAGGTTTTGCAGCAGGGAACCGGGCGTGATATCAACAAAAGCATCCAGTTCCTCGTAACGATCCATGCCTGCCAGCAGAAAAATGTTATCGCGCCCCAGCTTTCCCCACGAGGCCAACAACGGGTTTCCTACATCCTGTTCACCGTCGTCATTAAACAGACCACCTGCGTTTTGCGTATCGCGAAACAGCGGAAACAGACGATCTTCCCGGTGATGGCGACGCTGGCGGGTAACCAGCCTTGCCAGAAATGCGGGATCTTTGATATCTCCCCAGTAGTAACGACAGGGATTGGTAAACAGCAGATGAACATCAATGTGCTTACCCAGCGCCTGCAGAGCCTGTAAATAGACTGGCGGCAGAGCAGAAATACCGCAGATGAAGACGCGGGACGGCAGACCTGCGGGCGGCGTCTGTGCCGATTCGAGTGTGTTGATAAAACGTTGATAGAGGTTGGCGCGGTGCCAGTGAGGCTGACCAAGCGCAGCGGTATGTTCCACCAGAGCACGCCAGAGCGGAGCCTGCCACTGTTGCGCCTCGCCCAACCCATCAACGGTTTCGCCCGCTTCCCAGCGTGTCAGCCATTCCGGACGGTAGACAAGGTACTGGTCGTAAAGATCCGCCACCCGCGACGAAAGCTGAAACAGTTTGCGCTTGTCGTCATCGTCATTCAGGTAGTGACGCAACATGGCGAACTCTTCGCGCTCCAGCATGTCCGGCAACAGCGACATGAGCTTCCAGCCCATGCTCTGCTTGCTAAAAGCGCTCTCTTTGGGAATGTCATCGAGCACGCTGACAAACATGTCCCAGATGAAACTAGCCGGGAGCGGAAAGGTGATATTGGCGGCGATGCCAAACTTTTGCGCCAGCGTCATCTGAAGCCATTGCGCCATGCCGGTGCTTTGCACCAGAACCACTTCCGGTTCAAAGGGATCGTCGAGTCTGTCTCGCTCAACGATAAACTCCATCAATGCTTCCAGCACATCCAGGCGATTGGAGTGGTAAACCCTTAACATAAGCGCTCCTGACTACTGACTGTTCGGACAAAATAATCGCGTCATCTGCCCCTGCCTGCCCACTGGTGAGGTGACGGTGACGTTGATGCTGACACATCCCTCTGCCGTTGTCTGCCCCCGGTTTACCTGCCAGCCAGGCGGCAAAGGCGGTGCGTCGGGTTGCGCCTGTTGCCATGCATATCGCCACAACTGCCGCCACTGGCTGGCAGACCAGAACCCTGATGCCAGTGCCCGATGATAACCGCCCAGTGCGGTAACCACCATCACCATCAGCAGCATCGCCAGCAATACCTCCGTCAGGCTGAAACCCCGTTGCTTGTTCAGGGAAGCAGACATAGCGCCACCTCGTTTAGCGGACAAAAATCACTCCAGCCATGCGGCAAAAAGCGGATATTACCACCGCTTACTGCCCCCAGATGCCACAGTACATCCTCTTCGTTCGCAACGATCAGCAACGCGGAACCATCGCTGAAAATGCGCAGACAACTGCGCCAACCCGCGCCAGAAGGTTGCCGACACTGTAACAAGGGTTGCGATGGCCATACCTGATGTTGCGCCCACGCCATCGCCGAGTGGATTTCAGCAATATTGCGTAATCCGTGAATCTCACGATTTACGCGCCACAAATGGCTGGAAAGTTGCTGATTCAGGCCATTCAGCATCAGGCTTCCGAGCACCAGTAGCAGCAATACCAGTGCCAGCGATGACATTCCCCGTTGACGATTCATAAGTTATATCCGATGACGTCCAGCACAGCGTTCGCCGTCGTTCCTGCATCACCGGGAAGAGAGGCGGTGAGCGCGACACTAAGCTGTGGGGCATATCCTGTCGTCTCGCGCCTGGTCACGTTAAAACGCGAGACAGAGATCTGGGCAGGATCGGTCGTTTTTTCCCAGCCCCGTCCGGTACAGGACGTTGCGCCACGCAATGTCTCCAGCGCACCATTTTGCAGACGAAACCCCGTTTGCTCCGGTTCGCTGCTCGCAGAAGATTCCCAGCGTCCGTTGCTGTTGGCATCCCACTGCATTATCACGCACTCTCCGCTACTGCTGATAACCAGCGGCTGGCCAGTGCAACTGCCGTTGCAGTAGCCCGCCCGCTGTAACTGTTTTGCTACCGCCCAGAGTCGTTGCCAGAGATCGTCCTCCAGCGTCTGGATACGAGTCTGTTGCAAAACGGCGGCTTGCAGTGCCGGTAAAAAGCGGGCAGAAGCCAGCAGTAATATGCTGCCAATAGCCATTGCCAGTACGGTTTCCAGCAATGAAAAACCCCGTTGACTGTTCAACATTGATCGTCCTTCGCGTTCTGACACATTCTGATGCGCCCCCAGGCTGAAACCACGATCCGCCACTCTCCGGCACTGCTGCGAACGCGAATATGCCCGGGCCATGCGGTGTTGCGCAAACCAAAGAAGCCGAGCGACGGCGTCACATCCAGGAGCGTCACCTCAGGCCAGGCGGGCATAACGGCGAGCGGGCCTGGCGTGGCGCATCCCGCAGAGGGCGTATTGAGCAGGCACCAGCCTTCGCTCCCCCGTGCCGAATAAACCCGTTGCGCCTGATTATGCCAGTTCGCCTCCTCGCGTAACCGTTCCAGAAAGTGGCGAACTTGTAGCGCGGTCTGCCATAACCGCTGCTGCGCCTGCCAGTGCTGCCAGCCCGAGAGCCCCATACCGCTCAGGATCGCGATCAGCGCAACGGCAATAAGCGTTTCAATAAGGGTAAAACCCGCTTCGTTTTTCATGGCGGCAGTGTGCAAGCGGTGGATGTTCAGAGCGAGGCAGAAAAGGGAAAATTACGAGGTGTTACGAGAGAAAAAAATGCATTTGCAGTGGCTTGCACAGCGGCTGCGAGCAACGCCGAAAAACCGTTTTTTGATGAAAAAAAACCGGCGCATTACTGCACCGGTTGTGTCATGTTCAGCCTGGTCAGACAGCGACCGGCGCTTTAATTGCCGGGTGCGGATCGTAACCTTCAATATCGAAATCTTCGAAGCGGTAATCAAACAGCGACTCTGGCTTACGTTTGATCACCAGTTTCGGCAGCGCGCGGGGTTCGCGGCTGAGTTGCAGATGCGTCTGCTCAAGGTGGTTGCTGTAGAGGTGCGTATCGCCCCCCGTCCAGACAAAATCACCCGGCTCCAAATCGCACTGCTGCGCCATCATATGTACCAGCAATGCATAGCTGGCGATATTGAACGGCAGCCCAAGGAACACATCGCAGGAACGCTGATAGAGCTGGCAGGAGAGCTTGCCGTCCGCTACATAGAACTGGAAGAACGCATGGCAAGGCGCCAGCGCCATTTTGTCCAGTTCGCCGACGTTCCAGGCAGAAACGATAATACGGCGAGAGTCCGGATCGTTTTTCAACTGGTTGATAACCGTTGAAATCTGATCGATATGGCGGCCATCCGGTGTTGGCCATGCGCGCCACTGTTTACCGTATACCGGTCCGAGATCGCCCCGCTCGTTGGCCCATTCATCCCAGATGGTGACGTTGTTTTCGCGCAGATAAGCGATATTGGTATCGCCCTGCAGGAACCACAGCAGTTCATGGATAATTGAACGCAAATGGCAGCGCTTGGTGGTCACCAGCGGGAAACCGTCCTGCAGATTAAAACGCATCTGATGGCCAAAAATAGACAGCGTGCCTGTCCCGGTGCGGTCATTTTTCGGGGTGCCTTCGGTCAGCACCTTTTGCATCAATTCTAAATACTGTTTCATGGTTCCTCAGGAAACGTGTTGCGGCGAACGATGGCGGTACGCCCAGATCATCATAATAGCGCCTGCGACAATCATTGGAATGGAGAGGATCTGCCCCATGCTGATGTACTGCACCCATTCGCCGGTAAACTGCGCATCGGGCTGGCGGAAAAATTCAACAATGATACGGAACGCACCGTAGCCAATCAGGAACAAGCCGGAGACCGCGCCGGTCGGGCGTGGTTTACGGATAAACAGGTTAAGGATGATAAACAGGACAACGCCTTCCAGCGCCAGCTCATAGAGCTGTGACATATGACGTGGCAGCACGCCGTATGTATCAAAAATCGACTGCCATTCCGGATGCGCTGGCAGCAACGCGACATCTTCCGCACGCGAGCCGGGGAACAACATAGTAAAAGGGAATGAGGGATCAACGCGGCCCCATAATTCACCATTGATAAAGTTGCCCAGACGTCCGGCACCCAGACCAAATGGGATCAGCGGCGCAATAAAATCAGAGACCTGGAAGAAGCTGCGTTTAGTACGACGCGCGAAAATCACCATCACGACGATAACGCCAATCAGGCCGCCGTGGAAGGACATACCGCCATCCCACACGCGGAACAGATAGAGCGGATCGGCAAGGAATAGAGGGAAATTGTAGAACAACACGTAGCCGAGGCGGCCCCCCAGAAATACCCCCAGGAAACCTGCATAGAGCAGATTTTCCACTTCGTTTTTCGTCCAGCCGCTGCCCGGACGGTTCGCCCGACGCGTAGCCAGCCACATTGCAAAAACGAACCCTACGAGGTACATCAACCCGTACCAGTGCAGAGAGACGGGTCCAATGGAAAAAATCACCGGATCAAAATCGGGAAAACGCAGATAGCCACTGTTCATCTGTCACCACAACTTGTTGTTCTTCCGCCGAAAGTGGACAGCGGTTTACATATGCGGTCGCAACCGGCGGCCGCTCCAAAGGGGCGAATCATAGCATAAGGGGGATGCATGAGTTGCGCCGAAGTTGTAAAAGATATGTATAGTCAAACAGCCACGCGCTTATTTTACCTCTGAACAAGCAGACGCTTAAATCCCGCCGCGGATCAGGCCGCCCAACCCGCGCCGCTCCATAAAAGCGGCAATCTGATGGCGAACTTCGGCAGTTAATTGCGCTTCAAGCGTGCGATTTGCCAGCACCTGCGCCTCTTCAGCATCAATACGCCGCAGCAAATATTTGATGCGCGCGACCGAACGCCCATTCATCGACAAATGGCGATAACCAAGGCCTATCAGCACGGCGACACACATCGGATCCCCGGCCATTTCACCGCACAGGCAAAGGTCGATGCCTAACCGTTCCGCCTCAGTAGCCACCATCGACAGCGCACGCAGCACGGCCGGATGCAGACTGTCATACATTGTCGCTACGCGGGTATTGTTGCGATCCACCGCCAGAATATACTGTGTCAGATCGTTAGTGCCGATGGAGATAAAATCAACGCGGCTTGCCAGATGCGACAACATAAACACCATTGAGGGCACTTCCAGCATCACGCCAATACGCGGGCGTGGAATGGCGTAGCCGATCATCTCTTCGACTTCACGTCCGGCGCGTTCAATGAGCCGTTTTGCCTCATCCACCTCGTCAATGCTGGTGATCATCGGCAGCAGAATACTGAGGTTGCCGGTCGCCGCATTAGCGCGCAGCATGGCGCGCACCTGCACGAGGAAAATTTCCGGCTGATCGAGCGTAATACGAATGCCTCGCCAGCCAAGACAGGGATTTTCCTCGCTGATGGGCATATAGGGCAGTTGTTTATCGGCGCCAATATCCAGCGTACGCAGCGTTACCGGCTTGTCGTTGAACATTTGCAGCATGCCCTGATATTGCGCCACCTGCTCCTCTTCCGACGGAAAGCCGCTTTGCAGCATAAAGGGAATTTCAGTGCGGTACAGCCCGATACCGTCGATGCGGCTGCCGAGTTTCTCTTCATGCTCCGGGCTTAAGCCAGCATTCAGCATCACTTTCACCCGCTCGCCGCTTTTAAGCTGCGCCGCCAGATTGACATCATCTTCGGCGAGACGGCTGAGCTCATTTTCCTCAGTGATGAGACGCTGGTATTCCTGTAGCAGAACCGGTTCCGGATCCACCAGCAATTCGCCGCGGTAACCATCGACAATCAGCGTACGGCGATGCAGCGCAGAAGGCTGGATATCCGCCCCCATCACCGTCGGAATGCCAAGCGCGCGCACCATGATCGCGGCATGAGAGTTGGCGGCACCGTCGCGCACCACTACGCCCACCAGCCGATCGTGCGGCAACTCTGCCAGCGTTGTCGCCGAAAGCTCATCGGCGACCAGCACAAAGCGCTCCGGCCAGGTATTCGGCCCCTGAATATTGTCATCAAGGTGGAACAGCAGACGCTGGCCGAGGGTCCGGAGATCGCCGGCCCGTTCTTTCAGATAACCATCGCTGAGCGCGGCAAACTGTTCGGCGAAACTTTCAATCACCGTTTTCACCGCCCATTCGGCCACCACGCCTCTGTCCACTTCTTCGAACAGCTCACGGCGCAAACGCGCATCGGAGAGCAGGTGGGAATAGAGATCGAAAATCGCCGCCGTCTCTTTTTGCGCACCGGCGGAAAAACGCTTGCTGTAACGGCGGAATTCGTTGGCAGCCTCTTCCAGCGCGCTGGTCAGCCTTTCACGCTCAAGCGAGGTATCCAGCGTCGATGCCGGATAAACCTGCTCCATCAACGGCAGGGTTTGATCCATCCAACCTTCGGCAATGGCAACCCCCGGCGAAGCAGGCAGCGCGCGAATACGAGTCTGCCGATACTGACCAAACAAGGCATTTAATTGTGACTGGGAAAGGATCCCGGCGACCTGGGTAGCCAGTGTGACCAGAAAGGACTCTTCGCTTTCATTGTACTGGCGCAGCTCACGCTGCTGCACAACCAGTACGCCAAGCAACTGACGACGCTGGATAATTGGTACGCCGAGAAACGCGCGAAAACGCTCCTCTTTTACCGCAGGAATATATTTAAAGCTGGGATGTTTCTGCGCATCGGCAAGGTTGATAGGCTCCGCCAGTCGGCCAACCAGGCCCACGATCCCCTGATCGAATGCGAGCGTGACAGTGCGGCCACGCGGCTTTTTTAAGCCGCGCGTCGCCATCAGATAAAAACAGCGCCTGTCGTGATCTGCAAGATAGACCGAGCATACTTCGGTTTCCATCGCCAGACACACGTCGGTAACCAGTATCTCCAGCGCTTCGTTAAGACGCGGCGCGCTGGCAACTTTCTCAACTATTTCTCGCAGTCGGGTGAGCATAATGTGGGTGGCTTAACCTCGTTTACGTCGCCAGGCAGGTGCGTTTTGTGGCTTAGGAGGCGTTTCCTGAAGCGATAACACCGCACTTGCAAACTCTTTCATCACCCGTCGGTAGACGTCGCGTTTAAACGAGACTACCTGACGAACAGGATACCAGTAGCTTACCCAACGCCAGCCATCAAACTCAGGAGTGCTACTGGTTTGCATATTGATTTCTGCATCATTACCAATCAACTGCAAAAGAAACCATTTTTGTTTCTGGCCGATACAAACCGGCTTTGTGTCCCAACGCACCAAACGTTTCGGTAACTTGTAACGCAACCAGTTACGGGTAGAAGCAAGGATACGAACATCTTTACGACTTAAGCCCACTTCCTCGAACAGTTCCCGGTACATCGCCTGCTCCGGGGTCTCGCCTGGGTTGATCCCCCCCTGGGGAAATTGCCATGAGTGCTGCCCGAAGCGTCTGGCCCACATCACCTGGCCCTGTCGATTGCAGATTACGATTCCCACATTTGGGCGGTAGCCATCGTCATCAATCACCGGACTACCTCAAAATAAACCTGAATGACGAGATTGTTTCACACTCCCGGAAAACGGTAAACCACTCTATGACAGGGATACGAACGGATAACGATTGAATAACTCACAGTTTGCATAAGAGTTATAAACATCACCCCCTGCCTCAGACGGGTTTTATTCACCTTTTCTGTGGATAGAGTTGTGAAAAAGTATGGAATTACCCAGGGAAAACCCAGAACAGTCTGAATAACCCATTTATCGGGTAAAAAAATAAAACTCGGTGATTCATTTAGTTAAGTGACTTATCACCGGTTTTTTGCAGCATTACGTGACGATCATCACTCTTAGGATCCTGGCGCTGATGAAAGATCGAACAGAGCCGTTTTTATCCACAGATTATGCCAATAAGTTAGGCATATTTTGTGCAGAAACTCGATTTTCATCGCACGTCAAGGCTGTAAATGGAAACAGTAGTGAGGGTTTTCATCAGTTATCCCATTTTTCTGTGGATAACATGGTGTAAGATCCTGTTCATTGTCAGTGACCAGATTTGGAAAACCTGGCAGGCTGTTGCGCAACACATTACAAACACAAATAAATTATCTTTTAAATCATTGCGTTGCCTATATTCCACTGAAAACGGTAAACTACCAGACTACAGTGGAAAACTACTGCCTGTTTTTTAATCAAAAGGTTAGTGACATGTTCGCGTTGTCTCCCTTCACTTCGCCACCAGAATCCGAGGCTCAGTTACTCGCTCAGGCACAGCGCCTGGCAGGCTATTCGCTTGGCGAACTGGCGGCATTGGTGGGACTGCCGGTGCCGCGCGATCTGAAACGGGATAAAGGCTGGATCGGTGTGTTGCTTGAGCTATGGCTGGGCGCCAGCGCCGGAAGCAAACCCGAACAGGACTTCGCCGCGCTGGGCGTCGAGTTAAAAACCATTCCGGTGGATAACCAGGGCCGCCCGCTGGAAACCACCTTTGTTTGCGTCGCGCCACTCACCGGGAATAGCGGCGTGGTGTGGGAAACCAGCCATGTCCGGCACAAGCTGAAACGCGTGTTATGGATCCCGATAGAGGGTTCACGCGAGATCCCGGTAGCCGATCGCCGTGTCGGATCGCCGTTGCTCTGGAGCCCCAATGAGGAAGAAGAGCAGCAGTTGCGCCAGGACTGGGAAGAGTTGATGGATCTGATTGTGTTGGGCCAGGTCACGCGTATTACCGCCCGTCACGGCGAAGTCCTGCAATTACGTCCCAAGGCCGCCAACAGCAAAGCGTTAACGGAAGCGATTGGCGAACATGGGGAGCCTATTCTCACGCTACCTCGCGGTTTCTACCTGAAAAAGAACTTCACCCGCTCGCTGCTGGCTCGCCACTTTTTTCTATCCGGCTATTAATTTTTTGCCACAGCCTCACCGACGCTTATAATTAGCGCTTCTTTTTTTGCAGGACTTTTATTGATGTTATTTGCATGGATCACCGACCCTAACGCCTGGCTTGCGCTCGGTACGCTGACGCTGCTGGAGATCGTGTTAGGGATCGATAATATTATTTTCCTCTCTCTGGTTGTTGCAAAGTTACCTACCGCGCAACGTAATCACGCCCGTCGGCTTGGGCTGGCAGCGGCAATGCTGATGCGACTGCTGCTGCTGGCTTCTATTGCCTGGGTAACAAGACTGACGCATCCGTTATTCACCCTTTTTGATCACAGCGTTTCGGCGCGTGACATGATCCTTTTTCTCGGCGGATTGTTCCTGATCTGGAAAGCGAGCAAAGAGATCCACGAGTCGATCGAAGGTGAAGAAGAAGGGCTGAAAACTAACGTTCACTCTTTCCTCGGCGCTATCGTGCAGATCATGCTGCTGGATATCATTTTCAGTCTCGATTCGGTGATTACCGCAGTGGGTCTCTCCGATCATCTGTTCATCATGATGGCCGCCGTCGTGATCGCTGTTGGCGTGATGATGTTTGCCGCGCGTCCGATTGGCGAATTTGTCGATCGCCATCCGTCGGTCAAAATGCTGGCGCTGTCGTTTTTGATTCTGGTCGGCTTTACGCTGATCCTCGAAAGCGTTTCGATTCATGTGCCGAAAGGTTATATCTACTTCGCGATGTTCTTCTCTATCGCTGTCGAGTGGCTTAACCTGTTGCGCAACAAAAAAAATCCACTGTAAGCAAAGCGCTTCCCCGGTCGGGGAAGCGCTTTTCACTTCCTTACCTGCTCTAACCGCTATTTTCAGAAAATCTCCCTTTTCCATCGCGAAACAGCGGGTTATTACTAGACTGTGTGTGACGCATGCAATGAGAGGGTCTGAGTGATGAAAAAATGGGCGGTGATTATTTCCGCAGTAGGTTTAGCTTTTGCGGTTTCCGGATGCAGTAGCGATTACGTAATGGCAACAAAAGACGGCAGAATGATCCTGACGGATGGTAAGCCGGAAATTGATGATGATACCGGGCTGGTCAGCTATCGCGATCAGCAAGGCAACAAAATGCAGATTAACCGTGATGATGTCTCCCAGATTATCGAACGCTAAGAAATATCTTTAAAGGTCAGTGACCTGCTGACCTTTTTGTGAATTTTCCCTTTCCCTTTTGCTTCCCCTCTGCCATGTTTATAGTCCTTTGTCAGGACTACTGACGTTGTATTTTTAAGGAAGCCGGCTATGCAGTATCACCGTATCCCCCACAGTTCGCTGGAAATCAGCACCCTGGGGCTGGGCACAATGACGTTTGGTGAACAAAACAGCGAAGCCGACGCCCATGCACAGCTCGATTACGCCGTCAGCCAGGGAATCAACCTGATTGATGTCGCAGAGATGTACCCTGTTCCGCCACGCCCGGAAACGCAGGGTTTAACCGAAACCTATGTCGGCAACTGGCTGGCAAAACGCGGCAACCGCGAAAAGCTGGTTATCGCCTCTAAAGTCAGCGGCCCAAGCCGCAACAATGACAGCGGGATCCGTCCGGATCAGGCGCTCGATCGTAAAAACATCCGCAGCGCGCTGGATGAAAGTTTAAAACGTCTGCAAACCGATTATCTCGATCTCTACCAGGTTCACTGGCCGCAGCGCGCCACTAACTGCTTCGGCAAGCTGGGTTATAGCTGGGTAGAGAGCGCGCCGGTCATAACGCTGCTGGAAACGCTGGAAGCGCTGACTGAGTTTCAGCGCGCGGGCAAAATTCGTTATATCGGCGTCTCGAACGAAACCGCCTTTGGCGTGATGCGCTATCTGCATCTGGCGGAAAAGCATGAACTGCCGCGCATTGTCACCATCCAGAACCCGTACAGTCTGCTAAACCGCAGCTTTGAAGTGGGCCTTGCGGAAGTGAGCCAGTATGAAGGTGTAGAACTGCTGGCCTACTCCTGCCTCGCCTTCGGCACGCTGACCGGGAAATACCTCAACGGGGCGAAACCCGCAGGCGCGCGCAACACGCTGTTCAGCCGCTTTACGCGTTACAGCGGTGAGCAGGCGCAAAAAGCGGTGGCGGCTTATGTGGATATTGCGAAGCGACACAATCTCGATCCGGCGCAGATGGCGCTGGCGTTTGTCCGTCGCCAGCCCTTCGTCGCCAGCACCCTGCTGGGCGCGACGACGATGGAACAGTTGAAAACCAATGTGGAAAGCCTGCATCTGGATCTGAGCCAGGATGTGCTGGCGGAGATTGAAGCGGCGCACCAGATATATACCTACCCGGCGCCGTAAACTTACCGGCGGCGCTGCCAGAACCACAGCGCCGCTATCGCCAGCGCAAAGATCACGCCAAAGCCGACGCCCGTTCCCACTACCGGAGCGCTGGCTTTTACCGCCAGCGAGTACAGCCCCAGCATTACCAGCATTGCCATGTTTTCGCCGAGATTCTGCACGGCAATCGCATTGCCCGCCCCGACCGACGCTTTACCAATCGCCTGTAGCAACGCATTCAGTGGCACGACAAAAAAGCCGCCCAGCATGCCGATCAGCATCAGAACGCCATAAGCAGGCAGCAAAGCATGTTGTAACGAAAACAGCACCACCGCGACGCCAATCAAAACCCCTGCAGGCATACAGCGCGCGACAGTTTCCAGCGTGACCAGCTTCGCCGCCAGCCCGGCACCGACCACAATCCCGACCGCCACCATCGCGTTCAGATAGGTCGGCGTGGCGTTGTCAGTAATACCCAGCGCTACCGGCACCCACAGCACCAGCAGGAAGCGCAGCGTCACACCCGCCCCCCAGAACAGGCTGGTGCCAACCAGCGAAAAGCGGGTTTCACCGTTGCGCCACAAACTTTTGCAGGCGCTAAAGAAGCTGTACGTCATCGGCGTAAAACGCCAGGACTGCCCCGGCCGCGCAGCGGGCAGCTTTGGGATCAGTAAATTTGCGACGACCGCGCCCGCATAAACCAGCGTACAAACGCCCAGCGCAGCAAGCACATGCCAGTCGGCCAGCACGCCACCCGCCACAGAACCGAGCAGAATGGCGGCAATAGTTGATGACTCCATCAGCCCATTGGCTTTAACCAGCTTATCCCCGGAAGTGATCTCGCCGAGGATGCCGTACTTCGCCGGAGAGTAAGCCGCCGCGCCAATGCCCACCAGCAGATAGCCGACAAAGGGATTCACGCCAAAGCAAATGCTCGCAGCGCCCAGCAGCTTTAAGCCGTTCGCCATCATCATTACCCGGCCTTTGGCGAAACTATCCGCCACCTGACCGACAAATGGGGCAAACAGGATGTAAGCGCCCACAAACACCATTTGCAGGATCGGCTGGCTCCAGTCCGGGTAAAACTCAGCCTTCAGCAGCGCCAGCGTGGCAAACAGCAGCGCATTGTCGCCAAATGCCGAAAGGAACTGGGCGGCGATCACCGCCATCATTCCGCGCGACCACAGCGAGGCGTTGATCTCAGGTTTAAGCATGTTGGGTTTCCGCCTCGTCAACCATCGTTTTGAGCGTGACAAAATCTGGCTTGCCGCTGCCCAGCACCGGCAGTTGCTTGAGATAACGAATGTCACGCGGTACCGCCAGTTCAGGGACACCCTGCGCACGCGCATACTGCAGAAGTTTATCGCGCGTCAGCGATTCATCGTTCGTAAACATCACCAGCGCTTCACCTTTGCTGGCATCACTTTTAATCACCGTGGCATGCATTTTCTCCGGCGACACCGCCAGCGCCAGCTGTTCCACCGTCTCCAGCGAGATCATCTCACCGGCAATTTTGGCAAAACGCTTCGCGCGCCCCTGAATCTGCACAAATCCTTGCTCATCAAAACGCACGATATCGCCAGTGTCGTACCAGCCAGCTTCCTGCTCGCCATGAATATTCTCCGCCGACGGCGCTTCCAGCACGCCAGGGTTTTCTACCCGCAGATAGCCGGTCATCACGTTCGGCCCTTTCAGTTGCAGGCGTCCGCCCTCTTCAATACCCGGCACTGCCATCAGACGCGCATCCATTCCCGGCAGAATACGGCCAACCGTGCCCGGTTTCGCCGCCATCGGCACGTTAATCGAAACCACCGGCGCACATTCGGTCACGCCATAACCTTCCAGAATGCGCAGGCCGAATTTGTCCTGCCACAACTGGCGCGTGCTCTCCTGGAGCTTTTCGGCGCCAGCCACAACATACCGCAGGCGGAAAAAGTCGTAAGGATTGGCGAAACGCGCATAGTTGCCGAGAAAGGTCGAGGTGCCAAACAGCACGGTACAGTTGCGGTCATAGACCAGTTCCGGCACCACGCGATAGTGCAGCGGGCTGGGATAGAGAAACACTTCCGCCCCGGTCAGCAGCGGCGTAAACAACCCTACCGTCAGGCCAAACGAGTGGAACAGCGGTAGCGCCGACATAAAGCGGTCGTTGGCGGTAAAGTCAGCGATGGTTTTGATCTGCTCAACGTTAGCCAGAATGCTCTTGTGGCTATGCACCACGCCTTTCGGGTTGCCTTCAGAACCGGAGGTAAAGAGCACCAGCGCTGGATCCTCCGGTTTCTGCGCCACTTGCGCTTTTAGCGGCGTCAGCAAATGGCGGAAAATCCAAACCTTATCTTGCAGCGTAACATCGCCCTTCAGATCTTCCAGATAGACCCAGCGCACCTGGGTAAGCTGCTCCGGCAGATGCCAGAGCTTGCCTTTATCTATAAAGGTTCGCGAGGTGAAGATGGTTTTGATTTGCGCTGCCGTGATGGCGCTGCCAAGCCCTTTCACCCCGGCAGTGTAGTTCATCATCGCCGGAATTCGGCCACGGGCAATCGCCCCAAAAATGACCGCCGCGCTGATGCCTGCATTGGGCAGCATCAGGCCAATTTTCTCCCCCTGCTCACTGTATTTTTCCAGGATGCGCGCAACGAACAGCGTCTTGGTCAGCAGCTTGCGGTAGCTGTCGGGAGTAAAGTTAATGTCTTCGACGCAGGGCTTGTTGGCGCCGAAACGGTACTGCGCGGCGAGAAATGCTTCAAACAGCGTTTCGCGCGGGCGCACAGCCATGCGCGCTTCCATCATGATTTGGTGCAACATCTCACCGGCGATTTTGCGGCGATCGCGCGCGCGCGGTGCTTCCGGCATCGGTAAAGATGTCGGCGGCAGAATATGCAGCGTAATGCGCGGAAACAGACGCTGTTTAACCAGCCCTTTCAGGCGGCTGAAATAAGTCAGCTCGGCGCCATCAATACGCAGCGGTATTACCGTTGCGCCCGATTTGGCGGCGACAAAACCCGCGCCGTCATAGATTTTCATCAGCGACCCCGAGAGCGAAATGCGCCCTTCAGGGAAAATCACCACCGGGCGGCCCTGCTCGATCAGGCGCACCAGATATTTAATCGACATCGGTTTGGTGGGGTCGAGAGGGACAAAGTCAACGATAGAGCGGATCCAGCGCATATACCACTGGCTGCTGATCGAGGAATAAACCGCAAAAACCGGGCGTACAGGCAGGAACAGCGCCAGCAGAATGCCATCAATAAAGGAGACATGGTTAGGGGTAATCAACACACGTTCGCCGTGTAGTGCTTCAGTGCTGCCGGTCAACTGCACCCGGAACAAAACGCGAAACAGTTCGCGAAAAAAGCCCAGTAGCATCTCAACTCCTTTTGCCAGAGAAATAAGTAAGTTTGCAAATTGTGGCAGATTACACGAGAAGTGCTGGAGGAGAAATTCAGGGCAAAAAAAAACCTGCGCGTCCGCGCAGGTTGGTGCAAGAAATGAGTACGAAGAGCGTACCGAATAAATCACCAATCAATACCTCTGGGATCTTGATTGTGGCGTTGGCGCGGGCGTACCGCCAGCGGGAAAAAGCAAGGGAATGAGCCGAAGTGAAACGAGGTGTGTCGATTCGCTTTGCTTGTAACAACGCGGGCAAAAAAAAACCTGCGCATCTGCGCAGGTTGGTGTAATTCGAGTATGCAACCCGGGGGCTGCGCCCACCTATCAATACCTCTGGGATAACCACTCTGTCATGGGGGAGAACGCGCCACCAGCAGACAATCGAAACAGCTTTGCGCAAAGTGTAACTAAAGGTTTTACCTGTATTAATCGGCAAAACTTTTTTGTGTAACGGTTCCACGGCTTTCCAACGCGTCACTTCACGTTTGCACACTACCAGCAGGTAACTGCCTTGATTAGCCATTCCTTTTCCGTAACACTACACAGTGTGTAAACGCTTACCCCTAAGGAAGGTACGCCATGGCGACCATTAAAGATGTAGCACGGCTGGCAGGCGTCTCCGTTGCTACGGTTTCCCGTGTGATTAACGACTCGCCAAAAGCGAGCGAATCTTCACGGCTGGCGGTGCAAAGTGCAATGGATGCGCTGAATTATCATCCGAACGCCAACGCCCGCGCGCTGGCGCAGCAATCGACGGAAACCGTCGGTCTGGTGGTCGGCGATGTTTCAGATCCTTTTTTCGGCGCGATGGTGAAAGCCGTTGAGCAAGTCGCTTCCGCCACCGGTAATTTTCTGCTGATTGGCAACGGCTACCACAACGAAGAGAAAGAGCGCAAAGCCATCGAGCAGTTGATCCGCCATCGCTGCGGCGCGCTGGTGGTACACGCCAAAACTATCCCCGATGAAGAACTGGCTTCGCTGATGAAGCAAATTCCTGGCATGGTACTGATCAACCGCATTCTGCCGGGTTTTGAACAGCGCTGCGTGGCGCTCGACGACCGCTACGGCGCGTGGCTGGCAACCCGCCACCTGATCCAGCAAGGCCATACGCGCATTGGCTACCTTTGCTCAAACCACGCCATTTCCGACGCGGAAGATCGCTTGCAGGGTTATTACGATGCGCTGAAAGAGAATGACCTGCCCTGCAATGACCGACTGGTGACCTTCGCCGAGCCGGATGAAAGCGGCGGCGAACAGGCGATGACTGAACTGCTAGGTCGCGGCAGAAACTTTACCGCCGTTGCCTGTTACAACGATTCGATGGCGGCGGGCGCAATGGGCGTACTGAATGATAATGGCATTGATGTGCCGGGCGAGATTTCGCTGATTGGCTTCGATGATGTGCTGGTGTCGCGCTATGTGCGTCCCCGGCTGACCACCGTCCGTTACCCGATTGTCACCATGGCGACACAGGCCGCCGAGCTGGCGCTGGCGCTGGCGGAAAACCGTCCACTGCCGGAGATAACGCATCTGTTTAACCCGACGCTGGTGCGCCGCCATTCAGTGATTGCCCCGCAGGAGAGTTAACGCGGGTTGCCCTGAGCCTGATTGCTTGCCGGAAGGCGTTAATGCTTATCCGGCCTGCATATTCTTCTGCGTTTAGCCGAAAAACTCACAGCGCAATGCGATACAAATGCACATGCGTGTTCGGGTAATCCAGCCCGTCGCCAATATACTCCCAGCCGTAGCGCTCATAAAAATCGCGGCAGGCGGAATAGAGATGTAACTGACTAAATCCCATTGCTTTTGCCTGCGCCATCACATGATGCTGTAGCTGCCCGGCCAGCCCCTGCCCGCGCGCGCTTTCTTTTACATACAACGCGGCCAGCCACGGGAAAAGATCCTGACGGCTGATCAAATCGCAGCGCCACAGCCCGACAGTCGCCAGCAGTTCATCGCCGTCAACCAGCACAAACGTCAACGGTAACGCGCCCGGCGTCTGGCTGTGATCAATAATGCTGGCAAAGAAATCGCGCGGCAGGGAATCGCCAAACTCATGCCACAGCCACTCGATAACCTGCGGCGCAAAGCGCGGCGCTTCGTAGAGAGGAAGGATTTTCACATCAGTTTTCCCTGGAAGATGGGGACGGATTCAAACAGATAGCCGTCGAAGTCCGGCGCATCTTCATCAGATAGCTCCAGCAGGCTTTTTTTGACATTTTCCAGATGCTGCCACATCGCCTGCCAGGCGCCCATCACATCGCGGCGACGCACCGCTGCCAGCAGCGTTTGCCGATCGCCCAGCCATTTCAGGCGATACGGACGGCTGGCGATATGCACATTAAACTGTTGCCACAGCGGGCTACTGTCCATCTGATGCCAGATGCTCTCTACCGTTGCCAGCAGCATCTGGTTTTGCGAAGCCCCGGCCAGCACCAGATGAAACATCTTGCTGTTGTCCTGGGTGGTGTCATTCAGGGCGATGGCGCGCTGCTCTTGTTCGAGAATACGCCGCAGGTTGTCAACATCCGCCCGCGTCGCCATAGTCGCCGCAAAGGCAGCAATATTGCTCTCCAGCAACTGACGCGCTTGCAGGATCTCGAACGGGCCAACATCGCTACTGAGAAAGCGCTCTTCCTCGTTTTCATGGGCCTGCGGAATACGCATCACATAGACGCCCGACCCCTGGCGAATATCAACCGTGCCCTGCAATTCCAGCATCAGCAGCGCTTCGCGCACAATGGTGCGGCTGACGCCATATTTTTCGGCGATATTGCGCTCCGGCGGCAGGCGGGAGCCAACGGGATAGTGCCCCTGGATGATTTGCTCGCGTAAATCCTCGCCAATCTCCTGGTACTGTTTTTTTTCCGGCGGAACGACGGCCTTCTCCACAATATCACCTGCACTTATTAGTTATTGCGCGCTATCTTACTTCATCATCGAGGGTAAGGGTCAACCGGCGCTCATCGCTCAGCGCGCGGAACCAGTGCAGCGACTTTTTCGCCCGCCGATCGCGGTTGTGCTGCAGATCGATCTCCACCAGCCCATAGCGGTTTTTAAAGGCGTTCATCGGCGAAACGTTGTCGGTAAACGCCCACAGCATATAGCCGTGGCAGTTCGCGCCTTCTTCCCGCGCCCGCAGCGTCTGATACAGATGCGCGGCGATGAACTCAATGCGGTAATCATCCTCAATGGTTCCCTCAGCATTGCGGAACTGCCCTTCGTTCTCCACGCCCATGCCGCTTTCCGCAACAAACCACGGAATATTGCCGTACTCGTTTTTGATGCGCATCGCCATGTCATAGATGATCTCCGGCAGGATCTCCCAGCCGCGCGATTTGTTCATCTTTCTGCCCGGCAGCTCAAACGGCTCATAGTAATACGCCGGGTGGAACGGTGTCTCCGGGTGCCAGGCGCGCGATGGCGCTTTCACACGGTGCGGATAGTAAAGATTGATGCCCAGTTCATCGACGGTGTTGTCGCGAATGATCGCCAGTTCCTCTGCGCTGTAATCCCATTTAACGTTGTGTTTTTCCAGCAGATCCACCAGCTCCTGCGGATAGTGGCCTTTCACCAGCGGATCGAGGAACACGCGGTTATAGAACAGATCATAACGCTGTGCCGCCTGTACATCGTGCGGAGCGCTGGAACGTGGGTAAGTCACTTCCGGGTTGAGAATGCAACCGACAGTTCCGGCGTACCCCTTCTCGCGAAACAGCTTCACCACTTTTGCCGTCGCCAGGTTTTTGTGGTGGTTCCACTGCATCCAGGTGCTGGTGTTCTGCTCATACGGCCAGCGCAGCGCATCAAGATAGACGCGGGTTTGCACCACAATCGGCTCATTAAAGGTAAACCAGCGCGTCACTTTATGGTGGAAGCGCTCAAACACTTTCTCAACGTACAGCAGATAGAGTTCGACCACTCTCTTTGAGGCCCAGCCGCCGTAGGTTTCCAGCAGATAACCGGGCAGCTCGTAGTGCTCCAGACAGATCATCGGCGTTATGCCATGGCGCTGCATCTCATCAAAAAGCTGGTCGTAATAGCTGGCGTAAGTCTCATCCACCACGCCCTGCTCGTAATCGGTAAGAAAGCGCGACCAGTTGATCGAGGTGCGGTAGTGGGTTAACCCCGCCTGCTTCATCAGTTGCACATCTTCGCGAAAACGCTGGTAGAAATTCGTGGCCACCGCCGGGCCATAACCCTCATGCCAGACGTGGCGATCGTTTTTGTACCAGAGATCAGGCCACGAATCCTGGCCCGCCTTTTTCCCTTCCCAGCCTTCGGTTTGCCAGGCCGATGCCGCCGCGCCCAGAATAAACGACGGCGGAATGGCAATGGTTTTTGTACTCATAACATCCTCAGGCATTGTTGGCGGCTTGCGCCTGTAATTGCGCCTGTTCCGCGCGGCGGGAGGCGATCTTCACAAACGGCAGATAGATAACGACGGCGGTAACAATGCAGATTAACTGGGTCACCACCGCCCCCATTGAGCCTGCGGTAGAGAGCCAGGCATTGATCAACGGCGGCGTCGTCCAGGGCACCATCACCACGGCTTTCCCGGCAAAACCGGTTACCGTCGCGAAGTAGCCGATCGAGCCGGTCACCAGCGGGGTGATAATGAACGGAATGGCGAGGATCGGGTTCAGCATGATCGGCATACCGAAGATCACCGGCTCGTTAATATTGAAGATCCCAGGACCTATCGACAGCTTGGCGATCTCTTTCATCTCTTTGCGTTTCGTGGCGATCATTACCGCAATCAGCAGGCCGATGGTCAGGCCGGAACCGCCGATGCTCATGTACACATCCCAGAACGGCATGGTGATGATGTTCGGCACCTCTTTCCCTTGCTCAAAGGCGCTCATATTGACGGTGATCGCCCCCAGCAGCAGCGGTTCACGGATCGGTTTGATCATTTGGTTGCCGTGAATACCGATCACCCAGAACAATTGCGCGACAAACATCAGCAGCAGAATGCCGGGCAGGCTTTGTACCACGCGCTCCAGCGGTTGCTGCACCACCTGATACACGGCGTCATACAGATACATGCCGGTCACCTGATGGAAGACGAAGCCGAAAGTGGCGATCAGCGTGGTGGTAATGATCGCCGGGATCAGCGCCGAGAACGAGGCAGAAACGTTCGGCGGCACGGTATCCGGCATTTTGATCTTCAGGCTCTCGCGGTTTTCCAGCCAGCAGTAGACTTCCACCGACAAAATAGCGATAAACATGCCGAGGAACAGGCTGCGGGTATCGGAGAACTGGCGCAGCAGCACATCTTTCACCACATGCATCTGACCATCCACCATCATCTCGACAGTAGTGGGCGTCACGCAGATAAAGCAGATCACCGCCAGCAGACCGGGAAACAGCGACTTGATGCCGTTAATACGCCCCAGTTCAATACCAATTAAAAACACCGCGCCAATGTTGAGGAAGTTCAGCGTGGCATAGTTAATGGCGCTGGTAATCGGTTTGAGCGCAGCGAGAAACGACAGCGCCTGGAAGCTGGCGAGACCGTTTTTCGGGTCCAGTACCATGTTGGAAATTAATACCGAGAACGCGCCGACAATAATGACCGGCATCAGCGTAATAAACGAAGATTTGATCGCCATGATATAGCGATAGCTGTTGAACTTGGTGGCGAAACTACCCAGAGAATCAATGAGTTTTTCTTGTAGGGCCATAGGGTCACACCTCAGTTAAGGGGGGCTTTTTTTATCGGTACAGGTATACAGCCGGATTCCATTTGGCATACCAAAAATAGCCACAGCGTTAGAAAAGTTCTGTGACCCGGCTCGCAAGCCCTCTACTGGTATTCCAAAACGAAGCGATTACTCACATTGGCATGCCACCTTAGCTTTTTCAGGGATATTTCCGTACTTAAGCCAAACCCACCCGCTACGCCTTAACCCGCGAAATGAGTGTGTTAAACTGCCTCTCATTAATGCGGAGAGCTTGTCATGGTCACAATGCTGGATGTTTCACTGCGCGCAGGCGTGTCGAAAGCGACGGTTTCCCGGGTGCTCAACAAAACGGGGCAAGTCAAAGAGAGCACCCGCGCTCAGGTTTTTAAAGCGATGGAAGAGCTGGGGTACCGCCCCAATTTTCTGGCGCAATCGCTGGCGAATCGTACCAGTAATAGCATTGGCCTGGTGGTTTCCAGCTTTGACGGTTTCTATTTTGGCCGCCTGCTACAGCAGGCTTCCCGCCGGACGGAATTTCACGGTAAGCAACTGATTGTCACCGACGGTCACGACACGCCGGAGCGGGAAACGCTGGCGGTGCAGATGCTGGCGGACCGTCGCTGCGACGCCATTATTCTCTATACCCGTTTTATGAGTGAAAACAGCATCCTGCGTTTGATCGATGAAACGCCGATGCCGCTGATCGTGATCAACCGCGAATTATCCCAGGCGCATGATAAATGTGTCTTCTTCGAGCAGCAGGATGCCGCCTTCCAGGCGGTGGATTATCTGGCGGGCCTTGGCCACCGCGAGATCGCCTGCATCACCGTGCCAATTCATACTCCCACCGGCAAAGCGCGACTAATGGGGTATCGCAAGGCGCTGGAAAAACATGGAATTAGCTGGGATGCGGGAAGAGTAAAATACGGCGACGCCACCATGACGCGCGGCTATGAGTTGTGCCGTGAGATGTTGCAAGAAGGGGCGCATTTCAGTGCCTTGTTCGCCTGTAACGATGATATGGCGCTCGGCGCATCGAAGGCGCTCTACCAGGCCGGTTTGCGCATTCCGCAGGATATTTCGCTGTTTGGTTTTGATGATGCGCCCAGCGCTCGCTGGCTGGAGCCTGGGCTGTCAACGGTCTATCTGCCGATCGATACCATGATCGCCACGGCTATCGATCAGGCAATCAAACTGGCGAATGCCGACGAGATTGAACCGATCCCCCCGTTTACCGGCACGCTGGTATTGCGCGATTCGGTGGCGGCGGGACCGTATCAGGATTAGAACTGCTCCAGCGCCAGCAGCTCGTCGATGGTCTGACGGCGGCGGATCAGGCGCGCAACGCCATGATCAAACAGCACTTCCGGCAGCAGCGGGCGGCTGTTGTAGTTTGACGACATCGATGCGCCGTACGCGCCGGTATCATGCAGCACCAGATAATCCCCCGCTTTTACCGCAGGCAGCGCGCGGGTTTCCACTTTCCCGCCCTCTTGTTGGGTAAAGACATCGCCGGATTCACACAGCGGCCCTGCAACCACGGTGTCGATAAGTTCAGCCTGACGCAGATCGCGGCCATCGCCAGCCAGCGCGGTAATGTGATGATAGCTGCCGTACATCGCCGGGCGCATCAGATCGTTAAAACCGGCGTCAATCAGCACAAAGTGGCGGCTACCCATATTCTTCACGCTGCGCACCTGCGATACCAGTACGCCGGATTCCGCCACCAGGAAGCGTCCCGGTTCGATCTCCAGTTTCACCGCATGGCCGAGATGTTTGGCGATTTGCTCGCGAGCGGCATTCCACAAACCAAAATAGTGAGCCGTATCAACCTGATCTTCCCCTTCATGGTAGGGAATGGAAAGCCCGCCACCGGCGGAGATAGCCGGCAGATCCTGGCCGAAATCCACCACCTGGCGCACCATTGCGCCGCACACCTGCTCAAGATGGCCGTAATCAACGCCGGAACCGATGTGCATGTGAATGCCCGCCAGTTTTAGCTGATAGCGCTGCATCACCGCCAGAGCCGCATTGAGATCGCTGTACCAGATACCGTGTTTGCTATTTTCACCGCCGGTATTGGTTTTCTGGCTGTGGCCGTGGCCAAAACCCGGATTGACGCGCAGCCAGACGCGATGGCCCGGCGACACAGCGCCGAGCTGTTCCAGCATATCGACGGAACCGGCGTTCACCGCAATACCCAGCTCGCTGACGCGCGCCAGCGTGGCGTCATCAATCACATCGGCAGTGAAAACAATATCGTCCGGATGCGTTTGCGGATCGTAACCCGCTGCTAACGCACGCTCGATCTCGCCCAGCGACACCGAATCAACTTTCACGCCCTGCTCACGCATCAGGCGCAGAATATGAATATTTGAGCACGCCTTTTGCGCGAAACGCACCACATCAAACGCGCTGAGTTTGGCGATTTGCGCGCGAATAATTTGCGCATCATAAACCCATACCGGGCAGCCAAATTCAGCAGGCAGCCGCAGCAGGTTTTCGGCATTCAGGTCGGTATCGGTCTGGTGTAGTGAGCGTGGCATGGTGAACTCCGTCAGCAATTTTTACTGATTACGCCACAGCGCGAAGGGAATAAAAAATATCGTTTTATCGCGACTCTATGCAAAAATGATATGGATAACCCACAGCAACGAGATCCCGCGATGCCAGCTGTTAACTTGCGCCATATCGAAATTTTTCACGCGGTGATGACCACCGGCAATCTGACTGAAGCCGCAGCCTTGCTGCATACCTCGCAGCCGACGGTCAGCCGCGAGCTGGCGCGCTGTGAAAAGGTGCTGGGGCTGAAGCTGTTTGAACGTTCGCGCGGGCGTTTGCATCCTACGGTACAAGGGCTGCGGCTGTTTGAAGAGGTGCAGCGCTCATGGTACGGGCTGGACCGAATTGTCAGCGTCGCCGAAAGCCTGCGCGAGTTTCGCCAGGGGGAACTCTCCGTCGCCTGTTTGCCCGTCTTCTCGCAATCTTTTTTACCGCTGCTGTTACAACCTTTTCTCGCCCGCTATCCGGATGTCAGCCTGAACATTGTGCCGCAGGAGTCGCCGTTGCTGGAGGAGTGGCTGTCGGCACAGCGCCATGATTTAGGCCTGACCGAAACGCTGAGCACCCCGGCGGGCACCGAACGAACGCCGTTGCTGACCTGTAATGAAGTGTGCGTGATGCCGCAGGATCACCCGCTGGCCAGCAAAACGGTGCTGACGCCAGCCGATTTTCAGGGGGAGAATTACATCAGCCTGTCGCGTACCGATAGCTACCGGCAACTGCTGGATGCGCTGTTTACGGAACATCAGGTGAAACGGCGAATGGTGCTGGAAACCCACAGCGCCGCCTCGGTTTGTGCAATGGTGCGCGCGGGCGTTGGGCTTTCTGTGGTTAACCCGCTGACAGCGCTGGATTACGCCGCCAGCGGTATCGCCGTGCGCCGTTTTAGTATCGACGTCCCCTTTACCGTCAGTCTGATCCGCCCACTGCATCGTCCGGCGTCGGCGCTGGTGGATGCTTTCGCGCGCCATTTACAGGCAGCCATGCCGCTGATCGCCCAGCCGCTGGCCGCCATGCTGGGCGAGTCCTAAGAGAGCATAAAATTCACTGCATCGGCCGCGTGCAGCGCGGCGGTGTCAAACACCTTAATCGGGCTGCTCTTTTCCGGTATCAGCAGGCCAATCTCGGTACAGCCGAAAATCACCCCTTCGGCGCCTTCACTCGCCATTTGTTTGATCAGATTGATAAAATAGTAACGCGACTCATCGCTGAATGTGCCAAGGCACAGCTCTTCAAAGATGATTTCATTCACGCGTTCGCGATCTTCCGGGCCGGGTACGCAGGTTTCGATACCAAACTGTTTTTCCAGCCGCCCGCGATAAAAATCTTGCTCCATGGTGTAACGCGTGCCCAGCAGCGCGACGTTGCGCATGCCCGCGCTTTCAATGGCGCGCCCGGTGGCATCGGCAATATGCAGGAACGGAATATGGCAACGCTCTTCAATTTGCCCGGCCACTTTGTGCATGGTGTTGGTACAAAGCACAATGGCTTGCGCGCCAGCCTGCTCCAGACCCGCAGCGGCCTGCGCGAGGATCTCACCCGCTTTATGCCACTGTGCCGTTGCCTGGCAGGCTTCGATTTCGTGAAAATCCAGGCTGTGCAGCAACAAACTGGCGGAGTGCAGACCTCCCATCCGGGCCTTCACACCCTCGTTAATCAGGCGATAGTAAGGGATGGTCGATTCCCAGCTCATCCCACCCAGCAGCCCTATCGTTTTCATAGCGTTTCTCCGTCAGGTTTTGCAATCAGTCAATCAAAGTTGTGATCGACTTTCAACTTCTCTGGTCTCGCGTTTATTTTTGCGGAACGCTGAGATAAATTATTTTGAAACAACGTTTCACTAACTCTTTTCTTCACTACAGGACAGCCCGATGTTTATCTTCCATAAAGACACTCAGCTTGACGATCTGGGCAACGGCGTAACGCGTCGTATCCTCGCCCATGGCGGCAAAATGATGGCGGTCGAAGTCATGTTCGAACAAGGTGCCATCGGCCCGATGCACAACCATCCTCACGAACAGCTCACGTATGTCTTATCCGGTGAATTCGAATTTACCATCGGTGATGAGAAACATATCGTCACCGCAGGCGATACTCTTTATAAGCAACCGCACATTATGCACGGCTGCGTCTGCCTGAAGGCGGGAACCCTGCTTGATACCTTCACCCCGGTGCGCGAAGATTTCTTAAAATAATGATAGTAAGCACCCTAATTAACGCCCCCATTATTGGGGGCGTTTTTTATTTCCCACAGACAGTAAAATAATTCGCCAGATCATCGTTTTCATTTTGAATGGTTTCATTCTGCGATACTTAATCCGCGGCAACATTAGGTGTTTATTTCCCCTGGATGATTCTGTAAACCTCGTGTTTTTCGGGCGAAAAACGCTACCACCTCACTTTATTGAAACATCGTTTCGACTTTGATCACATTTCGCGAATTAATCGAATGACGCGAATTTAAAACCCAATAAAATATTTTAAAACGATGTTTTACAAATCAAGAATGCATGTTCAGACGTTATTAAAACCAGGTGTTTTACTAATAATTTCTGGTAGTTAGACCTACATTGCGCTGGCTACGGCAAATATTGTGAGCGAGCGCACATACAGACGCTGTTTTTATCCCCGCGGCTACGGCGGCGGGAGAAAGTAACTCTCCGAATCCGTATTACACATTGTTCGCCAGGTAGGTATGTATGAATGAAAACAGACTACTGGGATTGGCCTGGATATCGCCCTACATTATTGGGTTGATAGTCTTTACGGCTTTCCCATTCATTTCATCATTCTTTCTCAGTTTTACTGAGTACGATTTGATGAGCCCGCCGGTATTTAACGGCATCGAAAACTATCGCTACATGTTTACGGAAGATACCCTCTTCTGGAAATCGATGGGCGTGACTTTTGCTTATGTCTTTTTGACCATCCCGCTGAAACTGGCCTTTGCGCTGGGTATTGCCTTTGTGCTGAATTTTAAACTTCGCGGCATCGGCTTTTTCCGTACGGCTTACTACATTCCGTCCATTCTCGGCAGCTCTGTCGCCATTGCCGTACTGTGGCGCGCGCTGTTCGCCATTGATGGCCTGCTGAACAGCTTTATCGGCGTGTTCGGCCTGGATCCGGTGAACTGGCTGGGCGAACCGTCGCTGGCGCTGATGTCGGTGACGCTGCTGCGCGTGTGGCAGTTTGGCTCTGCAATGGTGATCTTCCTTGCCGCACTGCAAAACGTCCCGCAATCCCAGTACGAAGCGGCAATGATCGACGGTGCCAGCAAGTGGCAGATGTTCATGAAAGTGACCGTACCGCTGATTACGCCGGTGATTTTCTTCAACTTTATTATGCAGACCACGCAGGCGTTTCAGGAGTTTACCGGCCCGTATGTCATCACCGGCGGCGGCCCGACCTATTACACCTATCTGTTCTCGCTCTACATCTACGATACCGCCTTCAAATATTTCGATATGGGCTACGGTGCGGCGCTGGCCTGGGTTCTGTTCCTGGTCGTGGCGGTCTTTGCCTCCATCGCCTTTAAATCCTCGAAATATTGGGTGTTCTACTCTGCCGATAAGGGAGGCAAAAATGGCTGATATCCAACATCTCACGCCGGGCATGAAGGAAGCCGAACGTGAAGTGGCGCGCACCCTGCGCCGCGAGAAAATCAGCGCCTGGATCCGCTATACGATCCTGCTCTTTGTCGGCCTGTTAATGCTTTACCCGCTGGCGTGGATGTTCTCTGCGTCGTTCAAACCGAACCATGAAATCTTCACCACGCTGGGGCTGTGGCCGACGCACGCAACGTGGGACGGTTTTATCAACGGCTGGAAAACCGGGACGGAGTACACCTTCGGCCATTACATGCTGAACACCTTCAAGTATGTGATCCCGAAAGTGATCCTGACGATTATCTCTTCAACGGTGGTGGCTTACGGTTTCGCCCGCTTTGAAATCCCGTGGAAGAACTTCTGGTTCGGTACGCTGATCGCCACCATGCTGCTGCCAAGCACCGTGCTGCTGATCCCGCAGTACCTGATGTTCCGTGAAATGGGCATGCTCAACAGCTATATGCCGCTCTATCTGCCACTGGCTTTCGCCACACAAGGTTTCTTCGTCTTTATGTTGATTCAGTTCTTACGCGGCGTGCCGCGCGACATGGAAGAAGCGGCGCAGATCGACGGGTGTAACTCCTGGCAGGTGCTGTGGTACGTGGTGGTGCCGATCCTGAAACCGGCCATTATCTCTGTCGCGCTGTTCCAGTTCATGTGGTCAATGAACGACTTTATCGGGCCGCTGATTTACGTCTATAGCGTGGACAAATACCCGATCGCACTGGCGCTGAAAATGTCCATCGACGTGACCGAAGGTGCGCCGTGGAACGAAATTCTGGCAATGGCGAGTATCTCCATTCTGCCGTCCATCATTGTCTTCTTCCTGGCACAACGCTACTTCGTACAGGGCGTAACCAGCAGCGGAATTAAAGGTTAAGAGGGAAGTATCATGGCTGAAGTGATTTTCAACAAACTGGAAAAAGTCTACTCCAACGGCTTCAAAGCGGTACATGGTATCGACCTGAAAATTGCCGACGGTGAATTTATGGTGATTGTCGGACCAAGCGGCTGCGCCAAATCCACCACCCTGCGTATGCTGGCAGGCCTTGAAACCATCAGCGGCGGCGAAGTGCGCATCGGCGAGAAGATCGTCAATAACCTCGCACCGAAGGCGCGCGGTATTGCCATGGTGTTTCAGAACTACGCGCTCTACCCGCATATGACCGTGCGGGAAAACCTCGCCTTCGGCCTGAAGCTGAGCAAGCTGCCGAAAGATGAGATCACCAAACAGGTGGATGAAGCGGCGAAAATCCTCGAACTGGAAGAGCTGATGGACCGGCTGCCGCGTCAGCTTTCCGGCGGCCAGGCGCAGCGTGTAGCGGTCGGCCGCGCGATTGTGAAAAAGCCGGATGTGTTCCTGTTCGACGAACCGCTGTCGAACCTCGATGCCAAACTGCGTGCTTCCATGCGCATCCGTATTTCCGACCTGCACAAGCAGTTGAAGAAATCCGGTAAACCGGCAACCACTGTGTATGTCACCCACGATCAGACCGAAGCGATGACCATGGGCGATCGCATCTGCGTGATGAAGCTCGGTCATATCATGCAGGTCGATACCCCGGACAACCTCTATCACTACCCGAAAAACATGTTCGTGGCGGGCTTTATCGGCGCGCCGGAAATGAACATCAAACCGGCGAAAATTGTGAAAAAGGGTGAGCAACTGCATATCACCCTCGGCCACGAAACGCTGGCGCTGAATGCGCGTCAGCAGGAGAAAGTGGTGGGCTATGCCGACAAAGAGGTGTTCTTCGGCGTACGTCCGGAATTTGTCTCCGTTGCCGATGAGCCGTTCGATGAAGACTGCGGCAGCGGCGATCTGGTGCGTGTCGAAAACATGGGGCACGAGTTCTTTATTTACCTGAAAGTCGCTGACTACGAGTTAACGGCACGAATTCCTTCCGATGAAGCTAAGCCAATGATTGCAAAGGGACTTCATCGTAAGGTGTATTTTAAGTTTGATATGAATAAGTGTCATATTTTTGACGCAAAAACAGAACAGAACATTTCCCTATAAAAAAACGAAATCCTTCGGGATGCGTCGAGGCGGCAAGCCGGTGCATCCCCGGGAGCTTATATCAGTAAGTGACCGGGGTGCGCAGGCGCAGTCAACAACGCAGCAGCCTGAAGAATAAAGTTTAAACAAACTCTGGAGTATAAAAATGAAAAAAGTGCTTATAGGCGCCGTTATCTCCGCAACTCTGGGCATGTGCGCTGTACCCGCAACTGCTGCTGATAATGTTGACCTGCGTATGTCCTGGTGGGGGGGCAACGGTCGTCATCAGGTCACATTAAAAGCGCTGGAAGAGTTTCACAAACAGCATCCGAACATTAACGTTAAATCCGAATATACCGGCTGGGACGGCCACCTCTCCCGTCTGACCACACAAATCGCAGGCGGTACCGAACCGGATGTAATGCAAACCAACTGGAACTGGCTGCCGATTTTCTCGAAAAATGGCGAAGGCTTCTACGACCTGAACCAGGTGAAAGACATCATCGATTTGAGCCAGTTCGACGCCAAAGAGCTGCAATCCACCACCGTTGACGGCAAGCTGAACGGCATTCCGATCTCCGTTACCGCGCGCGTCTTCTACTTTAACGATGAGCAGTGGAAAAAAGCGGGTGTCGCCTTCCCGAAAACCTGGGATGAGCTGTTAGCCGCAGGCAAAACTTTCGAAAGCAAGCTCGGCAAACAGTATTACCCGGTGGTGCTGGAGCATCAGGATACGCTGGCGCTGCTGAACTCTTACATGGTGCAGAAGTACAACATTCCGGCCGTTGACGAAAAAGCGAAGAAATTCAGCTACAGCAGTGAGCAGTGGGTGGAATTCTTCCAGATGTATAAAAAACTGGTCGATAGCCATGTGATGCCGGATGCCAAATATTATGCGTCGTTCGGTAAGAGCAACATGTATGAGATGAAGCCGTGGATCGAAGGTGAATGGGCCGGTACTTATATGTGGAACTCCACCATCACCAAATACTCCGACAACCTGAAGCCGCCAGCCAAACTGGTGCTGGGTGATTACCCGATGTTGCCAGGTGCAACGGACGCGGGTCTGTTCTTCAAACCGGCGCAGATGTTGTCGATTGGTAAATCCACCAAACATCCGAAAGAAGCGGCAGAAGTGATTAACTTCCTGCTCAACAGCAAAGAGGGTGTGGAAACGCTGGGTCTGGAGCGTGGCGTGCCGCTGAGCAAAGCCGCAGTGCAAACGCTGACCGCCAACGGTGCAATCAAAGAGAACGATCCCTCGGTGGCGGGTCTGCGCCTGGCGCAGTCTCTGCCGACCAAACTCTCTGTGTCGCCGTACTTTGACGATCCGCAGATTGTTGCCCAGTTCGGCACGGCGATTCAGTACATCGATTATGGTCAGAAATCCGTGGAAGAAACAGCCGCTGATTTCCAGCGCCAGGCTGAACGAATCCTGAAACGCGCGATGCGCTAACGTTTTTCCGTCACGACATACCCTGCCTGCCCGCGGCAGGGTATTTTTTTATCTAAGGAGCCGCAGATGGCAAAGGGGAAAATTGTTCCACTCACCTTACGTCACCAGCACGATGAAAAAACGGGGCACGAGGTTATTCGTCTGACGCCGCCGCACATTATTTGTCACCGTAATTACTTCTACCAAAAATGCTTTACCCGCGACGGCGGGAAACTCCTTTTCGGCGGCGCATTTGAAGGCCACTGGAATTACTATTTACTGGATCTCGCCCGTCACGAAGCAACACAGTTAACCGAAGGCGCCGGGGATAATACTTTCGGCGGCTTTTTATCGGCGGACGATCGTTCACTGTGGTATGTAAAAAACACCCGCGAATTACGGCGCGTTGATCTGCACACACTGGAAGAGCATATCGTTTATCAGGTCGATGACGACTGGGTGGCTTACGGCACCTGGGTGGCGAATTCAACCTGCACAAAACTGGTGGGTATCGAAATCAAGAAAAGCGACTGGCAACCGCTGACCGACTGGCAAAAATTCCGCGACTTCTACTTTACGCAGCCGGAATGCCGGTTGATCCGCATCGATTTACACAGCGGCGAACGCGACACGTTGTTGCAGGAAAAACGCTGGCTGGGGCACCCGATTTACCGTCCGTTTGATGATTCCACCGTGGCATTTTGTCATGAAGGGCCGCGCGATGTGATTGATGCGCGTATGTGGTTGATTAATGAAGATGGCAGCAACCTGCGCAAGGTCCGCCAGCACCAGCCGGGAGAGAGCTTTACCCATGAATTCTGGGTACCGGACGGCTCCGCGCTCTATTACGTGGCACATCAGGAGAACGATCCGCGGCGCTACCTGTTCAGCGCCGATCCGCAGACGCTGGAAAACCGTCAGTTAATGGCGATCCCACCCTGCTCGCATTTGATGAGTAACGAAGATGGCAGTTTAGTGGTGGGCGACGGCGCACCGCACCATACCGGCGATATTCATCTTAACGATCCGTTTATCTGGGTTTTCGATATCAACAGCGGCGAGCAGACTGCGATTTGCCAGCATAACAGTAGCTGGAAAGTGCTGGACGGCGACCGCCAGGTGACGCATCCGCATCCGTCGTTTACGCCGGATAATCAATGGGTGCTCTACACCTCGGATGCCGAAGGAATGCCAGCGCTCTATCTGGCGCGGGTGTAATGGTTATTGCGGGTGTAATGGTTATTGCCCGGTGGCGCTGCGCTTACCGGGCCTACGCGCTGCAACACCTTCAGCGATGAGACAATTTTTGGTTACACCAGGCTCACAGCCGGGGTTGTGTCCCCCGCGGGGATTGAGAAGGGGTGCGCGGCAGCATCCCTTCTCCCGTTCACGAGCCACAGAGCTTACGCGTCTGCTAAACATATGATGAACGGAACAATTCCACATACGTCAAACCGTTAAACCCCAATATCCCGCAGCTTCTCGCCGGACATCAGACGACGCTCGATATGCTCCAGCGTGACGTTTTTGGTTTCCGGTACCAGCCAGAACGTGACGCCGACAAACACCAGATTCAGCGCCGTATAGAGCCAGAACGTCCCGGCCGCGCCAATCGCATCCAGCAACGTCAGGAAACTCGCGCCAATAATCATGTTCGACACCCAGTTAGTGGTGGTTGAACAGGTGATACCAAAGTCACGGCATTTCAGCGGCTGGATCTCCGAGCAGAGGATCCACACGACCGGCGCGGCGCTCATCGCATATCCGGCGATGCACATCATAGTCATGCCGACCGACAGCCAGGACAAACCGCTGGACGCCGTGCCGTTATCAAACTGCATCAGACAGTAACCGAGGATCAGCGTGCCAATCGCCATCACGCTGAAACCAATTTTCAGCGCCGGTTTACGCCCTGCTTTATCCACCGTAAATACCGCGATAAAGGTGGCGAACATAAAGGTCAACCCGACCACCAGCGTGGCGATCATCTGCTCCTCAGTGGTCGTAAACCCGGCCATTTTAAAGATGCGCGGCGCGTAATACATGATGATGTTCATCCCGGTAAACTGCTGCATCGCCTGCAACAACATGCCAAGGAACACCGCGCGGCGCACATTGCGGTTGGTTTTAAACAACTGAAAACCGCCCTGTTTCAGTTTCAGGCTTTCGCGGATCTCGTTCAGCTCCTCGCGGGCTTTTTCCGAGGTATCGCGCAGCATCCGCAGCACCTCTTCCGCTTCGATATGACGCCCTTTTTGCGCCAGCCAGCGCGGGCTGTTGGGGAGGAAAATCACCAGAATAATCAAAAGCACCGCCGGCAACGCCAGCACGCCGAGCATCGCCCGCCAGTTACCGCTGTAGCTGAACGCCGTATCGGAGAGGAATGCCAGCACAATCCCCAGCGTTACCATCAACTGGTACATGCTGATCATCTTGCCGCGTACGTTTTCGCTGGCCATTTCTGAGAGATAGAGCGGTGCAGTGTATGAAGCAATCCCCACCGCAATGCCCAACAGCACGCGAGAAAGGAGCAGCATTTCCACGCTACCGGCAAACGCCGAACCGAGTGAACCGGCAACAAACAGCACCGCACCGGCCATCAGGCTGTATTTACGCCCCAGGCGGAACGAGAGCCAGCCGTTAAACAGTGCGCCCAGCGCTGCGCCAAGCATCATGCTGCTCACCACCCACTCCTGCAGGCGGCTGCTCAACACAAAATGATCGGTAATAAACGGCAGCGCACCGGCGATCACGCCGATATCAAGGCCAAACAACAGCCCGGCGACCGCTGCCGAAACAGAAACAAACAGGTTCATCCGCCGGGTGTCACGCAACGCGCGCGGAAGTGTTACAGAGTCATTACTGATAGAAGTCATTTTTTCCCTGCCTGCACAAAGTAAGGTGTTCTATGAAAGTAAGTCAGCAACCGCAGGGAGCGTCAGTGAGGAACTCGCGAAGATATGGATTAATTCGCTATGGCATAGTGTTTTGTGATGGAGTTTACAATTTTGAAAATATAGTTTAAGCACTAAACTAATTTTAAATATCTAATTTTTATAAAATTTATAAAGAAGAGTGTGATTTCACGAGAAATAGATATGGATTTTTCAATTAAACACATATGGACAAACATTATGCAGATATAAAAAAGCCTGCCCGCAGGCAGGCTTTTTCAGGCGCCGGCAGGCGAGTTAGCGTGCCAGCCAGCCGCCATCAACGGCCACGGTGTAACCGTTGATGTAGTCAGATGCTTTCGACGCGAGGAACACCACCGGCCCTTTCAGATCGCTCGGCAGACCCCAACGCGCAGCCGGGATACGATCGAGGATCTCGGCGCTGCGCTGTTCGTCGGCGCGCAGTTGCTGGGTGTTGTTGGTCGCCATGTAGCCCGGCGCAATCGCATTGACGTTGATATTGTGCTTCGCCCATTCGTTAGCCAGCAGACGGGTGATGCCCATTACGCCGCTTTTTGACGCGGTGTAAGACGGAACGCGGATGCCGCCCTGGAAGGAGAGCATGGAAGCGATGTTGATGATCTTGCCGCCGTTACCCTGAGCGATAAAGTGTTTCGCCGCCGCCTGAGACATAAAGAATACGCTCTTGATGTTCAGGTTCATGACGTCATCCCAGTCCCGCTCGCTGAAGTTGATCGCGTCTTCACGGCGGATCAAACCGGCGTTATTTACCAGAATATCGATCTTACCGAACTCTGCGACCGCACGTTCCAGCAGTGCCGGAATGCCGTCGATCTTACGCAGATCGGCGGTCAGGCTGAGAAAACGACGGCCCAGCGCGGTCACGCGCTCGATGGTTTCTGTTGGTTCAACGATGTTGATGCCAACGATGTCGCAGCCTGCTTCCGCCAGACCCAGCGCCATCCCCTGACCGAGACCGGTATCGCAACCGCTCACCACCGCAACCTTACCTTGAAGAGAAAATGCATCCAGAATCATGTTAGTTCCTTAATCTATCAGCGCCTGTACCGGACAGGCATGGTTTTATGCTGCCCGCAATTAGCGCAGATCTTTTACAGCGACGTGATCCATGTCATCAAAGACCTGGTTCTCACCCACCATTCCCCAGATGAAGGTGTACGCACGCGTACCGACACCCGAGTGAATGGACCAGCTTGGAGAAATGACGGCTTGCTCGTTGTGCATCACGATATGACGCGTTTGCTGCGGTTCTCCCATCATGTGGAAAACGCAGGCATCCTCTTCCATGTTGAAGTAGAAATAGACTTCCATGCGGCGTTCATGGGTATGGCACGGCATGGTGTTCCACAAGTTGCCCGGCGCAAGCTCGGTCAGCCCCATGCTTAACTGGCAGGTTTCCAGCACATCCGGCACGAAATATTTATTGATGGTGCGGCGGTTACTGGTGAGCGGATCGCCAAGGGTGACCGGCGCGACATCCGCAGGGGTCACTTTTTTCGTTGGGAAGGTCATGTGCGCCGGCGCGCAGTTGTAGTAGAACTTGGCCGGTTTTGCGCTATCGATGCTGGCGAAAACCACTTCTTTCGCGCCTTTGCCAACGTATAACGCATCGCGGTGACCAATTTCATAGCACTGGCCGTCAACGGTAATGGTACCCGGACCGCCAATGTTGATGACCCCCAGCTCGCGGCGTTCGAGGAAATAGGTCACGCCAAGTTGCTTACCCACTTCGCCGCCGACAGAAACGTTTTTCTGTACCGGCTTAATGCCGCCGACAATGATGCGGTCGATGTGGCTGTAGACCATGGTGTATTCGTCATCAACGAACACTTTTTCAACTAAAAACTCATTGCGCAGGCCCTGGGTATCCAGCGTTTTGGCGTGCGCACTGTGGATGCTTTGTCTGACTTCCACAATAACCTCCGACGTAAATTTGACCGAAACGGCGCAAAACGGAACTGGAAACGTCGTTCCGTTTCTTCTTTAGACGCATCTTATCCCGGCTAAAACATGTTTTCAATTATTAATAAAACAACGTTTCAATTTTTATGCTGATTATTATGAAATCTGTAAGTGCGATCACGATTGTTTGGCGTTGACAGCGCCAGCGGAGGGGTTTCTTTACATCCTGAGCTTGAAATTAATAATATCAAACAATAAGTTAAGCTAATCTTTGAATTCCGGCAGCCGATCAGCACTTTTCCTGTTTAAAATCAAAGTTCGCTTTCACCCGGCTTCTTCTTCTCTCCACATACTGCGTAATAGCTGGAATTTTCTTATAAAGTGCGTCAGCAATCACACATACTGAAACAATGTTTTGATAATTTAACACCATGTTTTTAAACTTATGAGAATCAGTGGTCATCATTGGGACGCACGCTTTCCCAGCAGACCCGAAAAAGGAGCGAAATAATGGCGAAAGGCATGCGGGTAAAACTCAATTATGCAATCAGCCGCGATCCGGATACCGGCGCGGAAGTCACCCGCTTAACCCCACCGGAAGTGACCTGTCACCGGAATTACTTTTATCAAAAGTGTTTCTTTAATGATGGCAGCCATCTGCTATTCGCCGGTGAATTTGACGGACACTGGAACTACTACCTGCTGGATATCGCCAAAGCCGAAGCCATTCAGTTAACGGAAGGCGCGGGCGACAACACCTTCGGTGGTTTTCTCTCTCCGGATGACAGCGCGCTCTACTATGTGAAAAACGATCGCACCCTGCGCGAAGTGAATTTGCAGACGCTGGCAGAGCGTGAAGTTTATCGCGTGCCGGATGAGTGGGTCGGTTACGGCACCTGGGTTGCCAATAGCGATTGCAGCAAACTGGTGGGGATCGAGATTGCCGCCAGCGACTGGACGCCGCTGAATGACTGGAAACTGTTCCATGATTTCTTCCACAAAGGGCCGCACTGCCGCCTGCTGCGTGTCGATCTGAAAAGCGGCGCAAGCAGCGTAATCCATGAAGAGAAAAACTGGCTCGGACATCCCATTTACCGTCCGTTCGATGACAATACCGTCGCGTTCTGCCATGAAGGCCCACACGATCTGGTGGATGCGCGGATGTGGCTGGTGAATGAAGACGGCAGCAACGTGCGCAAAGTGAAAGATCACGCTGAAGGCGAAAGCTGCACGCACGAATTCTGGGTGCCGAACGGTTCCGCGCTGGTGTATGTCTCGTATCTGAAGGGAGAACAGGGCCGTATGATTTACCGTTTCAACCCGGATACCGGCGTCAATGAAGCTGTAATGCCCATGCCTGCCTGCTCGCATCTGATGAGTAATTTCGACGGCACGCTGCTGGTTGGTGATGGTTCCGGTACGCCGGTAGATGTGAAAGATACCAGCGGTTACACCATCGATAACGATCCTTATTTGTACGTTTTCGACGTGGCGCAAAAAGGCTATTTCCGCGTGGCGCGACACGACACCTCATGGGCGACGTTTGCCAACAGCCGCCAGGTAACCCATCCACATCCGTCGTTCACACCGGACGACAGCGCGATTTTGTTTAGTTCGGATAAAGACGGCAAACCGGCGCTCTATATCGCGAAACTTCCGGAACAACGCACCTTGTTGCAAGCATAGATTTTGAGTAAGTGTTTCTGTAACTGGCCTTGCCCTCCCCGGAGGGCTTTTTTTTACCTCCCTATGCCCTATGCCCGTCATACTTCGCGTTGCAGATGCGTTGGCTTTCCTCGCGAACCCCAGTCACTTACTTCAGTAAGCTCCTGGGGATTCGCTGCGTCGCCGCCTTCCTGCAACGCGAATTATTTAAGGCATACATTCACGAGAACATAAAAAGACCGTCTTGTTGTAGGCCGGATACGCGTTCGCGCCATCCGGCATGCAACGCACCTGCAGCGTGAAGTATGACGGGCAGTATGACGGGCATAAAAATCCCCGGCCAAAAGCTCCGGGGAATTTATTGAGGGTAATGCAGACAATCAGAAAGAGTACGCGACACCGACGCGGAAACGGGTCTGGCGTTCGTCAGTGGTTTTCACGCCAACGTTGCCGACTTCCACATACGGAGACCAGTTTTTATCCAGTTTATAGGCCACTTTAGCGTTGTATTCGTTGGAATAGGTTTTGTTGTTTTCGCGAATAACATCTTCGGTGCTTTTGGCGTAAACATAGTTCAGCTCAACGCGATAATCGCCCATCGCCCAGCCGAGCCATGCATCGAATTTGTTGACCTTGTTATCAACGGTGCTGGAATCCGGGTTACGTGTGTATTCATAGCGGTAACGGCCGGCAATATAAACGCCGTTATCGAAGCTGTACTGCGCATGAATATAGGGTTTATAGATAGAGTTGGTATCTTTACTTTCGATATTAAAGCCTGGTGTTAACGCAATATTTTTGGTCGCTGCCCAGCGCCAGTTAATGGATTCTTCGTGACCGTTACCGACGATTTCCGTTAGCGGTTTATCCGCATCGTCGCCGCCCGATTTCCATTTCGCTTCCACACCAAAACCAACGCCATTTTCAAAGCGGTGAGAAACCGCAACGCGATCGGCGTTTGAACCGCTATCGATGTATTCATGACGTAAGTCTACAGTGACCGCTTGTGAAGCGAAGGATGCGCCAAGGAGTGAAGCAAGAGCCAGAGATTTTTTAAACATGAGTTACCCCAATAAATTAAAATTATGTTCCATTTTTATGGAATTCTATTTTATTTTTATGAGAACTTTATTTTAGTGATCGCGATCGTAAATATTTGTCTGCGGCGGAACTATGTATAACGGCGTGATGAATATCAATAAATTGCAGTTAAAAGCAGTAACAAACAGGGTCAAGATCACACCATTTTTCTATTAACGGTTATCTTACATAGTTAAATACAAATAAAAAACACAATGCAAAACATAGAGCTACAACCAAAACCGACTAATAATAAGCCAGCTTATCTTGATCATTTCAAATTGTAACGCGGGGGATAATATAGATATAGAGATTTAAATAAATGATTTAATTAAATCGAGCATGTTATTAGCGCGAGAAAGAGAAGTTTTATTTTAATTGAAACAACACTTGCGATGGGTGTCACAAATAATAAAGCCTTCCGGATGGAAGGCTTTATTCGCAATAAGGAAGAGATTAATCGCGTTCAACGGCCAACGCCACGCCCTGCCCGCCGCCGATACAAAGTGTCGCCAGCCCTTTGCGGACATTGCGCTTTTGCATCTCATGCAGCAACGAAACCAGAATTCGGCAACCGGAAGCGCCAATCGGATGGCCCAGCGCAATAGCGCCGCCGTTGACGTTAACGCGCTTCTCATCCCATTCGAGGATTTTCCCCACCGACAGCGCCTGCGCCGCATAAGCTTCGTTGGCTTCGATCAGATCGACATCGTCAAGCTGCCAGCCTGCGCGCTCCAGACAGCGACGCATGGCATAAACCGGCGCGATCCCCATCAACGCCGGATCGACGCCAACGCTGGCAAAGGCGCGAATTCGCGCCAGCACCGGTAAATTCAGTTCGGCCGCTTTGCCTTCGCTCATCATCAGCACGGCAGCAGCGCCATCGTTCAGCGGCGACGCATTTCCGGCAGTGACTGAACCCGTCTGTTCAAAGGCGGGCGTCAGTTTCGCCAGCGCTTCCGCACTGGGATCGGTGCGCGGCTGCTCATCGGTCTCCACCAGCAGCGGTTGCCCGTCCGCGCTCTGCGTCTTCACCGGGACTATTTCATCACGAAAACGGCCAGCATCAATCGCCGCACGCGCTTTATGCTGCGAACTTAACGCCCACTCATCCTGCCGCTCGCGGCTGATGCCATACTCGCGCGCCAGATTCTCGGCGGTAACGCCCATATGATAATCATTGAACGCATCCCACAGGCCATCATGCACCAGGCTGTCAATCAACTGGCTGTTACCCAGTCGCGCCCCGGTGCGGCTGTCGGTCAGAACATGCGGCGCGCGGCTCATGTTTTCCTGACCGCCCGCGATCACCACATCCGCCTCGCCGCACTGAATCGCTTGCGATGCCAGATGCAGCGCCTTTAGCCCGGAACCGCACACGTCGTTGATGGTAATGGCAGAAACGGTGTTCGGCAGGCCGCCTTTGATGGCCGACTGGCGGGCAGGGTTTTGCCCGGCTCCGGCGGTCAGCACCTGGCCTAAAATCACTTCATCAATATCCTGTGGCTGTACGCCGCTGTGTTCCACCAGCGCCTGCACCACCAGGCTACCCAGTTCTACGGCAGAATGGCGCGACAGCGCTCCCTGAAAACAGCCGATCGGCGTACGCACCGCCGCCACAATCACGACATCTTTCATTGCTGGCTCCCGCAGTCACTGAACCCGGCAATAGTAGTGCATTGTTAATGAGTGTTAACGCAGATGTTTAAAATTGGTGAGATTAATCACAAGGAATAAGAGAAGGGACAGAAGGAAATGGCGCGCGGCCAGGTAAAACCGCGCGCGAAGGGGATCAGTTGTTAACCGGGATCACCGCACCTTTATATTTGGTGCGGATCCAGTCCTGAATCTCTTTGGAGTGCAGCACGTTCACCAGCGCCACGATATCTTTTTTCTTCTCGTCTCCGCGGTGTACGGTAATGATGTTGGCATACGGGTTGTTTTCACCGCTCTCAACGGCGATAGGATCGTGTACCGGATCCAGGCCCGCATCGATGGCGTAGTTGGCGTTGATCACCACCGCATCGCCTTCATTGTTGTTATACATCTGCGGCAGCAGTGCGGCTTCCACGTTCGGCAGGAACTTCAGTTTTTTCGGGTTCTCAACGATATCGTCGATACGCGCCGTCACTTTATCCACGCCCGGTTTCAGCTTGATCACGCCCGCTTTTTCGAAGATGGAGAGAATACGCCCCTCTTCAGAAACGGCATCACGCATGATCACTTTGCCGCCTACCGGCAGGTCTTTCAGCGATTTGTATTTTTTAGAATAGATACCAATCGGCTCGATATGAATCGCGCCAGCGCTGACGAAATCATAAGATTTGTCGCCCGCATGATCTTTGATAACGCTGTTCAGATACGGAATGTGCTGGAAGTAGTTCGCATCAAGTTCGCGGCTGGCCAGCGCGGTGTTCGGCAGGATGTAATCCTGGAACGGTTTGATCTCAAGATCGATGCCCTGCTTCGCCAGAATCGGTTTCGCCTGCTCAAGGATTTCCGCGTGCGGCACGTTGGATGCGCCGACGGTCAGTGTATCCGCCCAGGAGGAGAAGCTCAGAACGCTAAGGGTTGCTGCGGCAATCAGTGTCAGTGTTTTTTTCATGATGGTGGTTTCCAATAATTATCGTTTATCTAACAGAGAAGTGATCACGTCGCCGCAGAACTGAATAATGAAGACGATGATAAGAATCGTCACCGTCGCCACCAGCGTGACGTCGTTGTGGTTGCGCTGGAATCCTTCCAGATAAGCAAGATTACCCAACCCGCCCGCGCCAATAACTCCGGCCATGGCGCTATAACTCACCAGCGCAATCAGCGTCACGGTAATACCGGACACCAGCGCAGGCGATGATTCAGGCAGTAATACCCGGAAGACCAGTGTGCTCAGCCGCGCGCCCATTGAACGCGTCGCCTCGATCACCCCTTTATCCACCTCGCGCAGCGCAATCTCGACTAAGCGCGCGTAAAACGGCGCCGCACCGACAATCAGCGCGGGCAGCGCGGCATTCGCGCCGAGAATGGTCCCGACGATGGTTTTGGTAAAAGGGATCAACAGCACAATCAAAATGATGAACGGGATAGAGCGGAAAACATTCACCACAATCGAAATCACGCTATACAGCGTGCGGTTCTGGAACAGCCCGCCGCGCGCCGTCAGAAACAGCGCCAGTCCCAGCAAAATACCCAGTACGAATGTTGCCGCGCCGGAGAGCGCCGTCATATATAACGTCTCTTGCGTCGCCGCCCAGAGTTGTTCCCATTTCAGATGCGGGAAGAAAGAGTCAGCCATGTGTTACGACCTCGCTTGCAATATCGGTGTTGCGCAAATCCGCAAGGATATTGTCCAGTTGTTCCGGGGTCGCCTTCACGTGCACCCATAATTGTCCAAAAACACCGTGTGCCGTCTGCGACATCTTGCCGTGCAGAATATTGAACGGCAGACCGTAACGCAGCGTCAGTTCGCCAACGATCGGCTGGTGCGTACTGTGGCCGGTAAACGTCAGCTTAATAACCGTGCCGTCGAGATCGCTGTTCAACTCCGGGTTGAACGTCTCTTCTTCTTTATACTGGCTTACCTGGCGCACAAACTGACGGGTAATCGGCTGCTGCGGATGGGTAAAGACGTTCAGCACGTCGCCCTCTTCCACTACTTTGCCGTTCTCCATTACCGCGACCCGATCGCAGATTTTGCGCACCACGTGCATTTCATGGGTGATCAGCACGATGGTCAGTTTGAAACGGCGATTAATATCCAGCAGCAGATCGAGGATCTGATCGGTGGTCTGCGGATCCAGTGCCGAGGTCGCTTCATCGCACAGCAGGACGTCCGGGTTATTCGCCAGCGCGCGCGCAATGCCAACGCGCTGTTTCTGCCCGCCGCTAAGCTGCGACGGATAGGCATTCTCGCGGCCTTTCAGCCCCACCAGCTCGATCAGTTCCGCCACGCGGGCCTGAATTTTCGCTTTTGGCGCACCGGCAATCTGCATTGAAAAGGCGATGTTTTCGCTGACCGTGCGCGACCACAATAAATTGAAGTGCTGGAAGACCATGCTGATCTTCAGACGCGCCTGACGCAGGGCTTCGCCCTTTGCTTGCGCAATGTCCTGACCGTAAATCACCACGCTGCCGCTGGTCGGCTTTTCCAGGCCATTCAGTAAACGGATCAGCGTACTTTTTCCGGCGCCGCTGTAGCCAATAATTCCGTAAATTTGCCCCTGCTCAACCGTCAGATTGACGCTATCGACGGCGGTAATCGATGCCTTTCCCTGGTCGAAAATTTTGGAAATATTCCTTAGCACGATCATTCGTTGGTGTTTCCGTTTGGCGGTTTAGCAGTATGGATGTCCAGGTGATAATAATCAGCCGCAGTTATATTTCAAATAACTAAATGTCACTCACTTATAACCAAAAGCGCTAAAAGCGGCAGAATGCGGAATTTGGCCATAAGGATTTTTTTCGCAATCTATTACCGAAAAACGCATAACTCCGGCAAAGAAGCGGCAAAAAGTGCATGAAATCAGCGCAAAAAGGCGTTTTTTAGCTATTAACACGTCCGGACGACTATACGGCTCTCCTTCCCGATGGCTAAACAGAGCTTTATATTTCCGTTTGTTCTAAACGCCGAATAAAGATTCTTTAAAAGCGAAAAATGACAGACCTATCATCCGTGCATCAGTTTTTTCCATGGGTGAATACACAATGTCTGTCTTCCATTCAGTAACCGAATTGATCGGCCAAACGCCGCTGTTGCAGTTGCATAAACTGGCAAGCGGCCCCTGCGAATTATTTCTCAAACTGGAGAACCAGAACCCCGGTGGTTCGATTAAAGACCGCGTGGCGTTGTCGATGATCAATGAAGCCGAGCGGCTGGGTCTGCTCGCGCCTGGCGGTACGATTATTGAAGCTACGGCTGGCAATACCGGGCTGGGGCTGGCGCTGATCGCCGCGCAAAAAGGCTATTCGCTGATCCTGGTGGTGCCGGACAAAATGAGCCGCGAGAAGATTTTCCACCTGCGCGCGCTGGGTGCAAAAGTGGTGCTGACGCGTTCCGACGTCAACAAAGGCCATCCGGCTTATTACCAGGATTACGCCCGTCGTCTGGCACAAGAAACGCCGGGAGCGTTTTACATCGATCAGTTCAATAACGAAGCCAACCCTCTGGCGCATGCGACCACGACCGCTCCAGAAATTTTTGCCCAGCTCGACGGGCGAATTGACGCCATCGTTGTCGGCGTTGGTTCCGGCGGCACGCTTGGCGGTTTACAGGCCTGGTTCGCGCAACACTCACCGCATACCGAGTTCGTCCTGGCGGATCCGGCAGGATCGATCCTCGCCGATCAGGTTGAAACCGGTCGTTATGGTGAGCCGGGTTCCTGGCTGGTTGAAGGTATCGGTGAGGATTTTATTCCGCCGCTGGCGCAGATCGACGGCGTGCATAAAGCCTTCCGCGTCACTGACCGTGAAGCCTTTGCCACCGCACGCGAGTTGCTGCAACAGGAGGGTATTCTGGCGGGATCGTCCACCGGCACCCTGCTCAGCGCCGCGCTGCGTTACTGCCAGGCGCAAACTTCGCCAAAACGCGTGGTCACTTTCGCCTGCGATAGCGGCAACAAATACCTGTCGAAAATGTTTAATGACGACTGGATGCGCCAACAAGGTCTGCTGACCCGCCCGTCGAATGGCGATCTCACGGATTTTATCGCCCTGCGTCACGACGAAGGTGCCACCGTGACCGCCGCGCCGGAAGACAGCCTCGCCGCCGTACTGGCGCGCATGCGGCTGTATGACATTTCGCAACTGCCGGTGCTGGAAAACGGCCAACTGGTCGGCATCGTCGATGAGTGGGATTTGATAAGCCACGTGCAGGGCGACAGCCAGCGCTTCTCCCTGCCGGTTCGCCAGGCGATGACACGTAACGTAGAAATTCTCGATAAGCATGCGCCGGAAAGCGCACTGCGCAACATTTTCGATCGCGGCCTGGTGGCGGTGATCGCCGATAACGGCCGCTTTGTCGGCCTGATAACCCGTAGCGATGTGCTGACGACCTGGCGCAACCGTCTTGAACAATAAGGAAAATAAAATGAAAAATCTGGCAACGCAAAGCGTCCATAGCGGCGTCTTCAACGACCAACACGGCGCGGTCATGCCGCCGATTTATGCCACCTCCACCTTTGCACAGCCTGCGCCGGGCCAGCACACCGGTTATGAATATTCGCGCAGCGGCAACCCGACGCGCCACGCGCTGGAAACAGCTATCGCCGAACTGGAAGGCGGTACACGCGGTTATGCTTTTGCCTCCGGCCTCGCCAGTATCTCCACGGTGCTGGAACTGCTGGATAAAGACAGCCATCTGGTGGCGATTGATGATGTCTATGGCGGCACGTATCGCCTGATTGAAAACGTGCGCCGCCGCAGCGCCGGGTTGCAGGTAAGCTGGGTGAAGCCGGACGATCTGGCCGGGCTGGAAGCGGCCATTCGCCCGGAGACTAAAATGATCTGGGTGGAAACGCCCACCAACCCGCTGTTGAAGCTGGCGGATCTGGCCGCTATCGCCGCCATCGCCAAACGTCACAACGTGCTGAGCGTGGCGGATAACACCTTCGCATCGCCGGTAATCCATCGCCCGCTGGAGCTGGGTTTCGATATTGTGGTGCACTCCGCCACCAAATACCTGAACGGCCATTCGGATGTGGTTGCCGGTCTGGCGGTCGTCGGTGATAACCCGCAACTGGCGGAAAAACTCGGTTATCTGCAAAACGCCGTCGGCGGCGTGCTCGATCCCTTCAGTAGTTTCCTGACGCTGCGCGGTATCCGCACCCTTTCCGTGCGCGTGGAGCGCCACAGCAGCAACGCGCTGGCGCTTGCACGCTGGCTGGAGCAGCAACCGCAGGTGGAAAAAGTGTGGTTTCCGTGGCTGGAATCCCACCCGCAATATCAACTGGCTCGCACGCAGATGGCGCTGCCGGGCGGCATGATTTCCGTGGTGGTGAAAGGCGACGATGCGCGGGCAAGCGAGATCATCAAAAAATTAACACTGTTTACGCTGGCTGAGAGCCTGGGCGGCGTCGAAAGCCTGGTCAGCCAGCCATTCAGCATGACGCACGCTTCAATCCCGCTGGAACAGCGGCTGGCGAACGGCATTACGCCACAGTTGATTCGCCTGTCGGTGGGTATTGAAGATGAAAAGGATCTGATTGCCGACTGGAAACAGGCGCTGGCCTGAGACGTTAAAAGGGAGCCTGATGGCTCCCTTTTAGCTGCAAGAGGTATCCCGCGCGGAAACGACCTGGTTGCGTCCCTGTCTTTTCGCCGCATAGAGCGCGGTATCAGCCCGATGGATTAGGCCGCTGGCAATCATATGCAGCGGTTTACCCTCACACTCCGGCTGCCCGGCCTGCAATGTCGCCACACCAATGCTGATGGTAATAAAGCCGATGGGGCTGGCGTCATGCGGCATCTGTAGCGCGCTGACACGACTGCGCACGCCTTCAGCCATCCCCATCGCCTGCGCCAAATCGGTGCCAGGTAAGATAATCAGAAACTCTTCGCCGCCATAGCGGCTGACATTATTGTCGCTGCGCAGTTGCGATGCGGTAAGGGTTTTGGCAACGATGCGCAGGCAGTCATCTCCGGCCTGATGCCCCTGGCTGTCGTTGTAATTTTTGAAGTAATCGATATCTGCCAGGCAAACCGACAGCGGAAAATCCTCCTGCAATGCGCGGGCGATCTCCGCCAGCAGACACTCATCCATATAGCGACGGTTAAACAAACCGGTCAGATGGTCGAGCTGGGCGTACTGTTGCAGCACTTTATTCGCGCTGGCGAGCTTATGTTCCGCATGACGACGCTCGGTGATATCCACCCAGGTCACCGATAAACCGACGACCGCATCCATCGCATCGCGCACCGGCACCGACTGAATATCGTAGCAGCGATCGCGCCAGCCGAGTTCGCGCGAAGGCAACTCTTCGCCATTGTCAGCAAGGGCAAAATCGGTAAGGAAAAAGGGCCAGTAGTCAGGCATCAACTGCTGAACATGGCTTTCAAAGCCCTGCGGTACAGTGTTCCCCAACAACTTCGCCATCGCTTTGTTGGACATCACCATTCGCCCCTGGCGATCGATCATGCACAGCGCCACCGGCGTGGTTTCATAGATGGTTTCCAGTTGCAGAACCCGCTCGCCAAGGTTGGAGATATTGCGATCGATGCCGCGATAGCCTCGCAGTTCCCCCTGCTCATCAAACAGCGGAACGCCGCTGGTCTCAAGCACCACAATGCTGCCATCAGCACGCTGGTTACGGTTTACCAGGCCGGAGAAGGCCCGTTTTTCCATCACGATCGCGCCAAACGCGCCTGCCACGCGCTCAGCTTCCCCCGGCGGCATAAAATCGAAGGGCGTTTTGCCAATGACCTCTTTCGGCGACACGCCAAGCAGTTCCGTGACCACCTCGGAAGACCAGGTATAACGTCCCTGCGCATCCACTTCCCAAACCCAGTCCGAATTATTGTTCAGCAGCTCGAAGAGGTGCCTGGTATCTTCATCCTGGTGATCGACTTTTTTTTCATTATTCATGATCTTGTTCCGCATGACTCGCGATGCGCTTAACGACTCTTTGGTGAGCGAGATAGCGTTTCTCGCCGATCCCTGCGTCCTGATATTCACCCTGCCAGAATGCGCCCAGGTCGCAAGAGAACCACCATAATATAACTACCTGTAATACATAAACTGCCGACTATGCACAGGAAAGTGAATCATATTCGCACGTATTTGCGTAATGGCGGTCGGCGATCCCCGATCCTGCAGGTCTATTGCGGCCCTACCTGCGCTGTCGTCCAGCAAGAGAAGTCATCATAGCCTCGTTGCGCAACATTGCGTCAGGCTTTTTCGTTATCGCCGCTCCGTATTCGCCGCTGGCAGTATTTATTTATGCAATCACTGTTATTAACGCTGAATAATAGAAAGTAGCTATCGCTATAAATTAATTTTCCCAAAGCTAAATTTACTCGTGGATTTTTCATTTTTTACAGGTAAGATAATTTATCTTTATTTATTCAGCATAGCTGCAAAAGAAATATTTTCGAACGGTATTTCTATATATATAAGTGAATTAATAAACATCATCTATAAAACAAAAAAATGACGCCCAGCTTGCTGGCGCGCCATCATTCATCGTTTTTCATACATGCCCGCCCGGCAAGGGATGGCATCGGTTTATTATCGATCAGGGTAATATTTCATTATGAACATCGACACGAGCAAAAATAAAACCACCAGTACCAATCCTGCACGGCAAGCGCATCGTCAAATGTCATGGGGAATGCTATTTTTCTGCTTATTTCTGGTGGCACTGAAATTCTTCAGTTAGGCGGCAGGATAATATTATTAAAAAAGGAATAAAATAATCCCCCGGCACTGGACGCGCACCGGGGGTTATTCCGGCCTGATATTCCTTTCAGACCTGGGCCACTGCTACCTTGCGATTTCACTCATAACGCATTTCGGGTTGTAACCGGCTTTGCAACCATCCCGCCAGCGCAGAAGCATTCAGGGCGCGGGAGTAGAGATAGCCCTGGGCAATGTCGCACTGCAAATCACGCAGTTGATTACGCTGCTGCTCGGTTTCCACCCCTTCGGCAACCACGGTCTGATGCAGACTTTGGCCGATTTTCACCACCGTAGTGGCGATGGCTTTCATTTTGCTGCCTTCGCTGAGATCGCGCATAAAGCTCTGGTCGATTTTCAGCTCTGTCATCGGTAAATGCGCCAGACGCGACAGGCAGGAGAAACCGGTGCCAAAATCGTCCATCGACAGCCCGACGCCCAGTTCGCGCACCGCGCAGATCACTTCCATCGTTTCCGGGCGCTTGTCCATCATCACCCCTTCGGTGATCTCGATGGTCAGGCAGCTCGACGGAATGCGGTATTGCCGCAGCAGATAGGAGATGTAATGCGGCAGGCTGCTGTTATAAAAGTTGATCGGCGAAAGATTTACCGATACCACCGGCACATGAATGCCGTTACTGCGCCATTCCGCCATCTGACGGCAAGCTTCATGGAGTGTCCAGCGACCAATGGCTTCAATCTCGCCGGTCTCTTCGGCCAGGGTGATAAATTTTCCAGGGGGAATGTCGCCCAGTACCGGATCGGTCCAGCGCGCCAGCGCTTCTACACCATAAAGCTCACCATTCTTCAGCCATATTTGCGGTTGATAGTGCAAATGCAGCAAATTGCTGGCGATGGCGAGCTTCAACGCCGCCGCCAGTTTTAAACGTTCCTGATCGACCTGATTCATCTCGGTGCTGAAGAACAGATAACCGCCGGACGCTGCCGCCTTCGCCAGATGCGAAGCGTGGTTGGCATGTTTGAGCAAACCATCGCGCGAAACACCGTGATCCGGGTACAGGCTGATACCGGTGCTGACCGTCACATTTAGCGCCAGATCGGCAACATTGAACGGCATACGGAACAGCGCCTGGATCTTCTGCGCAATGCTGGTGGCGCGGGTGTAATCGCAATCCGGGATCACCAGCACAAATGCATCGCTGTCGGCGTGGCTGACAAACCCCTGGCGGGAGAACTCCGTCATCAGACGTTGCGCAATCGCCACCAGCACGTTATCCCCTGCGGCGTAGCCCAGCGCATCATTGACGTCTTTAAAATGATCGAGATCGAGGAAGAAAAACGCCGCGCGATCGCACACGCTGCTGGCCAGCGTCTGATCAATATACTGGTGCAGCGCGCCACGATTCGGCAGGCCGGTAAGCCGATCAAAGGTCGAGAGCTTCGTGACACGCTCCTGATCGATGTGTACGACAATACGACAGGGAGAACCGATGCTGCCGCTACCTTCATAACTAATGGTCGCAGCCAGCGATGTCTCTTCACCGGTAGCGGAGATCACCGTTAACGCACGCTCACTTTCGGTGCCCGTCGGCATCACATCGAGTGAGCCAAACAACGGAATAGCGGAGGCTTTACATCCCAGCACAGAAATTCGCGGGTAGCCCCATAATTTCTCCGCCGCACGATTAAAGAAAAACACGGTTTCCATACTATCCAGTAGTACGACAGCATCGTGAACATTTTCGAGTGCGGCAAGCATATTATCAGAGCCGAAAATATCATTTTCAGAATGCATAATCTTTTTTTCTTAAAGAAGAGTTCGTCGACATCCTAATTGAAAAAATAACCATGTTCAATATCAACCAGCCGCAATATTAATAGACAACGACATTTATAGACAAACTCTATATATAAAATGCAATTTATCGTTAAAGAAACAATACAGGTGGCCGACAAATAAAAAGTGATTTAAAAAAGTGAATTATGGATAAATAATGAAGATTGCAACCTTTCGTAATTATCAATTAAAAGACTGACTCTCCGCACAGCGATAACTTTTCCCTCTACGCTGGCTATAATGCCCATGCAGGCTGGGTTTGCTTCACGATGCCGTTATAAATAAAGAAATCATTCATAGACACATTAAATAAGTTCATTACCATTTATCGATAACGTCACTTGACCTTAACTGACCGCCGCCGACAGTATATAAGGAAATTCTCATTTAAAGCGCATGACGGGAATTTTTATTGATGCCGTCTATTTAGCTTTAGCGCCCTGCACAGTCGCACGGTAATAGAGAAGGCGTATTGCTTATTATAGTTCGTATTCAACACATCGGGGTCAGGCAAACACTATGTACGATGATTTAGGTTCTTTGGCTGAAAAACTGAAAATGTCCGGTGTTTCTTTCCAGGAAATGACTGAAGATGGTGAAACAATGCAAGCAGTAACCACAACAGCAGTAGCACCCGGCATCAGCAATGAAGTGCAGGAATCGACGGTTGCCGTCAGCCCGGCAGCAAGCCGTAAGGAAACCAGGAATGCCAGCGCTCCGGCGGACATCCCGGCCAACACCCTCTCCTGGCCGAAAAGCAAACCGGTACCTGTTGCCGCGCCGGAGGCCTTCGCGACACCGGCCGGAGGTATTCTGGACAGCGTTGCGGCCATCAGCCGCCCGGCTGAGGTTGAAATTCGCGAACGCAATCCTGTTCGTCTGGATATGTTATTTACGGTCATTGGCAAATAAATGCCAACAGGTGAAATCGCCGTGTGGCAATAATAAAGCACGATTTATCATGTCCTGCCAGCCAATAATGTCGCTGCATTTCGTGCGACAAAGATGAGTCGGCCAGGTTGTGAATTTTAACAGGTCACCGGAACAGTTTTGTGCCGGTCTGCCTTTATTCTATTCTGTGCAAGATTATAAACATGAAAAAAATCATCAGATTTATTTTCACGCTGGTACTACTTTTATTATCGCTGCTGGTGGTCATCACACCGATGAACAGCGATAAACAATACCTCTTTGGCCTGAGCGTGATGGCTGTTGTATTAATTCTTGGGCGGGTGAAAGGAAAAAAAGCGGTGTTAGCAATGCTGACACTCTCGGTACTGATGTCCACGCGCTATATCTGGTGGCGCGCCACCACAACGTTGCATTTCGATTCAACGCTGGAAATGCTGCTCGGCAGCTTGCTGTTTGCGGCAGAAATATATTCGTGGACGATTCTGTTGCTCGGTTATATTCAAATGGCCTGGCCATTAGAACGCCCTATTGCGCCATTACCGCCGGATAAATCCACCTGGCCGACGGTCGATATTTATGTGCCGTCATATAATGAAAGTCTCGATGTCGTGCGCGATACCGTGCTGGCGGCGCAGTGTATTGAATATCCGCAGGACAAGGTCAAAGTCTATATTCTTGACGATGGAAAACGCGATGAATTCCGCGATTTCGCCGCCGAAGCGGGCGTCCATTACATCATCCGCCCGGATAACAGCCACGCGAAGGCGGGCAACCTGAACCACGCCATGACCCTCACCCAGGGTGAGCTGATTTGCGTGTTCGACTGCGACCACGTTGCCACCCGCGTCTTTTTGCAGGCTACCGTCGGCGAGTTTTTCCGCGATGAAAAACTGGCGCTGATCCAGACACCGCACCACTTCTACTCCCTCGATCCGTTTGAACGCAACCTGACGGCAGCAAAACGCGTTCCGCACGAAGGTGCGCTGTTCTACGGCCCGGTACAGAAAGGGAACGATAACTGGAATGCCACCTTCTTCTGCGGTTCCTGCGCGGTGATCCGTCGCAGCGCGTTAAATGAAGTGGGCGGTTTTGCGGTAGAAACGGTGACCGAAGATGCCCACACTGCGCTGAAATTACAGCGTCGCGGCTGGAACACAGCATTCCTTGATATCCCGCTGGCGGCCGGGCTGGCAACCGAACGACTGGCGCTGCATGTGAACCAGCGTATTCGCTGGGCGCGCGGCATGACGCAAATTTTCCGTATTGATAACCCGCTGCTCGGGCGCGGCCTGAAGCTGACCCAGCGCATTTGTTACCTTAATGCGATGCTGCACTTCCAGTATGGCCTGCCGCGCGTGGTGTTCCTCACCTCGCCGTTGGTGTTTATGTTGTTCAACCTCAACATTATTTCCTCCTCAGCGACGCTGATTTTCGCCTACGTGCTGCCGCACCTGGTGCTCTCCACGATGGTGAACTCGCGCATCACCGGGCGTTATCGTTACGCGTTCTGGGGCGAAATTTACGAAACGGTGATGGCATTCCACCTGATCCTGCCGACGCTGCTGAGCCTGATTTCACCGCGGCTGGGGAAATTCAACGTGACCGACAAAGGCGATCTGACGGACCGCGACTACTTCGACTCTCACACCGTACGCCCGCTGATCATCACCACGCTACTGATGGTCGGCAGCATGATCTGGGTGGGCGTGCGCTACTTCATGCACGACTACGCCGGGATCGATCCGCGCGTCATTCTGTTCAATATCGCGTGGGGCACTTTCAGTACCATCATTTTGCTGGCCTCGATTGCCGTGGCGAAAGAGACCAAACAGATCCGCAAAACCATCCGTATTTACGCCCGCCTGCCGGTGACCGTGCTCTTTTCCGACGGCTCGCAAATGCAGACCCGTACCTTTGATATCTCGATGGGCGGCGCGCGCGTGGCGCTGGTGAAAGGGGAAGATCTGAGCAGCAAAACTCCGGTCCGTATCGAACTGGGTCTGGGCGGTGAGATTGCCCATGTGCCCATTCTCTCAGCGGGTACCGGCGTCGGCGATATTCGTCTGGAGTTTGACACGCTGCCGCTGAGCGAACGCCGCAAGCTGGTCCGCGTGGTGCTTTCCCGCGCCGATGCCTGGTATCGTCCGCCGCATGCGCCGGATCGCCCACTCGCTTCCTTTCTGGGGATTTTGCAGTGTGTGTTTGAGCTGTTTTTCGGTCGCAAAAAAATGGCGGGCGGTTTTAACAGCCAGATGAAGGTCGTCGCGAAAAAGCAGGAAGAGGTTAACAATGCGCTGTAAGCCTATCGCACTTGCCACCCTGCTTGCCTGTTCGGTGAATACCCCGGCGTTTGCGCTCTCAAGCGATAACGACGCGCCGCCGACGCTGCCGACACCGCTTTCGCTGCAAGGAACAACGCCTGCGCAGCCGCAGCAGATGGTTCCGGCGAATACCAGCAACCAGAATATCACCAGCACCCTGAGCTTTGGCGATATGGGCGCAACCGGCGGGCTGACGCTCTCCGGTCAGCAGTTGCAAAACGGCGTGTCGTTCAACCTGCCGGGCGATCTGGTGATCACCGACGCACATATCAGTCTGAATGTGCAGGTCAACCGCAGCGATGTCAGCGGCGAAAACCTGCAACTGATGCTGAATGGTCAGCCGCTGGGCGCCATCCCGCTCGATCAGTTGCAGCAGGATAAAGGTTACTGGCAACTGGATGTCCCGGCCTCGATGGTCGCGTCCAGCAACAACCTCAGCTTCCAGCTGAAAACCGGCGACGACATTATTAATAATGTCTGGAGCTGCCAGCGCCCGCTGCCCGCAGATTATAAAGTGACGTTACAGCCAGAATCGTCGCTGAACTATCAGGGATTGTGGCTGAACGTTCGCAAAACGCTGGGCACATTCCCGCGCCCCTTCGTCGATATCAAACAGACAAAAGATCAGGCGATCAGCATAGCTTACCCGGCGACGCCGGATGCGGACGTGCTGACCGCATCAGCGATTGTCGCCTCGCAGTTTGGCGCATTAAGCAACGGCAAACCCAGCCGCTTTGACGTGCAGTACGATGCCCTGCCCGTCGGCAACGGCATTCTGATTGGCAAACCGGGCCAGACCATTGGCGGCATCACCCTGCCGGAAACCAACGGCGCAGCGTTGCAGGTGATTGATAACCCGCAAAACCCGGCCTGGAAATTGCTGATCATTAGCGGCCACAACGAGATGCAGCTACGCCAGGCGGCGTGGCGTCTGACATTACCGGCGCTGCCGGACAGCGACACGCTGGATATTCCGACGCTGAAAATCGCCCAGCGAGCCGCCTACGATGCGCCGCGCTGGATCAACACTGAACACCCGGTTGCCGTGCGCTCGCTGCTGACGGATGAGGGCGCGCTGATTGCCCACGGCGTCTGGCACGGCGAGAACCGTCTGCCGTTTCGTACCGCGCCGGATCTGTTCCTGTGGGATGGCTCCTCCGTACCGCTGCACCTCAACTACAGCTTTGCGCAGAAAAACTGGATTGACGATCAGGACTCCTTCCTCAACGTCAGCCTGAACGGCGAGTTCCTTAAACGTCTGCCGGTCAGCAAAGAGGGGATGCTGGCGCCGGTGCTGTCGATGCTCGGTTTATCGCAGCGCCAGCAGAGCGCAGTGGTCAACATCGATCCGCGCGCCATTCTCGGCAGCAATCAACTCGGTTTCTGGTTCGGCCTGAAAGCGCAGAAAAACGCCCCCTGCAACGCCATGGCGGATGAGAACATCCAGAGCCGGATTGACGGTGATTCAACGCTCGATTTCAGCCGCGCCTGGCACTTCGGCAAGTTGCCGAACCTGGCGTGGTTCAGCGGCGCAATGTTCCCGTTCACGCGCCATGCTGACCTCGCGCAAACCACGGTACTGATGCCTGCGCACCCTACGGTTGATGACGCCACCGTGCTGCTCAACCTGATGGCACAATCCGGGCGCGACACGGGCGTTACCGCCAACTATCTACACCTCTATACCGGCCTGCCCGGACAGGAAGAGGCGCAACAGCAGCTGGCCGACAGCGATGTGCTGGCGATTGGCAGCCTGAGCAACGGCGAGATGCTGAATCCGCTGCTGCAAAACAGCGCCTTTGCGTTGAATGAAAATACGCTGGAAGTGAAAACCGCCAGTGCCGTAAGCCGTGTGTTATCGCTGCTGCGCGGCGACCCGGCGCGCACGGATATGGATGCGGCTGAGTATCTCAGCGACAACAATCAGTGGCGCGGCTTGCTGAGCATGCGCTCGCCGTGGAACGCACAGCGCGTGGTGGTAGTCGCGACAGCGACCGACAATCACCAGCTTTCGCAACTGGCGGAAGACATGAACAAACCGGCCTTTCTCTCCATCGCCGGGGGCGATTTCACCGCCGTTAACAGCGCCGGGGAGATCAAAAGCTGGCGGGTGGGCGAGCAGTTCACCAGCGGCAACCTGCCCGGTTATATGAAAATTTTGTGGTTTGCCAGCGAGCATATTTTCTGGCTGGTCGCCCTTGCCTGCCTGATTGCTGCGGTTTCCGGCCCGATGCTGTTCACCCTACTTCAGCGCCACGCCCAACAACGCCTGCAGGATAAAACAAAAAAATGAATACGCGTAAACAACTGACGCAGGCTTTTTACCTGCTGTGCCTGGTGGGCGCCAGCCATCCTGCTGCTGCCGATACCGCTGACGCCAGCGCGAATGCGGCCGCAGTGAAAAAATTGCTGGCGCAGGCCAGCTACTGGCACAGCAAAGCGCACGACGATATGGCCATCGATGCGCTGCAAAAAGTGCTGGCTGCGGATGATAAGAATATCGATGCCATGTATCTGATGGCGCTTTATCAACTGCAACAAGGCAACGTGCAGCAATCGGAAGTGTGGCGCAAAAAAATCGCCGATATTTCGCCGCAGGACCCGCGCCTGAGCGCGCTGACCAGCGCCAACACTCTGCGCAATATCCCGCAGGATAAACTCAACGCGGCGCGTCAGCTGGCAAGCCGTGGGCAGATTAAAGAGTCCATTGCCGCCTGGCGCGCGCTGTTTAATGGCAATCCGCCGCCGGATGATGTGGCGCTGGAGTATTACCAGACCATGGCCGGTGACAGCGCCAGTTGGGGCGAGGCGGTCGCCGCCATGCGTCAGCGTGCCAGCGTGATGCCGGACGATGAGCCAACGAAAAAGGCGCTGGCGATGGCGCTCACTTATCAGGAATCCACGCGCCGGGAAGGGATCGCCCTGCTCAGCACGCTGGCTGCCGATGATAAAAGCGCCGACAAAGCCTTGCAGCAAGCGCTGCTGTGGCTGGATGCCAAAGCCAGTGATCTGCCAGCGTATACCGCCTGGGCGCAGCGCCATCCGGAAGACAGTGCACCAATGGATCACTACCGTAAAAGCGTGGAAGGCGATGCCACTAAAGCGGGCTTTGATGCATTGAACGGCGGCGATCTCGGCAGCGCCAAAGATCGCTTCTCCGAAGCGCTGCAAACCCGCGCCAATAATGGCAACGCGCTGGCCGGGATGGGCTATGTCGCACTGCGGCAGAACAACTTTGCCGATGCCGAGAAATTCCTGCGTCGTGCGGCGCAAGAAGATGCCAGTAACCAGAACAGCGCGCAGTGGATAAAAGATGCCGATAACGCCCGTTTCTACGCCGCGCTGGGCCAGGCCCGTAGCCTGAGCCAGAAAGGCAGCTACGACCAGGCGCTGGCAAGTTTGCAGAGCGCCGACAGCCACGATGAAAACCAGCAGCAGGCGGCGGGTATGCTGCGGGCCGATATCCTGCGGCGTCAGGGCAAGCTGTCGCAATCCGAAGAGGAGTACCGCCAGTTGCTGGCGCAGCGTCCACAGAATACCGATATCAGAACGGGTTTGTGGTGGGTGCTGAAGCAGCAGAATAAACAGGCAGAAGCAGACGCCATGCTGCAAACCCTGCCCGCCAGTCTGCGTACCCGTTACGCCGCCGTTGGCGATAACGGCGACAACGAACGCAAAGCCGCGCAGGCCGCGTTGCAGGCCGGAAACAGCTCGCGGGCGATGCAGATCCTGCAAAACGCCTCCGGCAAATACCCGCGCAATGTCTGGCTGCAACTCGATTACGCCCGCGTACTGCGCAAAGCGGGGCAGAAACAGCAGGCCTCGGCGTTAATGTCTGGCGTGGCGCAACGCGACAGCAGCAATAAAGAAGCGCTGTATGCCGCTGCGGTCTATGCCGCCGAAGAGAGCGACTGGTCGCGCGCGCAAAGCCTGCTCGCCCGCGTGCCGCGCAGCAGTTACAGCGCCGATATGACCGCACTGTACACACGCGTGCAGATCAACCAACAACTGGATATTGCCCGCAACTATCTGCGTCTTGGCAATGCGACCGCGGCGCGCAACTCGTTACTGGCTCTGCAACGTAATCCGCCGCAATCGCCGGTCGATGCGGGCCGTCTTGCTGAGTTATTGATGCAGAGCGGCGACAGCGCTGGCGCGCTGCAACTGGTACGCGACAGCCAGGCGCAGGGGTTACACGGTTCGGTACTGGATTATGCCGGGCAGATCCGCGTGCTGAACCAGGCCGGGCAGTTTGCTGAAGCCGAAAGCCTGCTGAATGCGCCGGTATTGCAGAACGGTGCCAGCGAGCAGGAGATGAGCGCGATCCGCTTAGGCGGTTTGATCGTTCGCGCCGATCGCCTGCGGGAAAAGGGGCAAATCGGCAAAGCCTGGTCACTGTTAATGCCGGAACTGCAAAACAATCCGACCAATACCGATCTGTTGCTGGCCGTGGCGCGCGTCTACCAGGCCGATCATATGGATGACAAAGCCACGGAAATCTATCAGTACGTGCTGCGAAAATCGCCACGGGATAAGCAAGCGCTGACCGGAATGGTGAATATGGCGCTGGCCCGCGGCGATAACGACGAAGCGCGGCGAACCTTTGCCGGGCTGGAGCCGAGCCAGGATGCCGATTATATGCTGCTGGCCGCGCGCGTGGCGGCGGCCAACGGTGAAAATCAGCGGGCGATGTCGCTGCTGCGCACTGCCCAGTGGCGTCTGCAACAGGGCGGCGATGACGATAGCGATGAACTGAGTTCGGTGATGTCGCTGCCGTCACCAACGCGTCAGGCGCAGCTCACTGCAATGAGCGGCATCAACACCATGATGCGCGATCTGCAAGAGAAAAGTGCCACCTGGACCAGCGGCGGCGTTTCATTGCGTAGCCGTAATGGTGAATCGGGTCTTGGCGCGCTGGATGAAGTGCAGGCACCGCTGATCCTTTCGGGCGCGGTGGGCGACAGCACGCGCCTGAGCCTGAACGTCACGCCAACATCGCTAAACGCTGGCGAGATGTCCGGTGAGGCGGCGAACCGCTTCGGTTCCGGGGCGCTGGAACATGCGGAGAAACTGGCAGAAGCGGCGGCCAGTACCAGCACAACGACCACTTCAACCAACGCCTCCAGCCAGGGTTCGCAGCAGGCAAACGGCGTGGCGGCAAGCCTCAGCCTGAGCGGTGACAGCTACAAACTGGATGTCGGCAGCACACCGACCGGCGGCGAGTTCACCCGTCTGGTGGGCGGCGTGGAGTGGAACCCGAAACTGACGCAGAACAGTTCGCTGAACCTGAAAGCAGAACGCCGTGCCGTCACCGACAGCCTGCTGTCGTATGTTGGGGTAAAGGATAAGAGCACCGGTGAAAGCTGGGGCGGCATCACCCGTAACGGTGTTTCAGCGCAGTACGCCTGGGATAACGACCTGATCGGGCTTTATACCCGTCTGGGCTTCGATACCTACGTCGGAACAAATGTGCCGACCAACCACGCCGTCACCGCGCAGGCGGGCAGCTATCTGCGGCCCTGGAAAACCAGCGACAGCGAGCTGAAAGTGGGGGTGAACGTCAACTATATGAACTTTGACCGCAACCTGAGCTACTACACCCTCGGCCAGGGCGGTTACTTCAGCCCGCAAGATTTTATGGCGGTATCGCTGCCGGTGACGCTGACGCGCCACATTAACGACTGGGATCTGACGCTCAATGGCGCAGTGGGTTATCAGTCTTATAAGCAGGATAAAAGCGATTACTTCCCGGGCCACAGTAGCCTGCAATCAGAATTAAACAGTTACGCCAGCGACGATGACGATGTGGACGCCGTCTACAAAGCCACTTCGAAAAACGGCATTGGCTATACGCTGGGCGTGGATGCGCGTTACCACCTCAGCGACAACCTGGCTCTCGGTGCGAACTTAGGGTACGACACCTTCGGCAGTTATAACGAAGGCAAGGCGTTGGTGTATTTCAAATATTACGTCGATCAAGACAAATAACCCGTGGGATAGATGATGTTTAGCAATCAGGACACTTATTTACAACGCAATTATCAGGCTGGCTGGCATGACCTGGTGTATCTGTTTTTTAACGAATACACCGAAGGCCGGGGTGATAAAGATCCCGAAGCCCTGAGACGTATCGGCCAGATGATGGCCCAGTGGTATCCCATTGATGGCGCCGCCACGGTGAACGAACTGGAAGCGAGCATTAACCGGGTGCTGGAGCTGTTCAACTGGGGCTTTGTCAAAATGGCGCCCGCCCAGCGCGAACTGATCCTGCTGCACTGCGCGTGGCCGCATGCGCCGGAATACCGTGACGAAGCGGGCTGGCGTCGCGCCAGCGCCTATGTGCTGGAAGGCGCGTATTCGCAGTGGCTGGTGTCACAGGGCGCGGGCAATCAGGTGCCGGTGCGCTGGAAGGATAACGCCACCGAAGATGTGCTGATTTTCCGCTACGCCATTAACGAATGACGTCGCAAAGGCATATCCACCCTATATCAACGATCAGGTGACCATCATGTTTAATGAAATCATGGTTTCAGGCAGGAAACTTGAAATCGAGGCAGTTAATTATATGGAGGATAATGCCTTTGTTTCGCTGGTTCTCGATACCTCCGGCCAGCTTATTCACGCCAGTCCGTTTTTCTATCAATTAACGGGTTTCAGTCGTGATGAGGTGCTGGGCAAAGTATTGTTTCAGTCGACGGATGAAACGGTTGCTATTTCACTGGCGATGGCGATTAGTATTGCGAAAAAAACCGGTGATAACTGGCAGGGCGAAATATCGCAGCAGAAAAAAAACGGCGAGATGCTTTGGCTTGATACCCGCTTAATGCCGCGTCGCGATGAAACGGGTGAAATATTTGCCTTTATCCTGTTGGGGTTTGATATTACCCGGCATATGGCGATCCGCGAGAAATTACATTTTCGTGCGCACAATGATGCATTAACCAAAACCCTGAATCGCCAGGGTTACTATATTCGTAGCCGCAAAAAAATCCGTGCCGCTAACGCGCGCGGCGCACAGATTGTGGTGGCGATACTGGATCTCGATAACTTTAAAAATATTAACGACGATCTGGGGCATGCGGCAGGCGATGAAGTGCTGCGCTGCTTTATCAGCCGGGTAAAACAGTGTATTTCCCGCACCACACTGCTTGGCCGGCTTGGTGGTGACGAATTCGCCCTCACCTATATTGATGGCGTTGACGAACCTGCCGGTCGCGGCGTGCTGCAATTAATTGTCGAAGCCACGCGCCAGCCGATGTATTTGCATTACCTGCAACAAACCGTGGAATTATCGGTGAGTATTGGTGTTGCCAGTTATCCGGAACACGGGCCGAACTTTTCCTCTATTTTAAAAGCCGCTGATACCGCCCTTTATAAAGTGAAGGCGCGAGGCGGTGATGATTTTATTAACTACCAGGTTCCAGGCGTAAATGAATCGGGTGGCATCATCAACAGCATTGTGTGTTGATTTTTAAACAGCAAAATAAATAACAGGAAACAATTATGTTAAAGGCTGTAATCCCAGTGGCAGGACTCGGTACGCGTATGCTTCCGGCAACCAAGGCTATCCCGAAAGAGATGTTACCGATCGTGGATAAGCCGCTTATTCAGTATATCGTGCAGGAGTGTTACGCCTGCGGGATCCGCGAAATCGTGCTGGTTACGCACTCTTCCAAAAACGCCATCGAAAACCATTTCGATACCTCTTTTGAACTGGAGTCGCTGCTGGAATCGCGCGTGAAAAATCAGTTGCTGGAAGAGGTGCGGACTATCTGTCCGGCAGGCATGAACATTATGCATGTGCGCCAGGGGCACTCCAAAGGTCTGGGCCACGCGGTGCTGTGCGCGGAACCGCTAATTGGCGATAACGACTTCGTGGTGCTGCTGCCGGACGTGTTGATCGACGACAGCCGTTGCGATCTGTCGCAGGATAACCTGGCGGCAATGATCGATCGCTTCACCACGACGGGCGCCAGCCAGTTAATGATTGAAACCGTTAACCACGAAGATGTTTCCCGCTATGGCGTGGTGGATTGCGGCGGCATGAACCTCCCGGCAGGTGATTTTGGTCTGGTAAAAGGCATGGTGGAAAAACCGGCCGTTGACGAAGCGCCGTCCGACATGGCGGTGGTTGGCCGCTATGTGCTTTCAAAAGCGATTTGGCCGCTGCTGCGTAAAACGCCGATCGGCGCAGGCGGTGAAATCCAGTTGACCGATGCTATCGCGATGCTGCTGGAGAACGCGCCTGTGGAAGCTTACGCCCTGACCGGTAAATCTCACGACTGCGGCGACAAGATTGGCTATATGAAAGCTTTTGTGGAGTACGGCTTACGTCACGGCGCGACCGGCCCGGCTTTCCGCCAGTGGTTGCAGCACGAATTGACGTTAAAACCCGTGGCTGACGCCGTTGAACGCATCGCCGAAGCGGTATAACGACTGAGCCGGTAACTGCCCTATTTTCACCACAGGATGTCTCATGTTAAGAACCACCTGGCTCATGCCGTGCCTGCTATTGTCGCTGGCCATGACCGCTTTTTCAGCCCGCTGTCAGGACAGCAACTGGGGGCTGTTTAAACAGAACTACCTGAGTCAGGATGGCCGCATTATCGACCATGAAAATGGCGATATTAGCCATTCGGAAGGTCAGGGATATGGCATGTTACTGGCCGTCGTTAACGACGATCCCGCCACATTTGAAAAAGTGTGGCGCTGGACGCGCAACACCTTATTACGCCCATCGCTGTGGCTGTTTGCCTGGCGCTACGATCCACGCGAACGCAAAGTGACGGACGATAATAACGCCAGCGACGGCGACACATTGATCGCCTGGGCGTTATTGCTGGCGGGCAATAAATGGCACGATGAGAGTTATCTCACCGCCTCGGAAAATATTCAGGATGCAATTATCAACTGCCTGGTGATTGAACAGGATTCCCGGACATTACTCCTGCCGGGCCTCACTGGGTTTACCAAAGACGATGGGTATATTCTCAACCCATCCTATTTTGTCTTTCCGGCCTGGGAGAGTTTCTGGCAGCAACGGCATAACAATATTTGGTTAAAACTGAAAAAATCGAGCCTCGAATTACTCAATAAAGCGCGTTTTGGTAAGAGCCAACTGCCCAGCGACTGGATTTTTGTTAAGAATAGTGGTGAAGTCATGCCAGCCGCGAACTGGCCGGCAAGATTCAGCTACGATGCGATTCGCATTCCGCTTTATTTAAGCCTCAGCGATGCGCAGCAACATTCGATGGAAAATTTCCGTCATTTTTGGGCGGGCTACACTCGCAATGACACGCCCGCGTGGGTGGATGTCTCAGACAACGAACGGGCAAGTTATCCGATGTCTGGCGGCATTCTGGCGGTGCGTGATTTAACCATGGGCGACTATCTACAGATGGAAACGTCTTTGCGTTCGGGTGAAGGTTATTATTTGTCCGCATTACATATGTTGTCGTTATTTGCGGCTTCGTTGAAGACGCATTAGTGGTATTACACGCAATGTCCGGCGCGGGAGTGCACCGGAGTCGGGCAGGATGCCGCTGAAAGTGAAAGCAATAATAAAAACCATCAAATCTCATGTACAGGCATGAGGGGGAAACCTGATGACAGAGTTGAAAATAATAAGACGTCATTTACACAACACGTTGCTACAGGTGGGCTCTCAACTACGCGGAAATTTGCGCCCCGGGGACCATAATGAACATCCGTAATCTTGAGTATCTTGTCGCGCTGGCGAAGCACCGACATTTTCAGCGCGCCGCTGAAGCCTGCAACGTCAGTCAACCGACGTTAAGCGCTCAGTTGCGTAAACTGGAAAACGAACTCGGTTTACAACTGCTGGAACGTACGACGCGCAAGATCCGCTTTACGCAAACCGGGCTGCGGCTGGTTGAGCAAACCCAGGTGGTGCTGCGGGAGATTGAAGCGCTGAAAAATATGGCCAGCAGCAGCCACTATCAGAGCCTGATGCAGACGCTGGATGTCGGCATTATTCCGACGCTGGCACCCTATATTTTTTCCCATTTGAATGCCGTTTGCCGCGAGAATTTCCCGGAAATTGAGCTGGAGATCCACGAAGCGCAGACCAACCAGTTGCTGTATATGCTGGAGTCCGACACCATCAAATGCGCGATCATGACTTCCAATAAAGACACCAGTAAATACGTTGAACTGCCGCTGTTCGACGAGCCGCTGGTGCTGGGCGTCAGCCATCAACACCCCTACTCGCGCATGAACGAAATCGATATGGGGCATTTGAAAAATAATAAGATTCTGATGATTGACGATGGCAACTGTCTGCACAGCCAGGTGCTGCGCTACTGTTATCAGTTCGAGCTGGAACCGGATTCACGTTTTGTGGCGATGCACCTGGAAACCCTGCGGCGCGGCGTGGCGTTTAATCGCGGCGTGTCCTTCTTCCCGTTGCTCTCGACCCAGCAAGGGAGCAACGAAAATATTCGTTATATCCGCTGTGTCAGCCCGGAACCGAAACGTAAAGTGGTGTTGATATTTCATCGCAGCGATCCAATGCGTAAGAAATATGAAATTCTGCGTAATGCGATCGCACGTTATATGGAGCGCTACCTGATCGACTATAACGCGATGGCGTAATGCTAACGGCGCGGCGCTGAAGCGGCGACGGAATCGCGATTATGACGGCAATCTTGCGCCTGCGAGGTTGCCGATTTTTTTATCAGCCCCTGCATTAATTCTTCCGGTAATAACGTCCCCCGGTGGTACATCTCTTCGATATTCAGCCACAGGCTTACCAGCATGATGGTGTAATCCGCCACCGAGGCGGGCGCATGCAGAGGGGCCATAAACGGAAAATGAACCAGCAGTTGCTGTTTATCCTCCTCCGTTACGACTCCCTGATACCAGGGCGCAGAGAGTTGGCGATAAACGTCGGCCTCCTCCAGCGAACAGGCCCAGCTCAGGCGCACTGCGATGGTTTTCACGAACGGCGGGATCGAGGTGTTTTCCTCCGCAAGCGGAGTCAGACTCGACGTAAGATCGTGACCGTGCGATTCAGCGTTCATTTTTTTCCTCAATGCCTGGCGGGTAGCAAACTATATTCATCGACCCGTGCGGAAAATACTTTAGGCTTATTATTTAAAATAGAGAATAAAATGAAAATGATCCATGCGGATTGTCTTAAATCTTAAAAAAAATCATATAAAGCAATGGGTTATTTTACAACCAATTATTGATGGCATCGATCTAAAATAGCCTTTTTGATTTATTCCATAAATTAAACCACACCATTAATCGATTCACCTCCAGGGTTATTGCACTTATTTCATTATTTACGTGAAAATCTATCCCCGCCATCTGCAAGCTTGATGACGTTATCGGCAAACGGATTCCGCACGAGGCGTTTTTACCGACAAATACCGCGCTTTATTCCATCTATTTGCTGCATCAACAGGTGTATTCCTGTGCTCTGATAACCTGATATTTTTCCCTTTGCCGCTCACAACAGGAACAGTGACTCATGGATCCGTTTCAGCAAATTTTGAAGTCTACGCTCGCCCGCACAGAGAGCGTGCCGCAGACCACCACGCCGCCGACGCTGCCGGAAGCGGAGCGTGTTTCCTGGACTGCCAGTGTCGCGGCGGAAGATTTTCTGGCGCTGGCTAAAGCACGGCGCACCATTTATACGCTGGGCAAAGATCTGCCGGTCGCGGAAGAGACGGTGATCGATACCATTAAAGAGGCGATTCGCCAGGCGCCATCGGCGTTCAATTCGCAAAGTTCGCGCGCGCTGATCCTGCTGGGCAAGGAGCACGATCGCTTCTGGGGGCTGGTGCGCGAACAGTTGCGTAAAGTGATCCCGGCAGAAAGTTTCCACGCCACTTCCGACAAACTCGACGGCTTTACCGCCGCTGCCGGTTCGGTGCTGTTTTTTGAAGATCAGGAAATAGTGACCGCGCTGCAACGCCAGTACATCGCCTATGCGGATAACTTCCCTGTCTGGTCAGAACAGAGCAGCGGTATTGCCCAGTATGCCGTCTGGCTGGCGCTGGCAGAGAAAAGCATTGGCGCTAACCTGCAACACTACAACCCGCTGATCGATCAGGATGTGCGCGAGACATGGAATATTCCGCCGAGCTGGAAACTGCGCGCGGAGATGAACTTCGGCAGCATCATTGCGCCCGCCGATGAGAAAACCTGGATTGATGACGACAGGCGTTTTATCGTCGCCAGATAATTCGCTGTAAATAGCTGCCTGCGGGCAGCTATTTTTTTTTAGGGTAAATATTCAGCACAGCCTGTCGCACAAAGCGAAACCCTCTTTTTGTGGTTGCTGAGTTAATTTCGTCGGATAAGATATTTCTAATTTCATTATTCATTGCAGAAGGAAGAAACATGAACCTGCAAAGCATTTTGGGTAAACAGGTGCTGGGGGTACTGGCTTATTATTGCGGCGAAAAGATTACCGTTAATATTTGCGCCACTTACCCGAACAGCGATAATTCATTACGCGTTTTTTTCCATAACGGCCACCAGCTCGCCGTTGATGATTTTGCCACAGTCCATCTTGATAACCGTACCGGCGTTGACGAATTTGACGCCAACATCTCCGTATACCGTAGTTCTTACAAAGGACGGGTGATCGCCATTGATGGCGACTGGGTGGTGCTGGCGCCGCGGGAATGCCAGTTGCTGCACGGCTTTAAGAAGGTTATCGATATTAAAGAAACGGGCTATCGCTACCCGGACGATCCGCGCGCCGATACGCTGGTCCCGTTCACTACATTAACGGCATTACCGCCACTGGAAATAAAAGATCATCATAATAAAGTCGGCGTATTAATTACCCACGCGCAGGAACAACCGCATACGACGGTGCTGGCTTTTCTTTCGTCTTCAGATAACGACATATTTTTAATCACGTTCCCTGAGACATTTAAATCGAAAGTGCTGAAAAAAGATAACCGCTGCCTTTTCGCCATGGATGAGCGTGCAAATTATATTTTCGAGAACGCCATTCACTGGAATTACACCACCTTTGAAGGCCGCGCATTTTTAATTCCCAACGGCAGCCCATTATTTCTGCAAGTTCGTGAAGCGTTTATCGAGAAAAACCCGTGGGAGATGGCCTTTTTCCTGCGTGAAGATCTGGAGATGTACCACATCAAGAGCGACCATCTGGTCTGCTCCGGCGAAAGCGCCTGACAGAAAACCCTCCGCGGCCAGGCGCGGCGCGGAGGGCGTAGCTTACTCGTCGAAGAACCAGTAGCCCTGATTTACCAGCCAGGCCAGCTCTTCGGCAAAGTCCGGGTTGTCCAGCGCGTTACCCAGCTCTTTCTGCCCGATCACCGTATAACGGCACAGCGCGTCGGCGGCCTGCGGCTCGGTCGTTTCCAGGCATTCGCTGTTCACAAAGAAGCTGTCGCCGATATGGAGTACTCGCAGCCCGCTCAGGCGAGTCAGCACCTGCCCTTCCTGCAACGCCGCAACAATCTCGTCGGCGCTGTAGTCGTCCGGCTCGGGCGACACATCCAGTTCATGGCGCGGCGTGGTAATAAAGCTGCCAAACCACTGTTTGAAATGAACCGGATCGTTGATCATGTCGATCATCATGCCGCGCAGGCGATCGAGTTCATACTCTTCCACCCGCCCCGGATGTTCACGACAGGTTAAATCCGGATCGCTGTAGTGCTCGTTACCGAGATCGTTTTCCAGTGCGTAGTCGGCAAAGCTGCTGATCAGATCGCGACCGTTCGGCCCGCGAAAACCGATCGAGTAGTTGAACGCCGCTTCGTGAGTGAAACCATCGTGAGGGAATCCAGGCGGAATGTAGAGGATATCGCCCGGCTCCAGATCTTCATCAATGATCGGCTCGAAAGGATCGACGTGCAGCAGCGCCGGATGCGGGCAAAACTGGCGCATCGGCAACTTATCGCCCACGCGCCAGCGGCGGCTGCCCATCCCCTGAATAATAAATACATCGTACTGGTCGATATGCGGACCAACGCCGCCGCCCGGTACGGAATAAGAGATCATCAGATCGTCAAAGCGCCACTCCGGCAACACGCGAAACGGCTTCACCAGTTCGGCGGAAGGTGCGTGCCAGTGGTTTACCGCCTGCGCCAACAGCGACCAGTCGGTTTCGCCCAGATGATCAAACTCCTCGAAGGGGCCATGCCACGCCTGCCATTGCCCATTTTTGTGGCTGACAATGCGGCTGTCGATTTCCGGTTCCATCGCCAGACCAGCCAGTTCATCAGGCGTGATCGGATCAACGAAGTCCGGGAAGGCGCGTTTCAGAACGACAGGTTTCTTTTGCCAGTATTTTTCAAGAAATTCCGGCCAGTTCAGGTTGAGTTGGTAAGCCATGGATTCACACCAGTAAGAAGGGACACCAGCAGATTATAAAGAGCGCGACGGGTTGCCCGCCTTGTCATTGGTCAAGCGCATGCAGGACTTATGATGGCGCAATATCCAGTTGGCCCAACACCGCAAGTAACGCATCCACCTTCGGCAGTAGCTGCTTGCGTCGCGGCCACACCAGGGTCAGCGCCAGCCCCTCCGGTTGATGCTGTGGCAGGATCACTACCAGCTCGCCGCGCTGCAATTGCGTATGCACCAGCCAGGTGGGCAACTGGCCGACGCCCAGCCCGGCGCAAATCGCCTGCACCTGCGCATCAACATCGCCCAGCGCCATGCGCCAGGGCACCGTGCGCCACTCCGGATAGCCGTCGGCGGTGGTGAAGATCCAGGGTTTGCTGCTGCCATCGACCCGCTCGTAAAGGATCGCTTTATGCCGCAACAGTTGTGCCTCATCCTGCGGCATGCCTTCACGTTGCAGGTAATCGGGCGATGCGCAAAACACCATCTTTTCGCGCCCAATGTGTCGGCACCCCAGCGAGGCGGGCAGTTCAGAGGTTTGGCCGATCCGCACGGCAACGTCGATGCCCTCTTCAAACAGATCGACGAAGCGATCGGAAAAGGTCAGGCTGAGTTCGATCTCCGGGTGCTGCTGGCAAAAAGGGATCAGCAGTGGCATCACGCCCAGCCGTCCGTAAGTATTCGGTACCGCCAGCCGCAAACGACCGGAAGGGATGGTGCGGTGCGCCGCCAGCACCGATTCGGCTTCCGCCAGGTCTTCCAGAATGCGCAGACAGGTCTGGTAATAAGCCTGCCCGGCGTCGGTTAACTCCAGCCGCCGGGTGGTGCGCTCCAGCAGCCGCGAACCAAGCCGGGCCTCCAGACGGCCGATGCTTTTACTGATCGCCGATCCCGTCAGATGCAGCCTTTCGGCGGCAGCGGTAAAGCTCCCTGCTTCGACGCAGGCGACAAAGGGGATGATATCTTTAAGACGTTGGTCGCGCATAGATTCGTGAATTCAGGTCAGTAATAGTGTGAATTAATACCAGAGATAAGAAATAAATTCTTCATTAGTCTGTACTCATCACGATAGAGGAGAACATTCATATGCAGAAGAAAGCATTAATTGTCGGCATCAGCGGCGTTATTGGCCGCGCACTGGCCGAACAACTGCTCAGCGAAGGGTGGCAGGTTTGCGGATTGTCACGCGGGCGCGGCGCTGTCCCCGCAGGCTGCATCAGCCTGACGGCGGATCTGACCGATGCGGCAGCCGTGGCTGCGGCGCTTCAAACGCAGCAGCCGGATGCGCTGTTTTTCAGTGTCTGGGCACGCCAGGAAAACGAAAAAGCCAATATTCGCGTCAATGGTGCGATGGTGAAAAATGTTATTGCAGCGCTGGGTGAACGGCTGGCCGGGAAACACGTGGCGCTGGTCACTGGCATGAAACACTACCTCGGCCCGTTCGAGGCCTATGGCAAGGGCAATGTTCCGGTCACGCCGTTTCGCGAGGAACAGGGCCGCCAGGATGTGGAGAATTTCTATTATGCCCAGGAGGATGAAGTGTTCGCCGGGGCGCAAAAATATGGCTATCGCTGGAGTGTTCATCGCCCGCACAGCATCATTGGTTATGCCGTCAGCAATGCAATGAATATGGGGTTGACGCTGGCGGTTTACGCCACACTTTGTCGTGAAAAAGGCTGGCCGTTTATCTTCCCCGGCTCGCCGGAGCAGTGGAACGGCGTGTCGGACGTGACGGACGCTGGCCTGCTGGCAGAACAGCTGAGCTGGGCGGCGCAAAGCGAAAACGCGGCAAATGAAGATTTTAACGCCGTTAATGGCGATGTTTTCCGCTGGAACTGGCTCTGGCCGCGGCTGGCTGCTTATTTTGCCATTGAATCTGCGCCCTACCCGGAAAGCATGCAACCGCTGGAAGGAAGAATGCAGGATGCGCAAGCCGCGTGGACAGAGATTGCAGCGAAATACCATTTGCGCGAAGCGGATATCAGCAAACTTGCCTCCTGGTGGCATACCGACGCCGATCTTGGTCGTCCAATGGAGGCGTTCGCCGATATGAGCAAAAGCCGCAAAGCGGGCTTTACTGGTTATCGCAGCACGCTGGATGCGTTCACCGCGCTGTTCGATCGCCTGAAAGCGGAAAATATTATTCCGCGCTAAGACAATGCCCGGAGGCGCAACGCGCTCCGGGCGCAGTGTCGGCTAAGTTTGGCGAGTAAGCCGGGTTATTGATGCTGACCGTACACCTCAATATCAGCACGATTGCCGATGAAAAATTTGCTGGCTGGCTCTCAGCTTTTGGCGCGGAAACGGGCCACTTTCGCCCGGTTGCCGCACAGCGCCATGCTGCACCAGCGGCGGCGATGCGCTTTGGTGCGGTCGTAAAACCAGAGTATGCACTCCGGATGCTCACACTGGCGAACATACTCAAATTGCCCATGAGTGATTAGCTCTGCCGCCTGCTCGGCCACCGGTGCCAACGCCCGTAGCGGCGTATCCTGTTGATACAAACGCTGGATCTGCAACGCGCCTTCGGCGTCAGTATTCACCTGTAAATAGCTCTGCGCCTGCGCCAGATAATCGTTAAGCTGCGCCAGCGACGGCGTATGGCCGTTTTTTTTCTCTTCTACCAGTTGCAGGATCAACGCGCGCAACTTACGCGCTTCAGCCAGCAGCTCTCCCGGTTTAGCGATAAAGGTGTCTGACAGTGTTCCCTGCCCGCTCTGTTGCAGCCAGTTTTTGACATCCTCATCGGACTGCCAAAAGTCGTGCGTGCCTTGCTCCGCCCAGGCCTGCGTATTGATAAAGTCCAGCGCGCCTTGCTCGGCGATAAACCACGGGCCTTCGGTACCTGTTGTCGAAGGTGATGCCATTTTGCGACTCCAGTGAGGTATTTATCTCGCCATTGTAACCGATAAAATTAATTTTACACAGTTACATTAATCCACCATACTCAATCCCGACGTAACCCCTTAAATTCAATTTAAACGGTTTCAAGTGAGGTATTGATATGGCTGGCAACACCCATTTCCCTGTTCGTTATCAGTTCGTTGACGCCGATGGCGTCCGGGTTTTCTACCGTGAAGCAGGTACGCCGGGTAACCCGGTACTTTTGCTGCTGCATGGTTTTCCCAGCTCATCACACCAGTATCGAGAGCTGATCCCGCTGCTGGCGGATCGGTTCCACATCATCGCTCCGGATCTGCCAGGTTTCGGTTTTACGGAAGTGCCCGCCGAACGGAATTATGTTTACCGTTTTGATACGCTGGCTGCGACGATGGTGGCTTTTGTCGATGCGCTGGATCTGCAACGTTTTGCGATGTATGTCTTTGATTACGGCGCGCCGACCGGCCTGCGTCTGGCGCTGCATTACCCCGAACGCATCAGCGGGCTCATTTCGCAAAACGGTAATGCCTATCTGGAAGGATTAGGGGATGCATGGGCGCCAGTACGCGCTTACTGGGATGCACCCACAGCCGAAAACCGCCAGGCGGTGAATGATGCGATTTTGCATTTAGAAGGCACGAAATGGCAGTATCTGCACGGCGTTAGCGATCCTGCGCAGGTTGCGCCAGAAGGTTACCAACTGGATGCCCTGTTGATGGAACGGCCCGGCAATAAAGCGATCCAGTTGGATCTGTTTCTGGATTATGCCAATAACCTGAAACGTTATCCGGAATTTCAGGCTTTCTTCCGCGCCTGGCAGCCACCAGCGCTGATTATCTGGGGCAAACACGATCCGTTCTTTATTCCGCCGGGGGCTGAAGCCTGGAAACGCGATAACCCAAACGCAGTGGTCGAACTGCTCGATACTGGCCACTTCGCGCTGGAAACCCATGCCGGTTACATCGCACAACGCATTCGCGAAGTCATCGGCGAGGCGCTGGGCTAAGGAAAGTGTGCGCCCACTTATCGTGGGCGCAGATTGTCAGGCCTGAGTCTGGAACATGATGGTGTCCGACGTAAACGAGCCATCTTCGCCGATCAGGAAGTGCTGCTTCACCTCTTCCGACGTTTGCTGTTGCAGAAAGCGAATTGCCGCACGCAATACTTCCGGCGTTTTCATGCGTTCAACCCATGAGTTGTATTCCAGCGCCAGGCGATCGGTTAACAGCTTATCGACCGTCATCCCGCTCTGCTGCGTCATTTGCAGCCACTCCGCCGCCGAGTAGTTGCGCACGTGAGACGGATCGCGCAGTACTTCGATAGTTTGCAGCCAGATATCCAGCACCGGACGGCCCGGCGAGGCGATATCCATTAAGATAAATTTACCGCCAGGCTTCAGCACACGTTTCACCTCACGCAGCGCCAGCGCAACATCATGCCAGTGATGAGCAGAGTAACGGCTGATCACCACATCAAACGCGCCATCGGCAAAGGGCAATTGTTCCGCCGCGCCATGTACCGTGTTGATATTGCTCAGTTGACGATCGCGGGCCGCCTGGCGCACCACGTCGAGCATTTTTTCCGACAGATCATAAGCCGTCACTTCACGGACGACGCCAGCCGCGACAAAACTGGCATGCCCGGCACCGCAGCCCAGATCCAGAACTGCGGCAGCAGGATTTTCACTGAGCCACTCCGCCAGCCGCACCAAATCTGCGCCCTGCGCGTGAACCTGGCTGGTGAGGTAGGCCTGCGCCTGGTCGCCAAACTGTTGTTTCGTTAATTCATGATGATTGACCGCCATTCTCTTGTTCCTTTTTTAGCACGACAAAAATTTGCTCTTTGCCGACTATACGACCCTCTTTATAGGGGTACAATATGGCTACTTATACTGGTATTAATGAGTACCACCATGGAAAATACTCTCTTTGCCGGGCCAAAAACTCTCGGCGCCTTTTTACGTGCACAGCGGGAAAAAACCGCGCCGTCCGATATTGGCCTGCCGGCGCAAGGTCGGCGGCGCACCCGCGGATTACGCCGGGAAGAAGTGGCGCAGCTCAGCGGTATCAGCACCACCTGGTATACGTGGATTGAACAGGGGCGCGACATTGTCGTGTCGCCGCAAACCTTGTCCAATATTGCTGGCGTATTAAAAATGACGCAGGCGGAGCGGAAGTATCTGTTCCACCTGGCGCTGCAAAACGATCCGCAGGAAGAGCATGTCATTACCGTGGAAGAATCGGTGCTGGCGACGGTGAATCAGGTGCAGTGCCCCTGTTATTTGCTGGATGTAACCTGGAATATGGTAGCGTGGAATACGCCCGCTGAAGCGCTATTTAGCGGCTGGCTGGATAAGGATACCCAGCCGAATATGATGAGTTTTATGTTTCGTCATCCCCTTGCGCAAACGCTGGTGGTTGACTGGGAGACGCGCGCCAGCCGGATTGTCGCAGAATTGCGTGCCGATGCGATGCACTATCCGCACGATCAGGGATTGAATCATTTAGTGCAGAGTCTGAGTAACGACAGCGAACTGTTTCGCACTTTCTGGTCGCGCCAGCAGGTGGTGGTGCGCGAAGGCGGCGAACGCGTTTTTCATCATCCGCAGCAGGGGGAGCTGCATTTCCGGCAGATGACCTGGCAATTAACCAGTAATCGCGCGATCAAAATGATTATGTTAATGGCGGAATAATGCAGAATAAAAAAAGCAGATCAGAAATCTGACCTGCTTTTTTTTATTTACGGAATTCGACAGTATTCGAACCGGCCTGGAAAAACGCGGCGATATTATCAAATGTGTTCATTGCAGATTTGCAAAAAATACATTTAGCACCGACCGGGTTTTTCTCAGTGACATCAAAACTGGAAATTCGGTATTGCGACCCGTGGCAGCACGGGCAGCGAAAATGGATACGATTCGTAATGGTAAATCCTTAGCGCGGAACCACGTTGGCCGCAGCCGGACCTTTCGGGCCGTTTTCGATAGTAAATTCAACCTCTTGATTTTCTTCAAGAGTACGGTACGCATTGCTCTGGATAGCAGAGAAATGTACGAATACATCTTTGCTGCCATCTTTCGGAGTAATGAAACCGAAGCCTTTCTCAGCGTTGAACCATTTAACGATACCGTTCATTTTAGTAGACATGCTTGTTACCTTCTTTTTTGTTCGCCGAATACGGCAGTAATGGTCTGAGACATTATTTTTTATCAGAGTGTAAAGCGAAGACCCAAAAAGAAGTAGCAAGGAGGTACTTAGAGATGAGAAAGACTTTAGTGAACTACTGGAGATAATGATTTATCAAACCGACGACGCATTAACTCATGGCCGCACTTATTTCGCAAGCGTTAATTTTAAAAAATTTGTCAGCGCCCTTTTTCACCAACATAACCAAACACATCGGGCACTCTCCTGCCAGCAACCGCAAACCAAACGGCTTATGTGTGAAGCAGATCGCAAAACCAGGCACAGGCAAACGTTACTATAAATACTAGTATGGTAGTTGAATGTTTTCTTTTAGAGGTGGCAATGAGCATGCAAATGACAATGCGCTGGTTTGGGCCAGTTGAAGACAAAATCCCACTGGAATATATCCGCCAGGTACCGGGCGTCGAAGGAGTAGTAGGAGCGTTGTACGATGTGCCGGTAGGTGAAGTATGGCCAAAAGAGAAAATCAACGCGCTTGCCGGGCAAGTCCGTGATGCCGGGCTTAAGATGGAGGTCATTGAAAGCGTTAATATTCATGACGATATTAAGATCGGTCTCCCCAGCCGCGATCGGCTGATTGCCAATTACCAGCAAACCATCCGCAACCTTGCAGAAGTAGGGATAAAAGTCATCTGTTACAACTTTATGCCAGTTTTTGACTGGATGAAGACCGAGATGAATTACGTGCTGCCGGATGGCTCGCTGACGATGGCGTTCGAAAAGAAAGGCATCGATAAAACGCTGGATGAAGTGGTTAAAGAGGTGCTGGAAAATTCCAACGGCTTTGCGCTTCCGGGTTGGGAACCAGAACGTCTGGCGAAAGTACAAGAGCTGTTTGCCAAATATAAAGATGTTGATGACCAGAAATTACGTGAAAACCTGGTTTACTTCCTTGAGCGCGTTATTCCGGTCTGTGAAGAAGTCGGTATTAAAATGGCGATTCATCCGGACGATCCGCCGTATTCTATTTTTGGTCTTCCGCGCATCGTTAAAAATCGTGACGATCTCGACTGGATTTGTAATGCAGTCGATTCTGAAGCCAACGGTATTACTTTATGTACCGGTTCGATTGCCGAGGATCCCGAAAATAACGTGTGCCAAATCCTGGCCGAATTTACACGCCGAAAACGTATTCACTTTGCGCACGTGCGCAATATCAAACTGATTAAAGATAAAGATTTCTATGAATCCGCGCACTTATCCCGCTACGGTTCGCTGGATATGTACGAGGTCATGAAAGCCTTGCATGACAACGGGTTTGACGGTTACATCCGTCCGGATCACGGGCGTTTCATCTGGGGCGAAACCGGTCGGCCAGGCTACGGTCTTTACGATAGGGCGCTCGGCGTAACCTATTTACACGGGCTCTGGGAAGCACTCGAAAAACAAAACTAATTTTATTCGGGCCGGTGGTTCCACCGGCTTTTCTTGATAGCCAATCCGTAAGGTATTCTCTATGTCCCCGCTGTTAGCCTTATTCTGGGTGCTGGTAGGTATTGCACTTCTGGTTCTTATGAACCTGAAATACAAATTTCACAATATTTTCGCGCTACTGATTGCAGGTATATTTGTCGCAATCATGGAAGGTATTCCACTCGATAAAATTGTGTCTGTCGTTCAGGACGGTCTGGGCAGTATTCTCGGCCATCTTGCACTTATTATTTTGTTCGGCGCGATTATCGGTAAATTTATGACCGAATCCGGTGCCAGCCAGAGGATTGCCGATAGTGTTATTGAGCACTGCGGCACACGTTTCCTCACCGTCGGTTTGATGTTTATTGGCGTGATTTTCGGCATCGCCATGTTTTATGAAGTCGCTTTCCTGATTGCCATGCCACTGGTATTAAACATCGCCAAAAAAGCCCATATTCCCTATATGAAACTGGTTGTGCCAACGGTGGTCGGCGCAACCATGGGGCACAGTTTGTTCCCACCGCAGCCAGGACCGGTCGCGCTGATCAGTGCGTTTAATGCCGATATTGTGCAGGTCTATCTGTATGGCATCCTGGTCATTATTCCGGCGCTGTTTTGTGCAGGTATTTTATTACCGAAATATTTACCGGGAATCAAAACGATCCCGCTAAATTCACTGCTAAAACCCGTGGAGGAAAAAACAGCCCAGGATCTGCCGCCGTTTAGCATCAGTATTTTGATTCCGCTGATCCCGGCGGTACTGATGATTGTGGCCTCGCTGGTAAAAGGTCTGATGCCCGCTGGCTCGGAGCTGGTAAAGGTCTGTGTTTTTTTCGGCAGCGCGGAAATCAGTATGCTGCTTGCAACGCTTGCGGCAATCTGGTTTCTCGGCATTAAGCGCGGCATGACGCCGGACGGAGTAACCCATTGCGTCAGCGATGCGATTGCTAAAATTGCCAACGTCCTGTTTGTGATTAGCGCCGGAGGGATCCTGAAGCAGGTGATTGTGGTTTCCGGCGTTGGCAATCATATCGTGGACATTATGAGTAACGTCCCGCTGTCACCGTTTATCGTGGCGTGGATCATCACGGCCATCATCCGTATTCTGACCGGGCAAGGCGCCGTTGCGGCGATTACCTCCGCAGGCATCGTCGCGCCGATGGTCAGCGCTTTTCATTTAAACCCGGCGTTGATGTGCCTGGCTGTCGCCTGCGGCAGTAACACCATTACGCTGATGTATGACGGCGGCTTCCTGCTGTTTAAAGAAACCTTTGGCATCTCCATGAAAGATACCTTTAAAACCTGGGGGCTGCTGGAACTGATTAACTCGGTTGTCGGGTTAGGCATGGTGCTGCTGCTTAGCCTGTTTATCGCCTGACGTTTGCACTTAGGGGAAAAGGGAAGTCCCCATCACAATAACCTGCCCTTCTCATTCGCCATTCGGGATGCTACGTTTATCAGCAATAACATCCAACCCGGCCAGCCAATGTAACGACATCTCGTTGTAAACACACTTTTTTCATCGTGCAGCGCATGCTGTACGCAGAGTTCTGTTTGCCTGAGATGTTAACAATGAAGACGTTATTGATGGTATTAGTGCAGGCACTACGCCAGCACCGCTGGCTGTGCCTTTTCGGCTGCGCGTATATTTTCTCTTCTGTCGGTAATGGGCTGACGCAGACCATTATTCTGGGCCAGCTTCTGCGCTGGCACGCCTCTCCAGCGACACTCACGCTCACCTATATGCTGGCGACGTTGCCTGGTTTTTTTGGCAGCCTCCTCGGCGAGCGTTTATGCCGCCATGTTTCACCGCTGCGTTTACTGCTGCTAAGCGAGCTGGCGGGACTGGCCGGTTTACTGCTACCACTTTACGGTCTGCTGGCACACAGCATCCCCGCGCTTCTGGCTTTGCAATCCATCGAAGCGTTTGTCGCCGGGTTATCCTGGCCCGCCATGAGCCTGGTGTTCAAACGTGGTTTAAGTACTGCGGAACTGCCCGCGGCGACCAGCATGGAGACCGTGATCTTCGCCGCGCAGGTTCTGCTCGGAACCGGGATTGGCGTTTTGCTGTTCGGCAGAATGTCGCCGCTCGTCCTGCTCGGCATCGATGCCACAAGTTTTGTGTTGGCGATCGCACTGTTAGGCATCACCTCTCGCTATTTACGGTTGCCCCCGGGGGATGCAGAAGAGATGCGTCACAAAGTGAGCTGGAGCAGGTTATCCACCTTGCAGCAACGAAGCCTGCTTATGTTGCCTGCTCTTGCCGCCGTTGGCGCGCCTGCGATGGCACTCTTGCCCGCGCTGATACAGCAAATTCAGCCAGATACCGCCGCCGGGCTGGCGCTGCCGCTAATTTTTGCCCGCAGCCTGGGGCAACTGTGCGGTCCACTACTGCTGAAGGCCAACCGGCTGGAACAGTACGCCGCAAGTAATCGTTATCTGCTCTGTTGCCTGCTGGCTTTTCTTGCCGCCTATTGTCTGTTGCCGGGATTATCGGCATGGACGGCTGCTGCGCTGGTGATGATCTTTCTGGCGCATCTGGCGTCGAATGTCGTATTCGCTCTTGGAACCTTCAGTTTGTTGCATACATTCCCGGAAGAGTCGGTCTCTGCCGCCAGCGCAAAAGCGTGGCGCTGGCAGGCGATGAGTGCGGCTCTGGCAACGCTGACGGCGGCGTTTTTGTCCGAAAAATGGGGAGCAGCACAAGCGTTATACAGTGTGTCGTTTATGGCGCTGGTGCTGGTAATGGCCGTACTGATTCGCTACCGACGGTAACGATGAAGGGTGTGCACCGGCTAACACCGGTGCACATTTTTATGCGCGGATATCGTCATATTCACGAGTGTTATCAAACTCGTGTTTGGCAAACGGGCACAGCGGAATAATTTTACGGTTCTCGGCCCGCATTTTTTCCACCACGCGCGCCACAAGCTGTTTACCCACGCCTTGCCCTTTCAGGCTGGGATCAACATCAGTGTGTTCAATAATACTGAGATGTTCGCCCGTCGGCACAAATACAATCTCGGCAACCTGAACGCCCTGGGCGTCGTTGACGTAAAATTTGTTGTGACCTTCCAGTATTTCCATCTTTTTCTCACTCAGTTATGGCGGTATTTGAGCGCACCGCTTGGGCAGGTATCAATCACGTTGATCACCGTCTCAACATCCACTTCGTCCGGAATGATCCACGGTTTACGTTTCAGGTTAAAAAGCTTCGCATTACCGCGTACACAGTTTCCTGAGTGCTTACAAATGGCCGTATTGAAGTAAACATCAATTTTTTCACCGGTATACACGCGATAACCCGCGTCCAGTAGATCTTTATCCACGACATTGCCTCCGCTGTTTTTATCGGGTGTTGAAGACATCATAACCTTGTTACGGGATTGTGAATATCGTGACGCAAGATATGAAATCCTTCTTCAGCACCCGGCTCAACAAAGTAGCGGGTGATCGCTTCAAACTGTGCATCAGAAGCAGCAAAATCATGGTTACCCGCCGCATTCCGCCGCCGCAATCGCGCTTTGCACTCCTCGTCAGCCACCGGCAAATAGTGCAGGCAATGCGCTGCGCCCGAAGTGTGAATCAAAGACATCATCCACTGGCGACTGGCAAGCGTATTAGCAGGAAAATCCAGCACGACGCTGACACCCGCTTTAAGCAGTGCAACGGTATGCGGACCGATAGCGCTCCTGAGTTTTTCCGAGTAGTGAACGTAGTCCCCTACGCTGCTCATCACATCCTTAAACAGCAACGCCAGCCAGCGATCTTCACTTAAGAGCACGGTGCCCGGTGTTTTTGCCAGCCCAGCGGCAAGCGTTGATTTACCGGACGCAATTTTGCCGCACAGGATATGCAGAGTTGGTGCAGAATGCGCCATCGTTTCTCCTTTATATATACGCGACTTTTATCAACCTGGCCCGTCGCTGGCCGCCGCAAGCAAGGGCACAATCAGATCGCTTAACGGCGTTGGAATACCCTGCTTCCGCCCGTACCGCTGTATAACGCCGTTACGGATATCCCACTCAAGCACTCGTCCGGCCTGGCGGTCAGCGAGAATAGAGGTACCCAGATCCGCCGGTGCACGATGAAAAACATCAACGATCTCCTGCGGCACGTCATCACTTAATACCGCACCTTCCGCACGCGCCACCGCAAGACATTCGCGTAAATAAGCTAATGCCACCTCTGTGATATCGGAGCGTGAAAACATTCCGGCGCGACGCCCTGACAGCACCATCAAGCCCGCAACCGCATTCTGCAACAACTTGCGCCATGCAATAGAGGTGAAATCAGCAGCGAGATCGACTTCACAGCGCGTGCCCTGCAACACCTCGACCACACGTTGGGCCGCTGGCGTATCAGGCAATGTCAGGCGCGGCTTAGCACGCAGCCAGACAGAAGCATCGGGTTCTCGCTGCGCAGGAAACCATACCACTGATGGCAGAATCGTCGCACCTGCAACATAAGCGGCAAATTGTAATTTCTGCTCAACGCCATTTTGTAACACGCAAACCACCGTATGCTCGTCGCACAAAACATTCAGCCAGGCCGCGGTGGCGTCCAGTTGCGTTGTCTTCACTGCGACAAACACCAGATCAAACGGCTGTTTGATTTCGGCAGGCTCGGTCAACACCGGGCCCGGCACAATAATGCGCCCCTCGTCAAAACGTAATTCGAGCTGAGGATGCGCCGTACGTCCACAAATTACAGGAGTTCGACCTACTTCGTGCAGGGCCGCAACCACAGTCGTTCCGATGGCCCCCGGCCCAATGAGGGCCACTTTAGGATTTTCAGAAATCATGAACTTCCTCCAGATGATCTTTCACTGCCCTTGCGTCTGTATAAAAGGATGAAAAACAATACCACCGGCAATCAACGCGGTGACAGATGCTCTGCTTATCACGCTCAAATCGGCATTGTCTGGTGGTTATGAATACCCTTAATCTAATACAACTTTTTTACAAGTTTACGCCAGATGCTCTCAGCCGCCCCTTGTTTCGATAACGCGTCAAAGGCCTGTGGTCAGCAATGGGCTCATGACAGGATAGAGAGAAAAGCGTCAACAACATATTCGTATTTATTACCCATTCATTTGCTCGAAAAAATCTTAATTATTAGTTCTTAAAACCTCATAACCAATTACAGACAAATAATTAAGAACCATTTAAAAAATCATATCAGTTTAGATTTGTAAAATATTCGTAACTATATAAAATCATGATAGAAAAAACGTCATAATAAACATCTGCGCATCATTCCAGTATGTCTGTAAATGCTGTGAATGAAGTTTAATTTAATTGATCTCGTTACTCCGCCTGTAATATCATCCTGGTATTGCAACAGCTAAATTGTTACCTACTCTGTTTTTATTGATGTCGAAAACAGAGCTTGTCCCTATTGACATTTGACAAGGAATATATTTGTGGGAGTATTCAATTACAAAGATCATGGAGAAGAAGAAACAGCGCATTATTTTATAACACACTGATAATGTTAACAAAGCATGACAATAATACGGATGATGGTTTCGCTGACAACCTGGGGTTTTATGTTCCCACGAACAACCTTTGTTACGGATTGATGGAGCGCAGAGTGGCTCACTTTTATTGAGTATCGACGCTCACGCTCCCGACCTTGATTCGGAATCTATGTTAATTGAAGCGATGAATAACTCAGACTGGCCCGCAGCATCTGAAAAAAATCGAATAACATTACCAGTCTGAATAATACACCTAACATTTACTGAATTTATGAAATAATTAATGCCATGAAACTTTTTTCTCATAAAATGACCGCCATATATTGTATGGCATTGGTTTTTATCACTGGTTGCCGTGATGAAAATAAAAAAAATCTGCAAGGGTATATTGAAGGTGAATTCGTCTATATTTCGTCTGAAAGTTCCGCGCTGATTTCAAAAGTGATGGTTAAGCGTGGCCAAAATGTAGCTGCAGGACAAACGTTGATTGTTCTGGATGATGATTATGAAAAAAAACAGGTCGAAATAGCGAATCAAACGCATGCAAGCGAGGTCTCGACTCTGGCCGATCTGGGTAAAGGCGGTCGCGATACCGAACTGGAGATTCTGAAAGCACAGCTCTCACAGGCGCAACATGACGCCGAAGTGTCCCGTTCGAAATTTGGCCGCTACCAGAAGCTGCAATCCAAAGGCTACGTGTCCGAGCAGGAACTTGAGCAGTCCGAGGCAGATAACAAAATGAAATGGGACAGAGTGCAGGAATTGACCTCCCAACTGAAAAATAAATCCCTGCCTTCGCGCGCCGATCAAATTGAGGCTCAAAAGGCCAGAGTGGAAAGTTCTTTATTACAGGTCAAACAGAGCCAAATCGCGCTGAACAAACGCATTTTACGCAGCGCCGGTAGCGCCAAGGTTTACGACATTATGTATCACACTGGCGAAGTGGCCTCACCTGGCGCGCCACTCATCTCATTACTGCCGGAAGATACCATTAAAATCCGCTTTTTTGTCCGCAACCCTCAGCTTTATAAAATCACGCAGGGTATGCAAATCGCAGTCAAAATCGAAGGCCGTGAAGAACCGGTGCCAGCAAAAGTGACCTATATTTCGCCCAAAGCCGAATTCACGCCACCGGTTATTTTCACCTCTGCGCACAAAGAGCGAATGGTCTTTATGATCGAAGCGATGCCGATCGAACCGGATGAAAAGCTCCATCCGGGTCAGCCCGTCGAGGTCATATTATGATGGATTATTGCATCAAACTTCAGAACGTGAATAAGTCATTCGGCTCCAGGCATGTCGTGAAAGATCTCACGCTGAATATCCCTACCGGTAAAATCACCGGTTTTCTCGGGCCAAATGGCAGCGGGAAAACAACAGCAATGCGCATGATGTGCGGGCTACTGAAGCCGGACAGCGGTTCAGGTAGCTGTTTTGATTTCGATATCTTTAAGCAGCGAGAGTCCATTAAACCGATGATCGGTTATATGACGCAGTATTTCTCACTGTGGGAAAATCTTACGGTCCGGGAAAACCTGCTATTTCTGGCCAAAATACGGAATATTCCCCAACCGATAAAACGCGTCGAAGAGCTTATTAACGAATTTGCTTTACAGCGCTTTCGGGATGTTCTGACGCACCATTTATCCGGCGGCTGGAAACAACGCGTCTCGCTCTCGGCCAGCATCTTGCACGATCCGAAGATAATATTGCTGGATGAACCGACGGCGGGTGTCGATCCCTATGCCCGCCGGGAATTCTGGAAAATTTTGCATTATCTTTCCAGCAAAGGCATGACGATTCTGGTCAGCACGCACTATATGGACGAGGCTGAACGCTGTAACCATCTGGCGTGGATGTCCTATGGTAATTTGCTGGCTTCTGGTTCGGCCGAAAGCATTATTCAATCCCAGGGGCTGACAACATTCGCTATTAAAGGTCCGAATCTGCACGATCTGGAATACCGCTTCAGCGATATCGACGAGATCGAACAGACAGTGATCTTCAGCAACACGCTGTTTGTTACCAGCAAACAGAGCAACACACTTAATACTATTGTTGGCGCCTTGCCCGATAACTACCACGTTGAAAAAACTGCCACCACACTTGAAGATTCGTTCGCACATTTGATGAAACAGGCTGTACCAATATGAATAAATTAAAATTGATATACGAGCGCGTCATGGCAATTATCGTGAAAGAGCTCTTCGAGCTACGCCGCGATAAGGTCAGCTTGCTGATGATCTTTGCGATTCCGTTAATCAACCTCTGTATTATTGGTTTTTCGGTAAATACTGACCCTAAATTTGTACGCACCGCGCTGATCGATCACGACGTCTCTTCCTTCAGCCGTACGCTGGTAACCGGGATGACCAATACGGATTATTTTGCCATCCAGCGGGTTACCAGTGAGCAAGAGGCCGATAAGCTATTTCGTGAAGGTGCAGTGCAGTTGGTCGTCATTATTCCAGCCGGGTTTTCCAGAGATCTCATCGCCGCCAGGAAGCCACAGCTGTTAGTCCAGACCGATGCCAGCGATCCCGCTGCCACAGCAAACGCTACACAGGCACTGACAACATTGCTTAACGATGTGTTCAGACACGATACGAAAAACTTACCGGGTCTGCAAAAAGAGAACATACAGTTGGTCGATGTTGTAGTGCATAAACTCTATAACCCGGAGGGAATAACCCGTCTAAATATTGTACCAGGGCTTGCGGGGGTCATACTCTCCATGATCCTGATTCTGATGACCAGTCTTTCCATCATTCGTGAAAGAGAGAAAGACTCCATCATGCACATCATCAATTCGCCAGTCACCGCATGGGAAATCATGCTGGGTAAGGTTTTCCCCTATTTTTGTGTTGGTCTGTTACAAGCTGCGTTTATCGTTATGATGGCGGTTTATGTCATGGATGTTCCGATCATGGGATCGTTTATTTCCCTGGCATTGCTGCTAACGATCTTCATCATTCTCTGTCTGGCAATCGGCGTCATATTTTCTACGGTCACGAAAAGTCAGCTCCAGGTGATGCAACTGGCTTCATTTTACTTTTTATTATCAACCATGCTTTCCGGTTTCATGAACACGTTCTATGGCATGCCTTTCTGGTCGCAACTGTTGGGTTCAGTGCTTCCGCTCACATATTTTTTACGCCTTGTCAGAGGGATTATGCTGAAGGGTTACGCTCTGAATGAAATGGCGCCTGATTTCATGTCGCTGTTATTTCTTACCGTATTCTTATCGTTACTCTGTTGCATTCTTTTTCATCGTGTAGTTAAAAAGCTCTAGATCATCATTCGTAAACGCATTATCTGCTCTTATTTTTTCCCGTCCATAATATGGTTGTGTGTTTAGCACGCCGGTCAATAATGTAGAAAAGAACTCAAGCATCCGTTATGAAAATACTTATCGGATGCCTGGCACTCGTCCAGCCTCCCTTCTATATCAGGCCATCAAATCACACTTATCACCTCTTCAGTTATCACACGAGCTTCATCACTTGCCTTTTTAACAAACTATGAATAGCCGCAAATCAAAATTACCCCAGTCAAACAAAATCATCTTCTGCAAGACACTATAATTTGGTGCATTAATATTTTCCGCCAAAGAATACCATTCACTATAATAACCAAACAAAAAGTAATATTTAGTTCGTAAACCATTATGAAATGACCTTAAATAAATATAAAACACACGTATAAAAAATCCTGCACGCCCCCTCCACAACTTAATCTAGCCATTGAAAATGAAGATATTTTTTAGATAAGAACCAATACAGACAATTGTGACCAGATAATAATTTTCTTAAAAATAGAACAACTAAGAAAAGACATCTTTGCAATATAAAAAACTGCATATAGAATTCTCACTGCAATCACGAGATGATTCTTCGAAATGTAAAATATCGTAGCTGCAAATCATAATGCCGCATAAAAGAATGCGACAATAAAAATGATAAAACAGCCTGCGATTATCTCTGACACGCTACACAAATATATCTTTTATATACCTGATGATAATCATTAGATTCGTCATCTTTATTAAACAAGGACTATGTTATGAAAAATCTGAAAACTACCGCACTGGCATCATTTGTTGTACTGGCATTATCTTCTATTTCTTCTGTAAGTGCAGCTGACGGTACAATTAACTTTACCGGTGAAATTACCGATGCAGGTTGCAACACTTCCGTTAACGGTTCAAGCGCTACGACTGGCGACGTTGATATGGGTAAAGTTGTAAAAACTTCCTTTAAAGGCGTTGGTTCAACTGTTGACGGTTCTGCAAGCAGCACTGGCTTCACCATCGAAATGGATGACTGTCCGTCTACCATAACGTCTGTAACCTTCAAGTTTGATGGTCAGAACGAAAATGGCGACGACACTGTACTTGCTCTGACCGCAGGCGCTAATTCCGCTACCGGCGTTGGCATCCAGTTGTACGATAAAGATCGTAATGTTATCCAGCTGGCTAAAGCTTCCGCACCGTACACCATTACCAACACTGGCGCAGGCAGCACCAACTCCCTGCCGTTCTACGCCAAATACATCCAGACTCAAAATACGGTAACCACCGGTCCGGCTAACTCTGTTGCGACCTTTACCGTTAACTACTAATCACCTTTGGCCTGTTCCCGTGAGGGAACAGGCCTCTTTTTTAAAAGATGTTAACCATGCTCAAAATATCTGCATATGCACTTTCCCTTATTTTTTGCTGCGCTTCGGCACAGGCTGGCGTGGTGCTTGGCGGTACGCGCATCATTTATGAAGAAGGGAAAAAAGAAGTCTCCATCGACATCGAAAATAAAGGGTCAGTGCCTTATCTCATTCAATCCTGGGTTGAAAATCAGGATGGAGTGAAAACCGGTGATTTTTTAGTAACTCCGCCATTATTTCGCCTTGACGGTGATAAAAAAAATGCGTTACGTATTTTTAAACTGGTAAAAGAACTCCCAGTCGACCGGGAATCGCTCTTTTTCCTTAACGCAAAATCTATTCCAGGCGGCATGCCGGACAGCAACACGTTGCAGATTGCAATCCGCAATCGTTTAAAACTTATTTATCGCCCTACAGCTTTGAAAAAAGAAACACCAGAGAACCGAACTGAGGAATTAATCTGGAGCAGAACGGGTAATAAATTAAAAGTCACAAATCCTGGTCCGTATTATCAGAATTTCATGTTTATCAAAATCAATGATAAAGACATTGAGCTGAAAGATAAAAACTATGCAGCCCCTTTTACAGATACCTGGTTTGATATTGGTGCCATCAATGGTAATCAAATTAGCTGGAAAATCATAAATGATTATGGTTCGGCTGGCCCTCTCCACAGGAAAAACTTATAGTAATACATGAGGTTATAAAAATGAAAGATGAGTCTTTCAGCGCCAATTATAAGACGGGGTTAAGCCTGTTGATTCGCGTTACTCTTGTGTCATTTTTTTTTTCAGATTGTGTCGCAGCCAAAAGCTTCTTCAACCCTGAATTTTTAAAAAATAGCGATCAGCAAAATGAAGTCGGCGACCTCTCTTATTTTGACATGGGATTGCGCCAGATCCCTGGTACCTACCGTGTTGACATTTGGTTAAATGGTAAAGCAATTGAAACAAGTGACGTTGAATTCAGGGCCCAGAAAGATGAAACAAGCGATGCTATTGAGCTGTCTCCTTGCCTTAATCTGCAAAAATTGATTTCATTAGGTTTAAATGAAAATTACATCAAGCAGAATGCATGGCTGGCAAAAGACCCTCAGCGTTGTGATATTCTTTCACTTATTCCAGAAGCTACGGCACAGTATGATACGGAACACCAACGTCTTAATTTAAGCATACCTCAAGCCGCATTAGTCCGTAAAAACCTGAATATTGTTCCTCCTGAACAATTTGATCAGGGGATTCCGGCATTTCTGCTAAATTATAAATTTCTGGCCAGCCAGACAAGTTCCAGGCAAACCTCTGCCAGACAGGATAGTTACCATCTGAACCTGCGGCCAGGTCTGAATATTGGAGCATGGCGTTTACGTCATTATTCTACCTGGTCAAGAACAACCGATAATTATCGAAATAATGATTCGTGGGATAACATTTATACCTACGCGCAGCGCGATATTATTCCGTTACGTAGCTCTCTCGTTTTAGGACAGAGTACGTCACCCGGGGATATTTTCGACAGCGTTGGTTTTACGGGTATGCAACTGGCAACAGACGAGACAATGTCTCCCGAAAACGTTACTGGCTATGCTCCAATCATCCGGGGTATTGCTAAAAGTAATGCCAAAATTGTTATTCGACAAAACGGTTACCAGATTTATGAAACTTATGTTTCTCCTGGTGCATTTGAAATTGATGATTTGTACCAAACGAACTCTAATGGCGATTTACAAGTTACCGTCCAGGAGTCCGATGGTAGTCAGCAAATCTTCACGGTGCCTTACGCCTCGCTACCCATCATGCGCCGGGAAGGCAGTCTCAAGTACAGCCTGACCTCTGGTGTTTATCGCACCTATGACAACAGTATTGCTAAAACGCCCTTTACACAGGCCAGCGCCAGCTATGGTCTACCGTTTAATGCCACCCTCTACGGCGGGATTCAGGCTGCGTCGAAATATCAGGCTCTGGCTACCGGTATTGGGAAAAATATGGGAAAAATTGGCGCAGTATCAGTTGACGTGACGCAGGCGTGGTCAAAAAAACAGGATACCGATAAAAGTGATGGCCAATCCTGGCGTATTCGCTATAGCAAAAATGTTACCCAGACAGGTACTAATTTCGCTATTGCGGGTTATCGATACTCAACCTCTGGTTTCTATACGCTCGCTGATGTGCTGAATACGTACCGCGATGATCACCGCAGATATCAGATGTATCGTGTCAGAAACCGCACCGAAATGAATATCAACCAGAACATTGGCGATCGCCTTGGCTACGTTTCCGTAGGCGGGGTCGTTGAAGATTACTGGGATAATAACCGGCAAAACAGATCGATCAGTACCAGCTACAGCAATAGCTGGAACAACATTAGCTACAGCCTGAACTATAGCTACGTGCGATCCATACAGAACAGAGGGCATTTCGAGAAAACGTACAATGATCAGATAATTAGCCTGACGGTTAGTCTTCCTTTCGATCAGTGGCTGCACACAAATCATAGTCTCTATGCCTTTAATAACATGAATATCGCCAGGCCTGGTGAGGCCTCGTTTATGGCTGGTCTGGCCGGTACCGCGCTTGAAGAGAATAACCTCAACTGGAGCATCCAGCAGGGCTATGGGAATAAATCGAATGCCAGCGGCAACCTCGATCTCTCCTGGCAGGGAACGTATGGCGAACTGGTTTCCTCTTATGGTTACAGCCAGCAGTCACGCCGCTTCAGCTATGGCGCTTCAGGGGGAATGGTTGTCCATGAACGCGGCCTGACGTTAAGTCAGTCGCTTGGGGAAAGCGTGGCTCTGGTTGAAGCACCGGGAGCAGCGGGAACCAGTGTGTCAAATCATACCGGCGTGAAGACAGATTTCCGGGGTTATACCGTGGTGCCGTATGTTACCCCGTATCGCCTGAACGATATTGTACTTAACAGCGAGACGCTTCCCGATAACATGGAACTGAACAGCAACACTGCAACGGTTGTACCGACGCGCGGGGCGGTTGTGCGTTCAAGTTTTGCCGGCAAAGTGGGGATAAAAGGATTCATCAGATTACTGGACCGTTCAGGAAAAATTCTCCCCTTCGGTGCGACAGTAACGCTACAGGACGCAGAAAATAACGAGTCCAACTTCGTGGGTGAAGATGGGCAAGTCTATTTAACTGGTCTGAGCGAACAAGGTTCTCTTCTCGCAAAATGGGGCAATGAAGCCAATAAACAGTGCAAAGCTTCTTACGATTTCCGTGACACCCCTACGCCACCAACTGGCATCCAGCAAGTTGAGGCTATCTGCCAGTAAGTATTTCAGGAAAGTTAATATATGAAGAGATATATTTTTATCACATCCGTAGTGATGTTATCACTATTCCATTCTGCTTCGTCCTGGGCTGTTGGATGTAGAGCCATAGCTTCTGGCATGGGAGTGGAAGGCAATAAGCTCGAGTACCGTCTGAATAGTCCCTTAATTGCCATTGATCCGAATGCCCCCATAGGGGAAATATTATGGACCCGCAATATAGATACTTCGGGAAGGAAATGGAGTTGCAATTCCACTGCACAACGCCCCTATATTTCATCAATGGGCCCGGCATACTCGACGATTATTGGTAGCAATACAAGAGGGAATATTTATTCGACGGGTGTAGAGGGGCTTGGTATTCAGATCAGCGATCTCTACCAACCTAACAGAGTTGTTCCCAATAAAGCCTGGCCTACAGCACCACAAACCTCAGACTGGACAAGTAACAGTTACACGCGCATTGACTTTATTAAAGTTGGTAAGATTGGCTCCGGAAGTATGCCCAATGGTCCTGTAGCAACATATTCGATGGACGGGGTAACTGTTATGACAGTTTCTGCCTACAGTTCAACATTAAAATTTAAAAGTTGCACTATTGATGGCAGCTATAATCGCACGATTAACCTGGGAAAACTTAATTTGCGTGATATAAATCCAACATCTAAAGATGTTCCTTTTACATTAACACTCACCTGCCAGGCGGATTCTGTTCCTGCATATGTCCAGTTTGATGCGCTCCATGGCAGCAGCGGTGATGGTCTATTAAACATCGATTCAAACGTTGCCAATCCGGCGACAGGTGTTGCAGTAGAGATTGTTGATGCCTATAGCCACGTACCATTAAAATTTGCAAAAGAAACTAAATATCACTTGAACAACGAAACAGAAATTTATATCTCACTCGCTGCAAGGTACAAAAAAATCTCATCCATGATTACACCAGGCCAGGCTAATGCAGGGATGACTATTACAATTAACGAGCGTTAGCCTCTTTTTTAAAGTCTTAAACAACACACATGTTATTTAACAACAAGTATTTTCAGAGACCTCATTAAATATTAAATGGCTGGATTTCACAAAATTTAAGTTGTTTTTAAGATATGACATCCTGAAAATAACGACTATCAGCACGGGACTCATTACCGAACGCTGAATTTTGTCAGTTGAAAAATTTGCAATACTACAATTATCTGAAAACACACTTAAGGTAAACTATGAAAACATTATCTGTTCAAGACATGAATAATGTGTCTGGGGCTTATTCCTGGAATAACTGGACTTCTATTTTTAGTAACACTGTTGAAGCCATTGCAAGCGCAGCTATGGGCGCAGCTATGGGTTTTGCTGGTGGTGCCGCCATTGGTGGTAAACATGGTGGTGACGGCGGCGGTCTGCTGGGTATTGGTTCAATCGGACAGGGTGTTGGTATGATTGGCGCAGGTATTATCGGTAGCATTTCATGTGCAGTTGGCGCAACGATTGTAGGTTTCGACAAAACCTGGGAATATTCTAAAAAATTCCTGGATGGTCTTTTCAGCGGTACTTTTGTTCCGTGATTAAGTTTTAATCCTGAATCCAGGCCCGACATGTTCGGGCCTTTTTTAACCTCCAGGTAATATGCCAATGGGCCAGAAATTATTCAGACAAGAAGCCGTCGATCACCAACGAAGTTACTGGAAAGGCAAGGTCATTTTATTTAAAGGCGTATCACCTTTTATTATTTCAGCGTGCTGCATCGCTTTTATGGCAATTCTTATCGTCATGCTTTGCTTCTTTAAATTCACACAACGCATCGATGTTGTAGGTGAAGTGATTACCCTCCCCCATCCATTAAATATTTCATCACCTCAGATGGGTTTTATATCTCAACAATTTATTCAGGTTGGTGATACGGTTAAAAAAGGCGATATGCTTTTTGAACTGGATGTATCTAAAAGCACCAATGCGGGTAATGTATCCGATACGAATATTTCGATGATAAAGGCTAAAATTGCCAATGCCGAAGAAATCATCAATAAACTGAAAGTGAACAAAGATGATTTTATCGCTACAACAAAACGGCAAATCCAGCGTTATGAGCGTTCACTTGCGGAAACTGATAGGCTGCTAACTACGGCGAAGCAGGGTTTAACGAAAATGGAGGGCGCGCTTCAGAACTATAATCAGTACCTGAAGAAAGGGCTCATTAACAAAGATCAGTACAATAACCAGCATTCACTTTATGTGCAGCAGCAGAATGCCTTTCAGTCATTATCGACGCAGAAAATGCAGCTTGAACTACAACTCACCCAGTCGCGCAGTGATATTACGGTTAAATCTGCAGAACTGGATAACCAGATTGCATCACAATATAACCAGTTGAGCGATTTCCAGTCTCAGCTTATTGAAACGAATGCTAATGGAAAAATTCTGGTAAAATCGACCATTGCTGGCAGAGTGGAGTCCATTGCTGTTACTCCTGGCCAAATGGTTGATGCAGGAAGCAGTCTGGCCCAGATCAAACAATTAACAGATATTAAGTACTACTTATTATTATGGCTTCCCGATAACAGCCTGCCTTATGTGAAAATCGGCGACACTGTGAATATCCGCTATGATGCATTCCCTTCAGATAAATTTGGACAGTTCTCTGGAAAGATAAAATCAATATCATCCATACCGGCAACACGGCGAGAACTGTCTGAATATAGCGCAGGCCAGACCAACACCAATTCACAGCTTACACTTTACAAAGCAATAATAGATATCAAAGAAAATGAATTTATTTATAAAAATAAAAAACTAGCATTATCAAATGGCCTGAAAGCCAAAAGTATTGTCTTCATGGAAGAAAGACCACTTTATCAGTGGCTGTTCTCGCCCGCGTATAAAGTTGCACAGAGTTTGACAGGGCCAAAAAATGAATAAAGAAATTATTGATACTATATTTAAAAGAATCAATTTCTCCATTAGAAATAAAGTACCCGTTATTATTCAGTCTGAAGCGGCAGAGTGCGGCAATGCTTGTTTATCCATGATCTGCGGTTACTACGGTAAAAACATCGATCTCTTTAATTTTCGCAATCGCTATGGTTCGCCCGCGCAAGGGGCAACGTTAACCGATCTTAACCAGGTCGCGCAGACGACAGGGTTGAAAACACGCGCCCTCTCACTCGACATGGATGAAATAAAAGAGCTACGCCTTCCTTGTGTCCTGCACTGGTCATTGAATCACTTTGTGGTACTGGTCGCGATAAAAGGCAAACGTTTCGTGATTAACGACCCGGCAATGGGTCGGCGCGTTATTCATCAGAAAGAGATGTCTGAGAATTTCAGCGGCATCGCCCTCGAAGCGTGGCCCGACAGCCATTTTACACAGGAAAAACAGCGCTCGCGGCTCAACTTACTGGATTTAATGCGCAATATTGTTGGCCTGAAATCGGCGCTGAGTAAAATCTTTATGCTTTCCATTGTCATTGAGGCGGTCAACCTTCTCATGCCAATGGGCACGCAGCTGGTCACCGACCACGTTATCACCGCCCATGACAACAACCTGCTGCTGGTGATCTGCGCCGGGCTGCTGTTTTTTACCCTATTCAAGACCGCAGTCAGCATGATAAGGGCATGGGTATCTCTGAAGCTGAATACGCTAACCGATATACAGTGGAAGACCAGCTTTTTTGATCATCTGTTGAGTTTGCCGCTCGCCTTTTTTGAAAAGCGCAATCTGGGCGATATCCAGTCACGATTTTCTTCTCTGGATACCATCCGCGCCACCTTCACAAATAACATTGTGATGGGAACAATCGACTCCATTATGACCGTGGGCGTGCTGATTATGATGAGTCTGTACGGTGGCTGGTTGGTCTGGGTCGTGCTCGGCTTTACCGTGTGTTACGCGGCAATGCGTATTATCACTTACAAATTTTACCGTACGATCAGCGAAGAGCTGATCGTTAAACGCGCGCGTTCGGGTTCCCATTTTATGGAGACGCTGTACGGTATTGCGACTATAAAATCGCTGAACCTTAAAAACCGCCGCTCTCAGCACTGGCTTAATACCAATATCGACGTCAGCAACGCCAGCCTGAGGCAGACGCGCTTTGATATGTTATTCGGCGGTATCAATACTTTTATCAACTCTGTCGATCAGGTAGTCATTCTGTGGCTTGGCGCATTGATGGTAATGGATAACACCATGACCATCGGTATGTTTATGGCGTTTAACGCCTATCGTGGCCAGTTTGCCCAGCGCGCCTCGTCGCTTATTGACCTGGCAATGCAGTTCAAGATGCTGTCGCTGCATAACGAGCGTATTTCAGAAATTATCTTCAGCAAACCGGAAGCGGAATCACCGCCGCGGAAAGTTTTCGAGGACAGCGCTGGCGTCCCGCTGCAGGTGCAGAATTTGTCGTATCAATATGACAAATTGACCAGGCCGGTGTTTTCCAATGTGAATATTACCGTTGCCGCGGGCGAATCCGTGGCATTAACGGGTGCCTCCGGAATTGGTAAAACCACTCTGCTGAAAGTGATGTCCGGCCTGCTTACACCCGATCAGGGAGATATTTTCGTCGGTGATTTTGACGTCAAAAAAATCGGTGTAAATAATTACCGCGCTTGTACTGCCTGTGTATTGCAGGAAGATCGCCTTTTTTCAGGTTCTATTGCCGATAATATTTCCGGCTTTGAAGATAATGCCGATCGGCAACTGATTATTGAATGTGCCATAAAGTGCAATATCCATGAAGAGATCATGCGCATGCCAATGGGTTACGAGACGATTATCGGTGAATTAGGCAGTGGCATCTCTGGTGGTCAGAAACAACGTTTATTGATCGCTCGTGCACTTTATCAGAAACCTAATATTTTATTTATGGATGAGGCCACCAGCCATCTTGATGCAAATAATGAAAGAATGATTAACAACGCGATTGAGTCATTAAATATTACGCGCATTATTGTGGCTCACCGTCCGTCTACTATTGCCTGTGCAGACAGGGTTATTGATCTTTCCAAAATATCATCGCTATAAAGGAGAATGATAAATGAATATGTTAAAGGGAATAAACACGGGAGTTATCAACTCGGCAGATGGTGTACCTGTAATTGCGCTGAAAGTGATTGATTCTACCGATAGCGAGCAGTTACTTTTACTGCCACCTAATCAGTTGCAGGAGGTGATGTTTGCTCTGTTTAGCTGTTACCGCTCTTTGCATCGGCTCTACCAACAATCGCCAGATCAGATTCGTGAGCAGGTGAACGCTCACTCACAAACATTGAGCACCCATGTTCCAGCAATTTCTCTCGATGAGGTACAAAGCACCAGTGCTGAACGTTGCGTAACGAATTTTGTGCTCAGGCAGCGGCAGGACAGAATTAATTTCTTATTTTTATTACAGAATGGTGAAAATCTGTTACTGGTCTTAGACTATACGCAAATAGAATATGTTCTCAGTCTGCTGACAAACACTATCCAGAATGCGGGTAACGAGCAATTAATGGCACTGTGTTTGACTATGAATGACTTTATCCCGTTTTATGTCACCACCTTTAATAAGGATGAAAATAAAGGGATCGATTACAATCAATTTTCGGCACCAGACTGGAAATCAGAGATTTTCGACACATTTCATTCTATTTTATTTATCCAGCCTGATGGCACAATTGCCTGTGGCGCGATCATTAAAGCAGAACCTGTATTCCCGGCAGGCCGTATTGAATTCATTGCACAAATTTTATTGCATAATAATAAAATTCTCGTGCCGTATAAGAATCACACTATGAGTATCGATCATACCCGACTGGATATACCTGCGGACGATGAGAGTATGGAAACGCTATTACGCGCGCATATAGAGCATCGGACAACGAAGCAGGGATAACAGGCTAACAGAGGAATATGGAGCGGGCGAAGGGAATCGAACCCTCTCGACTAACCCTATGAATTGTGAACCAAAATAAGTAATCGCGGTACTTATCCCGGTAGTTGGTAGCGGTAGATTACAAGGTAATTACCATGCCAATCAAGAAGACTTCTTATCTTTATGCAAACAAGGATGGGATATTCATTTTTCAAATCTATGTCCCGGTGTACATGCGCCACTTGTGGGGCGGGCGACGTTCGCTCAAGAAATCGACAGGCACGCGGGACATCATGCAAGCTCGCATTTTCCGTGACCAGTACTTATTAGAATTCCGTAAGCTCCAGCTCATGATGAAACCGGATAACCCCATTAACCGGATTCATTCTGCTATTTCAGATCTTCACTTACTGGCGGGAATATCCAGCGACATTACCGCGCCCGTAACTACTCCAGCAGAACGAGGGAAACCAGCATCACCAAAATTGACAGATGTCAGTAAAGAATATGCAGAGCAATACAAAGCTCGTCGCTCTTACTCGACATTGAGTAAATCCGCTCGCGCTGTATCGGCCTTCACCAATTCAATTAAGCGCCCAACGATTACTATAAACGGAATCGGGCGGCGTCTCGTCTCTGACTTTCTGGAGGTGAATCAAGATAAATTTTCCCGGCAGACGCTGCAAAACTGGCTAACCTGTTTAGGGACATTGTATGACTTCGCCCGGCGTAAATATGACAATATCGCCCCTGATAATCCCTTTCACGGCCACAATCTGGAAGCCCGCCAGACGAATGAAAGTTATCAACCCTTTGAACCGCACCAGCTACATGCATTAATAAAAGAGGCAGGTAGCGAGATGCGGGACGTGATCATAATCGGCTTGTATTCCGGTATGCGTCTCGACGAAATCGCCAGCATCAAACGAGATGAGATCGTCACAGTTGAAGGGATACGGTGCTTCTACGTCAGCAAATCTAAAACTAAAGCGGGAGTAAGGCACGTCCCTATTCACTCGCTGTTAATCGGCATTGTTGATAAATATCTCAGCCAGAACAGCGGAGAGTACCTGCTGCCGCAATCGAACAAAATAAAAAGGGCCGATGGAAAACGTGGGCCATGGTACTCACAAGCATTCACACGGTTACGCCGTCGCGTGCTGCCAGCGGCTACAGATCGCCAATGCTTCCATTCACTGCGCGGTCACTTCATTACCTGCTTAGACAGGGCTGGCGTACCAGAACAGCGCATAGGTGCAATCACCGGGCATACCGAACAGAAAGCTAAAACGGAAGCATTCAGGACATATAGCAAAGGAGCTGGGATGAAGGAATTAGCCGGATATGTTGAGCTAGTAAATTATTATGGCTCTATTGAAAATTAAGGGGACATGCCCCTTTTTATCATTGATGCCACTCACGCAAAATATGGGTTTCTACGTCTTTTTGTAGATTGCACCAATAAGCAATATTGTGAGTGGCATCGACAACCATTAATTTGTCGTCATTATCCATTGCTCCTCTTACAACTTTAACGGCCTGCTCGGCAGTATAAGCTGAATTAACATACCAGTTTGATTCTGTCACTTTTGCCCAAGCGCCTAACGACTTAATAGCATTGTGCACTGCTGGATAATCTTTTGTCTTTATTAAGTCGTATGTAATTATGAGATTATTAGCCATTATTTTTATCCTGAATAATATAGAAAAATAAAGCGCCTCGAAAGGCGCTTATTCGTTAGTTTTTCTTTAACCATTCCTGCACTTTTTTAGCCGAGTGTCCTACTGCAATTACAGCTCTTGTCAGTTTATCCTCACTGACGCCAAACTTTTTAGCCCAATCACGTTTCTCATAATCTTGTTTGATACTTATTAAATCGTTATCAGGTGTACCAACTTTCTTCTTATTATCAGTCATTTTACTGAATCCTCGTGATACAGGCTTTTGCCTGCACATATGTTATATGGCTGCCTCCCCTACCAGTAAACGTACAATAATCAAACAATTGACACTGATCATAAAACCAGCGAAAACGATAATATTAAGTGGGGTAGATGACGCCAAGCCCCTTATATTGTCGGCGGTAGCTCACCAACATTGTGCTCATGCTGGCGGGTGACAGCCCACATAGCCGCCCCACATGGCAACCGCCTTCCGCCGCATTAGCAGAGCGATGTACAACAGCACGCACGCGCCCGGTACGGTGACAATGATCCAGCACAGCAGATGCAAGACGTAGCGGCTTACCTGTCACCGCGCAGCGTCGGTATTGATAATTCCAAAGGAAGACACGAACAGCAGCCACATCAGCGCGGCGCAGTTCCAGCCTGCCGGGGCTATTCAGCACAATGTTATAAACATCCTCAAAAGCATCAGCGTATTTAACCCGGTCAGCCAGAGACATATTGCCAAGACGCTCAAGATAACCGCGCAGTGCTTTTCTCAATTTCTGTTCAAGAGTCGCCATTATATATTTCTCCATGCAACCAGCGCTCTAAATCCTCGTCGTCATGGTCAGCACGTTTGCAGGCTTCAAACTCTTCCCGCTGGCGTAGCTTAAGCAGTGCGCCGAGTTCAGACGCCATCGAATAGACCAGCTCATCACTGATACCGTTGCGGCGCACCAGTCCCAGCAGCTCACGAAACTTAGCTTCAAGCTCAGGCGTCCCGGCATCTGCCACCCATTGTTTCAGGTCAGCAAGTGCGCCCGTCATCGGCGGCGGGTCAATGTACCGCCACCGTAATTTAATCGTTGTTACCATTGCCCTTCTCCTCGTCATTAACTAGGTGGGTTTGCCGAAACCGCTCAACCGTCAGCCCCTCACGGGCTGCGGCCATCTCTTCCCGGCGTTCTCCTTCAAATTTCACGGCAGCATCTTTCCAGCACAGTAAAAAAAAGATGGTCAGCACCTGCTTGCTGTTTCCCTCCAGCAGTTCACCAAGCCCTTGTTCAAGCAGACAGGCACGCCACGCCACGGCGTGTTCAGTCAGGGAACCAACAGAGGGGACAGGAGCACCAAGCAATGCCGCAAGCTGGCACATGATTCCATCAGCATCACCCGGTTGTAACCGTGGGACGGTCACGCGCTGCGCTTCGGCCAGCAGTTCGGCGTAACGCTGGCGGCGCGGGTCATCTTCGGCCAGCGGCTTAATCGGCTTTTCATCAGCCATTAATTGCCCCTATGAAATTTGAGCAGCCATTAATAAGTCGGCTGGCGTTGATGGGTGATAGCGTCGCTTCGCTTTCAGGTACGCAGAGCGCGCAGCCGCTTCGGTAGCAAATAAGCCGAGGTGACGGCGTACACCAGCAACGCGAATGTAAGCCTCCCACTTGCCGGAACAGGCATGGCGGCTATAGCCCTTCGCTTTACGATAATTGTGCTGGTTCTCTTGCGGAGTAACGGCGCGGAGATTCGCCAGTCGATTGTCATCACGCATCGCGTTTATATGATCAATTTGCATCCCGGCAGGGATACCACCGTTAGCAATGGTGAAGGCGACGCGATGCGCGTATAGCATGTGTGTCTTTCCGTCGATGCGGACAGACACGCGCCGATACCCGGCGCTGTCCGTCGCTGTATCGGCCAAGTTTCCAGCCTTAGCGTAAATACATTTGTTGGCTCCTACCCTATCCCTTGCATGGAACAGGCGACCAGTCTCTGCATCATACCGAAACAGGGAGCGCAACAGCTCCGGGGCGTAAGCGTCAATATTCATGGCTCAGCCCCTGTTGCTACGCAGCTTGTCGGAAATTGATAACACAGTCAGGGCGACGCAGCCCAACATTGAACAGGCGATATGAGTCCATCACCATCGTCATTTCGCGCTCATCATCCCACTGGCGATTGATGACGCTCTGCGCTTCGACCGTCAGCAGCACAGAGGAGGGTTTAAACAGCGTCGCCCTCGTCATCGCTTCCTCTGCGGTAACGTCATAATCAGCGCCCAGTTCATGCCCGGTAATGGCTTCCTGCGGGTAACTGTTCAGCTCAATGACTCGTACCCCAGCGACATAGCCAACACGACGCCATGCGTAATCGTTGCCGCCATCCCGGCTATAGCGCACGTTCATCAACTTCTTGTGTTCCATCAGAATGCTGAACCAAGCCGGGTCGATAAGCAGTACCAGCTCGGTCACCGGAATATCTTTCTCAGTAAGGAACCGATTAACAGCGGCTTTAATAGCGTGAACCAGCTCATTTGCGGCGTCCTCTTCACTCCCCATTGTCAGGTCGAGCGAGATAACGTTATCCGTCAGCGGGTTAAACGTTGGTTGCAGTGTCGGCGGCGGTACAAAGTCAGCCGCTTTGATTAGCTGGATGGTGTGCGCTTCGTCGTAGAACTTAGCGTGAGCAGTACCGATATTGCGGCTCAGCTCTGCGCGAAATGTGGGTGCTGTCCAATCGTCCTGATAGTCAATCGGGATACGAGTGTACGATACAGTGTCAACCGAGATAATCAGCTTGTCCGACTTAACAGCGGTTGGTTGCAGTGACTCACCACGCGAGCGGCCTTTCACTTCCAGATCTCCGCTCAGGCGGTCTACACGATACTGATTGCTGTTTTTCAGCGGCTTGTATGTGCTCAGCCCTTCGGCCAGAAATACAGATTTGGCTTCAAGACGCGTCTGAACATCACGGTCATACGCTTCAATGTGAATATCGTTATCGGATTCCACACCGCCGTAATGCGGGTGGAACTGGTCAGGCGAATAAATGTTATCGGCCATATGTAAAACTCCTGCGTAGGTTGATGAAGCCCGGCCATCGTCATAGCGCGGGCGTGCGTAATCCTCCCGCCGAGGCAGGATTCAAAACGGTATTGATTAAAAGGGATGAGGTGCCCCGAAATGGGCATCTTGAGGCCAGAACTGGCGCGGTTCTCAGAGGTTAGTGCGCGTGAAGTAAGGCGAACGTATTACCTTGCATTAGTGCGCACTCATACGCGCCACGTTCAACACCTTCCGCACAGAGGTTTCAGACACGCCAACCTTGCTGGCGATGTAACTGTTCTTCTGGCCTTTTGCAGAGCGATCGATAATGTCAGCGCGTATCGCCTCAGTGATCACCTTGCGGGGTCTGGCTCGATTCTTCTCGTGCCGTTCACGTTCGCGCAGCCTTTCGGCCATCTTCGGCGGCAGCTCCGGGGACAGGCCACGGCTAACGCCAGAGGTGCGGGTGTCGGACGTGGCAGACCGTGCAACGATATAAACCGCTTCGTCTGGATTGAAAGCGTGCTGCACACGCTCAGGGTAAACGTGGTCATATCTACCCAGCGGCAAGGCAAAATCCGGGCGCACGTCAGCGACACGCTCCACGGCATGGAAATTACAGGTACTCATTACGAACCTCGGTTAATTAAAAACAGGCTTTCAGATGCCGCGCAGAATGCGGCTTGCGGGGGCTCATGCGCATAGATTGGTGTGGTAGTACCGGGTTGGTGCGCACTCAGTCTTGCAGGGCGCATTCCACCGTTGGCGTTAGCGACCAGCACGTTTGCCAGCGGAGCGCTGTGCAACCAGAGCGCGGTATTGCTCGTCGTACTGGCGATGGCCGGGGCCATACCCTGATTGCTGCGCCCACTGCGAAAGCTGGTCATACGCTGCAATAAACTCAGCATGAGACATACCAACAGGTTGCGCTGCGGGCTGGCCGTATGGGTTTCCCTGCGCAGGAACGTACCCGGAAGCAGAACCAGCAGCCATACGTTCTTGCAGGTACTGAACTGCCCGCGACATTTGCGCTGGGTCGCCAGACATGACCAGCCTTTCAAGGGTGGATTGAGTCCCGGCGTCGAGAGTGCCAGCGTATTGCAGCATGGCGTCAAAGCTACCCGGCCCTAACTGGCTTTCAACTGACTGGTGGAATTGACCAATCAGGCTTTGCATCTCGGCGGTGTACTCGACAGTCGTCCCATCCATCAGGGGAATGGTATCCCCAACCTGAATAGTTACATCGGCGTTCTGGTCTTGTTGGTTCGCGATATTGCCATTGTTCCACTGCCCGCCATCGTTGCCGTTAACGGGCTGCGTTTTCAGGAAACCAGCATCAGCAGGCGCGGAGCTAAAGCGGGATGCGCCATTATCAGCCCCGACAGGCGGGGCGGCATATGGTGATTGCGAAGCACCTGCGCCAGCGTCGGAAAGGTACGGGTTTTGTTGATTGTCAGCCATAGTTAGGCAACCTCTTTAACGAGAATGGATTTCTGCGCCAATTCCAGCAGCAGCATGTGTACAGGAACGCAGCGTTCCGGGATTCGCTTCATGCCGTGAATCATTTTGTTAACATCCTGTCTGTCCACCTGATACGCGCGGGCGATATCGATTTGTCTCATATCAAGCGTCGCGGCGATGAACTTCAATTGCACGCCACCCTCAGTGGCGGTGCGCGGCTGGATGAGGACAATCGTCTTAGCAGAGCTATCTAAAATATTCATGGTAAATTCCTCATTAAATTTCGTGGGTCAAAGCAGGCCATGGCTGCGGAGCCAGCGGCGTTCACCCACTGAGCCGCGTGGACGATGGCGGCGTCCACGGGCGGCGACTGGCTGTTCGGATGCAGCTTCGCCAGTCAGGTTCTGCGTCAGGATGCCCCAGTCACGCGACTGCATGGGGGCATAACCTTCTTGTTGTTCGTCCAGATTCGCGTACCGGGCAGGGTCAAACGCCGGGTTAATGATTTCATTGGTATCGTCCATCATGCGGCCTTACTGAATTTGGAATTGACGGATTCCAGAATATCCGGGTACGACCAACGATTTCGCAGGCAGCGTTGTACATGCGCGACAGCCTCGACAGGGACGCCCAGCTTCCCGGCGATCTCCGCAGCAGGCCAGCCAAAGCGCTCTAACTTGTGGATTTCGTCAAGGTCGCCACTGAACAGGCGACGCACTGCTTTCGCTTTCTCCAGCTTCACCTTCATGGGTTTCTCTGCCGGGTGCGTGTGGGAGTTGCTAAAGCGGGAATGTGCGATAGCCAGCACAGTTTCAGGGCGAATCAACATATCGCGTGCAATCGCGTGCTCAGTGTCCCAATGCCCTTTGCCGGGCTGATAGCGACGGCGGATGGTGTCGTATTCTTGCTGGGTAATATCAGCGTCATCCTTCCACTGGTCGGCGAGGTCGGCCACATATTGGCCTTTGATTACTAAGTCCACATCTACCGGGTCGAATCCGGTTGCAGCAACAATCCCGTTCAGGTTCAGCAAATCGCGTTTGGCAAGGGTGTTAATGCGCTGGATTTCGGCCAGCGTCAGCGGGATCTTATTCGCGGTTGTCATCTGGATAATCTCCATCAAAGTTCATTCGGTCTTCAATCAGTGTGCGGATGAGGTCAAGGCTCGATGCGGTGTGGACACCGCCACCACGCCGGGCGTCGTCGTACAGGGATTTGGCTGCACGCTGGTACTTCTCAGGCAACGTGGCGAACCATGCTCTAAACTGGTGCGGTTGCATGATTACTCTTCCTCATCAGGGAAAACGTTATTGAATGTCGCGTCGGGTGATTCAGCGGCATTGGTCTTAAGGAAGTTAACCGTACTCGACAATTCAGCAGCCACCATACGGGACTCGCCGGATGCATCGTCTTTCAGGCGACGGATTAGGGCGTCCTGCAATAAGCACTTGAGCGTCCATGTATCGCGTTGAAACTCAGCATCAGTTTTCATTGGTCATCTCCAACCAGAGGCAACAGGCCGAGCGCACGCAAATGTTGAACAGCTTCACGGTGAACAGTCTTGGGAAGGAATAAGCGACGTTGCACTGCGGCCAAGACTTCTTCATTAGTCTTGCGCTCCCGGTGCAATCGTCCATTGAAAACTTCATTTGCCAGCCGCCAAGTCGGCCACAGGCGGGAACCGTCCCGGCGCTTCATCCTGTTCAGGACGGACGCCAACACCTCCCACACTTCGCAGCCATTGGTGACACAAAAGCGCATCAGCGGCGTGCTGGCTTTGCGTATGACAGCTTCCCGGTTAAGGGCGTGGACGTGACGGGAGGCCAGTCCGTCAAAGGTATATCCGTTCAAGGCATAGGCCAGTTGTGCATTAATCAGGGCGTCAGAACGCCCCGCGCGATGCAGCGAGGTTTCATCAGGCATAAGGATTTTTCTCCAGAAAGGAAATTAAACAGGTGGGTCAGTTAACCTAGAGGAACTTCGAGATGTAATCCCAGTTAGCATTCTCTTCACGGTAAAGATAAGCCAGTTCGTCAGGCACACCAGACGGAACAGGGGCATCATCGGCATCGTAAACAATCGGGTCGCCGTACAACGCCAGCTCAGACCAGAGCAGGAAAGCGCGAGCTGGCGCACCATCGCGCCCTGCGCGGCCAACCATTTGAACGAGGTCGGCTAAGTCTTCGGGAACATAGGTTAAGATTACATTTTTGATGTCATGGATATCAGCCCCCAAGCCAAAAGCCTTCGTTGCCACCAGAACAGCGCCGGGGGTGCTGGCGAACCACTCTGCATTTGCGTGCCGCTGGTCACGACTCAGGCGCTTCGTTTTGGAATGATACGGCCTTGCCCGGTCACCAAAATGTTTCAGATAAGCCCGTAATGATTTCAGGTCATTGACCAGCACCAGAATCTTTTCATCCTCCGGCAGCGCTTCGACCAGTCCGACAGCGGCAAGGTGTGGCTCCACGCACTGGCGCACCGGAATAAGCTGGATATTCTCGCGGGCAACATCCGCTCTAAAGGTAATGTAATCATCGCGGCAGCCGAGGGACGCCATCAGCTCACGCTCTTTCTCGCGTAGCAGCGTGGCCGTAAACACGCACCGCTGCGCCGAAGGAAAGGCGTGCTGCAACGTGTGCTGCATCAGGTCGTAAGCCGGACGGAAATCCCAGTCATTTACAGTATGTCCCTCGTCGATAATGAAACGGTCAACTCCATACGCCACCAGTGCAGAAAATACCTGACTTGATGGAACAAGATGTTCAGGCGAAACGACAGCGACACGGAAAGCCCCGGCAGCCAGTCCCGCCAGTTGTTGCGTGTTACGATGATGGGGCAGCTTATCGCCAAAGGCCACGGCGTGGATGCCAGCGTCCCGCAGTTGCTGGAGAAGCTGGCGCTTCAGCGTGTTCGTCGGCACAACGATAACGGTTAGGCCAATGCCCGCGCGTGATTCGTAAAGCAGCGGATACGTAAACGCTGCGGTCTTTCCGTAACCAGTTGGCAGCACCGCCAGCACATCCCGGCCATGACGGAAAACAGCTTCTGCAACGGGCATCTGTCCCGGTCGCCATTTCAGTTCATCCCCGCTATGCAAATCAAGTGGCGGCGGCAAAGCCGTGGTCGCGTATCGGTCACAGCGAATCAACTCTTTGAACTGATATGGCGCGGTTGTCAACGGCGGGACGGTTGGTGGCAACGTCGAACCGCCAGCGTCGCAGTGCAGATTCTTCGTGTTGAAATTATCTTCCGTAGGCTTTGGCTCCCCACACCACAATTGGCGAAACTCCGGGCTGTCACCCAACCGGGCGAAATCATCGCGGCGCATCGCTTCCAGTTTACTCATGCCCCTGTTAATGCGGCGCAGGGTGGCATCACCACAAATCAGGAACCCGCGACAAGCTCTAAGGAAGGCGTTTTGCCCCGTGGTTGCTTCCGGGATGATATGCTCACGTGGTTTCAGAGCGGCGTCGTCTACGCGAACGCCGGGGAAATCTGGTGGCAGCGGGTCGGCATAACGCGCGGGCTTCTTGTTCAGCCATTGTTCCAGCTCAGCCCGGCGACAATGAATGGCGTCACCGGGCTGAATGACTTGCCGCAGCCCGGCATCGGCACGTTTCTTTTGCTTCTTAGGGCTGACGCCGTGCATCGCCCGCCACTCTCGCAGGGTCATCGCGGAGCCATCGGCGTTAAAATAAAACTCTTCGGTCTGCGTATTGAATGCCGCCTTCACAGGTTTATGTTTGACGGGGCAAATCTTTGAGCGTCGGACAACAACGCCATCGGCAATCATTTGCTGGGCGTCTGCAATGGCAGTGTTAAGCGGGGCAACGTCTGCGGCCTGAGCCAGCAGGCGGTTTAATCTATGGGACATGATAAATTCTCCAATCAGATAATCAGGCAGCTTTCCGGCATATGTAACGGAGGTGTACGCCACGCTTGCGGACTACCCCATGCAATCTGCGATACTCGCGGAAGGTCATGACGGAACCATCTTCGTGGTGGTAATGCACGCGCAGCCGTTTTTGAAATGATCCCTGAACGGCCTTGTTCGTGACGGCACAGCGAACGTAATGCGGGATAACAGTTTCGGTAAATACCAGTTGCTGGGGCGTGGCATCTACCGCGCTCAATGCTTCGGCAGCAGCAGCGGGAGCGGCTCTAACCAACGTGGTAATGTTCATGTAATCGGCAGCATCAGCAGCGCTATTCGGCGAACCGTTCTCCAGCGTAGTAACTTTCATGCATGCAAATCCCGGACAGCCCTTGTGGCGTCCGGCGTGACAGCTAATTTTGAGTAGGTTTACCGGGATCAATAAAACTCAGGGAGATTTGAGGCGGTTTTGTGGTAGCCCTTTTCCATAGTGGTCACTCTCTTTTACTTTCCAATTAATTCAACCAGTTATAACCGTGAGTTAGTGAGGAGATTTCTGGCGGGAATGTCTCAGCTAAGTGCATTGATTCTTAAACTAATTCAGGAATTGCTAGACGGGTAACAGCTTTATGATGAGGCTGGCAAGATTGCGCGGAGTGGGTGCAGGGTATACCGCGCAGGAAAACCGGGTGGCGAGATACTTATGAACGCTGTCCGGTATTGAGGATTTAAAACAGACAGGATGGTTAATATTTACGATTGGGGATGCACGGCAATCAACTATGCAAATCAGATTCAGTTTTGTAAAACCGTCTCACTACAGATCCCCGCCGGATTGCCAGCGCGGCTAGCACGGTTGTGAGGAGCGCCGAGCATCAAAGCGGACTCACGGACGCGAGAAGCGCAGCCAGTGTAGAGCGAAAAGCGATAACACTAATTGGGAAACCAGAGTGAAGAGATAGAAACCTTTTTTGTACATACATCTAAAATGCATCTTTAAAACATCCCAGCCAAATGACTCCACCCCATGCGGCATCTGGAATTGCTGCGAGACACCGCAGGCTTTGAACCCTTCCCGGCCCCCATCCGGGAATTATTCAGTGATCGCTCACTTTCATAATCTGAGGGTAAATTCATCCTCAGGGAGCTAAAGCCCCCATCGTCTTCATGTACCCTCCGCCAGTAAAACGAAACAACACAACAAAATCAGTGCCTTATAATACCACTGGCAACTTAACACTCTGAAATCAATACAAAAGCTGTAGGTCATCCATCACCCACAGCCCAGCAACGGCCAGTGCTGGCACCTAATCAGGCTGTAGGTCATCACCCCTCAGCGCTGGCGGCCAGCTCTCGCTTGATGCGAAAAACGGTAGCACGGCCACACCCGGCCACCTTCGCCACCTCGTCAGGTGACAGGCCACGCCCCAGCAGCTCGGCTACCTTCTCACGTAGCTCTGTATCCTTCGGCTTGCCCTTGAAGCGACCAGCCTCTTTAGCGATGGCAATCCCCTCGGTCTGGCGCTGGCGGATGAAGCTCCGCTCCAGCTCAGCCACTGCGCCCAGCATGGTAATCATAAAGCGGCTCGTGGGATTCTCTGGCTCAAACGTCATGCTGTTATCCAGAAACTGAACAGACACGTTCTTGCTCAGAAGCTCATCCAGCATGGTTAGCAGGTCTTTGGTGTTGCGTGCCAGACGGTCAACGGATTTCACCACCACCACATCACCAGCGCGAACACGCTGCATCAGCTCGGTCAGCTTCGGCCTTTCAGTGCTCTTGCCCGATACCTTATCAATCAGCAGCTCATCACACAGGCCAGCTAAAGCAGCCTCTTGCCTCGCGGTGTTCTGCTCTCTGGTGCTCACTCGAATGTATCCGAATCTCATCCCTCAGCCCTCAGTATCAAAAAGGTGAGACCAAAGATACTGTATCAATTAACTTATGTAAACCCATTATTGATACAACGATATGGCATCAGCACAGAGTATCCATTAAGTACACTCAAAAGATACTCATACACAGGAGCATCACGTCAGCATTCTCCGGCACACCGAAAGAACACAGTGAAAAGCGCACACAGGAGATCAGCACGGCACCGCCACGATCTCGAAATCACAAAGGCGTTGAATCTACACATTGGAAGCACAGAACGCCGCAGAGCGCGGCACAGATCATTTTAGAGTGATGTACAGATACACAATGAAAGGCAGATGACCGCAGTACTCGTCCCACACAGTTATTCAGCAGCAGCAATCAGCCAGCATCTCGCGCCTGCAATAGTTGGCTCAGATGAGTAAAATCTTAGGGTTTTCTCAGCGCCCCCTGACGCGCGGGTACGCGCATGCGCACGGGGGCGCGGACGAGCTTTACAGTTGAGGGAGGGGCAACCATAAACGTGCAATTTTTCAAGCCGGGGATTCAGCCATAGGCTAACAGTAGAATGCGGCTTGTAGAGGGTTGTGCGCATATCCCCAGTACAACCGCATTACTTCATGCGCACAAACCCCGGAGAGCCGCTTGCGGTGGGGATTGCTAACATCTTTTGGGATAAGGCTGCATTCTATTTCTAATACGGCGATACGTAGTCAGCGGGCAGTCTCTCTCGGAACCACTCCCATAAAGCATTCAGTTCAGCAATATCAGATTCAGCCGCCCACTCTTTAACCCGATAGTCTCTCCATGCTAGCGCATTTTCAAGAGCAGCATCTATATGTTCGTACAGTTCCTCGAAGTTACACTTAAGCACTTGCATCGTATCGTACCCAATACGCATTTGGCGTATATGCAGCAGCTTGAGTGACTCTTCTTCCGTAGCTGGGTTCGGGTCGCCCCAGTCGCCTCGCTCAGCAAGCCAATTCGTATAGGCCGTGAGCTGTTTTATCCGTGCTATTTGTGCCAACTTAACTTCCTTGCTTCTCATGTATTCAGCTTGCTGCAATACACGCTTTGTTGCGGGGTCTAGTTCGTCGTAACTCATGAAATTTTCCACTCAGATCTAGATTGCGATAAGGGTAAGTCAGGCCAGCTCTTCACGCTTAACCGGCGGAACGCTGTAATCTGGACGAATGCTTTTTGATCCCGGCACTGCTCGCATCTCTTGCGGAAAGTGCCAGATATTAAAATCCTTATTCGGGAACGTATCATAATGAAACATGTCCCAACCAAGCAGAGCAGCCATCCGTTCAAAAGCAATCTCTTTAGCCACAGACAACTCTAGCCGTGGGTTCAGATACTTCAAGTACCCAGAGTTCACTGCCCCGGTGAGAATGTCCACAACCTGTAAGCCCAAGTGGTGCTTGGAGTCGTGCATAGTTACCGACTTAACCAACGTCTTTATCCCGGCTCTAGCCAGCATACGGTTAGCAATAATGCCCGTTACTTCATCGTTCTTTTTGTACTTATCAATCTTCTGGTCAATGATGACTTCAACGTCACTTTTAATCTGCTTAGCTACGTTCTTAACAAGCATCGTGTACGTCTGGTAAAAAGCCAGCTCTCTATCCATCTGCCAGTTGTTGTACATGTTCTTCACAACAATAATCGAATGGAAACAGCACGAGTTCTTAAGCACCATTGCCAGCAGCTCAATGCAGATGTTTGCCTGCCCTGCGCTGTTTTTAATTTTCGACCACTTTAACTCACCGACAATACCGTGCTTGTCTTTCAGCTTCTGAACGCGCTCATTAAAGATATGCAGTGTGTCTTTACGAACACACAGCAAACCAATGCCATAACAGCGGTCACTTCCTGTCGTACCACTCTCATCACCAAAGGCCACGTATTCCATGCACAATACCCACTATTAATTTAATGGATATTTTATGCACAACCCAAGTGGCAGGCAATGCCTCGCATTGTCAGCTTATTGTCACTCGTGCTCAATTTTGTTGGGTATCGTAACCGGGACTTCACTTCCATATATGAGTGGTGGGTTGAGGTAGGCTATACCATGCAAGCACCCCAAAAATCCTAGCAAATACATTAAGATACAAATCAGCTCCAGTCCGAGCTTGCGGTCTATCCCCGGAATCTCATCAGTGACGCTAGTCGTCACCTCTTTGCCAACCAATTGGCTGTACGATGAAACAAAGGACTTGAATACTTCGGCAGCTCTTGGAGAGTCAATGTTATGTGCAAGTGCATTCCGCAACTTGTTCAATTTATCCAAAGCAGCCCAAACATTTTTAGGGAATTCCATGCCCGGTAAATGAGATCCAAACATAGCATGCACTAGGCTTAGCTTATGGCTAAAGCCGAGCTTAATATTCTCAATCGGGCCGCTATCCCGGCAATGCAATTTCAGAATATCAAAAAGCAATTCCTCAACGAAAAGATGCCCTTTCAGTATGATTGAGGTGGTATCCATACCAGCGTGCAGGTGCTTCTCGTACCTTGCGCATCTGGCTTCATAAATGGCTTTAAGACTTTCCTGTGTGCGCATCGTGTTCCATCCAGCAGTACTTGTTTTTATGCAGTGTACCAAAGCTATCACATACATGATTCCATACACATACCGCAATAGAATCCATAAAGCCCCGTTGGTGGTAAGACAACAAGCGGAGCCTCTGGCGACTTCATCAAGGTTATGTCAGTTAGTGAGGCTTATCAGGATAACCATGTACCCAAGGGGAGCGAGGCCGAACCGCTGGCAGAGCTTGCATATGGTCTGCAAGTACCATGACCACCATAAACCTGTTTATCCCCTGCGGCGTCTCGCGACGGCGACAGAACGGGGGCATCGGGCTAAAAATGCGCTTCACTAAAAGTTTCAGGGAATCATGCCGGGTGCGCGGCTTTCTGTTCATGTTGGGCTATCGCGGTATGACAAGTGGAACGACCGCCAGCGCTTTGCTAAACTCCCTGTTCACCGTTCAACAAATCGCGGCAACTATCAGGGTAAATAGCGGTACTTTGGTCACATCACCTTAGAGCTAACTCAATGAGTTACAAGGCTTTTAAAGGGCTGGAGCGGGCGAAGGGAATCGAACCCTCGTATAGAGCTTGGGAAGCTCTCGTTCTACCATTGAACTACGCCCGCGTCGAAGTGCGTAACGCATTATAGTCTTTACGCACCGTCTGGCAAGATACGCCTGCGCTAACAGGTTAATTTATCGTCTGTTCGGCGCATTTTTAACATTTGGGAGGGCTGCCCTGCGGCGGTAAATAACGCAGCGGATCAATCGCCGTTGCCCGGTAGCGCAGCTGGAAGTGCAAGCGAACAGAATCCGCATCACTGCTGCCCATGGTGGCGATCTTCTGCCCCGCTTTCACGTTCTGTCCGTTATTCACCAGCATCGTATCGTTGTGCGCGTAGGCCGTAATGTAATCTTCGCTGTGCTTAATCATGATCAGATTACCGTAGCCACGAAGCTGACTACCAACGTAAACCACCTTCCCTGCACCAGCAGCATAGATGGCTTGCCCGCGCGAACCTGCAATATCAATCCCCTTATTCCCGCCGTCGGACGTGGAGTAACCCATAATCACTTTCCCGCTGGTCGGCCATCGCCAGCAGCGTTGCCCTACCGGCGGCCATGAGGATTGCGGCACGGCGGAGGAAGGCGTGACTTTAGCGGTTTTCGTGCTGGTTTTACCCGAGGATGCGCTGGCTTTAGAGCCATTAACCTTCAACCGCTGCCCCACTTCGATGGTATATGGCGGGGAGATCCCGTTCATGCTGGCGAGATCTTTCACGCTGGTTCCGGTAATGCGTGAAATACGGTACAGCGTATCGCCCCGCTTAACCGTATAGGTGGAGCCGGAATAATTGCCTCCGGAAGAGGATTTCCCGGCGCAACCTGCCAGCAATAAAGCGAACGCCAGGCAAAAGGCAATGCGGAACGGGTTACTCATCAGGCGTCCTGCGCGCAAAACAGATCCTCGATTAAAATAAATGGCGACCTATGATAACAGCCACAATCCGGATGCCAATACTTTCACGATGAATGGCGCGGCATCGGGTAGCCCTGAGCAATGATTTCCATCATTTCCGGCAGATACGGCATCGCCGGCATCTTCACCAGAGCCGGGTAAAATACCTGCGGCGACGGAAAAACATCCACTACGTGGCAGTTTATTAATTTAGCTGCATCCACCTCTGATGACGGCAGCAGCGTTGCCGCAGCGAGACCAGACTCCAGCCATTCCAGAATCACACCAGGCTGGGTGATATGCATGATCACCCGCGGATTCCCACCCGCTTTACGGAACAGGTCGATTAACATCTCATACGTTCCGGCATCTTTTGCCCGGTGCAGCAGCACCAGCGGAAATGCCGCCAGCGCCTGGTAATCAAATGGGCTCGCTGGCATTTCAGGCAAACACTGTTTGCTGATCACCGCAACCAGCCGTACCGGATCGAAGGAGACATAATCAAAGCCTTCACTGCGGTAGGGGCGCTGGATCAACGCCAGATCGATCGCACCTTCGTTAAGCATGGTTTCCAGATGGCTGGAATCCGTTACCGAAATATTAATCTCCGCATCGGGATGACGCTTATAAAGCTCCAGCAACAATGGCTTGAAATACGATTGAAAAAGATGGGTTAAGCCGATTCTTAACTTGAATTTTTCTTTATTAGCAATAGCGATCGTTTCGCGGGCGGTGTCTTCAACCTGACGTAATATTTCGCATGCTTTACGATAAAGAAAATATCCAGCATCAGTTGGCTCAATACGATTTCCCTGGCGGGTAAACAGTGAAACCTGTAGCTCTTCTTCCAGTTCCTGGATCCGTTTACTCAATGGCGGCTGCGCCATATTCAGCACTTTCGCGGCCTGGCTTACGGATCCCTGCTCTATAACGCGGCAAAAATAGCGCAACCTTTTCAAATCCATACAGATCTACTCCACGATCCCCCGGCGCTCAGTATCACACTTAGCGCAGCAAAGGAAAAGTCTGGTTTTTTAATCAAATTAGAAACCTAAATTTAACAATTTTATAAATAGTACTTTTTTGATCTGGTCTGAGTCAGGAAAACGGTATTTGTTTAATGTTCCCTGGAAAAATAAGGTAGCCACCGACAGTAAACCCTTTTTCCGATGGAACAGACTATGTCAAATAGCGAAAATAAAAATACCAGCGGCGTTACAGATTTACGCTCGGCGATTGAATTATTAAAAACACTGCCCGGCGAATATGTCGAAACCGATACTGAAGTTGATCCACACGCCGAACTTTCCGGTGTTTACCGTTACGTTGGCGCGGGCGGCACCTGCCAGCGCCCAACACGTAAAAACGGCCCGGTGATGATGTTCAACAAAGTGAAGGGCTTCCAGGATATCAGCGTGGCTATCGGCCTGAACGGCTCGCGTAAACGCGTCAGCCATTTCCTCAACTGCGCGCCGGAAAAATTGGGCCACCTGCTGAAAGATTCCGTGCAGAACCCTATTCCGCCAATACTGACCAAAGACAATGCCGTCTGCCAACAGGTGGTTCATCTGGCCAGCGACACTAACTTCGACCTGCGCAAACTGCTACCAGCACCAACCAATACCGAAGAGGATGCCGGCCCGTACATCACAATGGGTCTGTGCTACGCTTCCGATCCTGAAACACACGAATCTGATATCACCATTCACCGCCTTTGCGTACAGAGCCGCGACGAGCTGTCGATGTGGTTAACCCCGGGTCGCCATATCGATGCATTCCGCATGAAAGCGGAAGCCGCCGGGAAACCACTGCCGATCTCGATCAGTATTGGCGTCGATCCTGCTATCGAAATCGCCGCCTGCTTTGAGCCGCCAACCACCCCGCTGGGTTATGACGAACTGAGCGTTGCCGGTGCCCTGCGCGGCAACGCTGTAGAAATGGTGCAGTGTAAAACCATCAACGAACGTGCCATTGCGCATGCGGAGATCGTTATCGAAGGCGAACTGCTGCCGAACGTACGTCTGCGTGAAGATCAGAACACCAATACCGGTAAAGCGATGCCTGAATTTCCCGGCTATACCGGCGAGGCCAAAGATGCACTGCCGGTAATCAAAGTCAAAGCCGTCACCCATCGCTACAACCCGATCTGGCGTACCACTGTGGGTCCAGGCGAAGAACACGTCAATATGGCGGGCATCCCGACGGAAGCCAGTATCCTCGATATGGTGGGCCGTGCAATGCCGGGCAAGCTGCTCAACGTGTTCGCTCACTCTGCGGGTGGCGGTAAACTTCTGGCGGTGATGCAATTCAAAAAATTCTCCCCGGCGGATGAAGGCCGTCAGCGCCAGGCAGCCCTGCTGGCATTCTCTGCCTTCCCGGAACTGAAACACGTGATTCTGGTTGATGAAGACGTGGATATTTTCGACAGCGACGATGTGCTGTGGGCGATGCAAACCCGATATCAGGGTGATGTCGATACCGTCACGATTCCCGGGGTTCGCTGTCATCCGCTCGATCCCTCGCAGATCCCGGCTTACAGCCCGAGCATTTTGCAGCAGGGAATGTCCTGCAAAACCCTCTTTGACTGTACGGTGCCATTCCACCTGAAAAGCCATTTTGAACGCTCGAAGTTTAAAGAGGTTGATGTGAAACGCTTCCTGCCAGATTTCGAGTAAGGGGAACAATGTGGCGGCATCTCAACGCATCATTGTCGGCATTAGCGGTGCTTCTGGTTTTCAGTATGGCGTAAAGGCACTTGAGCTTTTACGTGCGCAGGCTCCTGAAGTCCACCTGGTTATCTCAAAAGGGGCGGAAAAAACCTGTGAGCTGGAAACGGACTATCAGTTGGATGAGGTGATGGCACTGGCAGATGTGGTTCACCCTATTGGTAATCTTGGCGCAGCCATTTCCAGCGGATCGTTTAAAACAATGGGCATGCTCGTTGCCCCCTGTTCCATGCGTTCGCTGGGATCCATCGCAAACTGCCTGACAGATAACCTGCTAACCCGGGCCGCCGACGTGGTGCTTAAAGAGCGCCGCCGTCTGGTGCTGCTGGCGCGCGAAACGCCACTTAACCTCGGACATATTCGCAACATGTTGGCGGTAACAGAAATGGGCGGAATTATTTTCCCGCCGGTTCCGGCGCTATACCAGCGCCCGCAAACCACTGATGAAATCATTACCCACAGCGTCAGCCGCGCGTTAGACCTGTTTGGTATTGATGTGAAAAACCTTCCGCGTTGGGGCGAGGGCAACCTGGCTCATAACGCGTAATCATGCAGGAAATATTATGTTAATCGGTCCTTATGTGAATGGCGCTGCCGTTATTGTCGGCGGTTTGCTGGGTTCACTCGTTGGCAAACGTATTCCGGAGCGCGTGAAAGTGGCGCTGCCCCTGACCTTTGGTCTCTGTTCGGTCGGTCTTGGTATCAACCTGGTGATAAAAGTGAAGTTCATGCCTGCCGTGGTTCTGGCGATGGTGCTGGGCGCAGTCATTGGCGAAGTATTCTTTCTGGAAAAACAGATCGGTAGAGCGGCAGGCACAACACGCGGCTTAATCAACCGCGTGTTCCCACCAGTTCAGGGCCTGGGCCACGATGAATTTACGGAGAAATTTGTCGCGATTCTGGTGCTGTTTTGCGCCAGCGGCACCGGTATCTTCGGTGCGATGCATGAAGGCATGACTGGCGATCCCTCCATCCTGTATATCAAAACGGTGCTCGATTTGTTTACCGCCGCCATTTTCGCCACCATGCTGGGCTTCTCAGTCATGACCATCGGTTTACCACTGATTGCCGTGCAGGTTGCGCTGGCAACGCTGGCGGTTTACATCCTGCACATGATCACTCCGGACATGATGGGGGATTTCTCCTGCGCGGGAGGGCTAATCATGGTCGCAACGGGGCTGCGGATTTGTAATATCAAGCCGTTCCCGGTGGCAAATATGTTGCCCGGATTGGTACTGGTAATGCCCTTTTCCGCTCTCTGGGCAAAACTTTTCGCCTGATAGTTGGTTATAATCGCGTTTGCCCGGTGGCGCTGTGGCTGGCTGGTTTGCAGAGATCGTGTTCCCTGTAAACTGGCTAAGTCCAGCGCCACCCGGCGTTTTACGTTCGGGAGCCGTTATGGGTAAACAAGAGCACGTTATTTTAGTGAATGAGCAGGGAGTGGTAACCGGTACGCAGGAAAAGTACGCCGCACATACATCGCAAACGCCGTTACATCTGGCTTTTTCATGCTGGATTTTTAATGCCGCAGGGCAGTCTCTGGTGACACGGCGTGCATTAAGCAAAAAAGCCTGGCCAGGCGTCTGGACGAACTCCGTTTGCGGGCATCCGCAAAAAGGGGAAACCACCGAACAGGCCCTTATTCGCCGCTGCCGTTATGAAGTCGGCGCCGGGATCGGGCGCATTACCGCCATCGCACCAGAGTTCCGTTACCGTGAAACAGATCCTTCCGGCATCGTGGAAAACGAAATCTGCCCGGTCTTCGCCGCGCAAATCACAACGCCGTTGACGATTAACTACGATGAAGTGATGGAATATCAGTGGGTGGATCTGGAAGCGTTATTGCAGGCGCTCAATGCTACGCCCTGGGCTTTTAGCCCCTGGATGGTGGCAGAAGCAGCCACTGCGCAGCCCGCGCTCAGAAATTTTGCCGCCACATTGCAGGTATAAAAAAGCCCCGACGTTGTTCACGCCGGGGCTTTTTTTATCGCTGAGCGATTACTTCACCGGACGCATTGCCGGGAACAGAATCACGTCGCGAATGGTGTGGCTGTTGGTAAACAACATCACCATACGGTCGATACCAATGCCCAGACCCGCCGTCGGCGGCAGACCGTGTTCCAGCGCGGTCACGTAGTCTTCGTCGAAGAACATCGCTTCGTCGTCGCCCGCATCCTTCGCTGCAACCTGGTCAGCAAAACGCTGCGCCTGATCTTCCGCGTCATTCAGCTCGCTAAAGCCGTTACCAATTTCACGACCGCCGATGAAGAACTCGAAGCGATCGGTGATTTCCGGATTAACGTCGTTACGGCGCGCCAGCGGGGAAACTTCCGCCGGGTATTCCGTAATAAAGGTCGGTTGAATCAGATGTGCTTCGGCCACTTCTTCGAAAATTTCGGTCACGATACGGCCCAGACCCCAGCTCTTCTCAACTTTGATACCGATGCTTTCAGCAATCGCCTTCGCGCTATCGAAGTTATCCAGATCCGCCATGTTGGTTTCCGGACGGTATTTCTTGATCGCTTCGCGCATGGTCAGTTTTTCGAACGGTTTGCCGAAGTCGAAAACTTCATCGCCGTAAGGCACTTCGGTTTTGCCGAGGATGTTCTGCGCCAGCGTGCGGAACAACGATTCGGTCAGTTCGATCAGATCTTTATAATCCGCATACGCCATATAGAGTTCCATCATGGTGAACTCAGGGTTATGGCGAACGGAGATACCTTCGTTACGGAAGTTACGGTTGATTTCGAACACGCGCTCGAAGCCGCCAACCACCAGACGTTTGAGGTACAGTTCCGGCGCGATACGCAGATACATGTCCAGATCAAGCGCGTTATGATGAGTGATAAACGGACGCGCGGACGCACCGCCAGGGATCACTTGCATCATCGGCGTTTCAACTTCCATAAAGTCGCGGCTCACCATAAACTGGCGAATACCGGCCAGGATCTGCGAACGCACTTTAAAGGTATTGCGGGATTCATCGTTAGAGATGAGGTCCAGGTAACGCTGGCGATAACGCGCTTCCTGATCCTGCAAGCCGTGGAATTTATCCGGCAGCGGACGCAGAGCTTTAGTCAACAGACGCAGTTCGGTGCAGTGAATGGAAAGTTCGCCGGTCTTGGTTTTGAACAGCCTGCCGCGCGCGCCGAGGATATCGCCGAGGTCCCATTTTTTGAACTGCTCGTTATACACGCCTTCTGCAAGATCATCGCGCGCAACGTACAGCTGAATTCGACCGCCCACATCCTGCAAGGTTACGAATGAGGCTTTACCCATAATGCGGCGGGTCATCATGCGGCCAGCAACGGCCACTTCAATGCCCAGGGCTTCCAGTTCTTCGTTCTCTTTGCCATCAAATTCAGCGTGCAGCTTGTCAGAGGTCTGGTCACGACGGAAATCGTTCGGGAACGGCACACCCTGCTCGCGCAGTTGCGCCAGCTTCTCGCGGCGGGTTTTCAGTTCATTGTTAAGATCGACTGCCGCGTCAGCGCCCTGTGCTTGTTGTTCAGACATGTTGGTTCCTCATAACCCTGCTTTCAAACTTGCTTCGATGAATTGATCCAGGCTGCCGTCCAGCACCGCCTGCGTGTTGCGGGTTTCAACCCCGGTACGCAGATCTTTGATGCGGGAATCATCCAGGACATAAGAACGGATCTGGCTTCCCCAGCCGATATCGGACTTGGTGTCTTCCATCGCCTGTTTCTCCGCATTTTTCTTCTGCATTTCCAGTTCATAAAGCTTCGCTTTCATCTGCTTCATGGCCTGGTCTTTGTTTTTATGCTGAGAACGGTCGTTCTGGCACTGCGTTACCAGTCCGGTCGGAATATGGGTAATACGTACCGCAGATTCCGTACGGTTAACGTGCTGGCCGCCCGCGCCGGATGCGCGATAGACGTCAATACGCAGATCCGCCGGGTTAATCTCGATATCAATATCGTCTTCCACTTCCGGGTAGACAAATGCGGAGCTAAAGGAGGTATGACGACGGCCGCCGGAGTCGAACGGGCTCTTACGCACCAGGCGGTGAACGCCGGTTTCGGTACGCAGCCAGCCGTAGGCGTAATCGCCGATAATCTTGATGGTCACAGATTTAATACCCGCGACTTCACCTTCAGACTCTTCGATAATTTCAGTTTTGAAGCCGCGAGCTTCCGCCCAGCGCAGATACATGCGCATCAGCATGCTCGCCCAGTCCTGCGCTTCGGTACCACCGGAGCCCGCCTGGATATCGAGGTAGCAATCGGCGCTGTCATACTCGCCGGAGAACATGCGACGGAACTCAAGCTGCGCCAGCTTCTCTTCCAGCCCGTCCAGCTCGGCGACCGCTTCGTTAAAGGTTTCTTCGTCGTCAGCTTCTACCGCCAGCTCCAGCAGGCCGGAGACATCTTCCAGCCCCTGCGACATTTGATCGAGGGTATCGACGATAGCTTCAAGTGAGGAACGCTCTTTGCCCAGCGCCTGTGCGCGCTCTGGCTCATTCCAGACGTCCGGCTGCTCCAGCTCGGCGTTTACTTCTTCCAGACGCTCTTTCTTGGCGTCATAGTCAAAGATACCCCCTAAGAACGTCGGAGCGCTCCGTGAGGTCCTGAATACGATTTTTTACCGGGTTAATTTCAAACATGGTCTGATTTCTTTTAATGGACTTGTCAAAATGCGGTGATAAGGGCGAGAGTTTACCGGATCCACGCCCTTTTTTGTAGCGAATACTGGCGCTAAAGTGGCCAGAGATTTTCGATGATAAGCTGTACGCTACGATTCCCGCGGAACTCGTTGACATCAAGTTTATAAGCAATATTCACCTGCCGCACGCCGTTATCCGGCCAGCAGGTGGTATCGACGTTAAATGCAATGCCATCAAGCAGCGGACCGCCTCCAACCGGCTCAAGCATCACCTTCAGGTGACGCTCGCCCACCAGCCGCTGCTGCAACAGCCGAAACTCGCCATCGAACAGCGGCTCCGGGAACATTTGCCCCCACGGCCCGGCTTCACGCAGCATTTCGGCGACATCCAGCGTCATCTCTTGCGGCGTTAGCGGGCCGTCAGAAACAATTTCACCCTGCAACAGCGCCGGATCCAGCCATTCCGTCACCAGTTCGCCGAAGCGCTGTTGAAACTCTTCAAAACGCTGCTCTTCGAGCGTCAAACCGGCAGCCATCGCATGACCGCCGAATTTAAGCATCATGCCAGGATAGAGCATATCCAGGCGCTCCAGCGCATCACGCATGTGCAGCCCCTGAATCGAACGCCCGGAACCTTTCAGAACGCCATCGCCAGCAGGCGCAAAGGCAATCACCGGCCGATGAAAACGCTCTTTGATTCGCGAGGCAAGAATCCCCACCACACCCTGATGCCATTCGGGATGGTACATCGCCAGCCCACCGGGCAAGGTATCGCGGCTTCGTTCAAGCTGCTCGCACAAGGTTAGCGCCTCGGCCTGCATCCCTTGTTCGATCTCTTTGCGCGTCTGATTCAGCGCATCCAGATCGTTAGCCAACTGACGTGCTTCGCCGAGGTTATCGCATAACAGCAGCGCAACACCCACCGACATATCATCCAGCCTGCCCGCCGCATTCAGGCGTGGACCCAGCGCAAAACCCAGGTCGCTCGCCGCCAGTTTCTGCGCGTCACGGTTGGCGATTTCAAGCAGCGCTTTAATGCCAGGCCGACAGCGCCCGGCGCGGATCCGGCTCAGGCCCTGCCAGGTGAGAATACGGTTGTTGGCATCAAGCGGCACCACGTCTGCTACTGTTCCCAGAGCGACAAGATCGAGCAGTTCCGCAAGATTCGGCATAGCCAGCCCGCGCGATTCAAACCAGCCGTTGTCGCGCAGAAAAGCGCGTAGCGCCAGCATCAGATAAAAAGCGACACCGACGCCCGCCAGCGATTTCGACGGAAAATCACAGTCGCGCAGGTTGGGGTTCACGATGGCTTCCGCATCAGGCAGGGTATCACCAGGCAAGTGGTGATCCGTCACGACCACAGGAATACCCAGTTCGTGCGCCCGCTCCACCCCGGCATGCGAGGAAATACCGTTGTCGACTGTCAGGATCAACTGCGCGCCGCGCGCATGCGCCTGATCGACCACTTCCGGGCTGAGACCGTAACCGTCATCAAAACGATTCGGCACCAGGTAGCTCACATTTTCACAGCCCAGCGCGCGCAGCGCCAGGACGCTGAGCGCCGTGCTGGTTGCGCCATCGGCGTCAAAATCACCGACCACGATAATGCGTAAACCTTCGCGCAGCGCGTGATAAAGGTGCGAAACCGCCTCATCAATGCCGGTAAGTTGCTGCCAGGGCAGCATGCCTTTTACGCTGCGCTCCAGTTCGCTGGCCTTACGCACGCCGCGGCTGGCGTAGAGCCGACGCAGTAACGGCGGTAAGTCTTCCGCCAGTTCCGCCGAATCATCCACCTTACGGCGGCGAAGTTGTATCTGAGCTTTCACGCGTCTTATTTACCGCTGGTGGCTTGCTGATGTTTGTCGAGGAAGGCTTTCATCTCAGCCGGTGCCTGATAGCCCGGAACAAGGTAGCCATCGTTCAGCACAATGGCCGGTGTTCCGTTGACGCCAAACTGCACACCCAGCGCATAGTGGTTAGCAATATCAATATCGCAACTGGCCGGTTTGATGCCTTTGCCATCCATCGCGTCATCAAAGGCTTTATTGCGATCTTTAGCACACCAGATCGCTTTCATCTGGTTTTCAACTTCACTCGGCACACCCTGACGCGGGAACGCCAGATAGCGGACGGTGATACCCAGCGCGTTGTAATCCGCCATCTCACTGTGCAGTTTCTGGCAGTAGCCGCAGGTGATGTCGGTGAACACAGTGATCACATGTTTTTCTTTCGGCGCTTTGTAGACAATCATCTCTTTTTCCAGCGCGTTAAGATGCGGCAACAGCATTTGCGTGGTGACGTTCACCGGCTGCGCGCCGCTGACATCGTACATCGGCCCCTGGATAATATGTTTGCCGTCTTCGGTCACATACAGCACGCCGCTGTTGGTCAATACCGCTTTCATTCCGGCGACGGGAGCGGGCAATATCTCAGAGCTCTGTACACCCAGTTTTGCCAACGACTGCTTGATAGCGGCGTCGTCTGCATGCGCAACGCCAGAAAAAGCCGCTGCCAGCAGGGTGAACATAATCAAACCATTTTTCATAAAACATCCTTTAATTATCAGCCATCACGCCCGCGGGTGATGCTGTTCATGAAGCTTACGCAGCCGCTCGGTAGCCACATGCGTATAAATTTGCGTTGTAGAAAGATCCTGATGCCCCAGTAGCATTTGCACCACGCGCAGATCCGCGCCGTGATTGAGCAAATGCGTGGCAAAAGCATGACGTAAAACGTGAGGGGAAAGCTTTTCGCTGTCAATCCCCGCCAGCACAGCATAGTGCTTGATACGGTGCCAGAAAGTCTGGCGCGTCATCTGCTGAGCGCGCTGGCTGGGGAATAGCACATCAATCGATACGCCGTTCAGCAGCCACGGACGCCCGTGTTCAAGGTAGTTTTCCACCCAGTACACCGCATTTTCACCCAACGGTACCAGCCGTTCTTTATTACCTTTACCAATCACCCGCAACACGCCCTGGCGCAGGCTAATATCGCTCATGGTCAACCCGACCAGTTCAGAGACGCGAAGCCCGGTGGCATATAAAACCTCAAGCATGGCTTTATCGCGTAACTCCAGCGGTTGGTCAACTACCGGCGCCTGTAAAAGTCTCTCAACCTGCGCTTCCGTTAAGTCTTTTGGCAGACGCTGCGGCAGCTTCGGCGAGGCCAGTTGCGCGCTGGGATCGTCACTACGGATTTTCTCCCGGTACAGGTACTGGAAGAGTCTTCGCACGGCGCTGAGCAGACGCGCTGAACTGGTAGCTTTGTAGCCACCATCCACGCGTTCGGCCAGCAGCGCATGTAAATCATCACTTCTCGCCAGGGCCAGACTACTTCCACGATGATGCAGCCACTCGGCCACGCCTTGCAAATCGCGACGGTAGGCGCTGAGCGTGTTGTCCGCCAGATTGTTTTCCAGCCAGAGCGCATCAAGAAATTGTTCGATACGTGCGAAATCCTGTTCCATTGAAACGCCTCCGTTTCTCAATCGCTGCATTATGCCTGATAGCCGTACGATTCTGGTACACTGCTCACAAAGAGACATCCGGAATTGAGAAGTTTACGTTATGAATATTGGCCTGTTTTACGGTTCCAGCACTTGCTATACCGAAATGGCGGCGGAGAAAATTCGCGAAATTATCGGGCCGGAACTGGTGACGCTGCACAATCTGAAAGATGACGCACCCGCGCTGATGGAGCAATATGATGCACTTATCCTCGGCATTCCGACCTGGGATTTTGGCGAATTGCAGGAAGACTGGGAAGCCATCTGGGATCAGCTTGATGACCTCAATCTTGACGGCAAAATCATCGCGCTATACGGCATGGGCGATCAGCTCGGCTACGGCGAATGGTTCCTTGATGCACTGGGCATGCTGCATGACAAACTGGCACCCAAAGGCGTGACGTTCATCGGCTACTGGCCGACGGAAGGTTACGAATTTACCAGCAGCAAACCGGTAATTGCCAATGGTCAACTGTTTGTCGGCCTGGCGCTGGACGAAACCAATCAGTATGACCTGAGCGATTCGCGCATTCAGTCATGGTGTGAGCAAATCCTGACAGAGATGGCGGAACGGCTGGTTTAAAGGCAGCCACATCCCCTGTTAATGCAGCCCCTGCGCCGGTTTCTGTGATATCACCCGGCGCAGATCGCGCCACTCCTGCGCATCCATGCTGTCTGCCGCCAGCCATAAATGTTGACGGCGCCCATCCTCTTCACGGCGCAAGCGCAGCATCATTCCACTACGTAACATCCACGGCGTTCCGATGATATCCCATTCCATGCCCTGCCAGCGCAGGCGGGAATCCATCAGCAGTTTGAGTTCGCCATGACAGGCATTGATCCGCCGCTGGCTGCGCACGCAATCAAAAACCACCAGCGACAGCAACAGCAGCCACAGCGGTGTGTAACTCAAAGGCCAGGGCATCAGCAAAATGAGTGCAGCGCCCAGACCGTGGAGCAAAAGCGAAATCCATTGTGCGCGCCAGGAGACGCGTAACTCAGATTGCCACAGGACCACGATCCCGATTCCGTGTCTGGATTAACTGCACCATTCTTTGTAACTCCGTGTCCTGAGGCTTACCGTGATTCATTAACCAGTTGAATAAATCAGGATCGTCACTTTCCAGCAGACGAACAAACAGCTGTTTGTCATCATCGCTCAGCGTGTCGTACTCATGTTCGAAAAAAGGCATTATTGAGATGTCGAGTTCACGCATTCCACGGCGGCACGCCCAGTGGATACGGGCTTTGTTGTTAATATCCATGATCTTCTCCCTTCATCGGCATAATGGCCCATTGTAACGTGTTTTTAATATTCCTTTTGCGGAATATTTCGCTTCGCGGGGCCGCTTCCAGAATTAATCGCACCCACTGCAAAAAATATCATTGCGCTGAGTAATGCTTCGCAACGCATGCACAATGGCACAAAACGCATGCTTTATTACTTGCATTGAACAACGGCTCTTTTACCATTAAGAACCAACACAGCGTTAAGCTAATCAGGACATTATTATGCCTTTTACTCCGTTTCCTCCGCGCCAGCCGACCGCATCATCACGTCTGCCGCTGACGCTTATGACGCTCGATGACTGGGCGCTGGCAACGATTACCGGCGCAGATAGCGAAAAATACCTGCAAGGCCAGGTGACCGCCGATGTCACAACTATGACGGCTGAACAGCACCTGCTGGCGGCACACTGTGATTCTAAAGGGAAAATGTGGAGCAATATGCGGTTGTTCCACTTTCAGGACGGTTTTGCCTGGATCCTGCGCCGCAGCGTGCGTGAAGCGCAGCTTCGTGAACTGAAGAAATACGCCGTATTCTCTAAAGTCGCCATTGCACAAGACGATGAACACGTGCTACTGGGCGTGGCCGGTTTTCAGGCGCGCGCGGCGCTGGCGAATCTCTTTACCATCCTTCCGGACAGTGAAAAACAGGTTGTGCAGGAAGGCGATACCACCCTGTTGTGGTTTGCACACCCTGCCGAGCGTTTCCTGCTGGTAACCAACGCCGCAACGGCGGAACTGGTGGCCGAAAAACTGCGTGGCGAAGCGCAGCTTAATAACAGTCAACAGTGGCTGGCGCTGAATATCGAAGCGGGCTTGCCGGTTATTGATGCGCCAAACAGCGGGCAGTTTATCCCACAGGCCACTAACCTACAGGCGCTGGGCGGCATCAGCTTTAAAAAAGGCTGTTACACCGGCCAGGAGATGGTGGCACGAGCAAAATTCCGCGGCGCCAACAAGCGCGCATTGTGGTATCTGGCAGGGACAGCCAGCCGTGTGCCGGAAGCAGGAGAAGACCTTGAGTTGAAGATGGGAGACAACTGGCGCCGTACCGGTACCGTGTTGGCCTCGGTGCAGCTTGATGACGGGCGCCTTCTGGTTCAGGTGGTGATGAACAACGATATGGAACCCGGCAGCGTTTTCCGCGTGCGCGACGATGCGAATACGTTGAGCATCGAGCCGCTGCCTTATTCACTGGAAGAGTAAACGCGCTAAGCCGGGGCGGAAACCGCCACCGGCTTTAACTTAAAGCTGTCCGACGTACAAATAAATCGCCAGGAAGTGACAGACGCTGCCGCCCAGCACGAAGCCGTGCCAGATTGCGTGGTTATAAGGGATGCGTTTGCAGACGTAAAAAATCACGCCGAGCGAATAGACCAGGCCACCCACAGCCAGTAGCGTTACGCCTCCAACCGACAGGCGCGTGGCAAGCTGATAAATCACAATTAGCGACAGCCAGCCCATGGTCAGGTAGGTCACCAGCGACAGCACTTTAAAGCGATGGGCAATGGTAAGTTTAAATAAGATCCCCAGCAGAGCGAGGCTCCAGATGACGATCATCAGCCCGCGCGCCAGCGGCGAATCCAGCCCAACCAGCAGAAACGGTGTATACGTTCCGGCAATCAGCAGATAAATGGCACAGTGGTCAAATTTCTTCAGCCACGCCTTGGCACGCTGGTACGGAATGGCATGGTAAAGCGTAGAGGCAAGGAACAGCAAAATCATGCTACCGCCATAAAGCGAGTAACTGGTGATAGCCATTGTACTGGCCTTTGCATCTACCGCCTGTACCAGCAGCAGTACCAGCCCGACGATACCGAACACCAGCCCAATTCCGTGGCTAATGCTGTTGGCGATTTCTTCTGCCAGTGTGTATCCCTGTGCGATTAAGGGTTTCTTGGCCATAGCTAACTCCGGGAGAACTCAAAAAAACATTGCGTCACTAGAGTAACTGAGAATGATTCCAGTGCACACCTGTACGCTAAAAAAATTCGTATCAATATATATTCACGGCAGCATTTAAGCCGACGACTGGCGTTACAACTGTTCAACCTTCTCGCAAGGAACATACGCCCATAAAACGTGAATGTAGGATGAAAGTATGAAGCGGAAATGACAATATGCAGGCCGCTAAATCAGATTCTTATGCCGGGAACAAAACTCAGGGCAAGCCAGCCAGAGTTATGGCAGCATGTAGTCACGCAATTACACACTGGCTGGCAACGTTAACAGAGAGTAAAGGACACCACCGTGACGATGTTTACCCACTCCGCCATCGCCAGCCTCAATAATCTGGAGATGATGGTCTATCACTATGTAGTCAAAAACCGCGACAAAGTGATGTATATGACGATCCGCGAACTGGCCGATGCGGCGGGCGTCTCCACCACTACGGTGCTACGCTTTTGCCGCAAGCTCAACTGTGAAGGCTATTCGGAGTTTCGCGTCCGCTTCAAATTATATTTAGAGCAAAATGAGTTACCACAGGCGAATTTTGGTGCCAGTGAAGTTATTAGTTTTTTTAAAAGCGTAAATAACGATGAATTTGATGCCCTGCTGAATAAAGCCGTCGATATAATATTATCCTCAGAGCGTATTATCTTTGTTGGCGCTGGCACATCCGGCGCACTGGCAAAATATGGCGCCCGTTTCTTCTCTAATATTGGAAAATTCAGCAACCATATTGATGACCCTTATTTCCCGGTCACCAATGATATGGCAAAAAATGCCCTGGCAATTGTCCTTTCCGTCTCTGGTGAGACCGAGGAGATCCTGCGTTTTGCCGGGCAGTTCAGCCTGCATCACTGCAAAGTGCTGTCGATTACCAGCCACGAACAGTCGCGCCTGGCGAAACTGGCGGATTTCAATCTCTCCTGGCATATTCCTCCTACGCGTATTCCCGGCGGCTACGATATTACGACGCAAATTCCGGTCATTTATATTCTGGAATCGCTGGGGCGCAAGCTGGCGAAGAAAATAGCATAAAAAAACAGAGTGTTTTTCTGGTGTAACAAATTACCCAGATGGCAATTTGTTATATCGTGACATTTAAATCACCTTTGTTAGACTCGTTAATAGCCAATATGACGAGAAGAGCAAAGATGAAAAAACTGACCTTACCAAAAGATTTTCTATGGGGCGGCGCCGTTGCCGCGCACCAGGTTGAAGGTGGCTGGAATAAAGGCGGCAAAGGCCCAAGCATTTGTGACGTGCTGACCGGCGGCGCACACGGCGTACCGCGCGAGATCACCAGCGAAGTGGTGGCCGGGAAATATTACCCGAACCATGAAGCGATCGATTTCCACGGTCACTATAAAGAAGACATCAAGCTATTCGCCGAAATGGGCTTTAAATGCTTTCGCACCTCGATCGCCTGGACCCGTATCTTTCCGAAAGGGGATGAGCAGCAGCCTAACGAAGAAGGGCTGAAATTCTACGACGATATGTTCGATGAGCTGCTGAAATATAACATCGAACCGGTGATCACCCTCTCCCACTTCGAGATGCCGCTGCATCTGGTGCAGGAATATGGCGGCTGGACCAACCGTAAAGTAGTCGATTTCTTCGTACGCTTCGCGGAAGTGGTTTTCGAACGCTACAAGCACAAGGTCAAATACTGGATGACCTTCAATGAAATCAACAACCAGCGTAACTGGCGCGCACCGCTGTTCGGCTACTGCTGCTCCGGCGTGGTCTATACCGATCATGAGAACCCGGAAGAGACCATGTACCAGGTGCTGCACCATCAGTTCGTCGCCAGCGCCCTGGCAGTGAAAGCGGCCCGCCGCATCAACCCGGAAATGAAAGTCGGCTGTATGCTGGCGATGGTTGCGCTCTATCCCTTCTCCTGTAAGCCGGAAGATGTCATGTTTGCGCAGGAATCAATGCGCGAGCGCTATGTCTTTACCGACGTACAACTGCGTGGTTACTACCCGTCCTATGTGCTGAACGAATGGGAGCGCCGCGGCTTCTCCATCAAAATGGAAAACGGCGACGAGCAGATCCTGCGTGAAGGCACCTGCGATTACCTGGGTTTCAGCTATTACATGACCAATGCGGTGAAAGCGGAAGGCGGTACCGGCGATGCTATCTCCGGCTTCGAAGGCAGCGTGCCGAACCCGCACGTCAAAGCCTCCGACTGGGGCTGGCAGATCGATCCCGTCGGGCTGCGCTACTCTCTGTGCGAACTGTATGAACGCTACCAGAAACCGTTGTTCATCGTTGAAAACGGCTTTGGCGCTTACGACAAAGTCGAAGCCGATGGCAGCATCAACGATGACTACCGCATCGATTATCTGCGCGCGCACGTTGAAGAGATGATGAAAGCAGTCACTTACGATGGCGTGGATCTGATGGGCTATACACCGTGGGGCTGCATCGACTGCGTCTCCTTCACCACCGGCCAGTACAGCAAGCGTTACGGTTTTATCTATGTGAACAAGCACGACGACGGTACGGGTGATATGTCCCGCTCCCGCAAGAAGAGCTTTAACTGGTACAAAGAGGTGATCGCCAGCAATGGCGAAAAGCTGTGATGCTTTGAGACGTTGCCGGATGCCAGCGGCACAAAGCATCGTGGTCTAACCAGAGCGGGACATGTTTTCTTTGTGCGGTGCTCAGTAAAATGACACGCGGGTTCACGGTGCTCTCGTCGCCGGGTCGGCAAGCAGCGTATCGGCGATATCCAGCATGGCGCGCAAGCGGTCCATATGCCGGAGATCCTGGTGGTAGCCGACCCATATCTCTCTGGATGGCAGTTGATCTTCAGTCTGAATACGTTGCAGCCCGGAAACGGCGTCTCCCAGTGGCCGTGGTAGCACGGCCACTCCCATCCCCCGCAGGCACATTTGCGCCTGAACAGCCCGGCTTGTGCTGGTGAAAACACGCCTGGAGCGGGGAAATCTGTCGAGCAACCATGTGACGTCAGGAAAATGTGACTGGGCGGTGTTCATCAGAATAAGCCCCACTGACGCCGGATCGTGGTGCAGTGTCTGTGCGGTTTCAGGCGTACCGTAAAGACCATAGGAAATGGTCATCAGGCGACGCTGGACAATGTCCGGCTCGGTAAAAGGCACGAGACGAAAGGCCACATCGGCATCGCGCCGGGATAAATTAAGTAAGCGGTAGCTGGCGATGATCTCCGGTACCACGGCCGGATGACGGCGCGTCAATTCGACCAGCACCGGTGCCAGCACATAACCCGCAAACCACTCGGCACATGAAATCCGCAAAATACCTTCGAGCCGTTGGTGATTACCCGCCAGGCGTCTTTCCAGTGCCAGCGCAGAATTTTCCATCGATTCCGCCAGGTTCAGCACCGCGTCTCCGGCATCGGTCAGCACCAGCCCCTCACGCGTGCGGCGAAACAGCGGCTGTTGTGCCTCATCTTCGAGCGCTTTGATCCGTCGGCCCACCGTCGGATGGCTCACGCCCAGGCTTCGGGCGGCCTCGCCGAACGATCCTTTGCGGATCACCGCCAGAAATATCCGTACGTCGCTCCACTCCATACCCGCCCCCGTTCAAAAATGAACATCAAATATACATAAATGGCAGTTCCCTAACAATTATGCAGGCATCACCATAATGTCTCTTCACTGAACCGGCTGCTATGGCCTCATCCAGGATCTGAAAGTATGAACAAATTAAAAAACAAAGTTGCCATCGTCACAGGTGCATCCAAAGGTATCGGTGCCGGGATTGCCCGCCAACTGGCAGCGGAGGGAGCAAGGGTTATCGTCAACTACGCCACCAGCAAAACCGGTGCAGACAGCGTGGTTGCGGATATCAAAGCCGCAGGCGGAGAGGCCGTGGCGGCCGCCGCAGACGTTACCAACCAGCGCGAGGTTGAGGCGCTGGTTAGCTCAGCGATTGAACATTTTGGGCGGCTGGACATTGTGGTGAATAACTCGGGGATTTATCAGTTCGCCAGGATCGAAGAAACCACCGAAGCGCTGTACCGCAAGCAGTTCGACATCAATGTGCTTGGCCCGTTGCTGGTCTGCGCCGCCGCCGTGCCACATCTGGAGAAAGGCGGGAGCATCATCAACATCAGTTCGTTCGTCACACGCGTATTTATGCCAGAGAGCGCTATTTATAGCGGCTCCAAAGGTGCCATTGACGCCATTACCGGCGTACTCGCGCGCGAGCTTGGTCCGCGCGGCATCCGCGTTAACGCCGTTAACCCTGGTCTTGTCGAAACTGAAGGTACGCACGCTACCGGGGCGATGGGTTCGGACTTCCAGACCTGGAACGAAGCGCAGACGCCGCTTGGTCGTATCGGTCAGGTGCAGGACATCGCGCCGATAGTCTCTTACCTTGCATCAGACGACTCAGGATGGGTGACCGGCGAGGTCATTATGGCGTCTGGCGGCATGCGCTAACCCGCCGCAATTCAATAAAGGCTGCCAGGCTGTTCGCATGCAGGAGAGAGCCGGGATACCTCCGCACACGAATCCACATGTTTCATTTGTTCTACCCATTTTGCTTGATTGGAAACCGCAGGGTTTCCGGGAGGGGTTATGTCAGCACATAACATGACGCACGCTGAACCTCGTCGCTGGGCGATGTTCGTAATTTTATTGGTGGGAGCTTTCCTGCCACCACTCGATTTTTTTATCGTTAATGTGGCGCTCCCGTCAATCCAGAGCGATTTAGCCTCTTCGTCTTCTGCGGAGCAACTGGTTATCTCATCGTATGCCGCGGTATATGCGACCACCTTAATCACTGGTGGACGGCTGGGTGATCTGTATGGTCGTGGCAGGATGTTTTTCCTTGGGCTGATTGGTTTTGCGGCTGCATCACTGTTGTGCGGGATCGCCGGATCGCCGTGGGTGTTGATTGTCGGGCGCGCACTCCAGGGCGCTTCGGCCGCCGTCATGGCACCGCAGGCACTTGCATCCGTGCAGGCCATTTTTCCTGAAACAGAGAAGCCGTTAGCGCTGGGTTTATATGGTGCCGTGTTTGGCCTTGCCTCCGTTATCGGACAGGCGCTGGGCGGCATCCTGATTACATTGAATCTGTTCAACCTGGGATGGCGGGCCATTTTTCTTGTTAACCTGCCAGTGGCGCTGCTGGTGATTGTTTTTGGTATTCCATTGCTGAAAGAGACACGGGCGCCACATGCCCGCAAACTTGATCCCGGCGGCATGCTTCTGGCAACAGCAACGCTGAGCGCACTGATTATTCCGTTGATTGAAGGCCGTGAGGCGGGCTGGCCCTGGTGGACATGGCTACTATTCCTTGCAGCTCCACTGCTGGCCTCGCTTTTATGGCGTTATGAAATACGCCTCAGCCGTCATGGCGGCTCACCGCTGCTGGATCCTGTCGCGTTACGAGCGCCAGGGCTGGGTTGCGGGCTGGCGATCGCGCTGTTGTTCTATTCCATCGCAGCATTCTTTTTACTGTTTTCGGTTTACCTGCAAAGCGCACTGCATGTCGATGCGCTAACGGCTGGCCTGATTTTTCTGCCTTTTGGCGCTGGTTTTCTGATTGGGCCGTTGCTCACCCCGTACCTGCGGCGTTTTGCCGGAAATTACCTGAGCACGATCGGGATGGGATGCGAAACCGCGGGTTTAGCCGGACTGGCATGGCTGGTGACCGCAACGGCGACGGGCGCGACTCCCGCAATGACGCAACTCGCCGCGCTACTGTTTATCACCGGTTTTGGCCAGGGTCTGGCGATGCCAATGCTGATGCGCATGCTAACAGGCCGCGTCGCACCGGAATTTGCAGGCATGATTGCCGGCATCACCAGCTCAGCTTTGCAAGTCAGCACCGCGCTCAGCGTCGCGGTGATGGGCGGTATTTTTTACAGTATTGTGGGCGACAGCCATAGCGCGACGGATATCACCCATGCGTTTGTCGTCGCAGTCCTGACAATGGCGTGCTGCCTCGCTGCGGGAGCAGGGTTAAGTATCAGACTTATCCGGCAACCTGTTGGGTTAACGCCGGTGACGAAGGGTTTTCCCTGAGCTGCTGCAGATCAAAACATAACGAGCACTGCAGTATGTGAATCATGGTAAAGCGTTCAGCTGCTTCTTGCCTGACGCGGCGCGCATCACTACTACAATCATCACCGTTCCCCAAAAGCAAAGGGCGCCGAAGCGCCCTTAAAAAATAGCTGAATCAGCGAATTACTGATATTCGCTCATCGGTACACAGGAGCAGAACAGGTTACGGTCGCCGTAGACATCATCCAGACGTTTGACGGTTGGCCAGTATTTGTTTGTGAAGCCTGCCGGGAATACGGCCAGCTCGCGGGTATAACCGTGGTTCCACTCCGCCACCAGCTCATTCTGGGTGTGCGGCGCGTTCACCAGCGGGTTATCTTCCAGCGTCCATTCGCCCTGCTTCACGCGGTCGATTTCGCCACGGATCGCCAGCATCGCATCGATAAAACGATCCAGTTCGACTTTGCTTTCCGATTCTGTCGGCTCCACCATCAGCGTACCAGCAACCGGGAAAGACATGGTTGGAGCATGGAAACCATAGTCAATCAAACGCTTAGCAATATCCAGTTCACTAATCCCGGTCTCTTCTTTCAACGGACGAATATCGAGAATGCATTCATGCGCCACACGGCCATCGCGCCCGGTATACAGCACCGGGAACGCCTCTTTCAGACGGCTGGCGATGTAGTTAGCATTGAGAATCGCCACCTGGCTGGCCTGCTTCAACCCTTCCGCGCCCATCATCCGGATATACATCCAGCTAATCGGCAGAATCGACGCGCTGCCAAACGGTGCGGCAGAAACCGCCCCCTGGCGCGTCAACATGCCTTCGATTTGCACCACGCTGTGCCCCGGAACAAACGGCGCCAGATGCGCTTTCACGCCGATCGGCCCCATACCCGGACCGCCACCGCCGTGCGGAATACAGAACGTTTTATGCAGGTTGAGGTGGGACACATCCGCGCCGATAAAGCCCGGCGAAGTAATGCCCACCTGGGCGTTCATGTTTGCGCCATCGAGGTAAACCTGGCCGCCAAACTGATGCACCACTTCGCACACGTCACGGATCGTCTCTTCATATACGCCGTGAGTGGACGGATAGGTCACCATAATGCAGGAGAGGTTATCACCCGCCTGCTCAGCTTTCGCGCGCAAATCGGCAAGGTCGATGTTGCCGTTTTTATCACAGGCAACGACCACCACCTGCATCCCCGCCATCTGCGCCGACGCAGGGTTAGTGCCGTGCGCGGAACTTGGGATCAGACAGATATCGCGATGACCTTCGTTGCGGCTTTCGTGGTAGTGGCGAATGGCCAGCAGGCCTGCGTATTCTCCCTGTGCGCCGGAGTTTGGCTGCATGCAGAGCGCATCGTAACCGGTAAGCTTGACCAGCCACTCGGAAAGCTGAGTAATCATCTGATGATAGCCTTCAGCCTGTTCCGGCGGGCAGAACGGATGCAGTTCCGCGAACTCCGGCCAGGTGATAGGGATCATTTCGGCTGCCGCGTTCAGTTTCATGGTGCAGGAACCCAGCGGGATCATCGCTTGATTCAGCGCCAGATCTTTGCGTTCCAGAGAGTGCATATAGCGCATCATCTCGGTTTCGCTGTGATAACGGTTGAAAACCGGGTGCGTCAGGAACGCATCATCGCGCAGCATCCCCTGCGGAATGGAACGGCTATCGAGCGCAACATCTTTGTCCAGCGCATCAATATCCAGACCATGATTGTCGCCCAGCAGAACACTAAACAGCGCCAGCACATCTTCGCGAGTGGTCGTTTCGTCCAGCGTAATACCCACCGCGTTCAGAATGTCGCTGCGCAGGTTGATCTCATGCGCCTGAGCGCGCGCCAGCACGGCGGCTTTATCCGCGACCTCAACGCACAGCGTATCGAAGTAGTGCGCATGACGCAGTTTCAGCCCCTTATGCTGCAAGCCGGTAGCGAGAATGTCGGCCAGGCGGTGAATGCGGCCCGCAATGCGTTTCAGCCCTTCCGGGCCGTGGAACACCGCGTACAGGCTGGCGATATTGGCCAGCAACACCTGTGAAGTACAGATGTTGGAGTTGGCTTTCTCGCGGCGGATATGCTGTTCGCGGGTCTGCATCGCCATGCGCAGCGCGGTGTTACCGGCAGCATCTTTGGAAACCCCGATAATGCGCCCAGGCATGGAGCGTTTGAATTCATCTTTAGCAGCAAAGAATGCCGCGTGCGGACCGCCGTAGCCCATCGGCACGCCGAAACGCTGAGCGGAGCCAAACACGATGTCGGCACCCTGCTTGCCTGGCGCCGTCAACTGCACCAGTGCCATAAAATCGGCAGCGACGCTGACCACGATTTTGCGGGCTTTCAGCTCCGCAATCAGCGCGCTGTAATTGTGTACTTCGCCGGTGGTGCCAACCTGTTGCAGCAGAACACCAAAGACATCCTGGTGATCCAGTACTTTGTCAGCCGCATCAACAATCACCTCAAACCCGAAGGTTTCGGCGCGCGTGCGCACGACATCCAGCGTTTGCGGGTGCACATCATCGGCAACGAAGAAACGGTTAGCGCCTTTCAGTTTGCTCACGCGCTTCGCCATCGCCATCGCTTCAGCAGCGGCGGTCGCTTCATCCAGCAGGGAAGCAGAGGCGATATCCAGGCCGGTCAAATCCAGCGTCACCTGCTGAAAGTTGAGCAGCGCTTCCAGGCGCCCTTGCGATACTTCCGGCTGATACGGCGTATACGCGGTGTACCAGCCTGGATTTTCCAGCATATTACGCAGGATCACCGGCGGTAACTGCACTGCGGTGTAGCCCATGCCAATGTAAGACTTAAAGCGCTTGTTGCGGCCCGCGATGGCTTTCAGTTCGGCAAGCGCGGCGAATTCGGTGGTAGCTTCACCCACCTGCGGCGGCGTGGCGAGCTGAATATCTTTCGGTACGATCTGCGCAATCAGGGCATTTAGCGAATCTGCCCCTACGGTGTTCAGCATCTCCTGCTGTTGCGATGCGTCCGGGCCAATATGCCTGCCGATAAATGCGGCGCGATTTTCAAGCTGACTTAACGTCTGAGTCATGAGCGATGGTTCCTGAAACGTGCGGTGAATCGTATTCGGAAATTATCTGAATACGCTAAAGCTTTCGCGTTGCAGGAAGGCGGCGATGCTGCAAATCCCCAGGCGCTTACATCAGTAAGTAACTGGGTGAGCGAGCAAGCCAACGCGCCTGCAACGTGAAGGATGACGCGTATTTATTCGTCTTCTAACAATGCGGCGTATGCCGTTGCATCCAGCAGCGCAGCAACTTCCGATTCGTCACTGGCTTTGATTTTGAAGATCCAGCCTTCGCCGTACGGCTCGCTGTTAACCAGCTCCGGAGAGTCATTCAGCGCATCGTTAACGGCTACGATTTCACCGCCAATCGGCGCGTAGATATCAGAAGCGGCTTTTACCGATTCGGCAACGGCGCAGTCATCGCCAGCGCTAACGGTCGCGCCCACTTCCGGCAGGTCGACAAACACCATATCACCCAGCAGTTCCTGAGCATGTTCAGTGATGCCAACGGTATAACTACCGTCTGCTTCTTTGCGCAGCCATTCGTGTTCTTTGCTGTATTTCAGTTCGCCCGGTACGTTGCTCATTTTATTCTCTCCAGATAAAAATTACGTTACGCGACAGCTTTGCCGTTGCGCACAAAAACAGGTTTGGTCACTTTGACCGGCATTTCGCGGTTACGGATCTGCACAATTGCCGTTTCGCCAATTCCGGCCGGAACGCGCGCCAGTGCAATACTGTAGCCAAGCGTCGGCGAGAAGGTCCCGCTGGTGATCACACCTTTTTGCACGTTGCCGTGCGCATCAGTAAAGTGCACAGGTAACTCATTACGCAGCACACCTTTTTCCGTCATCACCAGACCAACCAGCTGTTCGGTGCCTTTTTCGCGCTGTTGCTCCAGCGCTTCACGACCGATGAACTGGCGATCCTGCGGTTCCCAGGCGATGGTCCAGCCCATATTGGCAGCCAGCGGAGAGATGCTTTCATCCATCTCCTGGCCATAAAGATTCATGCCCGCTTCCAGGCGCAGCGTATCGCGGGCGCCGAGTCCGCAAGGTTTTACGCCCGCTTTCAGCAGATCCTGCCAAAAGCTGGCGGCTTTTTCGTTCGGCAAGGCAATCTCGTAACCCGCTTCACCGGTGTAGCCCGTGGTCGCGATAAACAGCTCGCCCTCTTCAACGCCGAAGAACGGTTTCATTCCCTCGGCCGCGCTGCGCTGCGCATCGGTAAACAGGCTGGCGGCTTTCGCCTGCGCGTTTGGCCCCTGAACCGCGATCAGCGACAGGTCGTCACGGACGGTGATATCAATGGCAAAAGGTTCGGCGTGTTGGGTAATCCAGGAGAGGTCTTTTTCGCGGGTGGCGGAGTTTACAACGAGGCGGAAGAAGTCTTCGGTAAAGTAGTAGACGATCAAATCATCAATCACGCCGCCCGAGGCATTCAGCATGCCGGTGTAGAGGGCTTTGCCGGGCTTCGTGAGTTTGGCCACATCGTTTGCCAGCAAATATTGCAGAAACTCCCGGGTGCGGCTGCCTTTCAGATCGACGATGGTCATGTGCGAAACATCGAACATCCCGGCATCGCTACGCACTGCGTGGTGCTCATCAATCTGCGAGCCATAATGCAGCGGCATCATCCAGCCATGGAAATCCACCATGCGGGCGCCGCATAGCGTGTGTTGTTCATACAAAGGGGTCTGCTGAGCCATCTTGTCCTCGTCGAATAAGCTGCGCTATCACGTTTTTCGGCGGCGTTCATTTCGCCAAAACGACCAGCGTCAACGGCCATTTCGGACGCCGACGCAAACGTTATCTTTTGCCTGAACTTAACACCGAAAGCGGCACTTAACCATAAGAGAAAATGGGCCATCACATTAGCTTATGACCTATTTAGCTAAAAACAGCAACAGAGTTTTGTGCCAGATAAAAACTAAATCACCCACACAAAACATCAATAAAGCGACGTAGTTGCGCCCTATTTCAATATTTCACTCCGCAAAAGCATCATTTTTTCTGCAGTGCGAAAAATCATACATGAGTAAATCTAATCCGAAAAACGAGGTGAAATTAGAATATTTCAAATGAGGCAGGGAGTCCCCTTCCCGTTTGCGGGAAGGGAAATGTGATGGGGTTAACGTAACCACTCCGGAAGGTCATTCAGGCCGAGCGCCTGGCGCAGCAGTTGTGTTTTTACCCCCGGAAGGGTATCCGCCAGTTTCAGACCAATATCACGCAACAGCTTCTTCGCCGGGTTCGATCCGGCAAACAGTTCGCGGAAGCCCTGCATTCCCGCCAGCATTAGCGCCGCACTGTGTTTACGGCTGCGCTCGTAGCGACGCAGATAGAGATGCTGGCCGATATCTTTTCCTTCACGGCGAAGACGGCGCAGCTCGGTAATCAATTCCGCAACATCCATAAAGCCCAGATTTACGCCCTGCCCGGCCAGCGGATGGATGGTATGCGCAGCATCGCCCACCAGCGCCAGACGATGACCGGCGAAGTGGCGCGCATAGCGACCGGTGAGCGGATAAACCTGGCGCTCGCTTTCCACGCGGCACAGACCAAGACGATTATCAAAGGCCACGCACAGCGCCTGGTTGAACGTCTCATCGCTGGCCTGTTGCAGCGTTTTCGCTTGATCCGGCGGCAACGACCAGACGATCGAGCATAAATGTGGATCGTTCAGCGGCAGAAACGCCAGAATGCCATCGTTATCGAACACCTGCCGCGCGACGGCCTGATGTGGCTCCTCGGTGCGAATGGTCGCTACCAGCGCGTGATGGTGATAATCCCAGAAAGTTAGCGGAATATCCGCTTTGTTACGCAACCAGGAGTTCGCGCCATCCGCCCCGACCACCAGCCGGGCCGTGAGCATCGTGCCATCTTTTAAGGTGAGGAACGCGTCGTTCTCACCCCAGGCCACCTGCTGTAATTCGGCTGGGGCAATCATAGTGACATCCTGACACTGCTGAGCTTTATCCCACAGCGCCTGATGAATCACTGCGTTTTCAATAATATAGCCAAGGTGAGGATAGCCCATGCTTTGGTCGTCAAAGGAGATGCGGCCAAAGCTGTCTTTGTCCCACACCTCCATGCCGTGATAGCGTCCCGCGCGATGGGCAATGATGTTTGACCACACGCCAAGATGCGTCAGAAGTTTTTCGCTGGCGGCGTTAATCGCCGATACGCGCAGCGCCGGTGGTGCATCTTCCGCCAGCGGCTGCGGAACATTCTGCTCCAGCACCGCAACCCGTAAACCACTCCCCTGCAACCCGCAAGCCAGCGCCAGACCAACCATGCCGCCGCCGACAATCGCAACATCAACACTCTGCACTCTTTGCTCCTTTGATTAACGGGCTACCCAACCGAGGGTACGCTGCGCCAGCACATCGCGCGCCGGGGTAAATAGTTCCATCGCCATCAGCCCGATATTGCGCCCGACGACAAGCGGCGCCCAGCGGTTGGCAAACAGATGCACCAGCCCGTCGGTAACGCCTATGGTGGCGCTTTTGTCCGCCTGGCGCTGGTGACGGTAGCGCGTCAGCACCGGATAACAGCCGACATCTTTCTGCTTCGCCCATGCCTCCGCCAGCGTTTCCGCCAGCGTCATAACATCGCGCATTCCGAGGTTAAATCCTTGTCCGGCGATAGGATGCAGCGTCTGAGCCGCATTGCCGACCAGCACCGCACGATGAGAGACCGGCGACGACGCGTTAGTCAACATCAGGGGATAAACGCTGCGTTTTCCGGCGTGTTCAATACGTCCCAGACGCCAGCCGAAAGCTTTTTGTAGCTCATGGCAAAAACGTTCGTCAGACCAGCCAGTCACCTGCTGCTGTTTTTCCAGCGGATGACACCACACCAGTGAACAACGCCCCTGCGACATCGGCAGCATCGCCAGCGGCCCGTGCTCGGTGAAACGTTCGAATGCGCGTCCCTGATGCGGAACAGAGGTAGTGACGTTGGCAATGACTGCGGCCTGGTGATAGGGCGTTTTCTGCCAGAGGATCCCCAGTTGCTCGCCCATGCCCGAACGGGAACCGTCCGCCGCGACCAGCAACTGGCCAATAATCAGCTCGCCGCTTTCCAGCGTTACCGATACCTGTTGCTCATTACGGGTAAAACTGCTGACCCGATCGGGGCAATGCAGCGTCACGCCCGGAGCATTTTGCAGCAAGGTAAAGAGCCGCTGGCCGATATCATGCAGCTCAACCACCTGGCCCAGCGCATCAAGGTGATAATCCTGCGCATCCAGCGTGACAAAACCGGCGTGACCACGATCGCTGACATGAACGGTTGAAATGGGCGTTGCACAACGGGCTATCGCCTGCCAGATCCCGACGCGCGCAAGCTGCTGGCACGTGCCTGCCGCCAGCGCAATAGCACGGGCATCAAAACCAGGATGATGGTGAGCACCCGGTGCTGTAGCCTCTACCAGGTGAACCGGTAATTTCCCCTGCGTCAGATGTGAAATGACCAGCGCGAGCGTCGCACCGGCCATGCCGCCGCCAACAATAATCACACTCATGAACGGCTCGCCGCCATCAGTGCTTCGATATCATCCGCCTTTTTAACCACGCTGGCGGTGAGATTCTCGTTACCCTCTTCGGTAATAACGATGTCATCTTCCACGCGAATACCAATGCCGCGATACTGCTCGGGAACATCCGCATCCGGGGCAATATAGAGGCCCGGCTCAACGGTCAACACCATGCCTGGCGCCAGCTCGCGGGAACGGTCCTGGCCGTAAACGCCGACGTCATGAACATCCAGCCCCAGCCAGTGGCTTAACCCGTGCATAAAGAATGGGCGGTGGGCATTTTTTGCGATCAATTCATCGACTTCGCCCTGCAGAATGCCAAGCTTCGCCAGACCGGTGATCATAATGCGCACTACTTCGCCGGTGACGGCCTGGATGGAGGTGCCCGGACGAAACAGTTCCAGCGCACGTTCCAGCGATGCCAGCACAATGTCGTAAATTTCACGCTGCGCCGGGCTGAATTTCCCGTTTACCGGGAAGGTGCGGGTAATATCCCCGGCGTATCCCATATATTCGCAGCCAGCATCAATCAGCACTAAATCGCCGTCACGCATCTGGCTTTCATTTTCGGTGTAGTGCAGGATGCAGCCGTTCTCCCCCGAACCGACGATGGTGTTGTAGGACGGGAAACGCGCGCCGTGGCGGTTAAATTCATGCTGAATTTCACCTTCAAGCTGATATTCAAACATTCCTGGACGGCAAACCTGCATGGCGCGGGTATGCGCCAGCGCGGAGATCTCCCCGGCGCGACGCATCACCTCGATCTCTTCGGCCGACTTAAACAGACGCATCTCGTGGACGATCGGACGCCAGTCAGTCAGCGTGGCGGGCGCTGTCAGATTCTGTCGCGCGCCTTTGCGCAGCTTCTCCAGCGCAGTGAACAGGATGGTATCCGCGTACTCATACTCACCCTGCGCGTGATAAACCGCGTCGAGGCCATTGAGCAACTGATAAAGGTGGGTATTGATCTCCGGGAACGCCAGCGCACGGTCGACGCCCAGCTTTGCCGGCGCGGCTTCCTGACCAAGGCGGCGGCCAAACCAGATCTCGGCGGTTTTATCACGCACACGGTTGAACAGCACGCTATGGTTGTGGGTGTCATCGCTCTTTATCAGCACCAGCACCGCTTCGGGTTCGTTAAAACCGGTGAAGTACCAGAAATCGCTGTTCTGACGATACGGGTATTCACTGTCTGCGCTGCGGGTCGCTTCCGGCGCGGCAAAGATCAATGCCGCGCTACCCGGAACCATCTGCGCCAGCAATGTCTGGCGACGACGGAGAAACTCAAGCTGTGTCATGACACCTCCTTCCTACAAGACGAATTAATGTAACGTCGGCTTACGCACTTCCGGCGCGGTCGGCTGCGGGTGCGTGAACGTATCGTGGCACAGCAACGCAGCCACGCGGACGTATTCGATGATCTCTTCAAGCGACATTTCCAGCTCTTCCTGATCTTCTTCTTCGTCATAACCCAGTTGTGCGATGTTACGCAAATCGTCAATCGCTTCGCCGGTTTCGCCAGTCACTTTGTCGAGCTTCGGTTGCGAGACGCCTAACCCGAGCAGGAAATGGTTTACCCAGCCAGCCAGTGCATCGGCTCTGTCGAAAACGCTAACATCATCGCCCTCCGGCAAATAGAGCTGGAACAAAAAGCCGTCGTCTTCCAGTGAATCGCTGGTCGCCGCGTGCATTGCCCGCAGTGCCTGTGCCAGCTCATGACCAAAAGCCAGCCCGTCATTAGTTAAATCATGCAGCAACGGCTGCCAGGAGCTGTCATTGTTGCCACCGCAGATCATCCCCGCGATAAGCCCATGCATTTCGGCAGGAAGCAGCCCCACGCCCTGTTGGTTAAGCAACTGGCCTACATCGTTGTAACCAGGTATTTCGTTCTGTATAGACATACGCATTCGTCGTCGTTGGGGGGAATATTCATGATATGCTACCACTTTGGCCCCTGGTGATATACCCGTGATACTTCACGTTACATGCCATTGCATGTGACATGAGTCATTAAGGTATAGACGCAAAAAACTTGAAAGTGCTCACCAGGCTAGCTTATAGTGTCGCCCCTTCGCAGCCCAGGACTCGGATGCGAAGGCAGAGCGCAGTCAAACAGCAGGAAGGTGGCATGTCTGCACAACCCGTCGATATCCAAATTTTTGGTCGTTCACTGCGAGTGAACTGCCCGCCTGAACAGAGGGACGCTCTTAACCAGGCTGCGGAGGATCTGAATCAGCGGTTGCAAGATCTGAAAGTTCGCACTAGAGTCACAAATACTGAGCAGTTGGTGTTTATCGCCGCGCTGAACATCAGCTACGAGCTGACTCAGGAAAAGGCAAAAACCCGCGAATACGCAGCCAACATGGAACAGCGTATCCGAATGTTACAGCAGACCATCGAACAGGCATTGCTTGATCAGGGTCGCATAACAGACAGGCCGGGGCCTAAGTTTGAATAACACTTCAGGATCAACTGTGGTAGAGTGATCGTGAAGACAAAATTTCTCTGAGATGTTTGCAAGCGGGCCAGTCCCCTGAGCCGATATTTCATACCACAAGAATGTGGCGATCCATGGTTGGTGAGCATGCTCGGTCCGTCCGAGAAGCCTTAAAATCATGACGACGCATTCACCTTGAACCAAGGGTTCAAGGGTTACAGCCTGCGGCGGCATCTCGGAGATTCCCTTCTTTTTCTACCCAAAACCATGACGCAACTTCCTGATTTTCCCTCTTCGCGACAAGAAATCCGCAAACTTATCCGCCAGCGTCGACGTGCGCTAAGCAGCGAGCAGCAGGCGCATTTTGCCCAGCAGGCCGCCGCGCGCATGATGGCATATCCGCCCGTCGTGATGGCGCATACCGTGGCGCTGTTTCTCTCTTTCGACGGTGAACTGGATACCCAGCCGTTGATTGAACAACTCTGGCGCAGCGGAAAGCGGGTTTACCTGCCAGTGCTGCACCCGTTTAGCCCGGGCAATCTGCTCTTTCTGCATTACCACCCGCACAGCGAACTGGTGATTAATCGCCTGAAGATTCAGGAGCCGAAACTGGACGTGCGCGATGTCCTGCCGCTTAATCAGTTGGATGTGTTGGTTACGCCGCTGGTGGCGTTCGACGAACAAGGCCAGCGTTTAGGTATGGGCGGCGGTTTTTACGATCGCACCCTGCAAAACTGGCGCGCCTACAACTTACAGCCCGTGGGCTACGCGCATGACTGTCAGGGCATTCAGGCCCTGCCTGTGGAAGAGTGGGATATTCCGCTACCTGCGGTAGTCACACCATCAAAAGTGTGGGAGTGGTAACAGGTTTCCCCCTCCCTTGCGGGAGAGGAAAACACAATACTTATCAGAACAGCAGACGGGCGCGAATCGTGCCGGGAATCGCTTTCATGCTCTGCAACGCTTTTTGCGCGACATCTTCTTCCGCTTCGATATCAACCACGACATAACCCATGTACGGCGTTGTTTGCAGGTACTGCGCCGCGATGTTGATATTCTGGCTGGCAAAGATTTGGTTGAGTGCAGTCAGCACGCCAGGACGGTTTTCGTGGATGTGCAGCAGGCGACGGCCGCCGTGCATCGGCAAAGAAACTTCCGGAAAGTTAACAGCCGACAGCGTAGAACCGTTGTCAGAATATTTAATCAGTTTACCTGCTACTTCAAGACCGATATTTTCCTGCGCTTCTTGCGTTGAACCGCCGATGTGCGGCGTCAACAGCACGTTGTCAAACTCACACAACGGGGAATCAAACGGATCGCTGTTGGTGGCAGGTTCCGTCGGGAAGACGTCAATTGCCGCACCAGCCAGATGTTTGCTTTTCAGCGCATCACATAGCGCCGGAATATCGACCACCGTGCCGCGAGAAGCGTTGATCAGCAGCGCGCCAGGCTTCATCAATTTCAGCTCTTCAACGCCAATCATATCTTTGGTTGACGGGGTTTCCGGCACATGCAGGCTCACCACATCGCTCATGTTCAGCAGATCGGAAAGATGCTGTACCTGCGTGGCGTTGCCCAGCGGCAGTTTGCTTTCGATGTCGTAGAAGAAGACGTGCATCCCCAGCGATTCCGCCAGAATACCCAACTGCGTACCGATATGACCATAACCGATAATACCGAGCTTTTTACCGCGCGCTTCGTAAGAACCGACCGCCAGTTTGTTCCAGACACCACGGTGCGCTTTCGCGTTCGCTTCAGGAATACCACGCATCAGCAGCAACAGTTCGCCAATAACCAGTTCCGCCACGGAACGGGTGTTGGAGAACGGTGCATTGAACACCGGGATACCACGTTTTGCAGCCGCGTCCAGATTCACCTGGTTAGTACCAATACAGAAACAGCCCACAGCGACTAATTTTTCCGCCGCCGCGATAACATCTTCAGTCAGTTGAGTACGGGATCGCAGGCCGATAAAGTGGGCATCACGGATGGACTCTTTAAGCTGCTCGGTGTCCAGCGCACCTTTGTGGAATTCAATGTTGGTATAACCCGCCGCACGGAGGCTATCCAGTGCTTTCTGATGCACCCCTTCGACGAGCAGAAATTTAATCTTGTCTTTCTCCAGTGATACCTTTGCCATTTACCCGACCCTGTTTTTTGTCTTGACTGTGATGTTGTGCGAAATGCAATTTTCTTCAGTCAACATATCAAAAAAAACTATTGCAGCAATATGAACGTTTGCGTGCGCACTCTGAAGAAATGTCATACAGCGAGGAATGGCAGATAAAAATGCTGTTAAAGCGTGGAGTAGTGGCAGGTAGTGCATAATCAGCGGATAAATGTGACAGATATCACCAAATTTGCCGATCGTGTTTTTTTACGGGGAGGCGAACGCCTCCCCGTCAGATCATTTTATGATGGTTTTCACACCATCGGCGGTGCCGATCAGCGCCACATCCGCGCCACGATTGGCGAATAACCCTACAGTGACTACGCCCGGGATGCTATTGATGCTGTTTTCCAGTGCAATCGGATCGATGATCTCCAGCCCATAAACGTCGAGGATCACGTTGCCATTATCGGTGACAACGTTCTGACGATATTCCGGGCGACCGCCCAGCTTCACCAGTTGACGCGCAACGGCGCTGCGAGCCATCGGGATAACCTCCACCGGCAGCGGGAATTTCCCCAGGATATCAACCTGCTTGGATGCATCAGCGATACAGATAAATTTATCCGCTACCGAGGCGATAATTTTCTCACGCGTCAACGCTGCGCCGCCGCCTTTGATCATCTGCATCTGGCCGTTGATTTCGTCCGCGCCATCAACGTAGATATCCAGTTTATCCACTTCGTTGAGATCGAACACGGTAATGCCAAGACTTTTCAGTTTCGCGGTGGAGGCATCCGAACTGGAAACCGCGCCTTCGATCTGGCCTTTCATCGTGCCGAGCGCATCAATAAAGTGCGCCGCAGTGGAGCCAGTGCCTACGCCGACAATAGTTCCGGGCTCAACATACTTGAGTGCCGCCCAGCCCACTGCCTTTTTGAGTTCATCCTGCGTCATGGTCGTTCGCCTGTGGTGTGAAATTTCAGGCGCATTATAGACCACCCTTCGCCTAAATGTCCCTGTGACCAGTGTCACATTACGCGACGTCCAATTTCGTCTGATTCTAATAAAAATTTATGTCATAGTGCTGAGTAATCATTTTTCAGGAGATTGGCCGAGCAATGAAACGTCCGGACTACAGAACCTTACAGGCGCTTGATGCGGTCATTCGTGAGCGTGGGTTTGAGCGCGCCGCGCAAAAACTGTGTATTACTCAGTCCGCCGTGTCGCAGCGCATAAAACAGCTCGAAAACATGTTCGGCCAGCCATTGCTGGTACGTACTGTTCCGCCGCGTCCCACCGAACAAGGGCAGAAACTGCTGGCGCTGTTGCGTCAGGTCGAGCTGCTGGAAGAAGAGTGGCTGGGCGATGAGCAAACAGGCTCGACGCCGTTGCTGTTGTCGCTGGCGGTCAATGCCGACAGCCTGGCAACCTGGCTGCTGCCTGCACTGGCGCCGGTACTGGTGGATTCGCCTATCCGGCTGAACTTGCAGGTTGAGGATGAAACCCGCACCCAGGAGCGACTGCGTCGCGGCGAAGTGGTTGGTGCGGTCAGTATTCAGCCGCAGGCGCTGCCGAGCTGCCTTGTCGATCAACTTGGCGCGCTGGATTACCTGTTTGTCGGTTCCAGAGAATTCGCCGAACGCTATTTTCCTAATGGCGTAACCCGCTCAGCGCTGCTGAAAGCCCCGGCGGTGGCGTTCGACCATCTGGATGATATGCATCAGGCATTTTTGCAGCAATATTTCGATTTACCGCCGGGTAGCGTGCCCTGTCATATCGTGAATTCATCGGAAGCGTTTGTGCAACTGGCGCGCCAGGGCACGACCTGCTGTATGATCCCGCACCTGCAAATCGAGAAAGAGTTAAAGAGCGGTGATTTGATCGATCTGACGCCAGGCCTGTTACAGCGCCGTATGCTCTACTGGCACCGTTTTGCGCCGGAAAGCCGGATGATGCGCAACGTGACGGATGCGCTGCTGGAGTATGGACATCGGGTATTAAGGCAGGATTGAACAGCTAACCTCTCCCCGACCGGGGAGAGGATGAACAACTTTACTTCGCCGCGGTGGCTGCCGGCTGCTCAGCCTGAGCAGGCTCAAGCTGGAACACCACATCAACCTGATCGTCAAACTGAATCGTCGGCTGCTCGTAGGTTTCCTGGGTGGAAACCGGCGCGGCATCCGCTTTCATCATCCGGACCATTGGGCTTGGCTGATAATTAGAAACATGGTAGCGAATGCTGTAAACCGGGCCGAGTTTGGCATTGAAACCGGCTGCCAGCTGCTGCGCCTGACGGGTCGCATCATCGATCGCTGCTTTGCGCGCTTTATCTTTGAAAGAGTCCGCTTGCGCAACGCCCAGCGACACGGAGCGAATCTCGTTCAGCCCCGCTTTCAGCGCGCCATCCAGCAGTGAGTTAAGCTTATCCAGCTCGCGCAATGTCACTTCAACCGTACGCACAGCGCGATAACCTTTCAGGATGCTTTTGCCGTTCTGGTAGTCGTAATCTGGCTGGGTGCGTAAGTTTGCGGAATTGATGTCTTTCCTGGCGATACCATTTTGCTCAAGAAAACTCAGGTATTGCGCAACGCGGTCATCGGCCTGTTTTTTCGCTGATGCGGCGTCTTTTGCAGCGACGTTCACTTCAATCGCCAGCGTGGCGATATCCGGAGTCGCATCCACGCTAGCCGTGCCTGAGGTGACGATATGCGGGCCGTCAGGCAATTCGTTTGCCTGTACCGCCATTGCACTGAAACCGACTGCCGCCGCCAGGGCCATCACTTTAAATTTCACAGTTGCTCCTCCATGTTGCGTTAATACGTCCGAATACGCATACGCCTTGGCAGCAAGCTTAGCGGCTCAGCGTGAATTGTCCATCGGACTTACCCTAACTGAATAATCCCTGTACATGATGAATACCTTCATGCGCAAGCTGGAAGGCAATAAACCACATCACCAACCCAACCACAGCATTGATTAGCCGCTGCGCTTTCGCCGTGCGCAAACGAGGAGCAAGCCAGGCAGCGAGTAACGCAAGGCTGAAGAACCACAGGAAAGAAGCGCTCACCGTTCCCAGCGCGAACCAGCGCTTTGGCTCCGCATCCAGCTGTCCGCCGAGACTACCCAGCACCACGAAAGTGTCGAGATAGACATGCGGGTTGAGCCAGGTAACCGCCAGCATGGTCGCAATGATACGCCAGCGCCCCTGGCGTGATGCTTCGGCGCTTGCCAGTTCGAGATGACTACTCAGTGCCGTTTTCAGTGCGCCAAAACCGTACCATAGCAGAAACGCCACACCGCCCCAGGTCACCAGCGCCAGCAGCCACGGGGATTGCATCAACAGCGCGCTGCCGCCAAACACGCCAGCGCAGATCAGCACCACATCGCTCATCGTGCATAAAAAGGCAGTCATGATGTGATACTGCCTGCGGATCCCCTGGTTCATCACAAAAGCGTTTTGCGGCCCAAGCGGCAGGATCAACGCGGCCCCAAGCATAATGCCTTGAAAGTAATAAGATAACACGTCGTAATTCCGTCAGATTGTTTCGGAAGCAGACTATAGCGCGGGAACATCATTAGCGGAAATTGATAATTTTAATCGTTAAGTAGCAATGCTAATGTTGATGAGCAAAAAGAAGGCCGGCGCCGCCGGCCCCATATCTTACTGCTCTGTCTGCTCATGAGAACGTTTGAGGTTTACGTCCATCTGCGGGAACGGGAAGCTGATGCCATTCTCGTCAAAGCGACGTTTGATCAGCTCCAGCACATCCCAGTAAACGGCTTGCAGATCGCTACTCTTACTCCAGACACGCACCACAAAGTTAATGGAGGACGGCCCCAGTTCATTCAGACGCACCGTCATTTCGCGATCTTTGATAATGCGTTCATCAGCCTGGATAATTTCAGTCAGAATGCGTTTCACCTGGTCGATATCAGAATCGTAAGCCACACCGATAATAAATTCGTTGCGACGCACCGGCTCACGAGAGAAGTTCACGATATTTCCGGCAATGATTTTACCATTTGGGATCACCACGATACGCCCGTCCACCGTACGCATAGTGGTGGAGAAAATCTGCACCTGCAACACGGTTCCGGCAACGCCACCCAAATCGACATATTCCCCCGAACGGAACGGGCGGAAAGTCACCAGCAGCACGCCAGCGGCGAGGTTCGAAAGCGAACCCTGCAACGCCAGACCGATGGCTAAACCGGCGGCACCCAGTACGGCAATCACCGAGGCCGTCTGCACGCCGACGCGACCCAACGCGGCAATCAGGGTAAAGGCGATAATGCCATAGCGTACCAGCGCGGAGAGAAAATCAGCCACGGTAGCGTCGATGTGTCGCGCAACCATCACGCGATTAACCGTATTCGAGACAATACGCGCCACAATCATACCGACAATAATGATGGCGATAGCCGCCACAATGTTAACGGCATAGCTCAGCAGCAGCGCCTGATTGTTCACCAGCCACGAGCCTGCGTCGTTAATGCTGTCAACAACGTTAAGATCTTCCATTCGTGCTTCCTTATGTTGTTCCAAAATGGGAAAACCACCCCTTCAAGCAAGGAGAGATCCCTAAAGGGTAAACAAAAAGCCGCATTTACGCCAAGTAGATCACACTTTGTGCTCTACGCCAGCTTATTGAAATGGCAATAAAAAAGGCCCGCATTTTGCGGGCCTTTTCAGATAAAGCAGCGGAAATTACAGAACGTCTACTGCATTCAGTTCTTTGAAAGCCTGCTCCAGACGAGTCACCATGCTGGTCTGCGCTGCACGCAGCCATACACGCGGATCGTAGTATTTTTTGTTCGGCTGGTCTGCGCCTTTCGGGTTGCCCAGTTGGCCCTGCAGGTAGCCTTCGTTTTCTTTGTAGTACTTCAGGATACCTTCCCAGGTTGCCCATTGGGTGTCGGTATCGATGTTCATTTTGATAACGCCGTAGCTTACAGAGTCTTTGATTTCCTGAGCAGTAGAACCGGAACCGCCATGGAATACGAAGTTCAGGCTGTTGTGCGGCAGGTTATGTTTTTTGGAAACATATTCCTGAGAATCGCGCAGGATAGTCGGGGTCAGTTTCACGTTACCCGGTTTGTAGACACCGTGTACGTTACCGAAGGAAGCTGCGATGGTGAAACGCGGGCTGATTTTGCTCAGCTCAGTGTAAGCGTAATCAACGTCTTCCGGCTGGGTGTACAGTGCAGAAGCGTCCATATGGCTGTTGTCCACGCCATCTTCTTCACCACCAGTGCAACCCAGTTCGATTTCCAGAGTCATGCCCATTTTGGACATGCGCGCCAGATATTTGGAGCTAATGGCAATGTTCTCTTCCAGAGACTCTTCGGAAAGGTCGATCATGTGAGAAGAGAACAGCGGTTTACCGGTTGCAGCGAAGTGTTTTTCACCCGCGTCCAGCAGACCGTCAATCCACGGCAGCAGTTTTTTCGCGCAGTGGTCAGTGTGCAGAATGACCGGAACGCCGTAATGTTCTGCCATCTGATGAACATGGTGGGCGCCAGAGATTGCGCCGAGGATTGCTGCGCCCTGAGGAACGTCAGTTTTCACGCCTTTACCGGCAATAAACGCAGCGCCGCCGTTAGAGAACTGAACGATAACCGGTGCTTTAACTTTGGCAGCAGCTTCCAGAACGGCGTTGATGGAATCAGTACCCACGCAGTTAACCGCTGGCAGAGCAAAGTTGTTTTCTTTAGCTACCTGGAACACTTTCTGAACGTCATCACCAGTGATCACGCCAGGTTTTACGAAATCAAAAATTTTAGACATGTACGTAGTCCTGTATCTTCGGCCGTTTCAGCTCGTCATAATTCGTGCTGCCAGTGGGCTGGCTTCTCTCGCGCCTCCAGTGACTCACTATGGCAAGTTTTTGGAGTTTCGCTGCGTCACCGTCTTCTGGCAGCGCGAATTAGTTAGAGCAACAATTGAATCGTTTTGAAAAACAGGCAGGGTTATCCCGCCTGAACAATTTTACTTCTTAGCACGCTCTTCGAGCATGGCTACTGCAGGCAGAACCTTGCCTTCCACGAATTCGAGGAATGCGCCGCCGCCAGTAGAGATGTAGGAAATCTTGTCAGCAATACCGAACAGGTCGATAGCAGCCAGAGTGTCACCACCGCCTGCGATGGAGAACGCGTCGCTGTCGGCGATAGCGTTAGCCACGATTTCAGTACCTTTACGGAAGTTCGGGAATTCAAACACGCCAACCGGACCATTCCACAGAATAGTTTTGGCATTTTTCAGAATTTCAGCCAGTTTTTCAGCAGATGCATCGCCCAGATCCAGAATTTGCTCATCATCTTTGATGTCATTGACGGATTTCAGGGTTGCCGTTGCGGTTTCAGAGAACTCGGTGGCTACGCGAACATCAGTCGGGACCGGAATATCGCAAGTGCCCAGCAGACGTTTTGCTTCGTCAACCAGGTCAGCTTCGTACAGGGATTTACCTACGTTGTGGCCCTGAGCAGCGACGAAGGTGTTAGCGATACCGCCACCAACGATCAGCTGGTCAGCAATTTTGGACAGAGAGTCCAGAACGGTCAGCTTAGTGGAAACTTTAGAACCGCCAACAATAGCAACCATCGGACGAGCCGGTTCTTTCAGCGCTTTACCCAGCGCGTCCAGTTCGTCAGCCAGCAGCGGGCCTGCGCACGCTACGTCAGCGAATTTGCCGATACCGTGAGTAGAAGCCTGCGCACGGTGAGCAGTACCGAATGCGTCCATAACGAATACGTCGCACAGCGCAGCGTATTTTTTCGCCAGCGCTTCGTCGTCTTTCTTCTCGCCTTTGTTGAAGCGAACGTTTTCCAGAACAACCAGTTCACCGGCAGCCACTTCAACGCCGTCCAGGTAATCTTTAACCAGACGAACCGGGTTGGAGAGTTTGTCTTTCAGATAGTTAACAACCGGCAGCAGAGAGAATTCTTCGTTGTACTCGCCTTCGGTCGGACGACCCAGATGGGAAGTTACCATCACTTTCGCACCCTGCTTCAGCGCCAGTTCAATAGTTGGCAGGGAAGCACGGATACGCGCGTCGCTGGTGACTTTGCCATCTTTAACCGGCACGTTCAGATCAGCACGGATGAAAACGCGTTTACCAGCCAGATCCAGATCGGTCATCTTAATTACAGACATGGTGAATCCTCTCAATGATTCTTAAAGTTTTGCGAGCGCTGTCGCGCCCTACCTGAAACCAATAGCCGACATTGCTAACGTCGTGTCGAGCATCCGGTTAGCAAAGCCCCATTCGTTGTCGCACCACACAAGGGTTTTAATAAGGTGCGCACCACTTACCCGCGTCTGTGTGCCATCAACAATGGCGCTGTGCGGATCGTGATTAAAATCGGTTGAAACCAACGGTAATTCCGTATAATCAACTATACCATGAAATGTCCCACGCGCTGCTTTTTGCAGCAACATGTTGACTTCCATAGCTTTTACAGGTTTTTTCACCGTTACGCTCAGATCGATCGCGGTCACGTTAATTGTCGGTACGCGCACCGCTATCGCTTCAAATCTGTCATTAAACTGCGGGAAAATTCGCGTGATGCCCGCCGCCAGTTTGGTATCCACCGGAATGATCGACTGGCTGGCCGCACGCGTACGCCGCAGATCGGGGTGGTAAGCGTCAATCACTTGCTGGTCATGCATCGCGGAGTGAATGGTTGTCACCGTTCCCGACTCAATGCCATAAGCATCGTCGAGCAGTTTTATGACCGGAATAATACAGTTTGTCGTACAGGAGGCATTAGAGACCAGAAGGTCTTCAGAGCGAAGGGTTTCCTGGTTAACACCGAAAACAATCGTTGCGTCGAGATCGTGGCTGCCAGGATGGGAAAAGAGCACTTTTTTCGCGCCCGCCGCCAGATGCGCCTCGCCATCCTCACGGTTGCCGTATACGCCGGTACAGTCGAGCACCACATCTACACCCAGCTCGCGCCACGGCAGTGCCGCAATTGAGCGCTCATGCAGGATGCGAATTACGTCGTCACCCACAAACAATTGTTCGCGCTCCTGGCGAACATCCCAGGCAAAACGCCCGTGGCTGGTGTCATATTTCAATAAATGCGCCATGCCCACAGCATCGGCCAGTTCATTGATTGCTACCACGGTGATTTCCGCCCGACGCCCGGATTCATATAAAGCACGAACCACGTTGCGCCCAATGCGACCGAAACCATTAATCGCTATGCGTACGGTCATAATTCTCCTGCAAGGCTAGCTGGCCTGAAGTGGATGACAGAGTAATCCAGCCACCACAGAAGGGGAATCCTCGCCTGCCTTAAACTGCGTTTGTTTGGTTAATTGTCGAACATTTAATCGACTGAAACGCTTCAGCTAGAATAAGCGAAACAAGGAATAAAAGGAATGATTGTCCAGACGGTTTCGCCAGTAATCTGACTTGCATCACATTTTTGCAGGAATAATCAGCGCGGCCAGAAGGTTCTTTCGTGAGGAAAATAACCGACAGAAAGAGGATGAGCGCAACAAAGCGTCCCTGCATGACCCGGTTGATGAAGAAAAGCAAAATCCTTTTCTGGCGCTGATTAAAACCAGCTATGCTCCGGCGCCTTCGGCTCGGTGCGTTCTGCGCGCGGCATCTCAACCGGCTGCGACGAGAGTTGCTTAGCCCACAGATCGGCCACCCACTTCACCCCCTTCGCGGTGAAACGCGCCTGAGACCAGCTACGTTTGTTTTCCCCGACGCCACCATGAACAGTGAAGTAACCTTCATCAATATGGTACTGCTGCGGCATCAACGCACCGTTTACACGCTGCATAATATTGCGCTCAAGCAAAAAACATCGAAACAGAGACTCTTTCACGCGCAGCATCTTGCAAAGCTGACGAAAACCAAGCGACTCTTCAACCCTGACATAGCGGTCAAAGAACTCCGCCTTTGGGGCTAAGAGAGCAAGTAACTCTTCCGCTCGCTGACGTTTTTCGTACTGCTCAGCCCAGGCGCGTGCGGCGGCGGCAGGATTCGTAAAATCGGGCAGACTGATAAGCTTCTCTTTCTCCTGCCAGCGATCGAGCATTTCTGCCGTAAAGGTCGGCGAGAGGCGCGAAACCGTCAGCAATGAGTCCCGTTTATTAAGCAAAAATTCTTGTCGCATCTCGCCTTCTCGCTCGTACGGGTGCTCTTTCACCGGCTGGGAGAGCCGCTGCGCGGTTTCCAGGCTTTTCACCATCCGCTTCACTTCGCCATGCGTCACGCCTGTCAATTTTGCGATTTCACGGCTGCTGATTGTCGCCAGCACAGGCTGAGAATTGAGATTGTCACCAGGAATTATCATAGGTTCACTCCTTACTCACATTCACCCTAGATAATTTGCAGAATTATTATACAATTTACTGGATGTATATCCAGTATATTTTTCATGCACGGATCAATGCCGTTTTAGTCGAGTTACTAAGAAGAGAGTGTTGGGTCAGGAGGCAGAAGATTAGGGGTATAGCTGAATGACGGATGGCGCTTCGCTTATCCGGTCTACATATTCTGCAACCCCGTAGACTTGATAATGCTCAAGCGCCATCCGAAATGACTTTTCATGCAGGCCCGGCAGGCGGAGCGCCGCCGGGCAAGAGTGGTTACAGCAGCGCTTTCGCTTTTGCCACCACATTGTCAACGGTAAAACCAAACTCTTCAAACAACAGTTCTGCCGGAGCAGATTCGCCGAAGGTGGTCATACCCACTACCGCGCCGTTCAGGCCGACGTATTTGTACCAGAAGTCCGCAATGCCGGCTTCGATAGCCACACGGGCAGAAACCGCTTTCGGCAGCACGGATTCACGGTATGCCGCATCCTGTTTGTCGAAGGTGTCGGTCGACGGCATGGAAACCACGCGCGCCTTCACGCCTTCGGCAGTCAGTTTTTCATAAGCAGCAACCGCCAGTTCCACTTCGGAACCGGTAGCAATCAGGATCAGTTCCGGCTGACCAGCACTCTCTTTCAGCACGTAGGCGCCACGGGCGACATCTGCCAGTTGCTGTGCCGTACGCTCCTGCTGCGCCAGGTTCTGACGGGAAAGGATCAGCGCAGTCGGACCGTCAGCACGTTCAACGCCATATTTCCACGCCACTGCGGATTCCACCTGGTCACACGGACGCCAGGTGCTGACGTTCGGGGTCAGGCGCAGGGAAGCTACCTGCTCGACCGGCTGGTGCGTCGGGCCGTCTTCGCCCAGACCGATGGAGTCGTGGGTGTAAACCAGCACCTGACGCTGTTTCATCAGCGCCGCCATACGCACCGCATTACGGGCATATTCAACGAACATCAGGAAGGTCGAGGTATACGGCAGGAAACCGCCATGCAGCGAGATACCATTGGCAATTGCCGTCATACCGAACTCGCGCACGCCGTAGTGAATGTAGTTACCGGCAGTGTCTTCGTTAATCGCTTTCGAACCGGACCAGATAGTCAGGTTGGATGGCGCCAGGTCAGCGGAGCCGCCGAGGAATTCCGGCAACAGCGGACCGAAAGCTTCAATGGCATTTTGCGACGCTTTGCGGCTGGCGATTTTCGCCGGGTTAGCCTGAAGCTTCTCGACAAACGCCTGCGCTTTGGCATCGAAATCAGACGGCAGTTCGCCCTTCATACGGCGGGTGAACTCAGCGGCTTCCTGCGGGAAGGCTTTGGCGTAAGCGGCGAATTTGTCGTTCCACGCCGCTTCTTTGGCCTGGCCGGCTTCTTTCGCATCCCACTGTGCATAGATTTCAGACGGGATTTCAAACGGCGCGTATTTCCAGCCGAGCGCTTCACGGGTCAGAGCGATTTCAGCATCGCCCAGCGGCGCACCGTGGGAATCGTGGGTACCGGCTTTGTTCGGCGAACCGAAACCGATGATGGTTTTGCACATCAGCAGCGACGGTTTATCGGTAACAGCACGGGCTTCTTCCACTGCACGTTTGATGGCGTCCGCGTCGTGGCCGTCAATGCCGCGCACTACGTGCCAGCCGTAGGCTTCAAAGCGTTTCGCCGTGTCATCGGTGAACCAGCCTTCAACATGGCCGTCGATGGAGATGCCGTTGTCATCGTAGAACGCAACCAGTTTGCCCAGTTTCAGCGTACCGGCCAGGGAGCAGGCTTCATGGGAAATGCCTTCCATCATGCAGCCGTCGCCCATAAAGGCGTAGGTGAAGTGGTCAACAATCTCGTGCCCAGGACGGTTGAACTGCGCTGCGAGAGTTTTCTCTGCAATCGCCATGCCCACGGCGTTGGCAATGCCCTGCCCCAGCGGACCAGTGGTAGTTTCCACACCCGCGGTGTAACCCACTTCCGGGTGGCCCGGAGTTTTCGAGTGCAGCTGACGGAAGTTCTGCAGCTCGGACATCGGCAGATCATAGCCGGTGAGGTGCAGCAGGCTGTAAATCAGCATCGAACCGTGGCCGTTGGACAGCACAAAGCGGTCGCGATCGGCCCAGGCCGGATTCGTCGGGTTGTGGTTCAGAAAATCACGCCACAGGACCTCGGCGATGTCCGCCATACCCATCGGGGCTCCCGGGTGACCGGATTTGGCTTTCTGTACCGCGTCCATGCTCAGCGCACGAATAGCATTGGCAAGCTCTTTACGTGAGGACATTTTGACTCCAGATCGGACTGTTAAGGGCTGTTCCCGTAACGACTTGACGACAGCGCGTTTTGGGCTACGCCGGAAAAAAGTGCCAACAATGTAACCCAAGCGGCATGCCATGTACATGGAGCATCCTTTTGCCGATTCAGAAATCTCTGGAAGCCGCTCGCATGTTGCGCAATCTACTCGCCTGGCACTCTGACTCTTCCTTATACTGACAATCTGCAGGTTCGTCTTGAGCCGGCGTAGTTAGCAGCATATTGACTCAACCATTACGGAAAATAACAAATGAAAATTCGCCCGCTTCTCTTTGCTCTGGGAATAACAACCGTCCTTGCTGGCTGCCAGAATATGGACTCAAATGCTTTTCTCAGCTCCGGCGCAGAAGCTTTTCAGGCCTACACGCTGAGCGATGCGCAAGTAAAAGCATTAAGTGATGACGCCTGTAAACAGATGGACAGTAAAGCAACCATCGCGCCCGCCAGCAGCACCTACAGCCAACGCCTGGCTAAAATTGCTGCTGCGCTCGGCGATAACATCAACGGCCAGCCGGTCAACTACAAGATTTATGTGGCAAAAGACGTGAATGCTTTTGCCATGGCAAACGGCTGCATCCGCGTCTACAGCGCGCTGATGGATATGATGACCGACAACGAAGTTGAAGCGGTGATCGGCCACGAAATGGGCCACGTTGCGCTGGGCCATGTGAAAAAAGGGATGCAGGTGGCGCTGGGTACCAATGCGATACGCGCAGCCGCAGCGTCGGCAGGCGGTATTGTCGGCAGCCTGTCGCAGTCGCAGCTCGGCGCACTGGGCGAACAACTGGTAAATTCACAGTTCTCTCAGCGCCAGGAATCCGAAGCGGATGACTACTCCTACGATCTGTTGCGCAAACGCGGCATCAACCCGGCAGGGCTGGCGACCAGCTTTGAGAAACTGGCAAAAATGGAAGAGGGTCGGCAGAGTTCGATGTTTGACGATCATCCGGCATCGGCGGAGCGCGCCCAGCATATTCGCGATCGCATGGCCGCAGACGGAATTAAATAATCGCATTGGGAGGCAATATAGCCTCCCTTTTTGCCAGGCCTGAAAAATATTCATCTCAGAAAAAACGCATTAATTGCCAAAACAATAGCACGGAACGCCAAATAGAAATCCCGTTACCACAAGCGTATTATTTTTTAAAAAAATCTGATGCAGTAATTTATTTCGCAGAGCAGAATCACAAACATATTTCCCCACTTAAATATTGGGGTATGTCCAGATAATAAATAATCTACCCCTGCTCTGCTACTTTCTGGGACAAGCCGATGGCAAGCCAGCAGTGCAGCAGACAACGATTGCTTTCGGGATCGTTTCAGGTAACTATAAATCAGCAAGTTATTTCTTTTGGCATTCTACAGACAGAGAAGTTCCCTCAGTGAAAAAACAATTATCCTTACTCGCTTTAAGTATTATTCTGGCAGTTCCGGCATTCGCCAGTCAGCAATCCTCAAGCCAGGGTTTTATTGACGACAGTCATTTAGATCTCTTTTTACGCAATGCTTATATTAATCGTGATTATCGCAGCGGCGCAGATAATAAAGCGGAATGGGGTCAGGGATTTATTACCACCTTTCAATCTGGCTTCACTCAGGGGCTGGTAGGTTTTGGTGTTGACGGTATTGCGCAATACGGAGTACGCCTCGATGGCGGCCGTGGCCGCAGCGGCGCAGGCGGTATCGACTTCTTTGCTCAGGATAATGACGGCAAAGCAAAATCCGATCTGGCTAAATTTGGTGCGACCGCCAAAATGCGTATCTCCAATACCGTACTGAGCTATGGTACCCAGCGCCCGGAACTGCCCATCCTGAATGCCGACAGCTCCCGTTTACTGTACGAAACCTATACCGGTACGATGCTGACCTCGAAAGAGGTTGACGGTCTGGAAGTAAACGCCGGTTACTTCACTGATGAGCAGCGTAAAAGTGATGACAGCCACAACACTGGGCTGAAAAGCCTGAGCTTCGGCGGAGCCAGCTATCAATTTAACGATCAATTCAGCGGTGCGCTCTATGCATCCCGCGTGGAAGACGTACTGAATAAACAATACCTCGGTCTGAATTTCAAACAACCGTTCAGCACCGGCCAGCAGGTGGTTCTGGATTTCAACGGTTATAACTCGCGTCTGGATCAGGGTTATGCAGACAGCCAGAATACCGGCCGCAGCAACAGTATCTGGAGCCTGGCCGCCAGCTATATTTGGGATATTCACACCTTTAAACTGGCGTACCAGCAGAGTAGCGGCAGCACCGGCTATCACTACGGCAGCTACAAAAACGTGGGCGGCGTCGGCGATGGTGGCAACACCATCTGGCTGGCGAACTCCTACTGGTCGGATTTTAACGGTGAAGATGAGCGTTCGTGGCAGGCTTCTTACGGGCTGGATTTTGCCGGTCTGGGCTTACCGGGTCTGAGTTGGACCACCGCTTATGTACGCGGCGACAACATCAAAACCACCGAAACCAGTAACGGTAAAGAGCATGAATGGTTCAACCAGCTTCAGTACCAGGTGCAGAGTGGCCCGGCGAAAGATCTGAAACTGAAAGTGCGCTACTCCGTACTGCGCGTTTCCGACAATGCCAGCGATTACAATATTGGCGGCAACGAAGTTCGCCTCTACGCAGAATATCCGTTCAACGTATTCTGATAAAAAAATCCCTTCCGCGCCTGCTGGCGGGAAGGGATTTATTTCATCACAGCGTCATTACTGTGTTATTCATCTTCCAGATAGGTGTAACCGTACAGGCCCGATTCGAACTCTTCAAGGAACTGCTGTTGCAGCGCTTCGTCCAGACCGGTCTGCTTCACCTGATCGCGGAACTGCGTCAGTAACGTATTCGGATCGAGTTGCACATACTGCAACATATCCGCCACCGTATCCCCTTCGTCAGACAGTTCAACTTCCACACTGCCATCCGGGAAGACAAACACGTCAACCGCTTCGGTATCACCAAACAGGTTATGCATGTTGCCGAGGATCTCCTGATACGCGCCCACCATAAAGAAGCCCAGGATTGGTGGGTTCTCCGGATCGTACTCCGGGATCGGCATGGTGGTCGCGATGCCGTCGCCATCCACGTAATGATCAATGGCGCCGTCTGAATCACAGGTGATATCGAGCAGCACCGCGCGGCGTTCCGGCGCATGGTTCAGCCCTTCCAGCGGCAGCACCGGGAACAGTTGATCGATACCCCAGGCATCCGGCATCGACTGGAACAGCGAGAAGTTGACGTACATTTTGTCCGCCATACGTTCCTGCAATTCGTCGATAATCGGGCGATGCGCGCGGTTGCTCGGATCGAGCTGCTTCTGCACTTCATGGCACATATTCAGATAGAGCTGCTCGGCCCAGGCTCGTTCTTGCAGGCTGAAAGCGCCAGAGGAATAGCCGACATGAATATCATGCAGATCCATCTGGCTGTCATGCAGCCATTCACGCAGCGAACGGCGGGTGCCAGGCTCGTGCATCTCCTGCCAGGTTTCCCACATGCTTTGCAGCGCACGCGGCGCATCTTCCGCCGGTGGAGTCGCTTGCGTGTACTCGTTACGTTCAACGCCAATAATGTTAGAAACCAGCACAGTGTGATGCGCCGTCACCGCGCGGCCGGATTCGGTGATCACCGTCGGATGCGGCAAGCCATGCTCTTCGCAGGCATCGCCAATCGCCCAAATGATGTTGTTGGCATACTCGTTCAGGCCATAGTTGACCGAGCAGTCGGACTGCGAGCGTGTACCTTCATAATCCACGCCCAAACCGCCGCCGACATCGAAGCACTGGATATTGACGCCCAGCTTATGCAGCTCGACGTAGAAACGCGCGGATTCACGCACGCCCGTCGCGATATCACGGATGTTGGCCATCTGCGAACCGAGGTGGAAGTGCAGCAACTGAATGCTGTCGAGACGCCCGCGCTCACGTAGGATCTCCACCAGTTGCAGCACCTGCGTTGCCGCAAGGCCAAATTTCGATTTCTCGCCGCCGGAGGATTGCCATTTGCCGGAACCTTGCGATGCCAGACGCGCGCGTACGCCGAGGCGTGGCACCACGTTCAGGCGTTCAGCTTCTTCCAGTACGATGGCGATTTCGGTCATTTTCTCAATCACCAGATAGACCTTGTGGCCCATCTTTTCGCCAATCAGCGCAAGACGAATGTATTCACGATCTTTATAACCGTTACAGACAATCACCGAACGGGTCATGCCGGCATGTGCCAGAACGGCCATCAATTCCGCTTTGGAACCGGCTTCCAGCCCCAGCGGTTCGCCGGAATGGATCAGGGATTCAATCACACGGCGATGCTGGTTCACCTTGATCGGGTAAACCAGGAAATAATCGCCGTTGTAGCCGTAGGACTCACGCGCTCGTTTGAACGCGGCATTAATCGAGCGCAGACGGTGTTGCAGGATCTGCGGGAAGCAGAACAATGCGGGCAGACGTTGCCCCTGTGCTTCACGTGCTTTTACCAGCTGTGCCAGGTCGACACGGGCTTCCGGGACGTCCGGATCCGGGCAAACGCTGATATGGCCCAGCTCGTTGACGTCGTAGTAGTTATTGCCCCACCAGGCAATGTTATAAGTACGAAGCATCTTGCTGGCTTCCTGGGAGCTCATCGCAACCTCCTGCATGGAACGTAGTACACCCTGTTCGCCTGCTGACGAAGGCGAAAACGAAGACATGTCGTCAGACATAGCGAACCTCAATCTATAAAAGTGTATACCCTGCGCACATCACGCTGAGCGATTGCCGAAGCGCGAAGAGACACAGGAATAAAATAGTTGACTACTATCGCAGTGACACATAGCGATAACAACCCATAAACAGCCTGGCATAGCCTGATTTCAGGCCAACGCCACGCCTGTGCGACCGGTTTCTTTTTCATATCATTGTAAAACACGCATCCGAACGTCTGTATGACAGCCCGGCGAAACCACGAGAAAACTCCTGTATTAGCAGGAGAGCCCTTGTTCAGGTATCACAACGCCTTACCGGCCCTGGAGTCCTGGGAAGCGCCGAAATGGGTATAACATCGGCAGGTTTGCAGATTAGAAATGCAGGTTGCGGGGAATAAACGCACGCCAGAACGGCGCGACAGATTCTGCGGAAAACGACGGTTCATTATCTCTTATCACCTCCAACGCAAGCCATAGCGACCCGCGACAAGCCAAAGCCCTGAATCAACTGCTTAACCCGGCTGGAAGTGGCGACACGGCGTTTTGGCCGTGCGCTTTTTTTTAAGAGCCGCGCGCGGCGTTTTATACCGACAACGGGGTGAAAATGCAAAATAAAAAAGCTGTGTTTGCCGCATTGTCAGGAAAAATTTCCGTCACTATTTGTGTCAGGATGAGGTCAGGATCAAAAAAAGGCTGGAAATGGGTTCAACAAGTGACCTAAAATAGCCGTCCAGATGTTAATCCATCCAGATTGATTAACTCTCAGACTTCTTGTGCCATCATCTGCAATCTGCGCCGCCAGGCGTGAAAACATCCGGGCACAGAATTCGAGCTAACCGTATTACTCCAGGGTGAAAACTTACTATGGCAAAACACCTTTTTACGTCCGAGTCCGTTTCTGAAGGGCATCCTGACAAAATTGCTGACCAAATTTCAGACGCCGTGCTGGATGCCATCCTCGAACAGGATCCGAAAGCGCGCGTTGCATGCGAAACCTATGTTAAAACCGGTATGGTACTGGTTGGCGGTGAAATCACTACCAGCGCATGGGTCGATATCGAAGAGATCACCCGTAACACCGTACGCGAAATCGGCTATGTGCACTCCGACATGGGCTTTGATGCCAATTCTTGCGCCGTACTGAGCGCCATTGGTAAGCAATCTCCGGACATCAACCAGGGTGTTGACCGTGCCGATCCGCTGGAACAGGGCGCAGGCGACCAGGGCCTGATGTTTGGTTACGCGACCAATGAAACTGACGTGTTGATGCCAGCACCGATCACCTACGCCCACCGTCTGGTAGAGCGTCAGGCTGAAGTGCGTAAAAACGGCACCCTGCCGTGGCTGCGCCCGGACGCAAAAAGCCAGGTCACTTTCCAGTATGATGACGGCAAAATCGCCGGCATCGATGCTGTCGTTCTGTCTACACAGCACGCTGAAGAGATTGACCAGAAATCGCTGCAAGAAGCGGTCATGGAAGAGATTATCAAGCCGATCCTGCCAGCCGAGTGGCTGAACGCGTCCACCAAATTCTTTATCAACCCGACCGGCCGTTTCGTTATCGGCGGCCCAATGGGCGATTGTGGTCTGACCGGCCGTAAAATCATCGTTGATACCTACGGCGGTATGGCTCGTCACGGTGGCGGCGCGTTCTCCGGTAAAGATCCGTCGAAAGTGGACCGTTCCGCAGCATATGCCGCTCGTTACGTGGCGAAAAACATCGTTGCTGCAGGTCTGGCCGATCGTTGTGAAATTCAGGTTTCCTACGCTATCGGTATCGCAGAACCGACGTCCATCATGGTGGAAACATTCGGTACTGAGAAAGTGCCAACCGAGCAACTGACGCTGCTGGTCCGCGAATTCTTCGACCTGCGTCCGTATGGCCTGATCCAGATGCTGGATCTGCTGCACCCGATCTACAAACAAACCGCTGCATACGGTCACTTTGGTCGCGAAACTTTCCCATGGGAAAAAACCGACAAAGCCGCTCTGCTGCGTGAAGCTGCCGGCCTGTAATAATCCGCTGACAGTTTTCTTCTAAAGGCCAGCCTCGTGCTGGCCTTTTGCATTTCTCGTCCGGTTATTTTCGCCGTCTATACTGTTAACGCCTGCCTGGTATTTTTCTGAAAGCGATTACACCTCACCGCTTCGCTGATTTTTTCAGATTTTTCCTTTTGAAAAAGGAATGAAGCAGAGTTGTTACATTAAGTTTCGGCTTAGTCTGAAACTTCTCCTTTGCACTCACCTTTCAACGTAAACAATCCTATAATATTTAACACTTTTATTTACATTACCGGTCTTAACGCAATGTAACCGATTACACTCATGTGATGTAAATCACGTAATTTTGCCGGTAACTGGCCTACTTTTGTCACCGGAAAAACCAATACATCAATGGAGGGCATCATGCCTGACAATAAAAAACAGGGGCATTCAAATAAGGCGATGACCTTTTTTGTTTGTTTCCTCGCTGCACTGGCAGGATTACTTTTTGGTCTGGATATTGGGGTTATTGCTGGTGCGCTGCCCTTTATCACCAAAGACTTTCAAATTAGCTCACATACCCAGGAGTGGGTGGTCAGTTCAATGATGTTCGGCGCCGCCGTCGGTGCTGTTGGTAGCGGCTGGCTCTCCTGGCGCCTGGGGCGTAAAAAAAGTTTGATGATTGGCGCCGTGTTGTTTGTGGCGGGATCGCTGTGCTCTGCCGCTGCGCCAAATGTGGAAGTGTTGATTATTTCCCGCGTGCTGCTTGGTCTGGCCGTTGGGATCGCCTCCTACACCGCGCCGCTCTACCTTTCCGAGATCGCACCGGAAAAAATTCGCGGCAGCATGATCTCCATGTATCAGTTAATGATAACCATCGGGATTCTCGGCGCGTATCTCTCGGACACGGCCTTCAGCTACAGCGGCGCATGGCGCTGGATGCTGGGCGTGATCATCATTCCGGCGATTCTGCTGCTGATTGGGGTCTTCTTCCTGCCGGACAGTCCGCGCTGGTTTGCCGCTAAACGCCGCTTCCACGATGCCGAACGCGTGCTGCTACGCCTGCGCGACACCAGCGCGGAAGCGAAAAATGAACTGGAAGAGATTCGCGAAAGCCTGAAAGTGAAACAGACCGGCTGGGCGCTGTTTAAAGAGAACAGCAATTTCCGCCGCGCGGTGTTCCTCGGCGTGCTGTTGCAAATCATGCAACAGTTTACCGGTATGAACGTCATCATGTACTACGCGCCGAAAATCTTCGAACTGGCGGGTTACAGCAACACCAACGAGCAGATGTGGGGCACCGTTATCGTTGGTCTGACCAACGTGCTTGCAACCTTTATCGCTATCGGTCTGGTAGACCGCTGGGGACGTAAACCGACGCTGGTGCTGGGCTTCCTGGTAATGGCCGCCGGGATGGGTATTCTCGGTACGATGCTGCACCTCGGCATCCACTCACCATCAGCGCAGTACTTTGCGGTCGCCATGTTGCTGATGTTCATTGTGGGTTTTGCCATGAGCGCCGGTCCGCTGATCTGGGTACTGTGCTCCGAAATCCAGCCGCTGAAAGGCCGCGACTTCGGTATCACCTGCTCCACCGCCACTAACTGGATTGCCAATATGATCGTCGGCGCAACTTTCCTGACGATGCTGAACTCACTGGGCAATGCCAATACCTTCTGGGTTTACGGCGCGCTGAACCTGTTGTTCATTGTACTGACCCTGTGGCTGGTGCCGGAAACCAAACACGTTTCGCTGGAGCACATCGAGCGTAACCTGATGCGCGGCCGTCCGCTGCGCGAGATCGGTTCCCACAATTAACCCTTCAGGCTTCCTCTGCGGAGGAAGCCTCTGTTTTGCCTGTTGCACTCGCGCTTCGCCGATCCTATTCTCAGCACTTATGAAAACTCCCCGTCTCCCCATCGCCATCCAGCAAGCCGTCATGCAGAGCCTGCGGGATAAACTTGCCCTTGCGAACCAGAAACTGGAGCGCAGCTATCCCGAACCTAAAGTGGTGTATCAACAGCGTGGCACAGCTGCGGGCACGGCCTGGCTGGCGGATTACGAAATCCGTCTCAACCCTGTGCTGCTGCTGGAAAACCAGCAGGCATTTGTTGAAGAAGTGGTTCCGCATGAGCTGGCGCATCTGCTGGTGTGGAAACACTTCGGTCGCGTTGCGCCGCACGGTAAAGAGTGGAAATGGATGATGGAGGGCGTGCTTGGCGTTCCTGCCCGCCGCACGCACCAGTTCGAACTGGAATCGGTAAGACGCAATACTTTCCCATACCATTGTCGGTGCCAGCAGCACCAGCTTACGGTACGCCGACACAACCGCGTGCTGCGCGGCGAGGCCGTTTACCGCTGTGTACGCTGTGGCGAACCGCTCATTGCCGACGCGACTAGCTGAATCCATTAAGAAATTTTCTGCTCTTACTGATTGCATCAGACAACGCCTTCCGCTACGTTGCGAACTCGTTTCACAGGGAGTTCGCTATGTTTCGTCTTTTCTCACTTTTCATCGCACTGATCGCCATTCCCGCTTTCGCAGCAGATGGCATAAACAGCTTTGCCCAGGCAAAAGCGGCGGGAGCCAAAGTTAACGCCGACGCACCGGGCGACTTCTATTGCGGCTGCAAAATTAACTGGCAGGGTAAAAAAGGCGTGGTTGACCTTGCTTCCTGCGGCTACAAGGTGCGAAAAAATGAAAACCGCGCCAGCCGCATTGAATGGGAGCACGTGATGCCTGCATGGCAGTTCGGCCATCTGCGCCAGTGCTGGCAGGATGGCGGCCGGAAAAACTGCGCCAAAGATCCGGTCTACCGCAAAATTGAAAGCGATATGCACAACCTGCAACCTGCCGTCGGTGAAGTGAATGGCGATCGCGGCAACTTTATGTATAGCCAGTGGAATGGCGGCGACGGTCAGTATGGCCAGTGCGGCATGAAGATTGATTTCAAAGAGAAGCTCGCTGAGCCGCCAGCCCGCGCCCGCGGTGCGATTGCCCGTACCTACTTCTATATGCGTGATCAATATCAGCTCAGCCTTTCACGACAGCAAACGCAACTGTTTACGGCGTGGGATAAGCAGTATCCGGTGACCGACTGGGAATGCACGCGCGATGCGCGCATTGCCGAGGTGCAGGGCAACCACAACCCTTACGTGCAGCGCGCTTGCATGGCGCGAAAGAGCTAACCTACACTAGCGACAATTGATTATCGACAGGTGCAGTGGCGCACTTTCCACCCATGAGCCGCTGCATCTCCTGACAGACGGAATTTCAAAACATGCGTATTCCCCGCATCCATCACCCTGAACCTCTCCAGCCGGGCCATGAAATCGCGCTGAGCGAAGATGCTGCAAACCACGTTGGCCGCGTGCTGCGTATGGGGCCGGGCCAGGCTATTCAACTGTTCGACGGCTCCAATCAGGTGTTCGACGCCGAGATTGTTCGCGCGGATAAGAAAAGCGTGATGGTCAACATTTTGCGTAGCGAAGTGGACGACCGTGAATCCCCGCTGCATATCCATCTGGGCCAGGTGATGTCGCGCGGCGAAAAGATGGAATTCACCATTCAGAAGTCGATAGAGCTGGGTGTAAGCCTCATTACGCCACTTTTTTCTGAGCGCTGCGGGGTTAAACTGGATGCCGAACGCCTGAACAAAAAGCTCCAGCAGTGGCAGAAAATCGCCATTGCCGCTTGCGAACAGTGCGGTCGTAACCGTATTCCGGAAATTCGCCCGGCGATGGATCTGGAAGCCTGGTGCGCCGAAGAAGATGCCGGCCTGAAATTGAACCTGCATCCGCGCGCCAGCCAGAGCATCAACACACTTCCGCTGCCGGTTGAGCGCATTCGATTGCTGATAGGCCCGGAAGGCGGCCTCTCTGCCGATGAGATCGCCATGACCGCTCGCTACCAGTTTACGGATATTTTGTTAGGGCCACGCGTACTGCGTACAGAAACTACGGCGCTTACCGCCATCACCGCGCTTCAGGTCCGCTTTGGCGACCTGGGTTGAAAGGAGAAGCAGAATGATCAAGCTTGGCATCGTGATGGATCCCATCGCGGACATTAACATCAAGAAAGACACCAGCTTCGCCATGCTGCTGGAAGCACAGCGCCGCGGCTATGAGCTGCACTATATGGAGATGGCGGATCTTTACCTGATCAATGGTGAAGCCCGCGCCCGCACCCGCACGCTTTCCGTCGAACAGAACTACGACAAATGGTACGAATTCGGCAGCGAGCAGGATATTGCGCTGGCCGATCTGGACACCATCCTGATGCGTAAAGATCCGCCGTTCGACACCGAGTATATCTATGCGACCTACATTCTTGAGCGTGCGGAAGAGAAAGGCACGCTGATCGTTAACAAGCCGCAGAGCCTGCGTGACTGTAATGAAAAATTGTTCACCGCCTGGTTCCCGGATCTGACACCGGAAACGCTGGTTACGCGCAACAAAGCGCAGTTGAAAGCGTTCTGGCAAAAGCACACCGACATCATCCTTAAACCGCTGGACGGCATGGGCGGCACGTCGATCTTCCGTGTCAAAGAGGGCGATCCGAACCTGTCGGTGATTACGGAAACGCTGACCGAGCTGGGTAGCCGTTACTGCATGGCGCAAAACTATCTGCCAGCGATCAAAGACGGCGACAAACGCGTGCTGGTGGTTGACGGTGAACCGGTGCCTTACTGCCTGGCGCGCATTCCGCAGGGCGGCGAAACCCGCGGCAATCTGGCGGCGGGCGGCCGCGGCGAACCACGTCCGTTAAGCGAAAGCGACTGGGCGATTGCGCGCAAAGTTGCGCCGGTATTGAAAGCCAAAGGGCTGATTTTTGTTGGCCTGGATATTATCGGCGACCGCCTGACCGAAATTAACGTAACCAGCCCAACCTGCGTACGTGAAATTGAGGCTGAATTCCCGATCTCCATCACCGGCATGCTGATGGATGCCATCGAAAAACGTCTGGGTAAATAATCTCAGCGCACAGGGCGGGAAGGATCCCGCCCATGACAGCATTGCCAGGTGACAGATCTGCGCTTTCCCCCCATACTAGGCTGTCGCTTTTTTGAACCAGGAAACAGAACCTCTGACAATGAATTTACAGCATCACTTTCTTATTGCCATGCCTGCTCTTCAGGATCCTCTCTTTCGGCGCTCGGTAGTCTATATCTGCGAGTACAACGACGAAGGTGCAATGGGGCTGATTATTAATAAGCCGCTGGAAAACCTGAAAGTTGACGGTGTCCTGGAAAAACTCAAAATCCAGCCAGAAGCGCGGGATCCAGCCATCCGTCTGGACAAACCGGTGCTGCTGGGCGGCCCGCTGGCGGAAGATCGTGGTTTTATCCTGCATACGCCGCCCGCCACATTCGCTTCCAGCATTCGCGTTTCGGATAACACCGTGGTCACCACCTCACGCGATGTGCTGGAAACCCTTGGAACGGCAGAACAGCCGAGCGAAGTGCTGGTCGCGCTGGGATACGCCTCATGGGAAAAAGGACAACTGGAGCAAGAGATCATGGATAACGCCTGGCTCACCGCCCCGGCCGATCTCAACATTCTGTTCAAAACGCCGATCGCCGACCGCTGGCGCGAAGCGGCAAAACTTATCGGTATTGATATCTCCACCATGCCTGGCGTAGCGGGGCATGCCTGATGAGCGGAACCTTGCTGGCCTTTGATTTTGGCACCAAAAGTATTGGCGTCGCCATTGGGCAACGCATCACCGGCACGGCGCGTCCGCTCACCGCGCTTAAAGCGCAGGACGGCACGCCAGACTGGAAGCTTATCGAAAAACTACTGAAAGAGTGGCAGCCGGAAACGGTCATCGTCGGTTTGCCGCTCAATATGGATGGCACCGAACAGCCGCTGACGGCGCGCGCGCGCAATTTCGCCAATAAAGTGCACGGTCGTTTTGGCGTGAAAGTTACGCTGCATGATGAGCGGTTAAGTACCGTAGAAGCGCGCGCCGGTTTGTTCGAACGCGGCGGTTTTCGCGCACTCGACAAAGGCAGCGTTGATTCCGCCTCCGCCGTGATCATCCTCGAAAGCTATTTCGAGCAGCACGCCTGATCCTCGCTTCAATTCAATTTTGTAACAACCTCACCTGAATAAAGCCGCGCCTCGACCGCGGCTTTTTGCCGATCGTTTTCACAGTTTCTGACCGCCCTTTTTGCATTCCTCTGATTGTTTCTATAAAAGAAACATAACAGAGCGATAAATCTGTCAGGCCTTTTCCGTCAGATGGCTGGCCAGTGTATGAAGCGCCTGCAAGCGGGTTTCGACCTCAGCGTCTTCGATGTTCCACATTCCGGCAAAGGCCAGCGCCGCAGAGTGCGCGCCGAGGGGTTTGGCCATCGACACTTCGCCGTCGTCATGATGCCAGACCACATGGCCCTGCTGACGCTGAAGAGCGACATGCGGGCCAAGCTGCTGCCACTGCTCGTCGGTAAAGCGTTTTTGCAGTTCATCATCGCTTTCCGCCGCCAGCAGCGACATGCCGATGACAGATTGCCAGGCGGGCAGCATATGAAAACCAGCCAGCGCCTGGCTGACCTGACTACCGGGTTCGGAGTGATAGATATAGATGACCTGATCCTCCCACAGCACGCCCATCGCCACCACGATGTCTTTCGGGGCGTGGCGTTCAAGCAGGGGGAGCGCCTGGGAGAAAAGCGCCGAGCCGCGAATCGCCTGCGCCGCCAGCGCATGGATACCAGGCCCCGGCAGATAGCGTCGCTGAGCATCCTGCATGGTCAGGCCGATCGACGCCATGGTCATCAGCAACCGGTTGACACGCGTAGTGTTAATGCCCATCAGGCGAGCCAGCTCGCGGCAACCAATGGCGCGGCCACTGGAAACCAGGTACTGCAGGCAGCGGATACCATCAATCAGGCTTTGGTTAGGTTGTGAGGACATTCAGGATTCGCTCATCAGATTGCTCAAAATTCGATTTTACCGTCAGTAAAGAAGGATACAAGGTTATGAAGATCTTTCCCCATAGCGAGGCAAGAACCTTTCCGACGCAGCATCTTCGCTGCGATCTGTTGGTTGCAGGCGGCGGCCTTGCCGGTCTTTGCGCCGCTCTTGCGGCTGCCCGCGACGGCTTACAAGTGGTGCTGATTCAGGACAGGCCAGTGCTTGGCGGGAATGCCTCCAGCGAAGTAAGACTGTGGGCGAATGGTGCCACGTCGCATATGGGGAACAATAACCGCTGGGCGCGCGAAGGCGGCATCATGGGCGAAATCATGGAAGAGAACCTCTGGCGCAACAAAGAGGGTAACCCGGTGATGTTCGATCTGGTCCTGCTGGATCTGGCAAAAAGCCAGCCGGGGTTAACGCTTTTGCTGAATACCGCCGTTTATGAAGTGGAAAAAGAGCAGCAGCGCATTACCCGGATCAAAGCCTTCAATCCGATCAACGAAACCTTTTACAGCGTAAATGCAGCGCAGTTTTGCGACGCCACCGGCGATGGCGTGCTGGGTTTTCTGGCGGGCGCTGAATATCGCGAGGGCGCGGAAGAGGCACAAGAGCTGGGCGAGAAGATGGCGCCGGGGGATCATTTCGGCCATAAGCTGGGTCATTCGATCTACTTCTACACCAAACAAACCGATGGACCAGTCAACTTTGTACCGCCCTCTTTTGCGCTGCAAGATATAACCGAAATCCCGCGCTACAAGCGGCTGACATCGACGCTGAACGGTTGCGATCTGTGGTGGCTGGAGTGGGGAGGCCGTCTGGATACCGTGCATGAAAGCGAAAAGATCAAATGGGAGCTGTGGAAAATCGTCTGGGGCGTCTGGGATCATATTAAAAACTCCGGCAACTTCCCGGAAGCTGCGAATATGACCATCGAATGGGTGGGCGCGATTCCTGGCAAGCGCGAAAGCCGCCGCTTCCTCGGCGATCATTTACTGTGCCAGCAGGATATTATCGAACAACGCGATCACTACGATGCCGTGGCTTACGGAGGCTGGTCGATCGACCTGCATCCGGCAGATGGCGTTTACAGCACGCACGACGGCTGCCGCCAGTTTCACAGCAAAGGTACCTATACCATTCCATTTCGCTGCCTTTATAGCCGCTCGCTGGACAATCTGTTCCTCACCGGCAGGCTGATTTCCGCTTCCCATGTCGCGTTTGGCAGCGCCCGCGTGATGTGCACCTGCGGTCTGCTGGGTGAAGTGGTGGGCCGCGCCGCCGCACTTTGTAAAACAGAGCGCCTTACCCCGCGTGAACTGGCGGAGCCTGCACACATCGGCTTACTGCAACAGCAGTTACAGGCTAACGGCTGCTATATTCCACGACGCTGGCTGAACGATCCGGCGGCCGGAGCGGAGGTCAGCGCCAGTAGTGAATATCAACTGACTGAACTTCCTGCCAGTGGTCGCTGGCACGCATTAATGGGGCGGATGGCGCTGCTGCTGCCGGTACAGGCTGGTGCGCAGTTGCCGGATATCGCGCTGTTTCTGCGGGCCAAAACGCCGCAAACGCTGGCAGTATCCCTGCTCGGCAGCGCGCGTGCCGGAAATTTTACCCCCGATTATCAATACGCCGAGTCTGTATTACAGGTTTCCGGCGAAGCCTGGCACACCTTGTCATTCCGCTGGCAGAGTGACCGCGACCAGTATCTGTTTATCGCCTTCGACGTGCAGGATGTGGTCGAGATCGCTCTGACGGATACGCATCTGCCCGGCATGATGACGGTATTTAACAGCCTGAATGCACGCGTGGCGAAACACACTCGTCAGGTTGTCGATGGCGATTATGGCGTCGACGAGTTCGACTTCTGGCTGCCGCGCCGTCATCCGCAACAAATTATGCCTGCCCTGCGTTTCAGCCAGCCATTAATGGCCTGGAGCGTACAAAATGTGCTCAACGGACGCCTGCGCCCGGAGCAGCAGATCAACGGCTGGACGCCGGATGCTAACGATCCAACGCCGGAAATCGTCTGGCGTTGGGCGACGCCGCGCCAGATCCACCATCTGACGCTGGTACAGGACAACGACTTTGATAACGCCATGGAGTCGGTGCAAATGGGCCATCACTACGCGGTGACGCCACACTGTATTACGCACTACCGCCTGTGGGCGGACGATAAACTTCTGGCTGAAGTGCGGGAGAATCACCACTCCGTCTGCCAGCACCAGTTCCCCGAACCGCTGACAGCATTGAGCGTTCGGCTGGAGATCCTCGCGACAGCAGGCGCCCTGCCTGCGGTGTATTCGCTAAACGTATGTTAAAGCCACCCCTGCTGAACGCGCTGTTGGTGACTTTGCGCAAAGGTCTGCATGCCCGCCTGCTGCCCGGTCTGCATCACGCCGGGCAACTGGTGCGTTTTGCCTTCGCGGATCAGATTCGCGATCGCCGGAGAGTTAATCAGCAGCTCAAACAGCGCGATCCGCCCACCCCGCGTGTCTGCTTCCAGCCTCTGCGCCAGCACCGCTTGCAGGCTTCCGGCCAACTGGCTGCGTACCGGATCTTTCTCCTGCGCCGGAAACGTATCCACCAGACGTTCCACCGCCTGCGCTGCCCCACGTGTATGCAGCGTGGCCAGCACCAGATGCCCGGTCTCTGCAGCAGTCAAAGCCAGGCGGATGGTTTCACTGTCGCGCAGCTCGCCCAGCAGGATCACATCCGGATCTTCACGTAGCGCCGCACGCAAACCGGCAGCGAATGAGCTACAGTGCTGGCCGATCTCCCGCTGCTGGATCAGGCACCGCTTGCTGGTATGGACAAATTCAATCGGATCTTCCAGCGTCAAAATATGCCCGTCATGATGTTGGTTGAGATGCTCAACCATCGCCGCCAGGGTCGTGGATTTACCGCTGCCAGTGGCCCCGGTAACCAGAATCAGCCCGTTATCCCGCTCCAGCAGAGTGTTCAGCGCGACGGGCACATCCAGTTCAGCAAGCAATGGGCTGCTTTGCGCCAGCAGTCGCAGCGCCAGCGAGACGCCCTGATGATGGCTGAACGCACCAGCACGCAAGCGCTGTCCGCGCGCGGTGGTCAGGGCAAAATCAACCTGCCCCTGTTCTCGCCATTGCTGCTGCAGCGCGCTGCTCAGATAAGCATTGAGAAACCCGCTGATGTCAGGCGCGGGAAAAGGCGCAGGCACCAGCCGTCCCTGCTGTCGCCAGCGCGGTGGACAATGACTGCACAGGTGTAGATCCGAGACATTATGCTTTACACTAAGCTCCACTATTTCATCTATATCCATAACGCTATCCTGGAAACATGAACGATATTGCGCACAACCTGGCACAGGTCCGGGACAAAATCTCCGCTGCCGCAACACAATGCGGCCGTGCTCCAGCAGAAGTTACTTTACTTGCAGTGAGCAAAACCAAGCCTGCGAGCGCTGTCGCAGAAGCCATCGACGCCGGACAGCGCGCGTTTGGAGAAAACTATGTTCAGGAAGGGGTCGATAAGATCCTTCACTTCCGCGAGGCGGGCGTGGATGACCTGCAATGGCACTTTATCGGACCGTTGCAGTCCAACAAAAGCCGTCTGGTAGCCGAACATTTCGACTGGTGCCACACCATCGATCGTTTGCGGATCGCCAGCCGCTTAAGCGAACAGCGCCCCGCCGACCTGCCGCCGCTGAATGTGCTGATTCAGGTCAACATCAGCGACGAACAGAGCAAATCGGGCATTGCCCTCGGCGAGCTGGATGCGCTGGCGGCACAGGTTATTGAATTACCTGGCATTTGTCTGCGAGGTTTGATGACGATCCCCGCGCCGGAAACGGAGTACGCGCGGCAGTTTGCCGTAGCACGGCAAATGGCTGTAGCATTTGAAGCGCTCAAAACACGTTATCCAACGGTGGATACCCTGTCGCTGGGCATGACGGACGACATGACCGCCGCCATTGCGGCTGGCAGCACGATGGTGCGCATCGGGACAGCCATTTTTGGTGCGCGCGATTACACGAAAAATTAAGGAATACTGAGGAACGCCATGAAGACGTTGACTTTCCTGCTCTCGACAGTGCTTGAACTCTATACGATGGTTCTGCTGTTGCGCGTCTGGATGCAGTGGGCACGCTGCGATTTTTACAACCCGTTTTCGCAGTTTGTAGTGAAAGCTACACAGCCGATTGTCGGGCCGCTGCGCCGTGTCATTCCACCGCTGGGGCCGCTGGATAGCGCCTCGCTGCTGATCGCTTTTGTACTCAGTTTTATCAAGGCGATCGTGCTGTTTATGGTGATCACGTTCCAGCCGATCATCTGGATTTCCGCGCTGCTGATTTTACTGAAAACCATCGGTCTGATGATTTTCTGGGTACTGCTGGTCATGGCGATCATGAGTTGGGTCAGCCAGGGCCGTAGCCCGGTCGAGTACGTTTTAATACAGTTGACGGAACCGCTGCTGCGCCCAATCCGTAATCTGCTGCCAGCGATGGGCGGCATCGACTTCTCGCCGATGATCCTGGTGCTGCTGCTGTACGTCATCAATATGGGCGTTGCGGAGCTACTGCAATCCACCGGCGATATTCTTCTGCCGGGGTTGTGGATGGCACTATGAGTGCCGTTTCTACCTGTGAAGAGGGGCTTGTTTTGCGGCTGTACATTCAGCCGAAAGCCAGCCGCGACAACATTATCGGGTTGCATGGCGACGAACTGAAAGTCGCCATCACCGCTCCGCCTGTAGACGGCCAGGCAAATGCGCACCTGGTCAAATACCTCGCAAAGCAGTTTCGCGTGGCAAAAAACCAGGTGGTGATTGAAAAAGGCGAGCTGGGCCGCCATAAGCAGATTAAAATTACCCACCCGCAACAGATCCCGACGGAAGTCGCGGCGCTAATCGATTAGGATCCACTATGCAAAAAGTTGTCCTCGCGACCGGTAATGCCGGTAAAGTGCGCGAGCTTGCCTCGCTATTGAATGATTTCGGCCTCGACGTGGTCGCACAAACTGAACTGGGCGTTGAGTCCGCAGAAGAGACCGGGCTGACGTTTATTGAGAACGCCATCCTCAAAGCTCGCCACGCGGCGCAGGTTACCGGTTTGCCCGCCATCGCTGACGATTCCGGCCTGGCGGTTGATGCATTGCAGGGCGCCCCGGGGATCTATTCGGCGCGCTATTCCGGCGTGGATGCAACCGATCAGCAGAATCTGGAAAAGCTGCTCGATGCGCTGAAATCGGTCCCGGATGAACAACGTACCGCACAGTTCCACTGTGTGCTGGTCTATATGCGTCATGCGAACGATCCGACGCCGCTGGTATGTCACGGTAGCTGGTCAGGCGTTATCGCGCAGCAACCGGCTGGCAGCGGCGGTTTTGGCTACGATCCGATTTTCTTTGTTCCTTCCAGGGGTAAAACCGCTGCGGAACTTACTCGCGAAGAGAAAAGCGCCATTTCCCATCGCGGTCAGGCGTTAAAATTGTTACTGGAAGCACTGCGTAATGGCTGATTTGCCACCTTTGAGCCTTTATATCCATATTCCCTGGTGCGTGCAGAAATGCCCGTACTGCGACTTCAACTCGCACGCGCTGAAGGGCGAAGTGCCGCACGACGATTACGTTCAGCATCTGCTGAACGACCTCGATGCTGACGCGCCCCGGGCGCAGGGACGTGAAATAAAGACCATCTTTATTGGTGGCGGCACACCGAGCCTGCTGTCCGGCCCGGCGATGCAAACGCTGCTGGATGGCGTGCGCGCCCGGCTGCCGATGGCGGCCGATGCGGAAATTACCATGGAAGCCAACCCAGGCACCGTGGAAGCCGACCGTTTTGTCGATTACCAGCGTGCGGGCGTGAACCGTATCTCCATCGGCGTACAAAGCTTCAGTGAAACCAAGCTTCAGCGGCTCGGGCGAATTCACGGTCCGGAGGAAGCGAAACGCGCGGCAAAGCTGGCAAGCGGGCTGGGGTTGCGCAGCTTTAATCTCGATTTGATGCACGGCCTGCCGGATCAGTCGCTGGAAGAGGCGCTGGACGATCTGCGTCAGGCCATCGAACTTAACCCACCGCACCTGTCGTGGTATCAACTGACTATCGAACCCAATACGCTGTTTGGCTCGCGCCCACCGGTGCTGCCGGATGACGATGCGCTGTGGGATATTTTCGAGCAGGGACACCAGATCCTTACCGCGGCCGGCTATCAGCAGTATGAAACCTCAGCCTATGCGAAACCGGGTTATCAGTGTCAGCATAACCTCAACTACTGGCGCTTTGGTGATTACCTGGGTATTGGTTGCGGCGCGCACGGTAAAGTCACTTTTCCGGATGGGCGCATCCTGCGCACGGCGAAAACCCGCCATCCGCGTGGGTATATGCAGGGAAAATACCTTGATAAGCAGCATGATGTTGAAGCGCAGGATAAACCGTTCGAATTCTTTATGAATCGCTTTCGCCTGCTGGAGCCTGCGCCACGCGCTGAATTCACCCGCTACACCGGGCTGGATGAAAGTACGATACGCCCGCAGATCGAGCAGGCGCTGGCATTAAATTATTTGAATGAATGTGACACGTACTGGCAAATAACCGAACACGGTAAGCTGTTTCTCAATTCTCTGCTTGAGTTGTTTCTGACTGAATAAAGACTTTGGCCCTCTGCGCGGAACGCAGAGGGCCAAAGTACTACAGAAAGATTAATGATTCCGTTGCTGCAAAGCGTGTCGAACTAATACCACAGCACTGGCAATAACCCCACCACACAGCGCCGCTAAAATAATAAATAAAACCCGACCCGCCCCCTCTTTTTTGGTAGGTAAAGACGGGGAAAGCTGATATTTAAACGGCGTAAAGGTGATATCTTTAATATCCAGTTTTTCCAGTTCCGCCAGGCGATGTTCACGATAACGGAAATCCGCATTAAGCCGGGTAACATCGACAATTGACTGTTCGATTTTAAGCTTTTCAGCAATGCCATCAGCCCCCAGAGCGATGGAATAATCCGGGTCATCCTGTACGGATTGCCCATTACTGTAAACAGGACGCTTAATACCGGCAGCATTTGCCACTTCCAGCGAGTAATTTAGGCGCTTCAACTTGGTGTCATGCAGCGTATTCATCCGCTCACGCTCCATCGCCAGCGACTCCCTCTCCGTATCCTTTTTTAAATCCACTTCTTCGCGCAGATAATCTAATGTTTCTTTAACAACCAACGCAGAAATATAATTGATGTAGCTGTTAAGAATTTCCTTAGCCTCGCCAGCCGTCGGGGCGGTGAAGCTTAATGTCCAGGACTGGTAAGGCACGTTATCGGCGCTTTTCACCGGCGTGTTATTGACCGCCTTGATCTTCCCGGACAGCAGTACAATGCCGCGGCGTAACTCTTCAGCATCGGGATTAGAAGCCATCAGCTTGCCGGCCACCAGCGGAGACGATGCCAGGAACTCTTCACGCAGCGACTCAGAATTAAACTTTTTCAGGAACAGGTTAAATACTTCAACCTTATCAAGAGAAGGTTTAACGTCGAGAACCTGCAAAGTAGAAAGGGTCTTTTGCAGCTGGCTCCATTGCGGTTTTTCTGCTGGCGTGATTTCTGCCTGGCTGGTCCATTTTGGCGTTAATAACGCACTAATGAAGAATCCGACCAGAGAAAACATCAGAATAGTCGAGATAATGATTCGCTTACTTTCCCACAAGGTACTAATTAAACCGAGCAGATCAAGCTCGGTATTTTTGTACCGCTCAGGAAAATCTTCATAGATTGAGGCGTCATTTTTCGATTGAATATGTAGTGATGTCATACAAGTAAGTATCGAGTCCATGATTTGAAATTCGATACTATCATCAATAAGAGAGTTCTTAAAGTAAATTAATTCTCTATATTTCAATCACATTAATAAAAGCTCCTGTCAACCTACCTTAATTAATATCATAAGGCGGCTTGAAAGGATTCCAGAGATATAATATAGCGGGTAAAATAATAAGCCCGACTAATATAGCCGGGCTTTATTTGACTATTCCGAAAATAAAAAACTATAAGAGCGGATCACTTCAATCCGGCGGTCAACGCTTTGCGGTTTTCTTCCAGCGAGACGACGCGCTTACACACATCTTTGCCAAACTGCTGAAAATCCGCTTCCTGGTTTTTCCACTCATCCTGAATAGCCGTCTGTAAACCGCCGAGGCTCCCCAGCACGCTCTGTAGCGGATTACCGCCGCTCTTCAGCACGGCTTTAGCACCCATTTCGTTGATGCTGTCCTGCAGAATGCCGCCCATTGTCTGGTTCACCAGTTGCTGACCATTGGCGCGCACTTCATCAATCGCTTTGTAGTGGAATGTCAGGCCATCGTTGCGATGTTCAATAATGCGGTTCATCTGCTCTTTCAGTTGCGCATCCAGCCTGGTCAGACGGTTGCGCATGCTGCTATTCTCTCCCACCTGTTTGACAATGATCGTATCCAGCGCTGCACGGCTTTTCTCCACGCGACTGCGCGCGCCATCGTCAATCCATGGCAGAGCACTGCGCAATTCGGCCTGGTAATCCTTCGCCTGTTCGCGCTGCGCAGCGGTTAGCGAAGGTTGCTTGCCGTTAAACATGACATTGCCGTCCGGGGTGATCACCAGGTTACCGTTCTCACCTTTCACCTGCACGGTTTGCGGGCTGATGATCACATCGTCACGCGGCGTCACGCCACATTGATAATCAGCCTGAGCCGCAAATGCGGTAACCGTAAGAGCCGCCGCCAACAGCGTTTTGCGCATCATAAAAAACTCCTGTAGAGACAAAACGGGCCAGCTAATGCTGGCCCCTTATGCTTTATTAGTCCCACCAAACGTCGAAAAGTTCGCTGATGCGTACCTCGCTCAGTTTGCGGTCTTCCAGCCACTTACGCACAATGGCCTGATGTTCTTCGGTACATTTACCGATTTCCTGCAAACAAATCAGACCGTCCCAGGCCAGATAACCACTGCCGTCAAACGCCAGCTTATTCGGCTCGATCACTTCCTGAATAAAGTCATCAACGGTTTTATCGATCTGCTCTTCGCTGGTACCTTCCGGAAAACGCCATGCAACGGAAAAACCCAGTTCCTGGAACTCGTCGATATGCATTTTTTTACGCAAGCGACGACTGCGGTTTGTTGCCATTATTTCACCCTCTCGAACATTAAGTCCCATACGCCGTGACCAAGACGGTGGCCACGCTGTTCAAATTTAGTCACTGGACGCGAATCCGGACGCGGCACAAAGTCATTCGTCGCCGACAAGTTTTTATAACCGTCGATAGAGGACATCACTTCAAGCATATGTTGCGCATAGGCTTCCCAGTCAGTCGCCATATGGAACACGCCGCCCAGCTTGAGCTTGCTTTTCACCAGTTCAGCAAACGGTACCTGAACGATGCGGCGTTTATTATGACGCGCTTTATGCCACGGGTCAGGGAAAAACAGCTGCACCATATTTAAAGAATTGTCAGGAATCATTTTATGCAGCACTTCGACCGCGTCATGGCACATCACGCGTAGGTTCTCAACGCCCTCTTCATGCGCAGAAGAGAGGCAAGCGCCGACGCCCGGCGAGTGCACTTCAATACCAAGGAAGTTCTGCTCCGGACGCATTTTCGCCATCTCCACCAGCGAAGCGCCCATGCCGAAACCAATTTCCAGCGTCACCGGCGCCGTGCGACCAAACAGCGCGACGAGATCCAGCGGCTGTTCGCTGAACTCAACGCCCATCACCGGCCAGTAATTTTCCAGCGCGTGCTGCTGCCCTTTGGTCAGGCGGCCCTGGCGACGGACAAAGCTACGAATCCGGCGCAATGGGCGGCCGTTTTCATCAAATTCCGGTGAAATGACGTCGTTATTCATAAAATGATCTGCTCGTGAGAGTGTTCAGGAAACGGGCATTATCCAAAGTTAATCGCATGATGCAAGCACCGGAAAGTTCCGGTTTACAGGCCAACGCCTCTGTGCTGCAATCTTCGCCCCTGACAACGCGATTCTGGTGACCATGCAAGCGTCTCAATTTTCAGCCCAGGTTCTGGACTGGTACGATAAATACGGGCGAAAAACCCTGCCCTGGCAAATTGAAAAAACGCCTTACAAAGTATGGCTGTCGGAAGTGATGTTGCAACAGACGCAGGTTGCAACCGTTATTCCTTATTTCCAGCGTTTTATGGCCCGTTTCCCGACGGTGACCGATCTGGCAAACGCTCCGCTGGATGAAGTGCTGCATCTGTGGACCGGGCTCGGCTACTACGCCCGCGCCCGCAATCTGCATAAAGCCGCACAGCAGGTGGCGAACCTGCATGGCGGTCGTTTCCCGGAAACCTTTGATGAAGTGGCCGCGCTTCCTGGCGTTGGCCGTTCCACTGCAGGCGCGATCCTCTCACTGTCGCTGGGTAAACATTTTCCCATCCTCGACGGTAACGTTAAACGTGTGCTGGCACGCTGCTACGCCGTTACGGGCTGGCCGGGTAAAAAAGAGGTGGAAAAGCGGCTGTGGGATATCAGCACTGAAGTCACACCGGCAAAAGGGGTGGAGCGCTTTAACCAGGCGATGATGGATCTCGGTGCTATCGTCTGTACACGTTCCAGACCGAAGTGCGAATTGTGCCCGTTGCAAACCGGCTGCGAAGCAAAAGCGGCGCAGTCGTGGGCACAATATCCCGGTAAAAAACCCAAACAGACGCTGCCTGAACGCAGCGGCTATTTCCTGCTGATGCAGCATGAAGGCGAGGTTTATCTCGAACAGCGCCCGCCCAGCGGGCTGTGGGGCGGTCTGTTCTGTTTCCCGCAGTTCAGCGATGAAGCGGGTCTGCGCGACTGGCTGGCGCAGAGGAACATTAGCGCCGATAATCTCAGCCAGCTTGTGGCGTTCCGCCATACCTTCAGCCATTTCCATCTGGATATTGTGCCTATGTGGCTTGGCGTGTCCTCGTTCTCATCCTGCATGGATGATGGCGCGGGTCTCTGGTATAACTTGGCGCAGCCGCCATCCGTCGGTCTGGCGGCTCCAGTGGAACGCCTGATACAGCAATTACGCGCCGAAGCGAAGTAGCACGGCGCGCAAGTAGAGAGGATTTTTTATGAGCAGAACCATTTTTTGTACCTTCCTGCAACGCGAAGCAGAGGGACAAGACTTCCAGCTCTATCCGGGCGATCTGGGTAAACGCATTTATAACGAGATCTCGAAAGAGGCCTGGAAGCAGTGGCAGCAGAAGCAAACCATGCTGATTAACGAGAAAAAGCTCAACATGATGAATACCGAGCACCGCAAACTGCTGGAACAGGAGATGGTGAATTTCCTGTTTGAAGGTAAAGACGTGCATATCGAAGGCTATACGCCGCAAGAGAAAAAATAAGCGGCTAAATACCTGCACGGCTGGCAATGTCGCGAAACAGGGAGATATTGCCAGCGCCCGGGCGTCACAGGCGCGTTTTCCCCAAACACAATTGCATCCGGAATGATGAAAAAATTTTTAGCGCTAGTGATGATCGCGCCGTTACTGATTTCTTGTTCCAGCTCTAACAAATCGGGCGAAGCCTATAACGAAGCCTGGATTAAAGACACTAACGGTTTTGATATTTTGATGGGGCAGTTCGCCCACAACATTGAGAATCTTTGGGGATTTAACGAAGTCCTGATCGCCGGGCCGAAGGACTACGTTAAATACACCGACCAGTACCAGACTCGCAGCCACATCAACTTTGATGCAGGTACCATCACCATCGAAACGATCTCCGGCACCGATCCGGCTGCACATCTGCGCCAGGCGATTATCAAAACCCTGCTGATGGGCGACGATCCCGGATCTATCGACCTCTATTCTGATACCGATGATATCCCGATCTCCAAAGAACCGTTCCTTTACGGCCAGGTGCTGGATAACAACGGTGAAGCGATCCGCTGGGAGTGGCGCGCGGCGCACTTTGCGGATTACCTGCTGCAAACCCGGCTGAAAAAACGCAGTAACGGCTTACGCGTTATCTATAGTGTGACGATCAATCTGGTGCCGAATCATCTGGACAAACGTGCGCATAAATATATCGGTATGGTACGCCAGGCCTCGCGGAAATATGGCGTCGATGAGTCGCTGATTCTGGCGATTATGCAGACGGAGTCGTCGTTTAACCCGTACGCGGTTAGCCGCTCTGACGCGCTGGGCCTGATGCAGGTGGTACAGCACAGCGCCGGGAAAGATGTCTTCCGCGCCCAGGGCAGATCCGGTACGCCAGATCGCAGCTATCTGTTCGATCCGCAGAGCAATATTGATATCGGCACCGCATATCTGGCGATGCTGAATAATGTTTATCTCTCCGGCATCAGTAACCCGACATCCCGGCGTTATGCAGTGATCACCGCCTATAACGGTGGTGCGGGCAGCGTACTTCGCGTCTTTTCCAGCGATAAGATGCAGGCCGCCAATATCATCAACACCATGACTCCAGGTGATGTTTACCAGACACTGACCACCCGCCATCCGTCGGCGGAATCCCGCCGCTACCTCTATAAAGTCAATTCGGCTCAGAAGACCTGGCGTCGCAACTGATCTTGTGCCTCTTTCGTGCATTTGTGCGAAAGAGGCATAAGGTATTCATCTGCGTGATGCAAACGGTTGCGCTAAAGTGTGATATCCGTCACCATATGTAAATGCAATCAGAGGAAGTTTGCATTTTTATGTCGGGCATAACAAATTCGCCACCCAGGTGATGATAGAATCCTGACACATAACAATATTAATTGTGCCCATTCCAACATCTGTCCGTCTCCTTTGTGAGGAAATTAGCATGAATCTTAAGCTGCAGCTGAAAGTCATTATCTTTCTGCAGTTCTGCCTGTGGGGAAGCTGGCTGACGACGCTTGGCTCGTATATGTTCGTCACGCTGAAATTTGATGGTGCATCCATTGGTGCGGTATATAGTTCGCTGGGCATTGCCTCGCTGCTGATGCCGCCGCTGCTCGGTATCATTGCCGACAAATGGCTGAGCGCGAAATGGGTTTATGCTCTGTGCCACCTGGTCGGTGCGATCACCCTGTTTATTGCCGCAGGTGTTACCACGCCGGGCGCGATGTTTGCCATTATTCTGCTCAACTCGCTGGCCTATATGCCAACGCTGAGCCTGGTAAACACCATCTCTTACTTCCGCCTGAAATCCGCCGGGCACGATATCGTTACCGATTTCCCGCCAATCCGTATCTGGGGCACCATTGGCTTTATCCTGGCGATGTGGGTGGTGAGCTTCTCCGGCTTCGAACTGAGCCATATGCAGCTCTATATCGGTGCTGTGCTGTCGCTGGTGCTGAGCCTGTTCTCCCTGACGTTGCCGCACATGCCGGTTGCGAAAAGCACCGAGAAACAGACCTGGGTGGAAATGCTGGGCCTGAACGCTTTCGCGCTGTTTAAAAACAAGCGCATGGCGATCTTCTTCATCTTCTCGATGATGCTGGGCGCAGAGTTGCAGATCACCAACATGTTCGGCAACACCTTCCTGCACAGCTTCGATGCCAACCCGCTGTTTGCGAATAGCTTCATCGTGACCCATGCGTCAGTGATGATGTCTATTTCGCAGATTTCCGAAACTGTCTTCATCCTCGCGATTCCGTTCTTTATGAGCCGCTACGGCATCAAGAACGTAATGATGATCAGTATCTTCGCCTGGGTTCTGCGTTTTGGTCTGTTCGCCTATGGCGACCCGACACCGTTCGGTACCGTGCTGCTGGTGCTGTCGATGATTGTCTACGGCTGCGCATTCGACTTCTTCAACATCTCCGGTTCGGTGTTCGTTGAGAAAGAGGTAAACCCGGCGATCCGCGCCAGTGCACAGGGTATGCTGCTGATGATGACCAACGGCTTCGGCTGTATCCTCGGCGGTATGGCCAGCGGTAAAGTGGTAGAGATCTACACCACCGCAGGCGTTACCGACTGGAAAACCGTATGGCTGATTTTTGCCGGTTATTCGCTGGTACTGGCTTTTGCCTTCGTGACACTGTTTAAATACAAACATGTGCGCGAACCTGCGGCAGTCGCCCAGAAAGCGTAAGACAAAAAACCCGGCCTGAGCGCCGGGTTTTTTATGCCTTTTTCCACATCTTCGGCCAGTTCCTGCCGGGCAAATCTACAGACCGGATAATCCAGTGCCATCCGGCAATGGTTGCATCCGCTATCTCAACCGACTTATCTGCCCTGGAAAAGCCCGGATGAATAATGCCGCCCGATACTGCGCTATGGAAGTTGCGCCAACACGTACGCAACCGCCAGCAAATCGGCACTGCCGCCGGGGCTTAAGCGCCGGGCCATCAGCGCCCTGTCCATTTCAGACAACGCATCGTTATCCCAGCCGACCGCCAGTAAAGTCGCCGCATAATCCTGCACATAGCGCAGCCCGGCAATGCCGCCGCGCGACACCAGATTGCTGTCCGGGTTTGCCGCCATCAGGCGCAATAACGCATGCTGCAGGCGCCGTTCGCCCTGCTCCTGATGCCAGTACGGCAGCACCGCACGGCGCACGGTGGCAAAACCCTGTTCGGCCTCGCCACGCGCCCCGGTCAGTCCATACTCCAGAAACTGCCTCTCACCGGCCGTCACCGCCTGCGGCCGGGCCGCCAGTTCACGCGCCACCAGCCCGCGACAGATTTCACTGACCTGCCGACACAACGTTTCGGCCTGCAGCGGCTGGCGTTGTCCCTGCAGTCGTCCGGCGGCAAAACAGAGCAGACCCAGCGAAAAAATCCCGCCTTTGTGGGTATTCACCCCGCCGGTGGCAGCAAACATCGCCTGTTCGCACGCAATGCCCGCCGGGCGCAGCAGGCGCAACTGGACTCCTGCCGCCTTGTGGGCATGTTCACGCCCGGCCTGTTCAAAGACGGAAAACCATGGCGTGATGGCCGCAATGCTGCGTAAAAACAGCGCATGATCCATATCCTGGTGCGAGCCGTTGTTCGCCCGGTCCACCAGCCCCGGTTTCGGCGTGAGATCCAGTTCGAGGCGCAGCGCCCGGGCAGCAAGCTCCGGTACGCTGATAACCACGGATTCAGTCGCGGGCAAACCAGCCATCAATCAGTTTCTCCACGCGGGCAACCACTTCATCCACCGGGTGGCGGCGCGAACGCGCGCAACCGTGCGCCGGCTCATCGCACACCAGGCAACGGCGGGTAGTCAGATCCAGTGAATGTCGTCCAACCTGTCCCGCCTGCGGGCACAGCACATCAAAGTCCCACAGACGTCCCAGCGGATGCGTCTGTTCCATCTCAACGCACTGCGCCTTGATTTCCACCGCCGGATGCGCAACACACCACAGGGCTTCTGCGCCGGTCGGCAGCCACAGTACCTGCCGGTCCAGCACCTGCCAGCGGTTCTGCCACAGCAGTTGATCGCAGGCCTGTAACGCCACTCCCATAGTATTGCGATAGCGAATACTGTCTTTTACCGCGCCGGGCGTCACCAGCGTCAGTGAAATGACCGGTTGTTGATAGTGAGCGAGCCAGTCAGCCTGACGCGCTGCACGGCTGTCTTTCGCCGCCAGCAGCGCTTCAAGGCTGACGCCCGCCCGGACGGGCGTCAGTGTCGTCATGCATTTTCCTCTTTAACCTGACGGACAACGTCAATGACGGTGCCATCACGGTAGCGGATCACCCCGACAATACGGTCAGTAAAGGCGATCGGTTTAGGTTCACCGGTCAGCGAGATGGCGCGTTGATACAGTGCTTCGATATCAACAATTTTCAGCCCCGCCGCCAGCAGGCGTTCGCGGATTTCCGGACGCGCCGGGTTCACCGCAATCCCGTGGTCCGTCACCAGCACGTCGATGCTTTCCCCTGGCGTCAGCAGCGTGGTCACGCGTTTCACCACCGTCGGAATACGGCTGCGCAGTAACGGCGCCACGACAATGGTCAGGTTTGCCGCGGCCGCCACATCGCAGTGACCACCGGATGCGCCGCGCATCACGCCGTCTGAACCGGTAATCACATTGACGTTAAACTCCGTGTCGATCTCCAGCGCGCTGAGGATCACCACGTCCAGCTGGTCGCAGCTGGCCGCTTTGCCGCCAGGATTGGCATAGACATCAGTCGAGATCTCAACGTGATTCGGATTACGGCGCAGCGATGCCGCCGCTTCGCCGTCAAAACACTGCGTATCCAGCAGTTTGCCGATCAGCCCTTTCTCATGCAGCTCCACCAGCCCGCCAGTGATACCGCCGAGCGCGAAACTGGCCTTCACTCCGTGGCGCTCCATTTTCTCTTCCATAAAGCGGGTCGCCGCCGTCGCCGCGGCTCCGGAGCCGGTCTGCATGGAAAAGCCATCTTTGAAATAGCCGGAGTGCTCGATCACATCCGCCGCATAGCGCGCGATCATCAGTTCTCGCGGGTTGCTGGTGACGCGCGCCGCGCCGACGCTGATTTTTGCCGGATCGCCCACGCTCTCCACCTGCACAATCAGATCCACCTGATCCTGACCGAGGCTGGCGGGCATATTCGGGAACGGCACCAGCGCTTCGGTCAGCAGCACCACTTTACGGGCGAACTTCGCATCCACCATCGCGTAGCCCAGCGAACCGCAGCAGGATTTCCCCTGTGTGCCGTTGGCGTTGCCAAACTCATCGCTGCAGGGTACGCCAAGAAAGGCGACGTCAATCTTCAGTTCGCCATCCTGTAACAGTCTGACGCGCCCGCCATGGGAGTGAATTTGTACCGGTTCCGCCATCAGGCCATGAGAGATGGCATCCGCCAGCCTGCCGCGCATGCCGGAGGTGTAAATGCGGGTAATCACGCCACTCTCAATGTGTTCGATGAGCGCATCGTTGCAGGTCATCAGCGAACTGGAAGCCAGCGTCAGATTTTTAAACCCCAGACGCGCCAGCGTGGCGACAACGTTGTTAATCACCCGGTCGCCTTCGCGAAAGGCGTGGTGGAACGAAATGGTCATCCCGTCTTTCAGGCCGCTGCGGGCGATGGCGTCTTCCAGCGTGGCGCAGAGTTTGCGCGTGTGTTTGCTGTTAACGTCCGCCAGCCACGGCGTGGCGGCATGAGCGCTGTCGAAGGGTTTTAATTCACACAGATGGGGAAAATTAACGTGAAGAAGCTCTGTCTGATTCATTGTTCTGTCCTTACCGACGCACGCCGGACGCGGCCGCACGTTCCAGCACCATCTGCGCGTGATTAATAATCGGGGCGTCGATCATTTTGCCGTTCAGCGAGACGACGCCAAGCCCGTTGCGTTCACCCTCTTCCGCCGCTTCAATAACCCGCTGCGCGTGGTCCACTTCCTGCTGCGTTGGCGCATAGGCGTTATGCAACAGATCGATTTGCCGCGGGTTTATCAGCGACTTGCCGTTGAAGCCCATTTTGCGGATCAACTCGACTTCGCGCAGGAATCCGGCTTCGTCGTTAACGTCTGACCACACCACATCGAAAGCATCGATACCGGCAGCGCGCGCGGCATGTAGCACGGCGCAGCGGGCATAAAACAGCTCGGTGCCGTCGCCGCGTTCGGTCTGCATATCCATCACATAGTCGAAAGCGGCCAGCGCAATACCGATCAGGCGCTGAGAGCTGCGGGCAATCGCCACGGCATTAATAACGCCGATCGCTGATTCAATGGCCGCCATCACACGGGTCGATCCCACTTCACGTCCGCAGGCCAGCTCGATACGTTCGAGGTGGCGCTCCAGTTCGTAGATATCTTCCGGGGTATCCGTTTTCGGTAAGCGCACCACATCCACACCCGCACGCACGACCGCTTCCAGATCCGGCAGGCCAAACGGCGTGTTCAGCGGGTTGATACGCACCACGGTTTCGATATCCTGGTACATCGGGTGTTGCAGGGCATGAAACACCAGCAGGCGCGCGGTGTCTTTTTCACGCAGGGCGACGGCGTCTTCCAGATCGAACATGATCGAATCCGGACGATAGATAAACGCGGTGGAGAGCATGGCGGCGTTAGCGCCCGGCAGAAACAGCATGCTACGACGGAGTTTTTTCATAGCAGTTTCCCCCAGTCGATCTCGATTCCTTCCGATGCGCGCAGTACCGCACTCTGTAAGCGTGCGCGGATAACGCAGTCCAGCGCGCCTTTATCTTCAATGATGATCAAGCCCTGGTGAACCGCCATTGCCCGCAGCGTGTCGTTCACCACCTTGCGGATCTGATCGCCAAACTGCTTGATAACCTCGCTGTGAACAACGACTTCCAGCTCGCCTTCGGCGGGGGCTATTTTCACCATCAGGTCGCTGGACTCCATGGTTCCGGCCAGCGCCTCCCTCACAATTTTCATATTTTGATTCCTGATTTTTAAACGGCTTCCGCGCTGTAGTGGGATTCGAGATGCGCGAAAGTGGTATCCGGTACAATTTCCCGAATACGGGAAAACTGGTGTGTTTGCAGTAAACGGCGCACTTCAGACGCGGAGATGGCATTACCGGTCGCTTTAATGCGCGGGATCTCCACCACCTCCACCGCCCCGGCCAGCAGCTGATGCATGGTCTGGTTGTACTGGCGGGTGATGTCGCAAAAAGGTTCGCTGCCGATAAAGCGGTGAGTGATGCCCAGCGCCGGCGCGATGTAGTTACGGAAAATCAACAGGTCTATTTCGCTCCACGCCTGCTGCACTTTGCCGGACTCTTTCAGGAAATAAGCCGGGAAAGTGGCGCGGGAAATAATGTACTGAGAGCCTTCGTGAACGATGACGTTCGGCAGATGCGCCACGCCCGCTTTCACCATCTTCAGCCGCGCGGCAAAGGGGAAGAACGAGGCGTCTTCGCGTACCACGAACAGGTGCAGCCAGTCGCAGGCCTGTGCGGCCTGCTCCACCAGGTGGCGGTGCCCCAGCGTAAAGGGATTGGCATTCATCACAATCGCGCCGGTGCGTTTGCCCGGCATGCGATCGACCTGCAACGTGCGGCAGTAACGCTGAATCCCCGACGGGGTATTCTCCATCAGCACCGCGTTGTTGCCGCTTTGCGCCACCGGCCAGAAGCCGCTGTGGCGAAAACGTTCCAGGTTGCAGGGGCGCGTGCAGAGGAACAGATGAAAATGTCCCCGCGCCAGCGCCAGATGGGAAACCTCCGCCAGCAGGCGCGCACTGAGATTCTCGCCGCGCAGTTGTTCATCCACTGCAACACACTTGATGACGTTGGCGGCCAGGCCCGCACAACCCACCAGCCGGTTTCCCGACCAGGCTTCAACGAAGGTGGTGATGTCACTGTCCATGCCTAATCCGCTGTCTGCGAGCAACGTGCGGACTGAGGCCAGCCGTTGAGTATTGCCGTTGACTTCCGCCACGCGGAAGTCGATGGAGGGTCGTGCCTGCATGGTGTTGCCTTCGTCCTTAGTGTGCCGCCGTCAGCGAATGGGCTGGCGCTGGCGCATCAATAATCACATTACTGAGGTGACCGATATTCTCGATCTCCACTTCGATGCGATCGCCCGCTTTCATAAACAGCGGCGGGTTGCGTTTTTTGCCGACGCCCCCCGGCGAGCCGGTGATGATGACATCGCCCGGCGTCAGGCTGGTGAAGGTACTGATGTACTCAATAAGCTCGGCAACCTTATGGATCATGCTGGCGGTGTTATCGTCCTGCACCATGCGGCCATTCAGCCAGGTACGGATCGCTAACTGATGCGGATCAGGGATCTCATCCGCCGTCGTCATCCACGGGCCAAACGCGCCGGTCTGCCGCCAGTTTTTCCCGGCGGTAAACCAGGTGTGCTGCCAGTCGCGCGCCGAACCATCCATGTAGCAGCTGTAACCGGCAACGTGGCTTAACGCCGCCTCACGGGAGATATCCTCCCCACCTTTGCCGATGATCACGGCCAGCTCGCCTTCGTAGTCGAATTCACTGGAGTGGCGCGGCTTCAGTACCGGCGCGTTATGGCCGGTTTGCGAATCCGCAAAGCGAACAAACAGCGTTGGCGCCGGGTTGTGCTGATCAAACTCTTTGCGCTTTTCGGCGTAGTTCATGCCAACGCAGAGAATTTTGGCCGGGTTATCGATGACCGGCAGAAATTGCAGGTCGTCGAAGCGGATATCTGGCGTTTCACCGTTCAGTTGTTGCGCTTCATTCAGCGCGTTGGCAGCGAGCAGTGATTTCAAATCACCGTAACGGTCGCCCAGACGCTGCCCCAGATTGATCACGCCATCAGCCTTGACGATGCCGTAACTCCGGATCCCCTGATGGACAAAGCTTGCGAGTTTCATATCAGTTCCTGTAACACTTGAATCAAACGAGGAAATTGCCGAGCACCAACAGCGATACCGAGACGTTGATCGCGCCGCCGATACGGGTAGCGATCTGCGCGAACGGCATCAGGCTCATGCGGTTACCCGCCGTCAGGATGGCAACATCCCCTGTACCGCCCTGGCCGCTCTGGCAGCAGGAAACGATGGCCACATCAATAGGATGCATGCCGATCTTTTTGCCCACGAAAAAGCCGGTGGCAACCAGTGCGGAAACGGTACTCACGATCACCAGCAGATTGTCGATGGTGAACGCGTGAACCAGCTCTTCCCATGGCGTGATAGCTACACCGACGGCGAAGAGGATGGGATAGGTAACGGAGGTCTGGAAGAATTTGTATACCACCTGAGAGCCTTCCAGCAGACGCGGAGAAACACCGTGCGCCAGCTTGATCAGAACGGCAACAAACAACATACCGACCGGCGCAGGCAGGCCAATCAACTTGTGGCCGAGCATGCCGATCATGTACAGCAGCACAGCCAGCAGCGCGCCAGCCGCGATAGTGGTGACATCGGTTTTACCAGAGAAAGCCGGTGCAGCCGGAGCCTGTTCATCACCGTTGCTGCGATTCGGCATTAACTGCCCTTCGCCGGTCAGGTGCGGGAAGCGTTTCCCCAATTGATTCAGACAGCCAGAGATGATGATGGCAGTCAGGCCGCCGAGCATAACCATCGGCAATACGCGACCGAGCGCAACGCCCTGATCCATATGCAGCAGCGTCGCGTAACCGATGGAGAGCGGGATCGCTCCTTCACCGACACCACCCGCCATAATCGGCAGAATGATAAAGAAGAAGATCTGGAACGGCTCCATACCGAGCGCCAGGCCCACACCCATCCCCACCAGCATGCCGACGATTTCGCCGCACAGCATCGGGAAGAAAATACGCAGGAAGCCCTGGATCAACGTGGTGCGGTTCATGCTCATGATGCTGCCGACAATGATGCAGCAGATATAGAGATAAAGAATGTTGGTGGATTTGTAGAACTTGGTGGTGGATTCCACGACCACATCCGGCAGCAAGCCGTAGTAAACCATCGCCGACGGAATAAAGGTGGCGCAAATGGCCGCCGCGCCCAGTTTGCCGACGATCGGCAGACGTTTGCCGAACTCACCGCAGGCAAAACCGAAGAATGCCAGCGTGGCCACCATCACCACGATATCGCTCGGTAACTTACCGCCCAGGCAGTCGACGGCAATTAATGCTCCGGCTAACAGGAATAATGGCAGCGGAATAATCCCAATTTTCCAGGTATCCATAATGTGCCACCATTTCTCTTTCAGTGGTTTCTTTTGAATCTCAAGCGATTCAGAGGTAACAGAGAATGAATCGTCAGTTGTGCTCATAATTAAGCCCCTTGGTTATTTTGTGCGTACAGAGTAAAGGGCTAAAAACGCACTTTATGTGAGGGAATGCATAATAAAATCGTTGTTTTAATGGCACCTATGGTTTTTATGGTTTCTTTTATTTTGTGTGATTCATCGCTTATTTATTGCTGTGGTTTTTATGGTTTTTTTATATAGAAATACAACTTAATAACATTTCCAAAAAAGAATATTTAACAGGCCGTTTTTAAGCACCAGACCACGCTGTGCAAGGGATCACAAGTTTCCAGTAAACTCCGCACGCATGTTAGAAAAGATGCTACATTGGCGCATTGTTGGCTGCCGTGCGTGATGTCATGAAAGTCTCTTTCCAAATCAAACTTTTTATTTCACTGGTGCTTTTTTTCTCCGGCCTCTTCGTTTTATTAGGCGTTTATTATTACAAGGATGTTGGTCGCCAGCTATACCAGGAGATGAGCGCAAGAGCCAAAATACAGGCGGAAGAAATAGCGATCATTCCGAATTTACGCCGGTCGGTTGCTGATAAAGATATTCGAGCCATCGCGCAATTTATGCATAAAGTAGTAGCGCACAGCGATGCAAGCTTTATTGTTATCGGCGATGACAAAGGGCTGCATCTATTTCACTCAGTGCATTCTGATGTCGTCGGAAAAACGTTGATTGGCGGTGACAATGCCGAGGTACTACAGGGAAAAAGTACAACGACCATTCGCAAAGGAGGGCTGGGGATTTCACTACGCAGCAAAGCGCCAATATTTGATGATACCGGGCATGTGGTAGGGATTGTTTCCGTCGGCTACCTGACCAGCTATCTCGACACGATCACACTGGGTAAAGTGATCAACATTTTTATCGCCGCAGTGCTGTTACTGGTCGCACTGTTTGTTTTTTCCTGGTTTTTTACCCGCAGCATCAAAAAGCAGATCTTCTCACTGGAGCCGCGCGAAATTGGCCTGCTGGTGCGCCAGCAGAAAGCGATGATGGAGTCGATCTACGAAGGGGTAATCGCCATTGATAGCGAACTGCGTATTGAGGTGATTAACCAGGCGGCGCGTAAACTGTTGGGTTTAAGCCAGCCGACGCGCGCGCTACGCGGACAAACCATCGCCGAAGTCATTGCACCAGTGCCCTTTTTCGCCCGCGAGGTGATGCTGGAGAATGACACGCACGATGAGATTTGCAGGTTCAACCAGCTGACGGTCATTGCCAGCCGGGTGCGCATTATGCTGGAGAATAAGTTACAGGGCTGGGTGATCACCTTCCGCGACCGCAATGAGATCGACAGCCTCAGCGCGCAACTAAGCCAGGTAAAACGCTATGTCGATAACCTGCGCATTATGCGCCATGAGCAACTCAATCGCATGGCCACGCTGTCGGGGTTGCTGCACATGGAGCGTTACGACGACGCCATTCGCTATATTCAGGCGCAGTCAGAGCATGCGCAGGAACTGCTGGACTTTATCTCATCGCACTTTAGTTCGCCGACATTGTGCGGCCTGTTGTTGGGTAAAGCGGCACGCGCCCGCGAAAAAGGTGTCGAACTGGCGTTTGATCCGTCGTGCCGGATGGATCGCCCCTGCCGCACGCTGGGCGAGGCAGAGCTGATTTCGATCATTGGCAATCTGCTGGATAACGCCATTGAAGCGACACAGCGCGCAGAGTTGCCGCACGAGCCGGTCGAGGTGCTGATCCTGCAGCATGAACACGAGTTGATTATTGAGGTGGCGGATCGCGGCGTGGGGATCGCGCCAGAAATCCGCGAGCACATTTTTGAGCGCGGGATAACCACCAAACGCCGTGGCGATCATGGTATCGGGCTGTACCTGATCGCCAACTATGTCGCGCATGTCGGCGGGTCGATTGAGGTCTCGGCCAACGAACCGCGCGGTACCATTTTCTCTTTGTTTATTCCTGAAACGGGCAACGTACTGCGTCCCGTACCGACCCTGGAAGATCAGAATTATGCAACATGAACTGATAGACGTGCTGATAGTGGAAGATGAACACGCCCTTGCGCAGCTTCATGCGGAGCTTATCGGCAAACATCCGCGCTTGCGGCTGGTGGGAATCGCCTCGTCGCTGGCAGAAGCAAAAGTCATGCTGGACAGCATGCAACCGCAGCTGGTTCTGCTGGATAACTATCTGCCGGATGGCAAAGGCATTACGCTGATTAGCGATACGCAAATTATCCGCGCCAACTGCTCAGTGATTTTTATTACCGCCGCCAGCGACATGGATACCTGTAGCCAGGCGATCCGCAATGGCGCGTTCGACTATATCCTCAAACCGGTGTCGTGGAAGCGGTTGAGCCAGTCGCTGGAGCGCTTTGTACAGTTTGCCGACCAGCAACGGGTGTGGAAAATCGTCGATCAGCAAAACGTCGATTCACTCTATCAATTGCAGGCCAAAAACTACCGCCAGGACAATGGCAGTAAGGGCATTGAGGAGAACACGCTGGCGCTGGTACAAAAGCTGTTTGCCGACGATGCCGAACGCTGTTTTTCCGTTGATGAGGTGGTCAGTGAGACAGGATTAAGTAAAACCACTACCCGTCGCTACCTCGAACACTGCGTGGAGGCTGGTTTTCTGGTGGTCGAGATGCAGTACGGAAAAATCGGCCACCCGCGCCGTATGTATCGCCGGGTGGCCGCGTAATGCTGTCCCTTATCGGACAAAGGAGCGAGGTTACTTCAGCACATAGCCGTACAGGCGTTTGATCCCGTCGGCATCGGTTTCGGAATAGACGCCCTGCAACTCCGGAGAAAAGCCCGGTAGCAGATTGACGCCTTCTTCCAGCGCCAGGAAGTAGCGCTGGACGGCCCCGCCCCACACTTCACCCGGCACCACGCACAGCACGCCCGGCGGGTAAGGCAGCGCGCCTTCAGCGGCGATGCGCCCTTCTGCCTCACTGATACGCACCAGTTCAACGTTACCGCGAATAAACTCGCTGTTGGCGTCCTGAGGATTCATCACCACCGCTGGCAGGCTCTCTTTGCGGAACATCGCTTTTTGCAGATCCTTCACATCAAAGCTGACATACAGATCGTGCATCTCCTGGCACAGCTCACGCAGGGTGTAATCGCGGTAGCGCACCGGGTATTTGTTAAATATAGTCGGCAACACATCGGCGAGCGGCGTGTCATCCTCAATATGCTGTTCAAACTGACCGAGCATCGCCACCAACTGCGCCATCTTCTCTGCGCTCTCGGCTGGCGTCAGCAGGAACAGGATCGAGTTGAGATCGCACTTCTCCGGTACAATGCCGTTCTCGCGCAGGAAGTGCGCCAGAATGGTCGCCGGGATCCCAAAATCGGCGTATTCCCCGGTTTCCGCATCGATACCGGGCGTGGTCAGCAGCAGCTTGCAGGGATCGACAAAGTACTGTTCGCGCGCATAGCCCTCAAAGCCGTGCCATTTGTCACCCGGCTCAAAGCTGAAGAAGCGGCGTTCGCGGGCAATCACCTCGGTGGGATGATCCTGCCACGGGCGGCCAGCGATCTCTGGCGGCACGAAAGGTTTGATCATTTTGCAGTTGGCAATGATCGCCTTGCGCGCTTCGATCCCCAGCGCCACACACTCGGCCCACAGGCGGCGCCCGCTCTCGCCCTGATGGATTTTGGCGTTCACATCCAGCGCGGCGAACAGCGGATAGAACGGGCTGGTCGAGGCATGCAACATAAAGGCGTTATTCAGCCGCTTATGCGGGCAGAATCGCGCCTGACCGCGCAGATGGTTATCCTTCTTGTGGATCTGCGAGGTTTGCGAGAAACCGGCCTGCTGTTTGTGCACCGACTGAGTGACAAAAATACCCGGATCGTTTTCGTTCAGATCCAGCAGCAGCGGCGAGCAGTCCGCCATCATCGGGATAAACTGCTCGTAACCAACCCACGCCGAGTCAAACAGAATGTAATCACACAGGCTGCCAATCTTGTCGATCACCTGACGGGCGTTGTAGATAGTGCCATCGTAAGTCCCAAGCTGGATCACTGCCAGGCGAAACGGGCGTGGATGATCAGCCTTATGCGGTGCGACATCGCGGATCAGATCGCGCAGGTATTTCTCATCGAAACAGTGCTCGTCGATGCCGCCGATAAAACCAAACGGGTTACGTGCCGCTTCCAGGTAAACCGGCGTTGCTCCGGCCTGGATCAGCGCGCCGTGGTGATTGGATTTATGGTTATTGCGATCGAACAGCACCAGATCGCCGCGAGTCAGCAGCGCGTTGGTCACCACCTTATTAGCGGCGGATGTACCATTGAGGACGAAATAGGTTTTGTCAGCGTTAAACACTTTCGCCGCGAATTTCTGCGCATGCTTCGCCGATCCTTCATGGATCAACAGATCGCCCAGTTTGACGTCGGCGTTACACATGTCGGCGCGAAAGACGTTCTCGCCGAAGAATTCATAGAACAGGCGTCCTGCCGGATGCTTTTTGAAAAATTCACCGTGCTGATGACCCGGACAGGCAAAGGTGCTGTTGTCCATCTCGACATACTGGCGCAGCGTATCGAAAAACGGCGGCAGTAAATTGTCTTCATAATCGACGGCGGCTGCTTCCAGCTCCAGCCACTCCTGATCTTTACCAGAGATAACCGCCGTAATGCCTTCCGGCATATCGACCGGCTCACCGGAGAACAAGAATACCGGCACGTTAAAGCCTGTCCGTTTGAGCAGCGCCAGAATGCCGCTACGACTCTCCGCAACTGTTATGACGACTGCCGCCACATCCGTAAAGTCGGTACTCTCCAGCGTCACCACTTCTCGGTGGGTGGAAAGCAGGGATACCAGCTCGCAGCTGACGGCAATTTTCATCGATTTCATAAGCACGAATACCCGTTTCAGGGGAGTAAAAGACCCCGGACGAAGCTGCAGCTTCGCCCAACGAACGTGTCTGACTGGAACCAGCTCCAACCGCCAGACATCAGTAAAAGCAGAACGTCTCTGATCTTACTGTTGTCCTACAGTGAGCGTGCGTTACCCTCACCGCATGGTGAGTGAAGTAGGCGATAAAATGAGACGGGCGCCCGTTTGCGCAGGCGCGCAATCTCTCTGGCTAACGGCTGAATGGTGCGTCATCAGGCGGCCCCGTTGAGGTAGAAGAAAATTCGCGCAATCATGGCACCTTTCCCCCACTGGCGCAACCAACGCAGCCTCAACCGCGCATAAAAATGCTATTCTGCGCGGCATATTATTCAGTTATATGAAACACAGGAGTGATGGCGTGTTAACAGGTCCTTTTATCAATGCCGCCGCCGTATTGATCGGTGGAACAATTGGCGCCTTGCTCAGCCACCGGCTGCCGGAGCGGGTGCGTAATTCAATGCCGTCGATTTTTGGACTCGCCTCGTTAGGTATCGGCATCCTGCTGGTCATCAAGTGCGTGAACCTGCCGGTGATGGTGCTGGCGACGCTGGTGGGTACGCTTATTGGCGAGCTTTGCTACGTGGAACGCGGGATCAGCGGCGGTGTCAACGCGCTGCGCAATCTGGTGCAAAAACGCAAAGACGGTGAAGCCAACAGCGCGCATGAATCTTTTATTCAGAGCCTGGTGGCGATCATCATTCTGTTCTGCGCCAGCGGCACCGGGATTTTTGGCGCCATGCGTGAAGGGATGACCGGCGATCCGAGCATTTTGATCGCCAAAGCGTTTCTCGACTTCTTTACGGCGGTGATCTTCGCCACTTCACTGGGTTTTGCCGTCGCGGTGATTTCCGTGCCGATGCTGATTATTCAACTGACGCTCGCCACCTGCGCAACGCTGATCCTGCCGCTGACCACACCTGCGATGATGGGCGATTTCACCGCCGTGGGCGGTGTTTTACTGCTGGCGACCGGGCTACGTATTTGCGGCATCAAGATGTTTGCGGTGGCGAATATGCTGCCTGCGCTGGTGATTGCGATGCCCGTATCCGCGCTGTGGACGGCATTTTTTGCCTGAGTTAGCGTGTAGTATCAACAAAGTGGTGATAGATTGTGCAGTCCGCTACGAATTAAAGAAATTTCGTTGACGGAGCGTGGGGAATCAGGTTTAATGCGCCCCGTTGCCCGGATAGCTCAGTCGGTAGAGCAGGGGATTGAAAATCCCCGTGTCCTTGGTTCGATTCCGAGTCCGGGCACCACTTCTTCAGAGCCTGTTCGTTAGGGGTTGAGATCCTTAACGGGCATGACAGTGGTCCCCAGCATGATGTTGGTAGTTTGCTTACCGCACCATTGTTGAACACGGGACTTTAAAGTCCGGAGGATGATCCACCATCCTCTGGACTTCTCACATCCATAAAAAACACTTCAGGAACGTATTTACCTTCAGAAATCTTCTCTGTCAATCTTTTGTAAAGATATGGCCCCTCTTTTTTCCTTTTTCATTATCATGAGCTTAGATTTGACTTAAGAATCATCTTAGGCTGCATCAAGCTGTTCAAGCACACTTCTGACTTTCTCTATATCACTCTCAACGTATTGCAGGGTGACCGTCGGCGTGGAGTGTCCGAGTAAGTCCTGTGCCATTTTCAGATTTCGCTCAGGCATGCTCATCAGATTGGTAGCAATGGTATGACGGAACCGGTGAGGGCTTACCACAAAGCCGCATTCGTTTGAAAGACGTCGGAAGAAAGCACGCAACGGCGGATTATCATGATTCTCACTGGTTTCGTTTCTGTGACCTTCGAATCGCGACAGATTAAACAGTTGATCTTCCATTGCTGCGCCACGTTCAAGAGAACGGTTATACAGTCGTTCCAGTCGGGGTTTCAGGTGCCGGGTTATCGGCACAAGATGTTCACGGTGATTTTTTGCGCCCTCCGGCCGTAGACTGATCCAGTTTTGGGCAAAATTTACGTCACAAAGTCGTATATGCAGCAGTTGGTTTTGCCTCATCCCCGTTCTGCGCAAAGCGTCAAGCACGGTGAGCCAGAACCATGCAGGTCTTAACGCGGATTTACGGCTCTCTGCCACTCCATAACGCTCATCAGCCTCCCTCGCTTCCATTAGGAGATATATTTTATTGATTTGCACATCCGTCAGGGTTTTCTTACGTTTTACATCCGGCCGAACCAGTTTACCGTTGAAAGGATTTTTCCTGTGAGAAACATACCCTTCAGAAATAGCAAAATTAAATATTGCTCTCATATGCGTAAGTTTATTATTCCAGGTGATTTTTGCCAGTCCTTCCTCATGAAGGACGTGCCGGCGCCAGTTTAAGACCAGCCTGTCATCAACTTCTTCGGGATTAATATTATCCCCGGCAAAATTGAGGAACGTCCTGAGGACTTTCCGGTAACTCCATTCTGTTGCAACCCTCAGGGTTTTAAAAAAGAAGTAATCATCCAGGACTTTTTCAAATGTCATAACGCCTGCCATATTGACCTCGTAATATTAACTTAACTTCAGCAAATTATTTCTTCGCTGAAAGCCATATACTGTCCGTGGGACAGCTCCCTTTTTTAAAAATAATGTCAGCGTTAATCATGTAGCCTGACACTTTGGTAAAACGACCGCTTTTATCCGGCGTGTCGTATTGATGGTAATGGAATAACCCCTTACCATTTCGTGAATGGTGTACGTTCAGCGCCTCAAAACTTTTCTGCAGCCTGTCCTTGTCGGTAACACTCCCTTCCGCTGTAGAGGTGTGACGGTAAAAACAGGCCGGTGACACCATGAATACAAACTGCGCCAGAACGTGCAGAATGCTGTCCTTTTCATTGACGCTGAGCGTGCCGTCCTCAACGCTGTCCCTGACCCACTCCAGAAATAACGCGCCAGCCTGCTCTTCCTTGTCCATCCCCTCCTCATGCGAAGGGAGTGTACCGGGCGGAAGCACCGTGGCCGGAGGGCTATCAGCACTATCCGCAGGTACATTTTCCGTTACCACAGAGCTTTTCCCTTCTGCCATCAGATCCAGCAATGACAGCAGGTTCTCCGTGGATACCTGCGCCCCACCTCCTTCGCCCGTACTGATGTCGTTTTCTGCAGAAAGCAGTGTTTCCTCAACTGAAAGGGCGGACTCCAGTACCCGTAACGGTGCTGAAGGGACAGAATCGACGGGCGTTTTCTCTCCGTCCTGACTGAAACTGTAGGTCATATCTCCGGTTTTAATTGGCACTGAAACATCCGGAGAATTATCGTTACTGGACAATGGGATAGAGTCAGTTTCATATAATTTAGGGAAGGTATGACCAGTGACAGGCACAACTGTCACAAGGGAGACCGGGTCAGGTGGCTGCCCGGACATAACGGCCGTATCAGAGAGACCACAGCTGCGCAGCGCATCGTTCACAATACTGTTCAGAATCCCGGCTTCCGTGCGACGTCCGGAAAGGAACAGCAGCAGCGTATCGGACAGCGCTGGCCAGCGCTGAAGCCACAGCATAGCGGCCTCAGGCAGGAGCCTGAACGCCACATATACACTGCCCGTCGCACCAGAAGGTTCACCGGCCGGCCTGACCCGCCACGGTTCTCCGGGCACACTCAGCCCCGGATACCAGACACGTCCGCTTTTCAGCGCCCCCTCCACCTGCATCAGCCAGGGCAGGTGATGGAACAGCCCGGCCCAGTAGGCTGCACAGACCCAGCCGGGCGTCTGCTCTGCCTGCTCTTCAGGTGTGGCGCCCGGTGGCAGCATCATGCCACGTACCAGCCTCACAGCACGCGCGGCCACGTTCAGACTGAGTTCATTAAACCCTCCCGGCCCGGAGAACGGACCGGACCAGGCCCCCGGGCAGGCCTGCACCCGTCCCGCCATCTCCTCCAGTGGCCTGAACCACCAGGCTTCCGTAACCTGCTGTGAAAGCGGGCTGTTTTCTGTAAGCACCCGGATAAGGCGACGGTATTCGTCTGCCTGCAGCAGTGATCTGCCCGTCTGAGCAGGGCGCCAGCCATCATCAGCAACAGTCCGGGACGGCGTGGCACCCGCCGGTGGCCTCTCTCCGGGCCGTTTTTCCTGTCTGCTCCTGCCTGTTAACCAGTTAAGTCCACGCACCATCACCTCCGCCGGAATATGCCTGCTGAAAATGACGCTACGCTAAAAGCCCCCCTGATAATTGCAACCGGAAACCCTGAACCGCCCCTGACAGAAATCCTGCTTGTGAAAATATTCAGAAGTGGTTTCAGATTTTCAGGGTGCCGGGACCAGAGGAGGAATGCTCTCCTGCACGCCTCTGTTAACACCGTTATCGGGAGTCTGTTCATGCAGCAAGCCTGTGTTTTTTCTTTTTTCCTGCTATGGCTGGGTTTGTCCGGCGTGATGGGTCTGGAGATCACCGGCGGCGTTCCCTGCTCCGGTTTTTATCTGGTCTGGGTGCTGCTGTCCGGCCTCCCCTTCCTGCTGCGCCCGCTCGCATGGGCAGAGCGTCGTTTCAGGCCGAAGATGACGCTGATAAGCCAGCACGGAAAGCGGGCATGGGTTCACCTGGCCCCCTGGCAGCCCACCACCGACCTGACGCCGTCGCGTGTCTGTCTGTTCTGGCAGAACGTGAACGCCTCAACCTGTCAGGCACTGGAAACACACCGCACCGTTATCATCTCATCGCACCTGCTGACCGGTATACGTGCCCGCAGGCTACTGGCCCACACCACGGAATATGGACTCACGGTCCGCAGCCGTATTTATCAGATTCCTTTTACTCCCTGGAAAAGAGCACTGATGCAGCTCGAAATCCTTTTCCGGCAGTGGCGCTGGCGCACGGACTTCCGCAGGGACTGGCCCGTGCTGGTCCTCCGGCGAAAATCTTTAAACACGGAAAAATAATTTCCCCTGTCAACAGTCTGCGCGCCGTTTCACACTGGATACATGCATGTATTCGATCTGAACGATCGATTTTATCCGTTATACATCCGCATTTTCGCGGCGTAACGTATTCACACCGGATACATATAAATAAACCGATGAAAATTAGACTGTTAGCCAACACCAGGACTTTTTATGAAGCATCTGAATATGACATCCCTGCTGGCAAGGATCGCCCTTGAACGGGACGACGAATTGCTGCAGCTGACCGCCGCAATGTCCGACGGAAAGAAAACATCCGGTAACCCGATGGCCATCCGTTTCAAACCTGCTGTGGGGGATTTTATCATCCTCATGTCAGGTCGTCTGGGTATCTCGGCTGCGGCTCTCGTGAATATTATGATTGAAGGCGTCATGCGTGAAACCCTCACACCGCATCAGGCCGCCGTTACCCGCATCCCTGAACGTTTCTGGCTGTTGATGGACGAATACAATCTGTCATCTCCGGAGGTGGCCCATCTGCTTGCGGACTGGAACATGAGCCTGGGTGTGCTGGAAAACCGGGAAAGAACGCTCGGTTACATGACCGCGCCCCTGCTGGAAAAATTGTCTGAATGGTTTTATGTCAGTACCGGGTGGCTCTCGGGCAAAATCGTCCCTCCGGTCCGGATTACCGTATTTCCTGACTGGCTCGATGCAGCCCGGTTATTAACGTGCAGAATTCAGGAAATCAATCCGGAAGATTTTATCGCCCGGCCGGATCTCTTTTTTATTCGAAAAAAAGAGCAGGATGATATTTTCCTGTTTATTCGCCGGTACACAACCATTAACGACACAAGGTTCCGTGTTGTGGAATGTGCTGGCCGTTGTTCAGTATCCGGTGAGTCAGGGAAACAATTTACTTTATTCCTGGCCCTGTGCGGATTGCTGTTTAAAGCCGAAGTCCTCTTCCTTGTCGATACCTTTATTGATTCAGGGAACATTCTGGATTCAATGATATCCGGGGAAGTACTTCCGCCGGCAGCATTAAGGGAAATACAAAAACCCTTCCACGATACTCACGGAAAATATACCCAAAGGATCTGGAGCACTGACGAAAGGGAACCTTTCCTTAATCCGGATAATTTTATAAATGATGAATGGAGAAAGATAGCGGAAGACATTATTTCAACCCGTTCCATCTGAATTCACTGAATAGCCCGTTTTAACTGGCGCGCCAGCGTCAGGGGATTCTTTTGCCTTAAACACCATAAATGAGAAAAGGAAATAAATGATGAAAGCTTCAGTTTCAATGATTACACGCTGCATTTCTGTTGCCCTGCTGGTTTCTGCGGTGCCGTCAGTCTATGCAGCCACAGGCTGGATGGAAGCACGGGGGGACGCAATGGGGGGCACCGGCGTGGCATCAGCACACTACGGTACCGCGGCGCTGTCCAACCCGGCGCTGTTGACGCATTTTGGACCAACCGATGATTTCAGCCTGGTGCTGCCGTCTGTCGGCGCGCAAGTCTCTGATCCCGATAACACGGTGGACAAAGCGGATGATGTGAAAGACCTGTGGGACCGTTTTGATGCAGCCGCCGACAGCCAGTCCGGTGTCAGCGAAAGCGCAGCGGCACTTAAAAATAAACTGCAGGATCTGAAAGATACTCATGCCAATGGTCAGGTCGGTGCCTCTGTAGTGGCAACCGTGCCAAATCAGACCCTGCCTTTTGCGGTAGTCGTGAAGTCCTGGGGGACAGTGTCTGTTGAGGGTAAGGTCAGTGACCATGACCTGGATTATCTCGATAAGGTGGCTGATGGCGACATCCCTCCATCCGCTGTAGACAAGAATTCCCTGACCTCGAAAGCTTATGGCCGTGCAGCCGTTATCACCGATGTCGGGGTAGCAATGGCACATGAGTTTGAAACTGCTGGTCAGAGATGGTCCCTGGGCATCACCCCGAAATATCAGCGTATTGACCTGTTTAACTACAATGTCTCCGTTCGCGATTTCGATAAGAGCGATATCCATTCCGGCGATTACCGCAACACAAAAACGGGTTTTAACGCTGACCTGGGACTGGCAACGGATCTGACTGACAACTGGACTCTGGGTCTGGCAGTCCTGAACGTCATTCCCCGTTCCGTTGAGACCAAACCGGTAAATGGCTCGACCGGGACATTCAAAGTTAAGCCGCAGGCTACGGCCGGAGCTGCATGGCACAGCGGTTTTATCACAACGGCGCTCGATGTCGACCTGACTGAAGCCAGCCGTTTCGATACCGACAAAAAGCGTCAGTTTGCAAGCGCTGGCGTCGAGCTGAATGCGTGGAGCTGGATGCAGGTTCGTGCAGGTTACCGCCAGAACATCATTTCGAACGATGGCTCCGCCTTCACGGCCGGGCTCGGTTTCTCGCCTTTTGATGTGGTCCATCTGGACATCACGGGCATTGCCGGCACCGATCGTACTTACGGTGCAGTCGCCCAGATGCAGTTCACCTTCTGATTCAACAAGACCGGGGCAACAGAGGATAAGCCCCGGGATTTCACTTCCTGAAGACGTCAAAAGGGTAATACCATGATAAAAATGTTCTCCGTTGTCTCTCTGACGACTCTTTTATTAACGCTGACCGGCTGTAGCGGCAGTTCCCCCTTAAACGACCTCAGCCTCAGCAGGCTGACATCGCTTATCAACCCTGTGAGTCAGCAGCAGACACAAAACAGTGCTGAACCGAACCAACGTAATTACGTCGGCCAGTTTTATGGCCCTATACCGATTCCAGCTGAAACTGTAGCCATGCGTCTGAAACAGCATTACGGGTTTGTATCGGACATTGATGTCGCTGCTGCACATAACAGCGGTCAGGGAAATGCAGGCTGGTCAGCATCGGCGATCTCAGAAGGCACCAGTTGGGAGGCACAGCCGGGCAGCTATTATCGCATGAGCCGGAACTGGGCCGGAAATGACCGCCTGACACTCGAAATCCGGGGGAACAGTAAAGAGAGCTTTATTACAGCAACCTATATATCTTCCAATCCGGAGCACCTGAAGGATGCCTGGACAGCACGTCTGTGGAAAGAAATCCCTGTAGTTGCTGGCGGCTCTCACAAAACGTCCCGACTGACAATTGTTGCCACAACTAGCCTGGAGGCGATGAACCGTGCGATTGAAATCAACCCGTACAGCAAAACTCTCGATATCAAAATCATAACCTACAGGAAAGGCGGTGCAGTATGAATAACGACGTGCTGACACTGATGCTGACAGCGGCGGCGGCGAAGTACCTTTCAACATTCGCAGATCACCGAAACAATCCCACAAATTATGAAGCGCTGACTGCATGGGATAATGCCACCAGTGAGTTTATGGCATTAGTGAATAACGACGAATTAAACATCATCGCATCGCTGCTTGCAGGGCGCGAAGCTGACAAAACCGATAATTCTCAACTGCGCCAACGCATCGCCGATCTAGAAGCCCGCCCGGTTGCGCCGTTCGACTTCAAAGAGACCACTGACGCAGACTACTGCCGGGAGTGGGCATGGCGTGCAATCAAGAAAGACCTCCCTACTGAACACTGGAAAGCCGGGGAGAACGGGACATTCTATGCATTTTACCTGATGGGATGGCATGCACGTTTACAGTACAACGAACAACGTCGCTCTGAATATGCTCAAATCGCAGGCATCATTCTGGAAAGGAGGGAGTAAATATGGCTTTGACGCATGACGAACTTTGCCGGATTGCCTGTCGCTTTCTTCAGAACAACGGATTCAGGGTGGCGTTTCACGATCGCTTCGTTGCCGCCGTCGCATCAGGTGAACAGCCTGACGCTATAGGATTTCGCAACCTTGCCTCATGCCTGATTGAGGTTAAGTGTTCCCGAGCTGATTTCCTTGCCGATCACAAGAAAAGTTTCCGCATCGACCCTGAAATGGGCATGGGCGACTGGCGATTTTTTATGGCTGAACCTGGAATTATCGACGTTGCCGATTTACCTCCGGGATGGGGGCTGCTGCATTTCAGAAATGGGCGCGTGTATAAGGTGCATGGCTGGCCGGGTAATGCGATGTGGTGCACGAAAGCTAATAAGCCGTTTCAGGCAAACAAGCAGGCCGAATGTGACTACATGTACAGTGCGCTGCGCCGCATGCAGATTCGCGGGTATCTGAACGAAGTATATGACGGTGTCGTGGTTAACAAGCAGGAGACCGTATGAACACAAAACTAAACCGGAAGCGGCTGGAAGAAATTGCAAAACTGGAGGGGTGGAAACTGGTTCCGGAACAAATGCACCTGAACGCTGGCGCTATCGAATGCATCTGCTCACAATGCGGTGATGGCGGTAAAATCTACGGCAATTTTACGGCGGGTATTCTGTGGATTGGAGAGGTGCTGACGGACGACTGCAACGGCATTAAGTATGGACTGAACATATCATCAGCCGAATATCCGGAAAAAGGCACGATCAACATTTATGAGTTCGACAATCCCCTTCGTAGCCATTCTGCGGTTACCAGAGAAAATACCGGTATGAAGTATTACCACCACCTTATTTATACCTTCAGGCTGACCAGACTTCTGCTGAGAAGAGAAATCCCGCTGCGAATATTTATTTTTGCTTTACAGACAAAACCAGGAGCCGTCGCCGGTAAGCATGGTTCTTATATTGTAGACCCGTTCTACGATGACCTGGGTTAAAAGGCTACAGAATGAAAATTAACATCAGATTTTCAAGATTATTTTTACTTGCGATCCCATTAGCCATATATGGCACGGAGTTACTATTTTGGTATGTCATGATGAAAAAAAATATATTCCCGCCGGAATACATAAGCTGGCGGGTTACTATCCTGTTAACATTTGTATGGATATTCGGATTTGCGCTCTATTTGTGTGAGAACGCTGAAAAATGGCCTTTACTTCTTATGAAGCTATTCAGTCCCGTTGCTGGCTATATTTTAGTGGCATGTGTAGCAACTCTGGATGCATTCGTAATGTGGGATATAAAAGCATTCACTGACAATTACGTAGACTTATTTCGCCCTGGTTTTGTTGGCAGCTATATTATCCCACTCATCGTTTCTTTATTCGTAATCTTCGATAACTTTTCAGATATGTGAAAAGGAAAGGCCACATTTATTCGTGGCCTTTGGTTCAGTCTGAGCTTTCATGCAACAGTTGCATTCATTCTCTTCTGCAGCAGGAAACTCCAGTTCCCCATGTAATGCGCGGGCGTGTGAAGTATTCACCGGCGCTCATCGTTCAGTGAATGGCCACTCGCCACCCTCACCGTTCTCATGTACCGTCACCAGGCGGGCAAGGACCGGCTGACAGGTGTTCCGTGAAGCACAGCCTGTAATAACTCGCGCTCAGGAAGCGTCCGGTATTACGCCGTGGCACCCTTTTCAACCTTCTTTGAGTTATTTACTTAACTTTAGCCTTTCTGATGTAATATCCCGGCCCGGCTGATTTTCAGCCTGTTTATAACGGGTATCTGAAACCCGTGAAGTCATTTGAGAGGTATGACATGACAGCGCGTAAATTTTTGACCATGCGTGAGGTGGAGGGACTTATCAGGGTGGTACAGGACGGGCAGACCGGCGCCCGCGACTGCTGCCTGATTCTGCTGGCATTCCGCCACGGTTTTCGCATCAGTGAACTGCTCAATCTGAATTTTAAGGACCTGGACCTGAACGAGGGACGCATCTTCATTCGTCGTCTCAAGAACGGCCTGTCGACCATTCATCCCCTGATGAAGGACGAACTCCGGGCGCTGAGAGACTGGAAGGAGGAGCGCACCGCGTGGAAGGCTGACAGCGAGCCGGAGCGGGTGTTTATCTCACGTCGCGGCAGCCGGCTTTCCCGCCAGCAGGCCTGGCGCATTATCAGCCAGGCCGGTGAGAAGGCCGGGACGGTAATCGGGACCTACCCGCATATGCTGAGGCATGCCTGTGGCTATGAGCTTGCCGAGCGGGGGACGGACACGCGGCTGATACAGGATTATCTGGGACACCGAAACATAAGACATACTGTACGATACACCGCGGGCAATGCTGCACGTTTTGCGGGCATCTGGGATAAAGAAAATATTCTTGACAGGAATAACAATCAGTGAGGCGGAGAAAAAACAGACTAAAAGTGGTCAAATAACGACCTGTGAGTGAACAATTGGGGCCAAACTGTTTACAGTTTCGGATAAATCTTTTTTTTTGGCAATACTTTGTTGTGTTTTTTTTAACGCAAAAACATAACCCTCTGTATAACAATCATTTTTTCTCTTATGAAATTTACCTCACGTTTACATTAGCTGCGACAGTCCTGCTCTCTCGCCGCCCGGTTATCCGTCCTCAGCATACACTTTTCCCTCCGGTATTCCGTCTTTCAGAGTATTACTCCATGAATCTCTGCCTGATTTCCATTGCCAGAATTTAACTCCAAAAAATACAGCTATTCCAGTCAGGAATATAATGAAACAGTTTGGCCCCAACTGTTTCATCAGTGCGGGAAAAACGAGCGGAAACGAGGACTTGCTTTCAGGCAGTGTTTAGTAGCTGGCAAAAGGCAGTCGCGGTGACCGCTGTGCATTTCATGACCATGAAACGTTAATTTACTTAAAGGAAAACAGTATGAAAAAGATCATTGCACTTTCCGCACTGATGGCCGCTTTGGCATCAGCTAATGCAATGGCAGTGGATGCGAACGTGACATTCACCGGGAGTGTCACATCAAGCACCTGCACCATGAACGCATCCGATGCTTCTAAGTCATTGACAGTCCCAGATATTTCTGCGGCCGCTCTTACGGCTCAAGGTACTGCATGGGGGAACGCTACAGCGACAACAAACATTACATTCACAAGCTGCCCTGCCTCGGTGTCGGCTTTGAAAGTTGCCTCCATCACCAGTACCGGTACTCAGTATACATCGGGTACTAACTCAAATTATCGCTACACACCAGCAAGTGGTTCAGCAACGGGTTTCTATACAGTAATCGGACTGGGTACTAATAAATTAGCACAACCAGCAGACGGTTCAGTGCTCTCATGGTCAGTGGCTCCGACCAGTGGCACCGCTGTTGTTCCTGTAACTGTTGGCCCTCAGGCATACACTGCTGTTGTTTCATCTGCAGCCGCACCAACAGCAGGTAATTACAGCACCAGTTACACCCTGACGTTCGCTTGGAGCTAATTCATCACTCCGTATTTTCCAAAGAACTAAACAGAACTTCGGCTTTATTAAAGGATAATATCCATGAACAACTCCATGCTTAAAAAGTCCCTGCTGGCCACCGCCCTGATGATTGCAGCCCACGGAGCCCTGGCGGCAGCACCAACCTCGGTAATTAATGTCACCGGCAACATCACCACTCAGACCTGTACTGTCGCATCCGGTGACATGAATAAAACTGTCGCATTGACCTCTAACGGGGATACGCAACTGCAGAATGCCACCAACCTGATCCCGGTAACCTTCTCCTTCGGGATCAGCGGCTGCGCCAGCACTCTGACTAAAGCTACTGCCACCATCGGTGGTACTACTGCCAGTTCTGATGTGACCGGCTACGGTACCAACGGTGTGATCGCAAGTACTGGAACAGCCACCAACGTCGGTATCGGCTTCCTCGGCGCCACTTCCGTAAGTTCCTCCCCGGCAGGCGTGCTGCCGGTTGGTTCCGCTTCGGCGGTCGCCCCGCTGGCAGCAGTCGGCTCGGCCACCACCAACAGCGGTACGCTCTACCTGGGCGCACAGATTGTGCCGCTGGTCAAGGCCACACTGCCGGTGGCGGGTACCGTGGCAGGCACGGCTACCGTGACCTTCACCTACTCCTGATGTGACGGCAGACAGGCTGGCTTAGCGGTCTGTTCTGCCTCACACCATCCGGACCGCCCGTACGGGCGGTCTTTTCAGTGGTTACTTTTTAAGCCGGCCCGGGGCCGGATGGCCTCCTTTTTGCCCGGCGTCACGACAGAGACCAGACCATGCATAACAGACTGCGCTTCATGACGGCTCCGATTTTCACCCTGCTGCTGACCACCTCGCTCGTAACCGGTAGTGTACAGGCCGCCTCTGGTGACCAGGGCGGCATCTCGCTCGGCAACACCCGCGTGATTTATAACGAAAAAGACGGCGGGGCCAGCGTGCGTGTTATCAACAGTTCCACCGCCCCATTCCTTATCCAGTCCTGGGCGGATAACTACCGGGGCCAGGGCGGCTGGGAAAAAGCGACACCACTGGCACAGGGGACCTTTATCGTTACCCCGCCACTCTTCCGACTCGACAAGGGGGAGAACAGTGTCCTCATACGCCGCGCCGGTGGAGACCTCCCGGTGGATCGGGAGTCGGTATTCAGCCTCAACGTCAAGGCCATCCCGCAGACCGAGAAACCGGACCCGAAGTCCAACTACATCCAGTTTGCCTTCGTTAACAGCATCAAGCTCTTCTGGCGCCCGACAGGTCTGCCCGGCACGCCGGCAGACGCCTGGAAACAGCTGACCTTTAAACGCCAGGGCGACCGTCTCGAGGCAGTGAACCCGTCGGCCTACCACATCACCGTCAAGACACTGAAAGTGGGCAGCGTCACACTGCCTGACCCCGATAACCGGATGGTGCCGCCGAAAGGGACCCAGAGCTGGCCGCTGCCGGCCGGCGCCGCCGGCCAGGTGACCTACACCACCATCAGCGACTTTGGCGGCCTGACCCCGCCGCTGACCACGACCCTGCAGTAACCTCAACCGGGAGCAAGCACATGCGTGTGAGAACAGGAAGTGACTCGGTGCCGGGGGGACGTTTACCTTCCCCCTGGCGGGGCGGAATGACCCTGACGCCGGTGGCGGCCGCACTCTGCGCCCTGCTGACCGGTGTCACCACTCCGGCCCGGGCGGAATCCGGCTGGTACAACCCGGCCCTGCTGGGTACCGGCGGCGGAACCAGCGTGGATGAGAAAGCCCTGCAGCGCCTGGCGAACGGCCAGCAGTTGCCCGGTACGTATCCGGTGGACGTGTACGTCAACGGCAACTATATTGCAAAACAGGACACAACACTCACCGCAGACGGCCCCGGCGGAAGTCTCACGCCGTCCTGGCCGGTCAACAGCCTGCTGGCGGCCGGGGTGAAGCCGGAGGCGCTGGCCGCCGACGGCAAACTTGACATATCCCCGGAAGCGGGCGACCACCCGGTACCCGGCATCCTGAATCACCTTGCCGGGGCACAGGCCCGTTTTGATTTTAGCCGCCAACGCCTGGACGTCACCGTGCCGGAGCTCTCCATCAACCGCACTCTCTCCGGGGCCACTGACCCGCGCTTCTGGGATGAGGGGCTGAATGCCGGCATCGTGGACTATAACCTCAGCGCCTGGAAGAGCAATGCACGCCAGACCGGCTCGCAGGACAGTGACAGCGCGTTTCTCTCCCTGAACAACAGTATTAACCTTGGTGCATGGCGTGCGCACAACTTCTCCACCTGGAGCTATAACGCACTGGCACGCAATGCCGACAGTCTGGACACCACCGAGCGGCGGGTGACGCAGCGCTGGCAGGCCATCAACACCTGGATTGACCGTCCGGTTCCCGCCGTAAAGGGACTGCTCAGTATCGGCGACCGCTACACCCCCTCCGACGTGTTCGACAGCGTGCAGTTTCGTGGTGTGCAACTGGCCACCGACGAGGAAATGTATCCCGACATTTTGCGCAACTTTGCCCCGGTTATCCGCGGCACCGCAACCAGTAACGCCCGGGTGACCGTGCGCCAGAACGGTGCCGTGGTCTACGAGACCACCGTGCCCCCGGGACCGTTCGCCATCACGGACCTGCCCGTGGCGTCGCTGAGCGGCGACCTGTACGTCACGGTCCGCGAAGCGGACGGTACGACCCGGACCTTTGTCCAGGGCAGTTCTTCCGTTGCCGTCATGCAGCGCGAAGGGCAGCTTCGCTACGCCCTCACCGGGGGCAAACTGCGCAGCAGCGGGACCGACACCCGCGAACCACAGTTCCTGCAGGGCACTGCCATCTGGGGCCTGCCATATGACCTGACCGTCTACGGTGGCCTGCTGGGAGCAGACGGTTATCAGGCCGGCAGTCTCGGACTGGGCTCAATGCTTGGTGTGGCCGGTGCCCTGTCTGCCGACGTCACTGTCGCGAAGGCCCGCATCGCTGACCCGCTGAACGCCGGCGACACCACAGACTCCACAGGACAGTCCTGGCGTCTGCGTTATTCCAAGGCAGTGACGGAAACCGGCACCACACTGACGCTTGCCGCCTACCGCTATTCCACGCGCGGCTATTACAGCTTCACTGACGCAAACGCACTCGCTGACCGTCGCAGCGTCATCACCACCTTCACACCGGACGGCATCGTCGCCACGCCGGTGGTGCGCGGCCGTGCCCGCCAGGAAATGCAGGTTAACCTGAACCAGTCTCTGGGCGACACGCTGGGCTCCGTCGGGCTGAATGCCACCCGGAAAACCTTCTGGGACCTGGACAGTGACCAGGAATCGGTCTCCGCAAACTGGAACTGGACCATGAAGGGCGTCGGGTTTGGTCTGGGCTGGCAGCTCAGCCGCTGGCCGGGCAGTACACAAAAGGATGACCGTCTGGTGAGCCTGATGGTCACCCTGCCGCTCTCGCAGTGGCTCTACGGGCCGGAGTCAAACCACAGTCTGTACAGCACCACCACCCTCACCCGGGACAACGACGGACGGGAAACCCTCAGCAACACCGTGGGCGGTACGCTGCTGGAAGATAACCGTCTGACCCTGAGTGCCGGACAGACCGCCGTGCGCGCAGGCAGTGATAACAGTGGCGGCGACAGCAGCAGCGCTAACCTGAACGCCAGTTACAGCGGCCGGATTGCCAAAGTCACTGGCGGGTACAGCCAGACCCGTGACACCCGTCAGGTGAGCGCCGGTCTGCAGGGGGTCCTCGTCGCCACGAAGTACGGACTGACGGCGGGGCAGACGGCGGGTGAAACCATCGCCCTCATCCACGCGCCCGGCGCAGCCGGCATCAGGGTGAAATCCGGTACCGGCATTGAGACCGACTGGTGGGGTAATGCTGTGGTGGCGGCCCAGCCCTACCGACGGAACCGCTACGACCTCGACCTGCTCACTGCCGGGCAGAACGTGACGCTGGCTGACACCAGCCGTGAGGTCATCCCGACCCGCGGTGCCGTGGTGGCTGCCGTTTACGACACCACAGTGGGTCACCAGCTCCTGATGACCCTGACCCGGGGAGGACGCCCGCTGCCGTTCGGTGCCACCGTCACACTGGCGCGCGACGCCGGTGCAGCACCGGCTTCCGGCAGTGGTCGGGCAGCACCGGGCGGTATTGTCGGCGATGCCGGCCAGGCATGGCTCACCGGCATGCCTGACCGGGGCACCCTGAACGTGACCTGGGGCGAGGGAGCCGCAGACACCTGCCGTGTGACCTTCGTGCTCAGTGACACGGCTGTCCGTACAGCTGAACAACAACACCTGCCGGTCACGACAAAAGGGGAATGCCTGTGAGTATGACTGCACTGAACACACCTGCCCGCCTTCTCGCCTGTATCGTGCTCGGCCTTGCACTGCTGCCCGCGGCAGCCCGTGCCGCCGTCACCTGCACGGGCTGGGGCAACCAGCAACTGCAGTATGTCGACCTGAATCTGCCGTCCACGGTTAACCTGCCACTGGACGCAGTGACAGGTTCGGTACTGGCAACAGGCAGCGACGTCTTCGCACTGCCGCTGCGCTGTATCGACTCCGTCACCGGGAAGGACGTCACTAATACAGACTGGCGCCTGCTGTCCATGGGATATGACAGTGCCAGCGACAGCGGCATCATCACGTCGGCACTGGGCCTGAAGCTGAGCGTTGTCCCGGCAACGGGCGGCGGGGCGGTGGACATACCATCGGCGGGCGGAAGCGTTAACACACAGGGTTTTTACTGGTCGCAGGTGAAATGGACGATAGTGCGTAACAGCAACAGGGGCAGCCCCGGTAACTCTGGCGTGGGTGCGGTGATGGAGGCGGTCCTGACGCTCCCTGACGGTACCAACCGCATACTGAGTTTCCGGGGTCTGCAGGATATTGTGACGACCGCAACCTGTACCCTGTCGACGGATAAAAACACCGTGTTGCTGCCGGATACGGATGCCGGTGAACTGGTCAAAAACGGCGTCAGTGCCAGTGCGTCACTGTCAGCGTACATGACCTGCCCGGCATTCACCGGTGCCACGGCCACCCTGACGGTCAGTACCCCACTGGCAGAGACCAGTGACGCCTCTCTGGTGGGCAACAGCGGGAGTGCAAAGGGTGTGGCTATCGAGGTGCTTGACGAAAGCAGCAAACGCATCAGCGCCAGCGGAGGAACGACGGCGGCAATTATCAGGCAGGGAACCAGTACGGCTGTACCCGGTCTCACCCGGACCTTAGGAGTGCGTATGACGCACCTGAACGGCCAGACGGTCAGCGCCGGTACGGTACAGGGGACATTCACCCTTACGCTCGCGGTGAACTGACGGGAGATGATGATGAACGTATGTGCGTCCAGGACAGGAGTGCAATGGACAACTGCAGCGTGCCTTTTACCCGGGGGGACCGCCGTACAGACAACCGGACAACACCTGCCGGTCACGGCAAAAAGGAGAGTATCCGTGAATCACTGTGTGAACCCTGTCCGGCGGCTGTTGCTGCCCCGCCAGGCCGGATGTCACTGGCTGCCCCCCCTGCTGGTCTGCCTGGCCCTGAGTCTCGCCCTGTCCGGCGCGGCCCGGGCCGACACCTGTACCGGCTGGGGCAGTGATGTGTCAAAGAACGTTGACCTGGGCCTCCCGGCCACGGTGGACCTGCCCCTCAGTGCGACCACCGGCACCGTACTGGCTTCCGGCAGTACTGTCGTACCCGCACTGAGCTGCCACAACGATACCAGCGGACAGGTGATCACCCTGTCAGAGGTGCAGTGGGCATCCGGTACAACGGATGCCGGTTCGGGGCTGCGCTATGTGGCACCGGGCATCGGAATAAGGCTGAAATACCATGCAACCAGTGGAGTCACCGCGTTTATCCCCTCGGCGTATTCTGCGGGGGATACCCAGGGCCTGGACTGGCAGTCTGTGGACTGGGAACTTATCCGTGCGCCCGGGACGGCCGCAACCGGGAAAACGACGTCCGGGGTGCTGGTCTCAATGGTACTGGATGGCGCCGTCAGACCCACCTGGGCGGCCCCAACCCTGAATCTGACGGTCAATAACGCCCCGGTGGTGACGGCGGCCTGTACGCTGGTAACCGACAAAAACCTGGTCGTGCTGCCGGATACGGGGGGGGCGGAGATGATGAACGCGGGACACAGCGCCAGCCGTGATGTCCAGGCGCAGATAACCTGCCCGGCAGACACCACCCTCAGTGGGGGCACCACCCTGACCCTCTCAACCCCGCAGGCCGACACGGACCCCACACTGGTTAAAAACACCGGTACGGCGACAGGCGTCGCGATTGAAGTGCTTGATGGCACCACACGCGTCAGTGCCGGTGGCGGTACGGTCAGCCAGGCTGCTTTCACCCAGGGCAGCAGCACGGCCTCACCCGGCGCCACGCAGACCCTCAGCGTACGCATGGTGCGCCAGCCCGGTCAGCCGGTCAGTGGCGGTACCGTTCAGGGGACATTCACCCTTACGCTCGCGGTGAACTGACCGGGGGTACGGGGTTTATCAGCAGTACGGCGCCTCACCAGGGAGCCGGTAACATCGCGGTGCACCGGCGGATGAATAAAAACAGAACATCCGGATTGCTGTGCACCTGACACCCATACCTGGCGCCGGCAGCCCTGTGCTGCCGGCAGGGAGAATGATACGCATGACACCCGACTTCATCAGTTCGCCGGCGCTACAGTCCGTGCTCCCCCTGTCCGTCTCAGCCTTCGGGCGGGTCTGGCAGCTGACGCCGGTTTTTGCCCCCCTGTGGGGAGCGGACGGTCGCCTGAACGCCCTGGAAATGCTGAGTCGCCTGCGTGACCGGGACAGTGGCGCGCCGGCCGCACCGGAGATGTTTTTTACTCAGGCACCACAGGCCACACAGCTTCGCATTCTGTACTGGCAACTGGATGTGCTGACCCTGCTCATGCCCTGGTGCCGTCGTCGCGGCGTACCGGTCAGTCTCAATATCACCCGGGGACTCGCCCTGCGTCTGCTCGGGGAGCCGGACATGGCCGGGGTGGTCCAGGCGCTGGCACCCTCACTGCGTCTTGAGATCAGTGAACGCTTTACCAGCCCGGACACGGCACCGGAACATGACCCTCTTCTGCAGGGGCTGCGTCCTCTGGCCCCGCTGTGGCTGGATGACTTCGGCGCCGGCGCAACCGGTCTCGCCTGGCTGATGTCCGGGGCGTTTGAGGCCGTGAAAGTGGACCGGGTGTTCTTTCGCGACCTGGTCGCCCTGCCGGAAGGTGTGCACTTTTTGCAGGCCCTCACCGCCCTGGCCGGGGCCGTCAACACCCGGATGGTGGCTGAGGGGGTGGAAAACAGGGCGCTGATGCAGACTGCACTGTCTGCCGGTGTGGACACCTGCCAGGGGTGGCTCTGGCCGGAAGTCCCGCTGACCGCACTGGCCACCCTGCCGGCTGGCCTGCCTGATACGGAGGGGACCTGATGAACCCGCGGCACCTCCCCCTCTCAGCCAGTCTCCTGTTGCTGTTGCCGGTACTGGCCGTACTCCAGTCCGGTCCGTCGCACCCCGCCAGGCATCCGGTTCCGCGTCAGCTTCAGGCCTTCATGCGCCCCCCGACGGCGGAACTGCATACCCTGACGGTGACGCTGACCACCGGAACGCACCAGGTGCGTGTGCAGGGGGTGTCCGTCCCGGCCGGAGCTGAGCAGCCCGACACACTGCAGGACACGGTGTATTCGCTCGATCCGCAGCGGGACGGCCACGGCGCCCTCCCGATTCCTGTCCTGCTTGACCGCAGCGGAGGCCGCCATGCCTGACCGTGCTGACCGGAATGACATGTTTTTTCCGTTTGACCGTGTCCTTGTGATGGACCGCTCGCCCCTGATCGGCCTTGCCCTGTGCGACCTGGCGAATGGCGTGGCGTGTCGTCAATGCAGCGAGTACGTGGCAGACCTGGCCACCCTGCATACTGCCATGTCCGGTGCCGGACGCGAGAGGTTGCTGCTCATCACCGAGTTAATGACTGACCGGGAGCCCCTGAGTACCGGTCTGGCGATGCTGGATGAACTGCAGGCCCGGCTCGGGAGCGGGCACTGCCGTGTGATGGTCTGCACGGATCTGACAGATCCGCTTCTGCTGAAGGTTATGCTGAACCGCAGGCCGTCGCTCATCACGTTACGCCGGGAGTCCCTCAGCGTGCTTCGCCAGGCCGTGCGTATGGCAGGAGAATCCTGGCCGGGTACGGTGCTGAGCCCCGCAGTCACGGAGGGGCTGGCACTGGTACGTGATCTGAAACTGGCCCCGAGGGAGCTTGAGTGGCTGGTGACGCAGATGGACGGAATGGGCCTGAAGGCATCGGCACGGGCGATGAACGTGAGCTACAAAACGGTGGCAACGTGGCGGCGGAATATCTCACTGCAGGTGGGGTACCAGGAAACAAGGGCATTCACCTGGCGACTGGCACAGATGCAGAACACCACCGGCAGAAACGGAGCTCCGTGATGAAGACCAGACCTGCAGGCGGGAAATGCATGCAGGATAACGATGACGGGATGCCCCGGGCACAGGCCGTCATCACGGTACTGCACTGGCTGGTGTTCGTGGCAGGGAGCGGGTGTATCGTCTGGATTTGTATCGGCTGTGGGGATAGTGCCGGCGCCGTCATCGTTCAGGGAACAGGGACGGCAGCGTGCAAAAGGAGGCGAATTACCTTTTCGTCTCCTGTTATCTCATGCCCTGCCCTGACCGCAATATCATAACGACATCGGGGAAAGCAGAAAATTAATCACGACAAAATCGGTTTGATGACTCCCGGAAGGGGGCTGGTATTCCGGTGCAGGGTTCTGTACCTGTACAGTTTCCTGAACCTTAAAAAAATGTAACACCGGAAGAAGGCAAAGAAATGCTGATCGTTATTATTGTGTTGGCAGTTGCACTTATTTTTCTGATCCTCGTGATCCGCTCCGGCTTACAGGATTACGATGATGATTACTGAACGGAATGCCAGCAACTGTTATCCCGCACTACTGATGCCTTTATAGTGCATCCTGCCAGCACGTTCCCGCCATCCTGCCGAAACCTGCCCGTTCTCAGTCTGTTTCTGTAATCTCATCACCACAGCTTTTACGAGTACGTACTGCGTTCCATTTCTGGAAGCCTGCGTTTATGAGGTGCATATTTACAAAAGCAGGAAGGTTGTTAAATTTCTGTGGCACTCCGGATCAGACCGGTCTCTTGTCAACATTTTTATAAATGGGAAAACGAGATGGGAAACAGGAAATATTTGACAGCATATGAGGTGGATCAGTTGTTATCAGGTGCAGAAAAAAGCCGGAATCCGGAACGAAATTATTGCATGATACTTATGGCGTATCGTCATGGATTTCGTATCAGCGAACTTCTTTCGGTCACGCTTTCAGATATTGATATGCATTCCGGTATTATATTTATCAGAAGGCTGAAAAATGGCTTTTCGGTTGCACACCCGTGTACAGATGAAGAATATGACTGCCTTAAAACATGGCTGAAAATCCGAAGCCATATGCCGGAGGGAATGCATACAGATAACGTTTTCATCTCTTCTTCAGGACGAAAAATCTCCAGAACACAGGCCTGGAAAATAATAAAACAATGCGGGGAAGATGGTGGAGTCCCCTTTCATGTTCATCCCCACATGCTCCGGCACTCATGCGGATATCATCTCGCAGACATGGGAACCGACACGCGTCTCATACAGGATTATCTGGGTCACCGGAATATCCGGCATACTGTTTTGTATACAAAGAGTAATTACAAACGCTTTGCATCCTTATGGGGAGCAGATGCTCTTTAGTGACGAATCCCTCCGGTGAATTAAGCATGAAAAATGCCATTCAGCGCGTCGACAAGGTAATCGATAAAAATACGCACGCTTTTACTGATATGGCGGGAACCAGTAAGAATATACACCGGAAGTGGGGGAAATGACCATTCCTCAAGAACCGGGACAATATTGCCCTGACTCACAGAATCCGAAATGACTTCTGGTGTCAGCACGCTGATACCGCAGTCACTTTCGGTTAACTTAAGCATCATGGCAATATTATTGGCAGAGTAATTCACTGGCACATTTAGATTTATAATTTCCTCATTTTTACATAAAGTCCATCGTGAGGGTTCTTTCATGTATGAGGGGCCAATACATTGATGCCTCAAAAGATCATGAGGACGTGAAGGCTCGCCAAATTTTTCAATATACACTGGCGATGCATAAAGCTTACGGCTTAATACTCCTTCTGCCCGGGAAACAAGATTAAGATCCCGGATGTCACCAATACGAATACAGATATCAATTTCGTGTTCAGATAAACTAATTTTTTGAGCAGACAAATCAAAATTAAATCTGATAGCCGGATAGAGTTTAGAGAACCCCTTAATTTTCGGAGCTATAAAAAACACACCAAAGTCAACGGGACAGGTAATATTTATCGCACCTGACGGACTGTTCACCATGTTTTTCACTTCATCTTCAAGACTGACAACATCGTTTATAATGGTTTCAGCTCTTCCAATATAATGCCTTCCTGGTTCTGTCAGTATTAACCCTCTGGACGTTCTTATAAAGAACTTCAGACCAAGCTTTTTCTCAACGACAGAAATACGCCGTGAAAGCGTGGCAAGCGGTATACCTGAAGAAGTACTGGCTGATGTCATATTCAGGGACTTACCAGCGAGATAGATGTAAACCATATCCTGCAGATCAGGTATCTTATAGTTCATTAATATCACCCGTATATTATTTAGCATTTGTAGTATGGTAGAGTTAATAGAATACTATTCATTCAGGATGAAATCATTACGATTACAACGACACTGAAAACAATCGTATACAAAACCGACATCAGGATTTTCTGCCGGACAATAAAAATTACATAAAAGCCATCTGACCAGTGGCTTATATAAAGCAATCCGTAATACAAAAAAGGCCACAATGATTCGTGGCCTTTTGTTCAGTATGAGCTTTCATGCAACGGCTGCATTCATTCTCGTCTGCAGCAGGAAACTCCAGTTCCCCATGTAATGCGCGGGCGTGTGAAGTATTCGCCGGCGCTCATCGTTTAGTGAGTTGCCGATCACCACCTCCCCCGGCACACCAGACAGCGAAAGCTGGATATACGCCATACCGGCCGCCAGCGGATCGATATCCTGAGCAGAGACCCACAGATACCGGTGAGGAGAATAGCCAGCCTCACGCAGAACAAAGGCAAATGCCAGTGCCATACAGCCGGCGCCGCAGGCAGGTTCGGAAAGCGTGATAAACGGCTTGTCCCTAAAATTATCTTCGACGTTACCGAGCTGCATTCTGGCCATCATCAGACCGATATCCCACGGCGTGAAAAACTGACCACGGTATTTATCACCCAGTTCAAGCTGCATAAAAACGCGGCCAAGAAAATCGCCGGGCGTCTCATCCAGCCCGTTGGTCACATGGGCCAGTAGCTGCGCCATACGGGAGATGTCCGTTTTTTCGTAACGGCCTACAATACGCATGTACTTTTCTTCCCGTTTGTCACAGAACTGAAGGCTGTTCTGCAGTGCGATCACACTGCAGCTGACAAAGTCTTCAAATACCTGATGCCGGTGATGGTACCGTGCAGTCTGGCTGAAGAGTGAGAGAAAGGCTTTTTCGTGGTTGATGACGCTTTTCATATGTGCTCCCTTCCGGAAAGAGAACACGCGCCCGGAGGGAAACGGTGTTCCCTTCAGGGTGAAAAACGGCCACAGCTTTCGCTGTGACCGGTCAGAGGAGCCGGATAAACCGGCGTTAAGTGAATGTTATGCGCGGATGCTGCCGTAGTGCGCTGCGGTGGTTGCAGGAACCGCAGCCGTTTCGGGTGTCACCAGATACATGCGTGCACCGTCGCCGGATGCTGACTGCCGCAGTTCTTCCACCGGGTACGGACCGCTGTCAACGTGGTCCCCCCGGTCAAAGCAGTTGTAGCCTGACGTGCCGGCATCCGGTGAAAGCCAGTAGTGCCGGATTTCACAGTCAAACATCTGCGACATTATCCCCATAACCTCACCTGACGGCGGATACCAGGGAGACGCAAAGCTCAGCGTGAGTGAACCCACATCATCCCTGCTCCAGCTGGCCTGATGGCCCGCCGGAAACTCCATGCCAAAGAGCTGCATGTAAAGTTCAGATGTGGTGAACAGCCCGGTGAACAGGCCACTTTCGCCGTTAAGCTCGGTGGCCAGACGTGACGGCATCACCATCAGCATGTCACAGGGACAGGTCGTCTCCGGCATGATGCTCAGCCATTCCCAGCGCTCCTGCGGATCAAACTGACCACCGGCACCGGCAACGCCGAACCAGTCGGCATAATGCACGGCCATCAGCTGCGCCATTATCTGCCGCGCTGTAAGAGGAATGGCTTCCCATTTCAGCGCATCAATGCCGGACTGCAGCCAGATTTTCTCCATGCGGGAGAGCGTCCTGCTGTCAAGCCACGCGTCCTGCTCCAGCAGCTCGATAAAGTGCTGGAAAGCCTGGTTGGGTGAGGTCTGCGCGCCTGTACCGGATGCGGTCAGCATCGGATACGGTGCGTAATCCACTGCCCTGACGGGCTTCAGTATGCCGGCACAGCCGGCGAGGAACAGCTTTATCGCCTGCCGGATGGCGTGCCGGTAAAGCGGTTTTTCCGTGCCGGCAATCCAGGGCTGCATCACATCGAGACAGACTGATTTACCGGTAATTTCCAGGCGGTTCTGGCACCATGAGAACATTGTGAAACTCCTCTTGTCGGTTAAAACGAAAAGAGGGCATCTCCCTGAGGAAGATGCCCTCAGGGGGATGATGGCGGCCGCAGCCGCCGGGTCAGTTTATGCCGCCTGCTCCGTGTTCCGGTTCAGGGGGGCAAGTAAATATTCCGAGGCTTCCCGGGCAAACCGACAGGCACGGAAAATCGCTCTTTTATCTTCACGAAGGGCTTTCAGCCAGCCGGTCAGATAGCTTTCGTGCTGCACGTCGCCGGTAATACCGAGCTCCGCACAGAGAAAGGCACTTCCGGTTTCCGCTATCAGCTCTTCGAAGGCGTAAACCGGATCACCGAACTTACGCGATGATGAGGTAATACCTTCCCGGTTCAGGCGGCTGCTGTGGCCGGTGGCATGTACCAGTTCGTGCAACAGCGTGGACCAGTAATCCGCTTCCGTCCGGAACTGCGATGCCACCGGCATCACAATGCGGTCGGCACCCGGACGGTAAAATGCGCGGTCCTGCCGGCGATGGTCACAGCCGACGCCGGTTGTGCTGAGTATCTGCTGCACCTGCTGCAGTTGAGCTGCACTGAGTTCAGAGGGCGGATCTGCCTCCACCGTGTCGGGCTGTTCACCCTGTACGGATTCGGGGAGGCCGTCGCACTGGGCAACATTGAACAACTGCAACTGCTTCAGCATGGCCAGTTGCTCCATGACCGGTTCACCGTCGCGATACAACAGGTTATCGCTGCTGTCGCGGGCCTGTTTCTCAAATGGTTTGTAGATGATGGCCAGCGCGCTGGTCTCATTCTTCCTGACATAACCGCCAGCGGCTTTCGCCTGCCGGAAAGTCAGCCAGCGGTCGGACGTGTACCCGTGTTCTTCAGCGGCCATCCACAGTAGCGGTACATTAATGCCACTGTAGGCGCGGCCGGTGACGGCATTGACCGGCAGACTGCCGCCGTGCACGTTCTGAGCCGGACGCCACGGGCGCCGCCAGGGCGGTACGCCGTTTTCGAGCGCCAGAATGATTTTGTCAGTGACCTGCTGATACAGGTCGGGGGTCTGTACTGCCGCCGGTTTACGTCGGCCGGTGGTGGTCTTCATGTGATGCAGCCTCTGAGTGCGGGGCGCATCCCTGCCCGGTGGCGGACGATGCGCCACCGGTGAGTGGAAAAATCAGTAATAACGTAAGGAACCATCGGACATCACCGAACGGATACGGTCACGTACGCTCCCGACCGCCCGGTCAAACCTCTCCCGGTCGGCGGGTTTCGCCCGTTTCGAGTCCAGGCGTATCACCTGGTCCAGCACATGCAATGCCTGCGAACGCCAGCTGAGACGTTCAGCATCACCCACACAGGCATGGAAGTGGCGTAAGGACTGCTCATAAAGCCACTGTATCCGGTAGCGATATTCGCCCACCGGCACATACACCTTCATGGGGGGTCTCGTTTCCTTGTGAAGTGTCAGCGCGTTATTCAGCTTACTGATAACAGGCTTCATGAGCAGGTCGTGATGGTCGTTCAGCACGGCATCAGACATGCTCTGTGCCATAAATGTCTGAAAAGAAAACTCATGTTCGGGTATGAGCGTGTCGACAAGTGTGAACCAGTCTGCATCTTTTAACGGATTGCAGCCTGCAGCCCAGGCTTTCAGCCACTCCCCCGGACGTCTGTCATCCGGTACACGAAGATAAATGCCCAGTTTCTTTTCAAGTATCAGCGGGCGCTGCATACCCAGATTCTGTGTAAACAGCGGACGTAGTTCATCAGAAGTAAAGCGGATCATATTTCCTCCGGGGAAAGGAGGAGGAAACTTTCCCTGGAGGGAAGGTCCCTCCGGGAAGTGTTTGTTTAACTGAGAAAGCTTCTCTCGGGAGCCGCTTTCGCTTCAGAAATCAGGCTATATAGTCTGCACTCGCACAGAATACAGCCCGTTGTTCCTCACTGGCTTCATCGTCAGAGCGCATCTCAACAAAGTGCATCTGCCCCTCACTAAACCCAAAATTCCAGGCCCGGGGGGCAATCTGTTCTCCGAGAAGGATCAGCCCGGCAATGTACTTTTCGAATAAACCGTCAGTAAATGCCCCGGTCATACAGGCGTACCCAATAAGCCGGGCAATCGAAACAAGCCGGAATGTGCGTACCGGAACGCCGTAGCTGCCCGTCAGGTCAGGGATAGCGCAGCGCCGGAATGCACGTATTGCCAGGAGTTCACCCTCTAATTCCGCAACATAAGCGATGAAAAGGGAAAGCGAGCATTGCCCCTGCCACAGTTCATGCATTCCCTGAGGTGCGTAAGATCTGTCAAAAGCGATGTCATTAAATACGGTCATGTTGAATACCTCAGAATAAAATGAAGCCATGCCCGCCAGTACCTCCCGCAGGGAAGATCCCTGGGGGAGGTCAGTGTGTTGTATCAGTCAAAACGGTAACGTAAATCAGCCAGCTGCTGCGCCATCCGGCGACCAGCATTCATTGCCTGACGCGAGGAGGCAAACCGTCCTGCGGTTGCACAACGTTGACAGGTCCAGTCTTTCGGACTGTAACCGGTTCGTCGGGAAATTATGGCTGTGAATCCGTTACCATCCGGGATCACTTCCGGCCGGAAGCTGCTGTGCCCCGACTGATTGGTGAACCATTCTTTCTTACGTTGATTAAGTGACTCAGAAACGTGCGCCAGAGCTGAAGCCGCTTTTGATGCAAGGGTGAGCATTATACTCATGGTATGTCTCCGTTGGTTAAGGCGGAGACACCTTCACCGCTATGCGGGGGGTTATCCCCGCATGGGTGAGTTATCAGTAATCGAATATCCGTCGTAAAAAATCAGATATTGTCGTTAAACGCCGGACCAGTAAGCCAGTCCACGTTCGGTGCCCAGCTTAAAACCGTAGCACCATGCGTTAGTGTCGCCTTCAGCGTCGAAGCGTTTTCCCGTCAGGACAACATCATCGACAAACTGACGAAGAGAGTCTGGAATCAGATTCATTTCCTGGGCCTCACCAACAACACTGGCAAGGTGGATTGTCTGGCTGCAGCGTTCCGGAAAACCATCCAGATCGATGCTGTCCGGGATGCCGCAAATGTTCAGCGCTGTAGCGCTCTGTAACAGCCCTTCAATCTCCGACATCACCGAAATGAACCCGGTCTTTGAATGGATGCTGGCAGCAAGGACATCAACAGTAATAGCAAAAGCAGTCATAAAAGGTTCCTTATAAAACGTGGAACCCTGCCCTGTCGGGAGTGGAGTCCCGTGGGAGAAGTGAGTGAAATGTACAGCGTTATCAGCAATGAGCAGTCGCCCTGGACTCCAGTGCGGCTGCGTCGCTGAATCCATTCTGACAGCCTTCCTGCCACTGCGTGGCGTCGAGCTGCATCCCGGTAAAATGAAGGCGGTTGATGAACCAGCGTGGCCAGCGAACCTTTAGTCCGTAATACTCGCGTTCTCCGAAGAAAAAGGCGGCATGGTAGACCGAGAATTCCGTCAGCAACACTGATGCTTCGTCCTTCTGATATGAACAGGCAAGCTCCAGCTCACGAACAACAAGCAGTAATGACTTCGCATCACCGGTGAACCAGAAAAACCATTCAGCAATCAGCGTTTTTGGTGCAATGAAGCACACAAAGCGATCGGCAAAAACAGCAACAAAGTAAACAATATGAAGAAAGGTCATGGCGGCATTTCCTGAATAAAAAAGGGAAACGACCACCCGATACGGGAAGCGTTGTCCCGTGGGATGAAAAATCTGGAAGAATAAGTTGAATGGACCTTAACCTGGTTATCAGGTCCCTGTTTGCAAAGGTTAACAGGTTTGAACCACCCGAAGGCGCCACTCTCAGGTTAATGTGGCATTGGCATGTGATTACCCGAAGGCGTCCCTCTCAAATCACCGGGACATTGGCAGTTGTCATCATGACAACGGTTAGCAGAGAAAATGTACTCCAGCGCACATTCCAAATCAACAACGTTGCAGTGAATTTTATGAAGATGCCCACGACACTTTCACCGTCTCGCAACGTTCGCCGAACCAGGCTTCTGCCATGATGGATTCCGGATCACACTGCTGAGAGTAGGTTCCGTTTTTAAGCAACGTTGCTAAAGTCACTGAAAGAGGAACGCTAAATTCACCCGCCCTGATGTTTTCAATGCTGTCGGGATCACACATCAGTAAGGAACCCGTGAATATAAACCCTTCCTCTGAAATTGCAGTCTCGTAACTGAAATCCATACCGTCATCAAAATGCCGGTTAATTGTTGCAAAAGTATCTATCTCATTTACAGGCGAAAAGCATTTAAACGTAATCACGATTTCTGAAGCCGGTGTCTCAGGCAGGCTGATTTCGCGAATATACTTAACGGATAAAATACTGAAATTTATAACGGGGGAAATTTTCACAGTTAACCTCATAATTAATAATCAGCCATCAGTGACTGACAGTAAACATTTCTGATGTAGGTTCCACGACCATCACCATGACCGAGATCCATTGAAGTCAGCGCCAGTGATTCTTCTTTCGAATACCCCTGAGCAAGATGATATCGAAAAGCATCTTCCGCAAAACTGTAACGTAAACTGTGCGGCGTCTCATTTCCGCCGGTCATTTCTGTGCGGAGTGTATTTCTGTAAAAATCCATCGCAGATTTTAAATCGGGTTTATCAATAATTTTACCGTTATTGTTTTCGGCGTATTTTATGGCACGACTGACCGCCTCAAGAACTTTTTCTCTGTCCACAATTGTGGTCATTCTTGCACGTCCCCCTTTAGTGCCGAAAATCACTTTCAGCGTTTTATCACCCCGCAGTAATGCCGCCTGCCAGGTCTTTAAAGATTTCGCAGACTGAATAGCTTCTTCATTTCTCAGGCCGATATAACGCGACAGGCACACCGCAACGGCAACGCCCTCGCTCTTTTTTTCAATGCTTTCCATTATCTGAAGGTAGCGTTCTTCCGGAATGGATTTTTTGGTACCCATACGGCTCGTGTCGGAAATACCCAGACTTTTATTATTTAAACGATCATGAGTGGGGTCGGCCATTTTATGTTTGCCGGCATTACGGAGCATGACTCTTATCGCTGACATTTCATTTTGCCGTGTCCGCCTGGAGACTTCATCAGATGAGCGACTGTTCATATACATCTCAATATGCCGGACCTTAAGTTGTGACACCGAGCTTATCTGAATATTAAGCGCAGCCAGACGCTCAGCAAACCGGTGCATAATTCTGGAATAGTCATCCTGCTTTTTGAAGCTTCCTCCACTTTTACGGATTTCGGCGACGAGCTCCTGTTTTAGCAGTTTTTCACGCCTGGACATCTGTACCTCCTTAACGGTTTTACACGTAAAACATCATTACGGGCAGATGTCGTTTTCTGCCGTTCCGTGAAAACGGCAGAAAACGACACCCGCATTACCCTGGCGACACGGTTTGGGTTCGCGCATCCTGCGCCGTAATGAGTACCTGAGCACCAGGGAAGTGCAAAGTGTTGAGGTTTTGAGAGGTGTCAAATCAGTGTTCTACACTGACCGCAGCTTTCGCTGTACCTGTTTCCAGGTCGCCCCCGATATCATCCTCCGATGACATCGCCGATTCGGTATCTCATTACATAACTATTCCTTAATTAACAATGTGATAAAACGTTTTCATTTTGCGTTTCTCACTGGGTTGATAAAATTGTGTTCGTCTTCTCACTTCGTTTCACGTTGTAGTGAATGAAGGAAAGGTACGGAAAATGCGCGTTGAGGACGTGTTTTCGCGCGCGTCACTTGGTACTCGTTTCACTCGAACGCAAGTGACGCCGCGCTCCTCTGCTCTCAATGCAGTCGTGGAAGATGCCCAAATGTTCCAAATGGTCATACCCACGCCGCAAAGTTTGCAACGGATGCAGTCGTCAAAGAATCGAGACGAAACGAAGAAGACAGACCAGAAAGTCTGCAGGAAGACTGTCAGAGACAGTTATTGAGTGAAGGAATATCCTTTATCGCTATCACGGCGATCCCCATTTTCAAAGGCTAACGGGTTTACCGCCCGAAGGCACCGTCTCTCAGGTCATGACGGTTTTGGCATGCAATCACCCGAAGGCGCCCCTCTCAGATTGCCGGGACATTGGCATGTTGCTTTACGCAACGTTACAACGATGCAGATAGTAGATCGTGTCGGGATCACTTTTCAAGTGGTTCATCAAAACCGGAAACTCACCCTGATTTTAGGCTGTTTTTCAGATGAGAAAAAAGACCCAACATGCTAAGGTGGCAAATACGAGATTTAATCTCTGCGCTGTGGAAAGTTAACGAAGGACGTATTATCAACATTTACATACTGCGTAAACCAGTCGCACCTTCATGTAATAATCCTGCCGGACACTCAGGCCATTATCTTTAACGTTTTGGAACAAAATTAATGTCTATTTCAGATCCCGTCAAACTAAATTCCCCTTTCCGCATCGCCGGGAAAAGACTGGTTCAACTGAAGGATGAGTACGGAAATGTTTTCGTTATTGAAAGTCGCAACCATTTCATTTTAACCTTTGATATGATTTATGAACAAAGCAAAATACTTAAGGCTTCGCCGCTGGTGCCTGTTCACCAATACATCAGAGCGATGTTAATGTCCCTCAGTTTTACCACTGTTGAAAAAGTACTTGTATTAGGACTCGGAGGCGGTTGTCTGGTTCGTGCAATCAATGCCTTTAATAATGAAACCGTCCTTGATGTTGTAGAACTTCGCGAAGCGGTAATGCGTGTTGCAAAAGACTATTTGTCACTACCTGACAATATCCAAACTCATTACTATATTCAGGATGCGAATGATTTTATGAATCGCAAAAACAAGGACCGGTATGACATTATATTTTCAGATCTTTATTCAGACGACGCCATGACTCCCCTGCAGGCAAAACGGAGTTTTTTACATTCCTGTGCTGACCGTCTTAACGACAACGGCTGGCTGGTCATTAATTATCATATTCCCCCTGACGTTTCCTCTCCATTCTCATATTTATTACACTCGCTTTTTAAAAGCGTTCTTCACTGCATAACGCCCAGTGGCAACGTGATCATATATGCCAGCAAAACAGATCATCACCCTCCCCTGTCAACATACCAGGAGTGGGGTAATTCTGTCGGTGAGATGTTCAGCTGTGACGTAAGTACTTTATCCCGAAGGTTATCATTCTGGCCAAAACCATTTTAATATATCCTCAACGTGACTTCTGACAACGTGGAATACGATTAGACATTATATAAATGCTGTTCTGGATTCATGTTTTACACGCACTATAACAACCGGGTTACGCTCAAAAAACGCACTATTCGTGATTGCTTTCACAAGATTTTCCCACTATCATCAGGACTAAAAATAGGTCTTAATTGAGGTCTTATATGACAACTGCAATCCTTGCTAATCGCTCAGCTACCATCAGTGAGCTCAAAAAAAACCCAACGGCGACAGTGATGTCAGCAGGAGGCCAGCCTGTGGCCATCCTTAACCACAGTAAACCCTCGTTCTACTGCATTCCTGCGGAACTTTATGCAGCAATGCTTGATGCTATTGAAGATCGTGAGCTGGCTAATATTGTACGTAACCGCCAGGATGAAGATGAAGTAGATGTCAGTTGGGAGAACCTCTGATTGTCCGGCACTGCCTTAAAAACGCGACTGAAATTTAAGAAATCAGCGCTAAAGGAATGGAATGCTCTGGACAGCAAAATCAGAGAAGCCTTTCGGAAGAAATTAAAAAAACGTGCTGAATCGCTGGCAGCGCTGACCCCGATAAAACATAAGTTGTCTGGTGTCGAAAAATGCTACAAAATTAAGCTGCGTATGGATGGTTTCAGGCTTGTCTATCAGGTGCTGGAAAGTGACGATGGAGAGGTTGATGTGGTTATCACCGTCATCACTGTTGACCGTCGGGAAGACGTTTACGAAGCGCTAAAGTCAAAATTAGTGAAGGACTAACCAGCTAACCCAAGTGAAAGGAGTTTTTACCATGAGTCACAGTGGCTTCGATGCTGACGACCTGAGTGTCACCCTGGCCCGGTTCGCCGGTAAACGTCGTGACATCGTTTATGACGAAACAAAGCTGAAACGTAAAGCGCCAGAACCTGTTGTATTCTCCAGTGCAACCAATATGTGTGGAGCGGCCTTACTGACTGGGATAGCAGATGTTTTAACTGCCTCTCCCGCACGCAAAAAACAAGATGAAGAATGGAGAAAACGCCAACAAAAACAAAGGGAAGAATGGGAAAACCAAGACAGAGAATGGAACGAAAACAGATGAACTGCACGTTTTAGCCGCGTACAGTTCATCTACTATTATTTAAAACTCCCCTTTACAACTCCTCCTGCTTTATCTGTAACAAACTTCTGGGCATCTCTTCCCGCCTCAGCACCTGCATCTTGTGGTTTAGAACCTCCTTTCTCCAGCCCTGTAGATATTGCTGTTCCCAAATTAACGCCGATCCAGCTAAGCATGCCAATCCAGAACGCCGGGAAAACCACATACATCATTCCCAGCACCAGATTCATGATCCAGCCGTCGTTGGTTGAACTGATGAAACTCGCGAACGGTACAGAACTGCTGGTAAGCCCCTGCTGTGCCATATTGTCGTAGAGGATAGTGATCAGACGGTCATCAAGCCACCCGGCCAGTTCCCACCAGAAGGTGATGAACTGCAGCGCAAACAGCGCAAATGATATGGTCACCACCGTTTTGGGCTCATAGGCACTGAACATCATCAGCACCGGGATCACCGTGATTATCATCATCTGCAGCAGCGCCTGAATCATCGGAAGCGCCTGTTTCAGCGCATCAAAGCCCGGCAGCGCTTCCGCCTGCTTGAGGCCAAGCCCGATGGTGGAGGTCAGCCGGGTCACATTACCAACCACGCCGCTCACATTATCAGAACTTCCCACGGCGTACGTCGTTCCGTCTCCGGAGAGGCCGGCATTACGCGGGCTGACCAGCCAGCGCAGGGCGACCTCTTCCCACTGCGTCCCCGGGAATGATCGCTGCATCTCCTTACGCGTGTTGTCGCCAAAGCTGGCCAGCACCCGTTTGCGCAGCCCGGATGAGCCATCTGACCACCACGTTTTACAGGTGGGATAGCCCCCCAGCCCGGTATCCGGATAACCGCTGTCGCGCGTGCTGTCATACGGCCACTGACTCCGCGGTGTGGAGGCGGTGTAATAATCGTAATAGCCGGACGTATTCAGAAAATAGTCGCTGCCAATCCAGCCCACCGAGTTGATGGTGGCATCGCTGAGCTGGCTGTTGCTGTTCTTGAGACGAAAGTACGCCCGCGAGTAACACTGGTTCGCAAAATCCTGCACCTCCTGCAGCAATACCGGGTCACGCAGCTTCGTGTTCTGCACGTCAAACCGCATCTGGCGCAGCTCCGTACCGCACGGGATGGACGCAATCATCGCCTGCGTGGTGCCTTTCGACATCATATGCAGCAGATACCACCAGATGGGCACCTCGGCCGTGCGCCCGTCAAAGTCGTTCACCAGTCCGCTGTAACCGGAGTTCTGTGGCGCGGGTACACTGACACCGCACTGTTTTGCCCGGGAACTGTCGAATTTAATGGTACTGATATCCACCGGCAGCAGCGGAATGCAGCAGAACAACATCACCACAAACGACACGTAAAGCGCATGCTCGATACGGGGCAGTGCCAGCAGTCCTTTGTTGCCTTCGTCCGCCCCTTCCTCCCGGACCTTCAGCCACACACCCGTCACCTTAAAGACCAGCGGCAGGGCAAAAAGCCCCGTATTGCCGAGGATGGTCCACATGGCGTTGTTCATCACCCAGCCGAACAGGATGAGAAAATACTCCAGAAAACTGTTCGCAGTCATTGTCCTCTCCTCACACTACGCCTGCCCAGGCCACGCACTCCGTGGCCGCTATAAACAACACACTGAGCAGCTCCGTGCGCGGCAGGCGACTCCGGACTTCCGGCCAGCGCGCCAGCATCTGCGGCCGGACCTTCATCCGCCAGGCTACCGCGATGCCGGCATACATGAGCAGCCGCCAGGCAAACAGTGCCCAGCGGCTGTCATGCAGCCAGTGGCGTGTCAGATGGCCGTCCGGGTCATACGCCATAAACACGGAGGCCAGGGCGAACATGCCGGCCGTCATCAGGAGAATAAACAACACGATAAGGAGAATCCGACCGGTGCGGCCGCTGAAAGAATAACGTCTCATATCAGTTCGCTCCGGAAGACTGAGACTGGCTCATCTGACTGAACCCCTGGTCCTGATTGCCGGCTTTCTGCTGCAGCTGGTTATCCTGGTTACGGGTGCCCTGACGTTCGAGCGTGGTCAGCAGACTGTTATTGCTGATGGCTTTACGCAGGTCCATCTCGTTACGCAGGGCGCTGATCTCACGATCCAGGGCATCGATGCGGCGATCTCCCTCGGCAATGGCCTCAGGCTGTTCGGCGGCATTCGGCTCA
>NZ_PYTZ01000068.1:0-526 GCF_003028445.1 Kosakonia sp. H7A | reverse complement strand
CTTGCGAGACCCCGTTGACGCAAGCCACCAGCGCGCGCAGCAGGTCCTCGTCCTCGCCGCCGGTCGCGCGCCAGCGTTCGAGCAGGTCGACCTGGAGCACGCTGATCGGGTCGATGTACGGGTTGCGCAAACGGATCGACAAGGCCAACCGCGGGTCGTGCTGGAGCAGGGACTGCTGGCCGGTCAGCGATTTCACCCAGCGCTTGGTCAGCGCCAGTTCCTCGACGATGCGCGGGAAGAAGGCCTCGTGCAGCGGACCGGCCCGGCGCGAGAACAGCTCGGCGATATTGAGGTCGCCCTTGGACAGCACCATCGCCACGTCATCGAGGAAGGTACGGAAGAACGGCCAATCGGCCGCCATCTCGCGCAGCACCTCCTCGTGGCCGGCATCCGCCGCCGCCTGCAGGCCGCTGCCCACGCCGTACCAGCCAGGCACCACCGCGCGCGCCTGGCTCCAGGCGAACACCCAGGGAATCGCACGCAGGTTGCCCAGCGCCGCGTCCTGGCCCAGCCGGCGCGATGGCCG
>NZ_PYTZ01000067.1:0-528 GCF_003028445.1 Kosakonia sp. H7A | reverse complement strand
AACCACGGCTCCTGCGACTTGCTCTTTCGTTCGATGAAATCCAGAGCGGAGCCGAGAAACTCCTCGTCGACTGTTTCCATGCGCTTGCGGGTCAGCGCGCCGGTGTTCTCGATCACCTGCTTGCCGACCTTTCCGAACTGCTCGTCCACCGTGGTGTCGTCCTTGTCGGTGGCCTTGCATTTGAGAACGCCGCGAGGCCCGTATTTCTTCCGGAACGCGGGATCCTTCGGATAATTCGGGTATTCGGGCTCCTCCTCCGCATTGAGGTGATAGAGGTTGCCGAAGAACTCGTCGAAACCATGCACCGTGGGCAGATGCTCGTTGCGGTCGCCCAAGTGGTTCTTGCCAAACTGCCCCGTGGCATAGCCGAAGTGCTTGAGAAACTGGCCGATGCTGGGGTCTTCGAAGCTCAGACCCAACGTTGCGCCGGGCATGCCGACCTTGGTCAAGCCGGTGCGGATCGGCGATTGCCCGGTGATGAAGGCGGCGCGGCCTGCGGTGCAGCTCTGCTGGCCGTAGAAGTCCGTA
>NZ_PYTZ01000066.1:0-528 GCF_003028445.1 Kosakonia sp. H7A | reverse complement strand
GCGCTCGGCACTGGAACGCATCGGCCTGGCCGACCGGGAGAAGGCGCTGCCGGCGCAGCTGTCGGCCGGCGAGCAGCAACGCGTGGGCATCGCCCGCGCCATCGTGTCCGAACCGCGCCTGCTGGTGGCCGACGAGCCTACCGGCAACCTCGACCCGACGCTGGCCGCGGAGATCATGCAGTTGTTCGCCGAACTGCCCGCGCGCGGTACCAGCGTGCTGGTGGTCAGCCACGACCTGGCACTGCTCAAGCAGATGCGCAAGCGTGTGCTCGTGCTCGACCACGGCAGGCTGGTGGACGATATCTCGCCGCAGGACCTGGCCGAATGAACAACGCCGCCCAGAATGCCGCACCGTCGCGCCTGTCGGTGTGGTTCGACCACCACCTGCACAGCATTGCCTTCAGCCTCGGCCGCGCGTTGCGCAAGCCGTGGGCGACGCTGCTCACGATCATGGTGATGGCGTTGGCCCTGGCGTTGCCGCTGGGCCTGTCTATCGCGCTGGACAACGTGCGCCACCTTGCCGGCAGC
>NZ_PYTZ01000065.1:0-535 GCF_003028445.1 Kosakonia sp. H7A | reverse complement strand
GCCAGCACTTCTGAAAGGATGAGCGCAAAGATCAACACCTGGGCCAGAGGGTGGATGATCATCCACAGGCCGCCGAGCTTGCTGCGGATGAAGCGCAGCCGCAGTTCGTTCTTGATCGAGGAAAGAATGAAATGGCGGTAACGCCAAACGGCAAGGAGCATGTCCTTCATGCCGCGTCTCCCATGTGCTCGTTGTCCTTGTGGCGAGGTTGCTTTTCAAGCTGGCGCAGTCGTTCGCGAATCAACCGCCCGGCCACGGCCGGTGCGTTGGACTGCTGAATGTCGTGGGCGGCCTGTTGTCCGAGGGCAGCGGCGAGGCCCGGCTCGTCGACCAGGCGGCGCATGTACATGGCGGCCTGGTCGATGTCGGGCTCTGCCCACTCCGCTCCTGCGCCGCCGGGATAGGCATCGGCGGCGACCGGCACCATGCGATAGCCGACCGGGCAGCTATTGCGGGCATCCATGAAGTCCATGTTGCCTGACCACCCGCTACCGATCACCGGCTTGCCCATCGCCATGCATTCGGCCAGGCCCAG
>NZ_PYTZ01000064.1:0-538 GCF_003028445.1 Kosakonia sp. H7A | reverse complement strand
GGCCCTGCGCGTCAAAGGCAATGCCGAGGGCGTTGCGGTGGCCCAATGACCAGGCCTGTGCCGCCACGCCGCCCTGCTTCGCGAACGGATTGTCGGCGGGCACGCTGCCGTCCTCGTTGAGGCGCAGGATTTTGCCCAGGTTGCTACCCATGTCTTGAGCGGGGTCGAACTTCTGCCGCTCGCTGGAGGTGATCCACAACTTGCCGTCCGGGCCGAACGCGAGGCGATGCCCGTAGTGCCCGCGTCCGCTGACCTTGGGAACCTGGCGCCAGATCACCTGGAGTTCCGACAGCGTGCCGCCGCCTTGTGCGTCCAGTGCCAGCTTCGCGCGCGCCACCGCGGCGCCGCGCGTATCGCCTTCGCCTGCTTCGGCGTAGCTGAGGTACACCCAGCCATTGCGGGCGAAATCGGGATGCGGCAATACATCGCCAAAGCCGCCTTGCCCGCCGTAGTCCACCGTCGGCACGCCGGTCACGCGCCCCTGGCGACCTGTGCGCGGATCCAAACGCTGCAACTGGCCACGCTTCTCGCTCACCAG
>NZ_PYTZ01000063.1:0-538 GCF_003028445.1 Kosakonia sp. H7A | reverse complement strand
GAGCACGACATCGGGCAGCAGCCGGCGGAACTGCTCCAGGCCGCCGTCGGCGTCGCCGGCCTCGCCGGCCACGACCAGGTCCGGCTCCACCTCCAGCATGGCGCTGATGCCGTTGCGCACGAGCGGATGGTCGTCGATGGTCAGTATCCGGATGCTCATGTCCCGCCCCGCTACGCCCGCCGCTGCCGGTCACGGCGCAATGTATAGCAACCGGCGGCCTTCCGGGGGCATCCCCCAAATGGAGGACACGCAGGCCACCGTTCACCGCGATGATCCGGCACGGGGCACGGCCGATGCTGTTCCGGCAGGCGCACACGGCGTGCGCCCGGAGAAGCAGCCATGGATTCGCTGGGGCCCGTCTATCCACCGGGGCATACCGCGCTGCTGCTGGTGGATCCCTATAACGACTTCCGTTCCGAAGGCGGCAAGTTCTGGCCGCGCCTGGCCGAGGTCGCGGCGGGCGTGGACCTGCTGGCGAACCTGCGCCGCATCCGCCAGGCGATCCGCTGTGCCCGCTGGCCCCTGTTCTTCGTCCCCC
>NZ_PYTZ01000062.1:0-539 GCF_003028445.1 Kosakonia sp. H7A | reverse complement strand
GCCGGGTCAAGGGTTCATATCACCTCGCCGGCGCTTTTCGCAGATTAGCACGTCCTTCATCGCCTCTGACTGCCAGGGCATCCACCGTGTACGCTTAGTCGCTTAACCTCACAACCCGAAGATGTTTCTTCCGATCCATCATCGCATTGCAAAAATTTGAGAGACTCACGAACAACTTGCGTTGTTCAGTGTTTCAATTTTCAGCTTGATCCAGATTTTTAAAGAGCATATATCTCAAACATGACTCGTGAGTCAGTTTTGAGATACATCGGCAGGTGACTTTCACTCACAAACCAGCAAGTGGCGTCCCCTAGGGGATTCGAACCCCTGTTACCGCCGTGAAAGGGCGGTGTCCTGGGCCTCTAGACGAAGGGGACACATAGTCTGCTTCGCAAGACGCCTTGCTTTTTACTTTTCATCAGACAATCTGTGTGAGCACTTCAGGAGATGGTTCTTTAAGGTAAGGAGGTGATCCAACCGCAGGTTCCCCTACGGTTACCTTGTTACGACTTCACCCCAGTCATGAATCACAAAGTGGT
>NZ_PYTZ01000061.1:0-540 GCF_003028445.1 Kosakonia sp. H7A | reverse complement strand
GTTTCCCGATACGACGCAGGAACAGATCGCGGAGTTTCAAGGCAGCAAGCCCGGCCGTGCGGCGCAACAGTTTCTGGTGCGCAGCTATCCCACCATGGCGTGGACGGCACGCAGTTTCGTGGGCGATGTGCTCACCGCGACGGCCGCGTTCTATACCGACGGCCAAGGCAATACGAAGGTGCTGCGTTTCGAGCAGCGCGGCATCGCCTGGCTGGTCGAGGAAGACGAACGCTACCGGCAGGTGGGGCAGTGGTAGCCGCTTTGCGAGACGGTCGACGCGAACAGATTGCGGCGCGCGGCAGCGCAGAGGGGCTGCAATCCCCTACACCCACCCGGTGGCCCCGTAGATCCCGATCACCGCGAACACCGCCAGCGTCTTGATCAACGTAATGGCGAAGATGTCCTTATAGGACTGCCGGTGGCTCAACCCCGTCACCGCCAGCAGCGTGATCACCGCGCCGTTGTGCGGCAAGGTATCCATGCCGCCGGACGCCATCGAGGCCACGCGGTGCAGCACCTCCATCGGAATCCCGGCGGCTT
>NZ_PYTZ01000060.1:0-541 GCF_003028445.1 Kosakonia sp. H7A | reverse complement strand
CACGCGCTGGTCGAACAGGCTGCGGCCGCCAACGCGCCGGCCGGCAGTATCGAAGGCAAGATCGCCGACATCTGGCGCACCGGCATGGACGAGGCTGCGATCAACCGGGCCGGGCTGGCGCCGTTGCAGCCGCAGCTCAAGGCCATCGACGGCCTGCACGACGGCAAGGCCGTCGCCGCGTGGCTGCGTGACCGCTACGCGCAGGGCCAGGGCTTCCTGTTCTCCTTCGGCGCCAATGCCGACTACAAGGATTCCGGCCAGGTCATCGCCTATGCGGGGCAGGGCGGTCTGGGCCTGCCGGAGAAGGGCTACTACTTCGACGAATCGCAGGCGAAGATCCGCGACGCCTACGTGCAGTACATCACCCGCGTGCTGGAACTGGGCGGCGCCCAGCCGGCGCAGGCCGCCGCGCAGGCCAAGGCCGTGATGGCCTTTGAAACCCGCCTGGCCAATGCCTCGCTGTCGCGCATCGAGTTGCGCGATCCTGCAAAGCGCTACAACCCGGTGAGCGCCGCGCAGGCCAACGCGATCACCCCGCACT
>NZ_PYTZ01000059.1:0-541 GCF_003028445.1 Kosakonia sp. H7A | reverse complement strand
TGGCCTGCAGCTCCTCGATCACGCGCTTGCGTGCGAGCAGGCGCTCCTTCTTCTTGTCCAGCTCCTCGATCTCGCGGTTCTGCGCCTTGACCTTCTCGATCTCGGCGGTGAGGAACTTGTTGCGCTCCTCCTGGCCGCTGACCTGACGGTCGAAGTAGAACCAGATCAGCAGCGACAGCAACACGCCGGCCACGGCAGCGAAACCGAGCATGCCGAAGAACTCGCGCTCGCGCTGCTTGCGGCGCTCGGCGCGCCAGGGCAATAGGTTGATTCTGGCCATCAGTCGAAGCTCCTCAGGGCCAGGCCGGTGGCGATCATCAGCGCCGGGGCGTCGAGCTGCAGCGCCTGCGCCTGCACCTTGGGACCGAGGGTCATCTGCGACAGCGGGTTGGCCACCACGGTGGTCACGCCCAGCTGTTCCTCGACCATCTCCGGCAGCCCGGCCAGCGCCGCGCAACCGCCTGCCAAGACCACGCAGTCGACCCGGTTGAACTCACTGCCCGCATAGAAGAACTGCAGCAGCCGGCTGATCTGCTGGACG